>NZ_MVOC01000119.1 GCF_002043095.1 Mycobacterium sp. AT1 | reverse complement strand
CCGCACCGGCGACGTCGGCCCTGCCCGGGCTGCTGCCCGCCGCGGCCGCACCCGCCGCAGTGCCCGCAGCGCAGCCTGCCGGCCTGGTTCCCACCGCAGAGGTCCAGATCCCGCAGGTCGCGAACAACGTGTTGCCGCTCCCCAAGGAGCTCAGCTTCCCGGGTGACCTGACCTCGCTGCTGCCCCCGGGCCTGCCGCTGGCCAACCTGCTCCCGCGGTCGCCCGTCCCCGCCGCGACGGCCGTGGCGCCCGCCGCCGCCGCCGTTCCGGCCGCGATCGCTCCCGCACTGCCTGCCGCGGCAGACGGCGCGCTCGCACCGCTGTTCTTCCCCACCGCCGCCCTGCCCTGACGTTCACCGCTCACCGCCGCCCCACCATCGACATCACGGGAGAGTCATGCCATCGACCAGAACGCTTCTGATCGCACTCGGTGCGTCGGCCGCGCTCGTGCTGAGCGCCCAACCGGTCGCCAGCGCGGAGCCCGCGCCGCCGTTGCCGTTGCCCTTGCCGATCAGCGGTCTTCAGGCGCCAGGGCTCCCCGCGATGGAGAGCCTCGGACCGGTGATTCAACAAGCCGCTGGTGACCCGACGAACGCCGCCTCGATGCTGATGGCCGCGGCGGCGGCGTTCGCGGCGTCGCGACGGCGGTCAACCAGTTCGTCGCCGATCCGCAGGTGGCTCACGTGCCCGCCGCGGGCGCCATCCCCGGCACCGAGGCGCACCTCCCGCAAGGAATCGACCCGGCGAATGCCGTCGGCCCCGCGCCGGACGCCGCACCACTGGCGGCAGTGCCGGCTCCCGACGTGGCACCGGCGCCAGCGCCTGCAGATCCCGCCCCCGAGGCGGTAGCGGCACCCGCTCCCGAGGCCGCGGTGGCGCCGGCCCCGGCCGCCGTGCCCGCCGCCGCAACCGTC
>NZ_MVOC01000118.1 GCF_002043095.1 Mycobacterium sp. AT1 | reverse complement strand
CCAACCAACTCACCACCGGCGCGAACTTCCCCTCGTCGTTCACCGGAGAGGGTGCGCAGAACGTGCGATTGGCGATCCGAGCCGCCCTGGACCGCAAGGGAATCCGTGATCCAGAGGCACGTGCCTACTGGGAAGCCGGGATGATGCTGGTCAGCAAGCGGGAATCGGGTTTCCGCGACCAGCTCAACAACTGGGATTCAAATGCGCGGGCCGGCAACCCTTCTGGCGGTCCGTTCCAGTTCATTCGGACGACGTACAACGCCTATCGCGAACCGGGAACCTCCGGCAATTCTCGGGACACCCTTGGCCAGGCGTGCGCGTTCATCAACTACGCCACACGCCGCTACGGGGTGTCACTGGACGGCCATAACCTGGCCGATCGTATTCAACAAGCCGACCCTCGGCGGGGGCCCAAGGGGTACTGACCGGCCCTACTGCACCTTTGTCGGCAGGCGGGCCGCTTATCCTGTGGGCATGGAGTTCGCGCATGGCTACGTAGCGGAAGTGGACCGCATCTTGGCTGCCGCTGCGTCGATTTTTCCTGCCAACCCCCAGGTCGCCGAGCTGCGGCGAGATCCAGCACCGGCTGGCGTCGCCGTTCCGGCCGGGCAGAGCGGTTTGGCCGCTGCGGCCGAGCAGGCCGCGACGAACTACCGCAGTGACGACGCGCGCGCGACGGCGTTGAGCGAACAGTTGCACGGCGAGGTGCGGGATGCGGCGGCGCATGCTCAGCAGGCAAACGACTCCGCTCGCGCGATCCGACAGACAGCGACCACGAGCGCCCGGGCGGTGATCGCCGAAGGCGGCGAACCCCACAACATGGTCCTGTTGGTCTCGCAGATGGACGAGCGTCTCGCAGCAATGCAGGACCAGATCGGACACACCCGGCAGCGTCTGCAGTCGGCGACCCAGAAGATCCAGGCACACGGCGCGGACATGGCCGCTGTCCGGCGCGGGTGAGGTGCTCTCATTTTGCTTGGTTGGGGCGT
>NZ_MVOC01000117.1 GCF_002043095.1 Mycobacterium sp. AT1 | reverse complement strand
CTGACCGCACTGCTCGATCCTGAGGCGCGGGCGATCGTCGAACCGATCCTCGCCAAGTACGGCGCACCAGGCATGTGCAACCCCGCCGACTGTGATCCGCGCACCTCGGGCACGCCGAGCCAGGAGCAGATCGACGCCGACGACCGCACCGTCGGACAACGCACCCACGACGCGCTCATCGCCATCGGACGATCTGTCCTGTCCTCCGGTGAACTGGGCCAGCACAACGGGTTACCCGTCACCGTCATCGTCACCACCACCCTGCAAGACCTCGAAGCCGCCCGCGGCAGTGGTGTCACCGGCGGCGGATCACTGCTCCCGATGGCCGATCTGATTCGGATGGCCTCCCACGCCCACCACTACCTCGCGGTGTTCGACAAACACACCAACGAAGCCCTCTACCTCGGCCGGACGAAGCGCCTCGCCTCGGTCGGGCAGCGGATCATGCTGCACGCCCGCGACCGGGGATGCACCAAGCCCGGGTGCACGGTGCCCGGGTACGGGGCGCAGGTGCATCACACCAATGGGTGGGCCAAGAACGGGCAGACCAACATCGACGAAGTAGTCTTCGCCTGCGGAGGGG
>NZ_MVOC01000116.1 GCF_002043095.1 Mycobacterium sp. AT1 | reverse complement strand
TGTAATGGCCAGGCAGGTTGTGAACGGCGTGGCTTCCGAAAGTAGGTGAGGACCTCCGGTATCGGTGTGGTTACCACACGCACGCCGATAACCGAGAGGTCCTCATGGTCCACGCTAATGCCTGTCTTACTCCGAAGGGCCGAACTCGGCTCGCGTCGGCGATCGTCGAGGACGGTTGGACCCATCGCCGCGCCGCTGAACGGTTCCAGTGCTCGCCGGCGACGGCCAAGAAGTGGGCCGACCGCTACCGCGCCGGTGGTGTCGCGGCGATGCAGGACCGTTCCAGCCGCCCGCACTGCAGCCCGGCTCGGATTTGTCGGCGCACCGAATCGCGAATCCTGGGGCTGCGCTTCACCCGTCGGTGGGGGCCGCATCGGATCGCCTATCACCTAGGGATACCCCGATCGACCGTTCAGGCGGTGTTGCACCGCTACCGGATGCCGCTGCTGCGTGATCTGGACCAGGCCACCGGGTTGGCGGTGCGCAAGCCATCACCTCGGCGATACGAGCACGGCGCTCCCGGAGATCTGGTGCACGTCGACATCAAGAAGCTCGGGCGCATCCCCGACGGGGGTGGGCATCGCAAGCTGGGACGCACCATCGGAAACCGCCACAACAGGAAGCAGGGCCGCGGGTACGCGTTCGTCCATCACGCCGTCGACGACCATTCGCGGCTGGCGTACTCAGAAATACTCGGCGATGAACGCAAGGAGACCGCCGCGGCGTTCTGGGAGCGCGCCAGGGCGTACTTCGCCGACCACGGGATCGTCGTCAAACGTGTCTTGACTGACAACGGATCCTGTTATCGCTCAACACTATTCGCCGAAGCACTCGGTACGGACGTCGCCCACAAGAGGACCCGACCCTACCGTCCGCAGACCAACGGGAAAGTGGAGAGATTCAACCGCACCCTCAACCAGGAATGGGCCTACGCCCAGACCTACCTCACCGACGAGGCACGCGCAGCGACCTACCAAGCCTGGGTCCATCTCTACAATCACCATCGACCCCACACCGGCATCGGCGGCAAGTCACCCATCGAACGCCTCAGCGTTCACAACCTGCCCATGAAGAACA
>NZ_MVOC01000115.1 GCF_002043095.1 Mycobacterium sp. AT1 | reverse complement strand
GGCAACAACCGCAACGACGGCGGTGGCGAACGGCAGAACAACCGCAACGACGGTGGCAACAACCGCAACGACGGCGGCGGCGAGCGGCAGAACAACCGCAACGACGGTGGCAACAACCGCAACGACAGCCGCAACGACAACGCCAACAACCGCGGCAACAACAACGCGAACAGCAACAACAACAACAACGCGAACAACAACGACGACGATGACGACGAGCGGGGTGGCCGGCGCGGTCGCCGGTTCCGTGACCGCAGGCGTCGCGGCGAGCGTGGCGACACCCAGGGCGGCGGCGGCAACAACGACCGCGACACCGAACTGCGCGAAGACGACGTCGTCCAGCCCGTCGCGGGCATCCTCGACGTGCTCGACAACTACGCGTTCGTCCGCACCTCCGGGTACCTGGCGGGCACCAACGACGTGTACGTCTCGATGAACATGGTCCGTAAGAACGGTCTGCGCCGCGGCGACGCCATCGTCGGCGCCGTCCGCGTGGCCCGCGAAGGCGAAGGTGGCGCCAACAGCAACAGCCAGAACCCGCGGCAGAAGTTCAACCCGCTGGTGCGGCTTGACTCGGTCAACGGCGGCCCCGTCGAAGACGCCAGGAACCGTCCCGACTTCCAGAAGCTGACGCCGCTCTACCCGAACCAGCGTCTGCGCCTCGAGACCAAGTCCGAACTGTTGACCACCCGCGTCATCGACCTGATCATGCCGATCGGCAAGGGTCAGCGCGCGCTGATCGTCTCGCCGCCCAAGGCCGGCAAGACGATGGTGCTGCAGAGCATCGCCAACGCCATCACCGTCAACAACCCGGAATGCCACCTGATGGTGGTTCTGGTCGACGAGCGACCTGAAGAGGTCACCGACATGCAGCGTTCGGTCAAGGGTGAGGTCATTGCCTCCACCTTCGACCGGCCGCCGTCAGACCACACCGCGGTCGCGGAGCTGGCCATCGAGCGCGCCAAGCGCCTCGTCGAGCAGGGCAAGGACGTCGTCGTATTGCTCGACTCCATCACCCGGCTCGGCCGCGCGTACAACAACGCGTCGCCCGCCTCCGGTCGGATTCTGTCCGGTGGCGTCGACTCCACGGCGCTGTACCCGCCGAAGCGCTTCCTCGGCGCGGCCCGCAACATCGAAGACGGTGGCTCGCTGACGATCATCGCCACGGCACTGGTCGAGACCGGTTCGATGGGCGACACGGTCATCTACGAAGAGTTCAAGGGCACCGGCAACGCCGAGCTCAAGCTCGACCGCAAGATCGCCGAGCGCCGGGTCTTCCCCGCGGTGGACGTCAACCCGTCGAACACGCGCAAGGACGAACTGCTGCTGTCCACCGACGAATTCGCCGTCGTGCACAAGCTGCGCCGGGTGCTGTCGGGACTCGACTCGCACCAGGCCATCGACCTGCTGATGAGCCAGCTGCGCAAGACGAAGAACAACTACGAGTTCCTCGTCCAGGTTTCCAAGAACACGCCGGGAACCGACAACGACTAACCCAGTCGAGATCTAAACGCGAAGGCCCCCGACGGCGTCGGGGGCCTTCCGCGTTTCTAGGCCAGTGCGGGGTCTTGGCGCAGGCCGGGCATGACGTAGCGGCGGACGTGGGTCAGCACCGCGTCGTGGTCGGTGGGGTCGAGTCGTTGTCCCGGCACGGTCGCCAACGTAAGCAGCGCGCGGGCAACCCATTCCGAGGCCTCGGCGACGTCGGTGTCCGGGTGGATCTCGCCACGTTCCATGGCGACGACGAGGTATCTGGACCAGAATTCGCCCAGGTCCGGCACCAGGCCCTGAACGCCAGCGCCCGCACATGCCGCGAACTCCTCTGGCTCCTCCAGTCGGAGCTTCATCAGGATGGCGCCCGGGTCGGCGTAGGCGGTTCGCCCGTGCCGGATGCCCGCCGCGATCTGCTCGTCGAGGCCGTCGATCTGCTCCAACATCGCGTGCGAGTCCGACCAGTACGCCTCGTTGAGTCGCACGATGGCCGCTCCCAGCAACGCGTTCTTGTCGGGGAAGTGCCGATAGAGCCAGCCGCGTGAGACGCCGGCGACCTCGGCCACCTCGGACACCGTGGTCGACCGAATCCCCTTGGCGCGCAGACACACCTCGGCCGCGTCGATCAGCCTGTCCCGCACGGTCTTGGCCGCCGGCCGGGGTGCGGTGGCGCTCGTCAACGGCGGGCTCCTGTTCGTTTCAGCGCGTTGGGTGGATCTGTGCATTCTGCCCGTTGCCAGACGGTACCGTTGTCGCTGGTCGTCAGTAGACACTTCGCAGTTTCTGTTCACTCACGGATCGAGGTAGCCAGCGATGGCGGACACACTCCAGCAGCTGCTCCGGACGAGGGCCGACCTCGACACGGTCGCCGTCGAGTACGGCGACGCGTCGTGGACCTGGCGGCAGCACATCGCCGAGGCGAGCGAACACGCCTCGGCGGTCATTGCCGTGGCAGACCCGTCGCGACCCCTTCACGTCGGCGTCCTCATGGGCAACAGCCCCGGCATGCTCACTGCGCTGGCCGCCGCCGGTCTGGGCGGCTACGTCCTGTGCGGGATCAACACCACCCGACGCGGCGAGGCGATCGCCCGCGACGTCGCCCGCGTCGACTGCCAACTGCTGCTCACCGACCCCGAGCACCGCCACCTGCTCGACGGCCTCGACCTGCCCGGCGTCCTCGTCGTCGACACGGGTAGCGAGGAGTGGGCCGGGCGACTCCGTGCCGCGCCAGCGCTGGTGCCGCACCGCGAAGTCGGCGCCGACGACACCTTCATGATGATCTTCACCTCGGGGACCAGCGGGGAGCCCAAGGCCGTCGAGGTGCCCCATGCGATGGTGCTGTTCGCAGGCAGCGCCCTGGTGCAGAGGTACGGCCTCGACGGTTCCGACGTCTGCTACCTGGCCATGCCGCTGTTCCACTCCAACGCCGTCTACGCGGGATGGAGCGTGGCGCTCGGCGCGGGTGCCGCCATGGTCCCCGCCGCGTTCTCCGCGTCGCGCTTCCTGCCCGACGTGCGCCGGCACGGGGCCACCTACATGAACTACGTCGGCAAGCCACTGGCCTACATCTTGGCGACAGCCGAACAACCCGACGACCACGACAACACGTTGCGAATCGCCTTCGGCAACGAGGCCGCCGACCGCGACATCGAGGAATTCAGTCGGCGGTTCGGCTGCGAGGTGTGGGACGGCTTCGGGTCGACGGAGACCGCCGTGATCATCACCCGGCCCGACGGCTGCCCGCCGGGGTCCATCGGCCAGGGCTTTCCCGGGGTCGCCGTCTACGACCCGGAAACGCTCACCGAGTGCGCCGTCGCCCGATTCGACGAGACCGGGGCGCTGGCCAACGCCGACGAGGCGACGGGGGAGTTGGTCAACACCAGCGGCAGCGGACTCTTCCGCGGGTACTACAACGATCCCGGGGCGACGGATCAGCGGTTGCGCCACGGCATGTACTGGTCCGGGGACCTCGCCTACCGGGACGCCGACGGGTGGATCTACCTCGCTGGCCGCACGGGCGACTGGATGCGGGTCGACGGCGAGAATCTCACGACCGCACCCATCGAGCGAATACTGTTGCGGCTCAACGTCATCAGTCGCGTCGCCGTGTACCCGGTGCCCGACGAGCACGTCGGCGATCAGGTGATGGCCGCACTGGTGCTTCGCGACGACGCCGACCTGACGCCCGAGGAGTTCGCCGAATTCCTCGGCGCTCAGCGCGACATGTCGCCGAAGGCCTGGCCCCGCTACGTCTGGATCGCCGACGACCTCCCGGCCACGGCGACCAACAAGATCCTCAAGCGCGAGCTGGTCGCCCTCGGTGTCGACCCGACTGACCGCGTGCTGTGGCGCCGGGACCGCGCCCGCTTCGACCCGGTGGTCCCTGCGGACCGCTGAGCTCGGCGGAATATGCCCCGGTATGCGTGCGTTTATGACTCTGACGGCTGACCTGGCATAATCGTCCGTCGACCCCTCGGTTCCGGTTCACGTTTGAGATCAGGTCAGGATCTCGGGCGACCCGGCGGCCAACGATAGAAGAGGACCAACATGAAATCGGGTATTCACCCCAACTACGTAGAGACCAACGTGGTCTGTGGCTGTGGAAACAGCTTCCAGACGCGTAGCACCAAGGAGAGCGGCCACATCGTGGTCGAGGTCTGCTCCCAGTGCCACCCCTTCTACACCGGCAAGCAGAAGATTCTCGACAGCGGCGGCCGCGTCGCACGCTTCGAGAAGCGCTACGGAAAGCGCGCTGGCGCCGCTGAGAAGGTCGAAGCCGACAAGTAGCTGTCCCATCGGCGCCCGTCCTGTCGCATTCGTCGACGGGATCGGGCGCCGATTGCGTTTCCGGTCACGGTTTGAAAGGGAGAAGGCACGATGGCGGCCACCGATTCGGCGACGAGGGTCGACGCGCTCCTCGCCGAGCACGCCGACCTCGAAACTCAACTCTCGGACCCGGCGCTGCACGCCGACGCCGGTGCCGCCCGCAGGGTGGGCCGCCGCTTCGCGCAGTTGGCGCCGATCGTGTCCACCCACCGCAAGCTGGAAACCGCCCGCGGTGACCTCGAGGCCGCCAAGGAGCTCGCGACCGAGGACGCCTCCTTCGCCGCCGAGGTGCCCGAACTGACCACGCGCGTCGCCGAACTCGAACAGCAGCTCAGCGATTTGCTGGCCCCCCGTGACCCGCACGATGCCGACGACGTCGTGATGGAAGTGAAGTCGGGGGAGGGCGGCGAGGAATCGGCCCTGTTCGCCGCCGATCTCGCCCGCATGTACATCCGATACGCCGAGCGACACGGCTGGAACGTCACCGTGCTCGACGAGACCTTCTCCGATCTCGGCGGCTACAAGGACGCGACGCTCCAGATCGCCAGCAAGGGCGACACTGCCGACGGCGTCTGGTCCCGTCTCAAGTTCGAAGGCGGCGTGCACCGCGTGCAGCGGGTGCCCGTCACCGAGTCGCAGGGCCGCGTGCACACCTCCGCGGCGGGGGTGCTGGTGTACCCCGAGCCCGAGGACGTCGCCGCCGTCCAGATCGACGAATCCGACCTACGCATCGACGTCTACCGGTCCTCGGGCAAGGGCGGCCAGGGCGTCAACACCACCGACTCCGCGGTCCGCATCACGCACCTGCCGACCAACATCGTCGTCACGTGTCAGAACGAACGTTCGCAGCTGCAAAACAAGGCGCGCGCGATGGTCGTGCTGGCCGCGCGCCTTCAGGCACTCGCCGAGGAGCAGGCCTCCGCAGACGCGTCGGCCGATCGCGCCAGCCAGATCCGCACCGTCGACCGCAGCGAACGCATCCGGACCTACAACTACCCCGAGAACCGGATCACCGACCATCGCGTGGGGTTCAAGGCGCACAACCTCGACCAGGTCCTCGACGGGGACCTCGACGCGATGTTCGACGCGTTGGCCTCCGCCGACAGACAAGCCAGGCTGCAGGAGACATGACGCGCCTGCGGCGGGCCATCGACGATGCGGCACGCACGCTAGCGCAGGCAGGAATCGACAGCGCACACGTCGACGCCGAACTGCTCGCCGCACACGTCGCGGGCGTGAATCGCGGCGTGCTGCGGTTCCACGATCCCGATGACGCCTTCTACGACGGCTACCGCACGCTGGTCGACGCCCGGGCGCGCCGGATTCCGCTGCAGCACCTCACCGCCACCGCGGCCTTCGGTCCGCTGCTCTTGGCCGTGGGACCTGGCGTCTTCATCCCGCGACCGGAGACCGAGGCGTTGCTGGAATGGGCTCTCAAGCAACGACTTCCGAATTCGCCGGTGATCGTAGACCTCTGCACCGGATCGGGAGCGTTGGCCGCCGCCCTGTCCGACGGGACACCCGGCGCCCACGTCGTCGCCGTCGAGGACTCGCCAGAAGCGCTGTCGTATGCCAGGCGCAACTGTGCAAGCCGTGACGTCGAGCTCGTCGAGGCCGACGTGACCAGTCCCGGGTTGCTGAGCGAGCGCGACGGCAGCGTCGACCTGCTGGTCTCGAACCCCCCGTACATTCCCGACGGTGCCGTGCTGGATCCCGAAGTGGCCGAACACGATCCGGCCCACGCGCTGTTCGGCGGTCCCGACGGAATGCGGGTCATCGGGCCGATCGTCACCCTTGCTGCCCGGCTGCTGCGCCCCGGTGCCTGTGTCGGCGTCGAGCACGACGACGACACCGCGGCGGCGACCGTCGCCCTCTTCGAACGCTCCGGTGCCTTCACCGACGTGACGTCGCGTCGGGATCTCGCCGGTCGCCCCCGGTTCGTCACTGCAACGAGGAAGAGGCAGGCTAGAGCTCATGGCTGAGGTATTCGACTGCGCGGACGAGACCCAACGATCCACCGGCATCGCGTCGGCGATCAGCGCGCTCAAGGGCGGCCGCCTCGTGGTGATGCCCACCGACACCGTCTACGGCATCGGCGCCGACGCGTTCGACGGAGCCGCGGTTGCCGCACTGCTGGCCGCCAAGGGCCGCGGCCGCGACATGCCCGTCCCCGTCCTCGTCGGGTCCTGGCACACCATCGACGGGTTGGTGTACTCGGTGCCCGAGTCGGCGAGAGAACTCATCCGCGCGTTCTGGCCGGGGGCGCTCAGCCTCGTCGTGCAGCAGGCGCCGTCGCTGCAGTGGGACCTCGGCGACGCGCAGGGCACCGTCATGTTGCGGATGCCGCTGCATCCGGTCGCGATCGACCTGCTCCGTGAGGTCGGCCCCATGGCGGTTTCGAGTGCCAACATCTCCGGCCGGCCCGCCGCCGTCACGGCCGCCGACGCTCGCGAACAGCTTGGTGACCTGGTCGAGGTCTACCTGGAGGCCGGACCATCCGCCAACGGCGCTGCCTCGACGATCGTCGACCTGACCGGTGCCCAACCCCGCATTCTGCGCGAGGGCCCCATCTCGTCGGCGGCCATCGCGACGGTCCTCGGAGTCGACGCGGAGACGCTGACGGACGCGACGTCGACCTAGGTCTCAGGTAGGTCCAGTACATTTCACCGCGTGGATGGCCTGCTCGCGTTGTCGGACCGCGGTGCTGGCGTCCCGCTGCGGGAACTGGCTCTCGTCGGGCTCACCGCCGCGATCGTCACGTACTTCGCCACCGGCTGGGTGCGCACCCTTGCCACCCGCCTCGGGGCGGTCGCCTACCCGCGCCAGCGCGACGTCCATGTTCAGCCGACCCCGCGGATGGGCGGCCTGGCCATGTACATAGGCGTGGCCGCCGCGGTGCTGCTGGCCTCCCAGCTGCCCGCACTCAACCGCGGCTTCGTCTACTCGACGGGTATGCCCGCGGTCGTGGTCGCCGGCGGGCTGATCATGCTGGTAGGCCTCATCGACGACCGCTGGGGGCTGGACTCGCTGACCAAGTTCGCCGGCCAGATCACCGCTGCCAGCGTGCTGGTCACGATGGGCGTGGCGTGGAGCGTGCTGTACATCCCGTTCGGCGGCGTCGGGACGATCGTGCTGGACCAGGTCACCTCGATCCTGCTGACGCTCGCGCTGACGGTGTCGATCGTCAACGCCATGAACTTCATCGACGGGCTGGACGGTCTCGCCGCCGGGCTGGGTCTGATCACCGCTGCGGCGATCTGCATCTTCTCCATCGGTCTGCTGCGCGATCACGGCGGCGACGTCCTGTTCTACCCCCCGGCGATGATCTCGGTGGTGCTCGCCGGCGCCTGCCTCGGGTTCCTGCCGCACAACTTCCACCCGGCCAAGATCTTCATGGGCGACTCGGGTTCGATGCTGATTGGTCTGATGCTGGCCGCCGCGTCGACCACCGCAGCGGGGCCGATCTCGCAGACGGCCTACGGGGCGCGCGACGTCTTTGCGTTGCTTTCCCCGTTCCTCCTGGTGGTCGCGGTGCTGTTCGTCCCCGCGCTCGACACCCTGCTGGCGATCGTTCGCCGCACCCGGGCCGGCGTTCACTTCACGACGCCGGACAAGATGCACCTGCACCACCGGCTGCTGCAGATCGGGCACTCCCACCGACGCGTGGTCCTGCTGATCTACATGTGGGTCGGCATCGTCGCGCTGGGGGCCGCCAGCACGATCTTCTTCGACCCGCGATACACCGGCGCGGTGATGCTTGCGGCCATCGTCGTGGCCGTCGTCATCACCCTCATCCCACTGCTTCGCAAGAGCCGAGAAGTTCCCAGCCAGTTATCAGACTGAGCAATACGACGCAAAGTAGTAGGGCCCGTTTAGGGGTGCCTACCATGTGGTAAGTTGCCTGCATAACCCGAAAGACCTCGCGGGTTGCCGGCCCGGCCCGGCGGTTTGAAAGAGCCGTTCGGTGCCGACGTACGACCGACAAAGGGAGCTACCCCTTGGGTGATTCCAGCGCGATCACCGCCCTCCGATACGCTCGTCGGGCACGCGCCGGGTCATTGTTTGTCAAAGGGGACAGCTTCCGTGAAAGCGTGGATTGAGGTGAGTCAGTGACGACGCCAGCGCAGGACGCGCCGTTGGTGTTCCCATCCGTGGCGTTCCGGCCGATGCGACTGCTGATCGTTTGCGTGGCGCTCACCGGAGTGGCCCTCTTGGCCTCGGGATTCCTCGGCCACATCTTCTTCGGAGTCTTCTTCGGCCTCGGCCTCGTCCTCGGTTTGCTCAATGCGCTGATGGTCCGACGTGCCGTCGAGTCGATCACCGCCGAAGACCACCCGCTGAAGAAGAAGATGGCCGTCAACTCGGCCATGCGGCTGTTCTTCATCACGGCCATCGGATTGACCGTCGCCATCGTGTTCAGAAAGCACGACGGCCTCGCGGTGCTCTTCGGCCTCGCAATCTTCCAAGCCGTGCTCGTGATGAGCACCAGCATCCCCGTCATGAAGAAGATCCGCTCCAGCGGACTAGACGTCGCAGAAACGCCCGCATCGGAATCGAAGGATTGAGCAGACGGCAATGAATGAGACCTTCCTCGCCGCCGAGGGTGGAGCCCCGATTCACGTCGGAACCCACGAATACGTATTTCAGTTCCTGGGCATGACGTTCAACGGCGACACCATCATCTCCACGGTGATCGCCGCCGTCATCGTCATCGCGCTGGCCTTCTTCCTCAAGTCCAAGGTGACCTCGACCGGCGTCCCCGGCGGAGTTCAGCTGTTCTTCGAGGCCATCACCATCCAGATGCGCCAGCAGGTCGAGGCCGCGATCGGCATGAAGATCGCGCCGTTCGTGCTGCCGCTCGCCGTCACCATCTTCGTGTTCATCCTGGTGTCGAACTGGCTCGCGGTGCTGCCGGTGCAATACGGCGGTTCCGACGGTGCCGCGGGCGAACTGATCAAGGCGCCCGCCTCCGACATCAACTACGTGCTGGCCCTCGCCGCGTTCGTCTTCATCTGCTACAACGCGGCGGGCATCTGGCGTCGCGGCGCCTGGGGCCACGCCAAGAAGTTGGTCAAGGGCCACGTCACACTGATGGCGCCCATCAACATCATCGAAGAGCTGGCCAAGCCGATCTCGTTGGCACTGCGACTCTTTGGCAACATCTTCGCCGGTGGCATCCTCGTGGCGCTCATCGCGATGTTCCCCTGGTACATCCAGTGGGCACCCAATGCCATCTGGAAGACGTTCGACCTCTTCGTCGGTCTGATTCAGGCCTTCATCTTCGCGCTGCTGACGATCTTGTACTTCAGCCAGTCGATGGAGCTCGATCACGACCACGAGGACGAGAACGAGAAAGCGCACCACTAGAAGCCAGCTCGACCCCGTAAGACCAGCAGTCCTGGTGGACACCCACCAGCTCACAAGGAGGAAAAAGGAATGGATCCAAACGCCCTCATCACGGCCGGTGCTCTCATCGGCGGTGGACTCATCATGGGTGGCGGCGCCATCGGCGCGGGTATCGGCGACGGTATTGCCGGTAACGCACTGATCTCCGGCATCGCCCGGCAGCCCGAGGCGCAGGGCCGCCTGTTCACGCCGTTCTTCATCACCGTCGGTCTCGTGGAGGCCGCGTACTTCATCAACCTGGCCTTCATGGCGCTGTTCGTCTTCGCCACGCCGGGTCTGTCGTAGTCCGTCGGCATGGGTGAACTCGGTTCGACTGTCCTGGCGGACGGCATCCACATCCTGGCGGCCAGCCAGGCAGCGGAAGAAGAGGGTGGCGGGGGTAACAACTTCCTGATCCCCAACGGCACCTTCTTCGTCATTCTGATCATCTTCTTGATCGTGCTCGGCGTGATCACGAAATGGGTTGTGCCACCGATCAGCAAGGTCCTCTCCGAGCGAGAGGCGATGCTGGCCAAGACCGCCGCAGACAGCCGCAAGTCGGCCGAGCAGGTCGCGGCGGCGCAAGCCGACTACGACGAGGCAATGGCCGGCGCTCGGACCGAGGCGTCGTCGATTCGCGACGAGGCCCGGACCGCGGGCCGCCAGGTGATCGACGAGAAGCGGGCCGAGGCCAGCGGAGAGGTTGCGGAGACCGTGCGCGAAGCGGATACACAGTTGTCCGAACAGCGTTCGTCGACGCAGTCCTCGCTCGAGTCGTCGGTGGACGGCCTGTCCGCCACGTTGGCGAGCCGCATCCTCGGCGTTGACGTCAACTCAGGCGGGAGCCGCTAAATGTCGACATTCATCGGTCAGCTGATCGGTTTCGCGGTCATCGTGTACATCCTGTGGCGCTTCGTCGTGCCGCCGGTGAAGACGTTGATGAAGAAGCAGCAGGACGCCGTCCGCACCGCGCTCGCCGAGAGTGCCGAGGCGGCAAAGAAACTCGCCGACGCCGACGCCATGCATGCCAAGGCACTCAAGGACGCCAAGGCGCAGGCGTCCAAGGTGACCGACGAGGCTCGGCAGGATTCGGAGCGCATCGCGAGCCAGCTCGAAGAGCAGGCAGTCGTCGAAGCCGAGCGGCTGAAGACTCAAGGCGCGCAACAAGTTCAGCTCATGCGGCAGCAGTTGATCAGGCAGCTGCGGCAGGGATTGGGCCAGGAGTCGGTCGACAAGGCCGACGCGCTGGTTCGGGCGCACGTGGCCGATCCCGCAGCCCAGGCGGCCACGGTCGACCGCTTCCTCGACGAGCTCGACCAGATGGCGCCGTCCTCGGTGGCGATCGAAACGGGTGTCTCGGCTCGGCTTCGTGCCGCCAGCCGGGCCGCCTTCGAGGAGCTCACCAAGGCGTTCGACGACGTCGCAGGCAACCTGGATGCGGCGAGTCTGACCACCGTCGCCGACGAACTCACCGGAGTGGTGGGTGTGCTCGGCGCAGAGCCGACCCTCACCAGGCACCTCACCGAGCACAACGACGACTCCGACGCGAAGGTGCGTCTGACCGACCGGCTGTTCTCGAACAAGGTCGACGAGCACACGCTCCAGTTGCTGCGGACCGCCGTGTCCCAGCGCTGGTCGGCCGCGGCGGACTTCGTCGACGGCATCGAACACCTGGCCCGGCTCGCGCTCCTCAAGCGTGCCGAGCTCGAGAACCAGGTCGACGAGGTCGAAGAGCAGCTCTTCCGGTTCGGCCGGGTGTTGGACTCCGAGCCACGCCTGACCGCCCTTCTCAGCGACTACACGACTCCGCTGGACGGCCGAATCGCCCTCTTGGACAAGGTCGTCGGGGGATCGGGCGTCGACGGTACGGCCGCGGCTCTGCTCAAGCAGACCATTGGCCAGCTGCGCGGCGAACGTGCCGACGAGGCCGTGGTGGACCTGGCCGAGCTGGCCGTCGCCCGCCGTGGCGAAGTCGTCGCCCACGTCGACGCGGCCGCCGAGCTGACCGACGCCCAGCGCGATCGGCTCGCCGAACTGCTGACCCGGATCTACGGCCACCCGGTTGCGGTCCAGCTGAACGTCGATCCCGAGGTGCTCGGTGGCCTCTCGATCACCGTCGGCGACGAAGTGATCGACGGTTCCATCGCATCCCGGCTGGCGGCCGCTCAGACCCAGCTGCCCGACTGACCCACAATCCAATCCAAAAGGTAGGAAGACCAAGAACATGGCAGAGTTGACAATCTCCGCTGCTGACATCGAAGGTGCCGTCGAGGAGTACGTGTCCTCGTTCTCCGCCGACACCGAGCGCGAAGAGATCGGCACAGTCATCGACGCCGGTGACGGCATCGCCCACGTCGAGGGCCTGCCCTCGGTCATGACCCAGGAACTCCTCGAGTTCCCCGGTGGCGTTCTCGGTGTCGCACTGAACCTCGACGAGCACAGCATCGGTGCGGTCATCCTCGGCGACTTCGAGAAGATCGAACAGGGCCAGCAGGTCAAGCGCACCGGCGAGGTGCTCTCGGTACCCGTCGGCGACGGATTCCTGGGCCGCGTGGTGAACCCGCTGGGCCAGCCCATCGACGGCCAGGGCGACATCGACACCGACATCCGTCGTGCGCTGGAACTGCAGGCGCCCTCGGTGGTTCAGCGTCAGGGCGTCGAGGAGCCGTTGCAGACCGGCATCAAGGCCATCGACGCGATGACGCCCATCGGCCGTGGCCAGCGTCAGCTGATCATCGGTGACCGCAAGACCGGCAAGACCGCGGTTTGCGTCGACACGATCCTCAACCAGCGTGAAGCCTGGGCGACCGGCGACCCGAAGCAGCAGGTCCGCTGCGTGTACGTCGCGATCGGCCAGAAGGGCACCACGATCGCCAGCGTCAAGCGCGCCCTCGAAGAGGGCGGCGCGATGGAGTACACCACCATCGTGGCGTCCCCGGCGTCGGATCCCGCCGGCTTCAAGTGGCTTGCGCCGTACACCGGTTCGGCCATCGGTCAGCACTGGATGTACGACGGCAAGCACGTCCTCATCGTCTTCGACGACCTGTCCAAGCAGGCCGACGCCTACCGCGCGATCTCGCTGCTGCTGCGTCGCCCGCCGGGCCGTGAAGCGTTCCCCGGCGACGTCTTCTACCTCCACTCCCGTCTGCTGGAGCGGTGCGCCAAGCTGTCCGACGAGCTGGGTGGCGGATCGATGACCGGGCTTCCGGTCATCGAGACCAAGGCCAACGACATCTCGGCGTTCATCCCGACCAACGTCATCTCGATCACCGACGGCCAGTGCTTCCTGGAGTCCGACCTGTTCAACCAGGGCGTGCGACCGGCCATCAACGTCGGTGTGTCGGTGTCGCGCGTCGGTGGTGCTGCCCAGATCAAGGGCATGAAGGAGGTCGCGGGCTCGTTGCGACTGGACCTCTCGCAGTACCGCGAGCTGGAGTCCTTCGCAGCGTTCGCGTCCGACCTGGACCCGACGTCGAAGGCTCAGCTCGAGCGCGGCAGCCGGCTGGTGGAGCTCCTCAAGCAGCCCCAGTACAGCCCGTTGTCGGTCGAGCAGCAGGTCATCGCGATCTTCCTCGGAACCAAGGGTCACTTGGATTCGGTGCCGGTCGAGGACGTGCAGCGCTTCGAGTCCGAGTTCCTCGAGCACGTCAAGGCCAGCCATGACGACATCTTCAGCGGCATCCGGGAAACCAAGAAGTTCCCGGAAGACGCCCAGGAGAAGCTGACTCACATCGTCAACGAGTTCAAGAAGGGCTTCGCAGCCACCGACGGCAGCTCCGTTGCCGTCAACGAGGCCGAGACCGAGGCGATGGACGAAGAAGACGTCGAGAAGGAATCGGTCAAGGTCCGCAAGCCGGCGCCGAAGAAGAAGTAGGTAGGAGACATGGCAGCCACACTGCGCGAGCTACGCGGGCGCATCCGTTCCGCCGGGTCGATCAAGAAGATCACCAAGGCCCAGGAGCTGATCGCCACGTCGCGTATTGCCAAGGCGCAGGCGCGCGTTCAGGCAGCTCGGCCGTACTCCGACGAAATCACCAACATGCTCACCGAGCTTGCGGGCGCCAGTGCACTGGACCACCCGCTGCTCGTCGAGCGGGAGTCGCCCAAGCGCGCCGCTGTGCTCGTCGTGTCCTCCGACCGGGGGCTCTGCGGGGCCTACAACGCCAACGTGCTGCGGCAGTCCGAAGAGCTCTTCGCGCTGCTGCGGGACGAGGGCAAGACTCCCGTGATCTATGCGGTGGGCCGAAAGGCGCTGGGTTACTACAGCTTCCGTCAGCGTGAGGTGAAGGACTCCTGGACCGGCTTCTCCGAGCGGCCGACCTACGAGCAGGCCCGCGAGATCGCCGACGTTCTCGTCGCCGCCTTCATGGCCGGCGTCGACGACGACGACGAGAACGCGGGCGACGACGGGATTCTGGGCGTCGACGAAATCCACATCGTCTTCACGCAGTTCAAGTCGATGCTCTCGCAGTCGGCCGTCGCGCTGCGAATCGCTCCGATGGTGATCGAGTACGTCGGCGAGCAGGAGAACGACGGTCCGCAGACGTTGTTCTCCTTCGAGCCAAATGCTGAGAACCTGTTCGACGCGCTGTTGCCGCGCTACATCGCCACCCGCGTCTACTCGGCGCTACTGGAGGCCGCGGCATCCGAGTCCGCGTCGCGGCGCCGGGCGATGAAGTCGGCCACCGACAATGCCGACGATCTGATCAAGGCGTTGACGCTGGAGGCCAACCGCGAGCGTCAGGCCCAGATCACCCAGGAAATCAGCGAGATCGTCGGTGGCGCCAACGCGCTCGCCGACGCCAAGTAGCCCCGATACCCCACACCCGGAAGCGAAGAGAAGCGAAGAGACAATGACTGCCACCGCAGAAGATTCCAAGACCGCTGGTCGCGTGGTCCGCATCACCGGCCCGGTCGTCGACATCGAATTCCCGCGTGGTTCGGTGCCCGAGCTGTTCAACGCGCTGCACGCCGAGATCACCTACGAGCAGATGGCCAAGACGCTGACGCTCGAGGTCGCCCAGCACCTCGGTGACAACCTGGTGCGCACCATCTCGATGCAGCCCACCGACGGTCTCGTTCGCGGCGTCGAGGTCACCGACACCGGCAAGTCGATCTCCGTGCCCGTCGGCGACGGCGTCAAGGGCCACGTGTTCAACGCCCTCGGCGACTGCCTCGACGAGCCCGGCTACGGCGAAGACTTCGACCACTGGTCGATCCACCGCAAGCCGCCGCCATTCTCGGAGCTCGAGCCGCGGACCGAAATGCTCGAGACCGGTCTGAAGGTCGTCGACCTCCTCACGCCGTACGTGCGTGGTGGCAAGATCGCCCTGTTCGGTGGTGCCGGCGTCGGCAAGACGGTGCTCATCCAGGAGATGATCAACCGCATCGCCCGCAACTTCGGTGGTACGTCCGTGTTCGCAGGCGTTGGGGAGCGCACCCGTGAGGGCAACGACCTCTGGGTCGAGCTCGCCGACGCAGACGTCCTCAAGGACACCGCCTTGGTGTTCGGCCAGATGGACGAGCCGCCAGGCACGCGTATGCGCGTCGCCCTGTCGGCGCTGACCATGGCGGAGTACTTCCGCGATGAGCAGAACCAGGACGTGCTGTTGTTCATCGACAACATCTTCCGGTTCACGCAGGCCGGGTCCGAGGTCTCCACGCTGCTCGGCCGCATGCCGTCGGCGGTGGGTTATCAGCCGACGCTGGCCGACGAGATGGGCGAGCTGCAGGAGCGCATCACCTCGACCCGTGGTCACTCCATCACCTCGATGCAGGCCGTGTACGTGCCCGCCGACGACTACACCGACCCGGCACCGGCGACGACGTTCGCGCACTTGGACGCCACCACGGAACTTTCCCGTGCGGTGTTCTCCAAGGGCATCTTCCCCGCGGTGGACCCGCTGGCCTCCAGCTCGACCATCCTCGACCCGGCCGTGGTCGGCGACGAGCACTACCGGGTCGCGCAGGAAGTCATCCGCGTTCTGCAGCGCTACAAGGATCTTCAGGACATCATCGCGATCCTCGGCGTCGACGAACTGTCCGAAGAGGACAAGCAGTTGGTCAACCGGGCCCGTCGCATCGAGCGCTTCCTGAGCCAGAACATGATGGCGGCCGAGCAGTTCACCGGCCAGCCGGGCTCGACCGTGCCGCTGAAGGAGACCATCGAGGCCTTCGACAAGTTGACCAAGGGTGAGTTCGACCACCTGCCCGAGCAGGCGTTCTTCCTCATTGGCGGGCTCGACGACTTGGCCAAGAAGGCCGAGAGCTTCGGCGCCAAGTTGTGATGATCGATCCGAGCCGAAAGGTGGTGACCGATGGCTACTGAAATTCACGTCGAGATCGTGGCCGTCGAGCGTGAGCTGTGGTCAGGGGATGCGACGTTCGTGTTCACCCGCACCACGGCCGGCGAGATCGGCATCCTGCCACGGCACATCCCCCTGGTAGCCCAGCTCGTCGACGACGCCATGGTGCGCGTCGAGCGGGAGGGCGAGGACGACCTTCGCATCGCGGTCGACGGAGGGTTCCTCTCCGTAACCGACGAAGCCGTCCGAATTCTGGTCGAGAACGCGCAGTTGGAGTCGGAGATCAACGCCGACGAAGCCAAGCAGGACGCTGAGTCCGACGACGAGCGCACGGCAGCGTGGGGCAGGGCGCGGTTGCGCGCCCTCGGCGAGCTCGACTGATTTCGCGATGAGCGCGTCCATGATCACCATGGTCGCGCTGATCGGCGTGTTGTTGCTGGTCGTGCTCGCGCTGTCGTACCGGCTGTGGAAGTTGCGTCAGGTGGGCGGTTCTGCCGCCATCCTGCGCGACGTTCCCGCCGTTGGCGGGCACGGCTGGCGGCACGGAGTGGTGCGCTACCGCGGCGGCGAGGCCGGCTTCTATCGGCTGTCGAGCCTGCGGTGGTGGCCCGACCGTCGGCTTTCGCGACGCGGCATCGAAGTGGTGTCACGACGTGCGCCGCGTGGCGACGAATTCGACATCATGAGCGCCGAGATCGTCGTGCTCGAACTCCGCGACACCGGTCCGGAGAGTCGAAGGGGCTACGAGATCGCCCTGGACCGTGGCGCGTTGACCGCGTTCACGTCATGGCTCGAGTCGCGCCCGTCGCCGCGCGCTCGCCGGCGACAGAACTAGGCCTTCGGGCCACCCGGCTGCCACAGCACGTCGCCGTCGGGATTGGCCACTCGGCACAGGATGAACAACAAGTCCGACAGCCGATTCAAGTACTTCGCCGGTAGTGGGCTGATCGAATCGCCGTGGGCGTCGACCGCCCGCCACGCGGTCCGCTCCGCCCGTCGCGCGACGGTCCGCGCCACGTGGAGCAGCGCCGACAGGGGAGTGCCGCCCGGCAGAATGAACGAATTCAGCGCGGGGAGCGGCTCGTTGAACTCGTCGCACCACGATTCGAGCCGGTCGACGTAGTCCTGCGTGATCCGCAGCGGCGGGTACTCCGGGTTCTCGACCACCGGCGTCGACAGGTCCGCGCCGGCGTCGAAGAGGTCGTTCTGCACCTGGCGCAAGACGGCCAGAACCCGTTCGTCGGGAGCGCCCAGCGAGACGGCGACGCCGATGGCGGCATTCGCCTCGTCGCAGTCGGCGTATGCCTCGAGACGTGGGTCGTTCTTGGACACCCTGCTGAAGTCGCTCAGCCCGGTCGATCCGTCGTCGCCGGTTCGGGTGTAGATGCGGGTCAGGTGAACTCCCATGTCGAAACCGTACCCGGGCCTGATTGGCGGAAACGGCTCTCGCTGGTCTGCGCTGCTTAGACTGGCCGCGTGAGCGAGCGATTCGTAGTGACCGGTGGTACCCGGTTGGCGGGCGAAGTTGCCGTGGGTGGTGCCAAGAACAGCGTCCTTAAGTTGATGGCGGCGGCCCTGTTGGCAGAGGGCACCAGCACGATCACGAATTCGCCCGACATTCTCGACGTCCCCCTGATGGCCGAGGTGCTCCGAGGTCTTGGCGCCACGGTCGACATCGACGGCGACACGGTCCGGATCACCTCGCCGGACGAGCTGAAGTACGACGCCGACTTCGCGGCGGTACGCCAGTTCCGCGCGTCGGTGTGCGTTCTCGGCCCCTTGGTCGGGAGGTGCAAGAAGGCGAAGGTGGCTCTTCCGGGGGGTGACGCGATCGGATCGCGGCCCCTCGACATGCACCAGGCCGGTCTGCGCCAGCTCGGAGCGCGATGCAACATCGAGCATGGCTGCGTGGTCGCGGAGGCAGACCACCTTCGGGGCGCTGAGATCCAACTGGAGTTCCCCTCGGTGGGTGCCACCGAGAACATCCTGATGGCGGCCGTCCTTGCCGAGGGGGTGACGACGATCCACAACGCAGCGCGTGAACCCGACGTCGTCGACCTCTGCACGATGCTCAACCAGATGGGCGCCCAGATATCGGGGGCGGGCTCGTCGACGATGACCATCACCGGGGTGGACCGGCTGCATCCCACCGAACACCGGGTAATCGGCGACCGCATCGTCGCGGCCACGTGGGGGATAGCGGCGGCCATGACCCGGGGCGACATCTCGGTGACGGGGGTCGACCCTGCGCATCTGCAGTTGGTGCTGCACAAGCTGCACGACGCGGGGGCCACGGTCACCCAACACGACAACGGGTTCCGCATCGTGCAGTACGAGCGACCCAAGGCGGTCAACATGGCGACGCTGCCGTTCCCCGGGTTCCCGACCGATCTTCAGCCCATGGCGATCGGGCTGGCGTGCATCGCCGACGGGACGTCGATGATCACCGAGAACGTGTTCGAGGCTCGGTTCCGTTTCGTGGAGGAGATGATCCGGCTTGGCGCCGATGCGCGGACAGACGGCCACCACGCGGTGGTCCGAGGCATTCCGCAGCTGTCGAGCGCACCGGTGTGGGCCTCGGACATTCGAGCGGGCGCCGGCCTGGTGCTGGCTGGACTCGTCGCAGATGGGGACACCGAGGTGCACGACGTGTTCCACATCGATCGCGGCTACCCACTGTTCGTGGAGAACCTGGTCAGTTTGGGTGCGGAAATCGAGCGCGTAAGCTAGCCCAAGACGCCGGTGCAGCGACGCCAAGCCTCTGACCAGCGGATTTGACTTCGCTGCGGCGGAAGACCTAATCTAATCGAGTTGCCCCAGTACGGGGGACAAAGAAGTTTGACTCTCTGGCTCAGATAGTTTAAGCTGGCAGGGTTGCCCCGAAACGGGGAACTTCGCAAGAATCTGGTCTGTTGTTTGAGAACTCAATA
>NZ_MVOC01000114.1 GCF_002043095.1 Mycobacterium sp. AT1 | reverse complement strand
GTGCGGGGCGCCCCGCACCACGCCTCGTACCAGGGGGATCAGTTCGTCGGCGGTGACGGGGACCGTGGTGTCGTAGCCGTAGACCACGTTCGCCGCCGAGTCGCCCACCAGCAAGACGGGGATCTCGGCCTCGTCGAAGATGCGCGCGGTGGAGTAGTCGTAAGCGGTCAGCATGGCCCACTTGTGGCCCTCGGACTTCCACTTCAACAGGTGGTGGGTCCGGATCTTGGTCCGCGGAGCGGCCGAGTTAGCCGGAACCTGCGAATCGGTGGCAGCACCGTAAACCGTCATTTCAGACATCGTCGTCCTCAATCTCGTCGATTCATTCCTCGAGGCCCATCCGGGTCCCCGGGTCATCTGACCCACCAAGTCTGTCACCCCGACCAGAGAAGGTGAACCGTCGATCGAGTGCGGTTCCTCACACCCGGACCCCTAGCGGGCCTAACATCAGCGTCATGCAACGGCTCAGCGGACTCGACGCCAGCTTTCTCTACCTCGAAACCGCCGCACAGCCGCTGCACGTGTGCTCGATCCTGGAGATCGACACGTCGACCATTCCCGGCGGCTACTCCTTCGACCGCATGCGCGACGCCCTGAACCTGCGCATCAAGGCCATGCCCGAGTTCCGGGAGAAGCTCGCCGACAACCGGTTCAACCTCGACCATCCGGTGCGGGTGGAGGACAAGGACTTCGACGTCGACCGGCACCTGCACCGCATCGGTCTTCCGTCGCCAGGGGGCCGCGTCGAACTGGGTGAGATCTGCGGACACATCGCCTCGCTGACGCTCGACCGCAGCAGGCCGCTGTGGGAGATGTGGGTGATCGAGAACGTGGCGGGCACCGATCCGCACGACGGCGGCAGGCTCGCCATCCTCACCAAGGTGCATCACGCCAGCGTCGACGGCGTCACCGGGGCCAACCTGATGTCGCAGCTGTGCACCACCGAAGCCGACGCGCCCGCTCCCGACCCCGTCGACGGGGTGGGCGGTGGATCGGACCTCGAGATCGCCGTCAGCGGCGCGTTCAAGTTCGCCACCCGCCCCCTGAGCCTGGCCAACGTGGTGCCCTCGACGCTGTCGACCGTGGTGGACACGGTCCGTCGGGCACGCAACGGTCTGACGATGGCGGCGCCCTTCGCGGCACCCAAGACCCGTTTCAACGCGACGGTCACCGGGCGCCGCAACGTCGCGTTCGCCCAGCTCGACCTCGAAGACGTCAAGACCGTCAAGAACCACTTTGGCGTCAAGGTCAACGACGTCGTGATGGCACTGGTGGCGGGGGTGTTGCGGCGATTCCTGCTCGACCGCGACGAGCTCCCCGACAGCCCACTGGTGGCGATGGTCCCGGTGTCGGTGCACGACAAGTCCGACCGGCCCGGTCGCAACCAGGTCTCCGGCATGTTCGCCAGTCTGCACACCGACGTCGACGATCCCGGCGAGCGGCTCAGGGCGATCGCCGGCGCGAATTCCGTCGCCAAACAACACAGTGCGGCGATCGGGGCGACGCTCCTACAGGACTGGTCACAGTTCGCGGCGCCCGCGGTGTTCGGCGTGGCGATGCGCGTCTACGCGTCGAGCCGGCTGACGAGTGCTGCCCCCGTGCACAACCTGGTGGTGTCCAACGTGCCGGGGCCGCAGGTGCCGCTGTACTTCCTCGGTGCCAAGGTCAACGCGATGTACCCGCTCGGGCCGATCTTCCACGGGTCCGGGCTCAACATCACCGTGATGTCACTGAACGGCACCCTCGACGTCGGCCTGATCTCCTGCCCCGAACTGCTCCCCGATCTGTGGGACATGGCCGACGACTTCGAAGTGGCGCTCAAGGAGTTGTTGGCCGCCACTCGGTAACACCCTCAACTGGGCTGACGACGCGCCATGGCAGCATGACAGCCATGAACCTCAGACGCGGGGTCCTCGCGGCCGCCCTAGTGGTGTTGCTGGTGGCCGGCTGCAGCACGGTGGTCGACGGACGTGGCGTCATCGCCACGCCGAGGCCGGGCACCCCGATCGACTGGTCGCAATGCGACGTCGCGGCGTCGGACGTCCGCATCCCGGCGGGCGCCGAATGCGGAAAGCTCTCGGTACCGGTCGATTACGCGAAACCCGACGGTGACGTGGCGCGGCTGGCGATGATTCGGTTCAAGGCGACCGGGGACAAGATCGGCTCGCTCATCATCAACCCCGGCGGTCCCGGCGAGTCGGGTGTCGGAGCGGCGGCCTCCTTGGTGGGCGCGATGCCAGCCTCCATTCGCGAACGCTTCGACCTCGTCGGCTTCGACCCCCGCGGGGTCGGCGCGTCGACGCCGGCGGTGTGGTGCAACTCGGACGCCGACAACGACAGACAACGCGCCGACGACCAGGTCGACTACACGCCAGAAGGCGTCGCCCACATCGAATCGGAGACCAAGGACTTCGTCGCGCGGTGCGTCGAGAAGATGGGCGACGAGTTCCTCGCCAACGTCGGAACATCAAACGTGATTAAGGATCTCGACGCCATGCGGGCGGCGCTCGGTGACCAGAAGCTGACGTACCTTGGCTACTCCTACGGCACCCGCATCGGGTCGGCGTACGCGGAGGCCTACCCGCAGAACGTGCGCGCGATGATCCTCGACGGCGCAGTCGACCCCAACGCGGACCCGGTGGAGGCCGACATCCGTCAGGCCGCCGCCTTCCAGACTGCGTTCAACGACTACGCCGCCGATTGCGCCAAGAGTCCGAACTGCCCACTCGGGACCGACCCAGCCAAGGCCGTCGACGTCTACAAGAGCATGGTCGAACCACTGGTGCAGAACCCCGCCAAGACCAGGGACCCGCGCGGGCTCAGCTACAGCGACGCGATCGTCGGCACCATCCTTCCGCTCTACTCGCCGAACCTCTGGCGCCACCTGACCCAGGCACTCTCCGAGCTGAAGAACGGTTCCGGAGACACCATGCTGAAGCTCGCAGACCTCTACATGGGTCGTGACGAGGACGGGCACTACAACAACTCGACCGACGTCCGGGTCGCGGTCAACTGCGTCGACGAGCCGCCGATCACCGACCGCAAGACCGTCGTCGACGAGGATCGCCGCGCCCGTGAGGTCGCCCCGTTCATGAGCTACGGGCAGTTCACCGGAAACGCGCCACTCGGCACGTGCGCCTTCTGGCCGGTGCCCGCCACGTCCAAGCCGCACCGAATCTCCGTAGCGGGACTGCCTCCCGTCCTGGTGGTGTCCACGACGAACGACCCCGCGACGCCGTATCAGGCGGGCGTCGACCTCGCCAAGCAACTCGGCGGCACGCTGCTGACGTTCGACGGCACGCAACACACCGTCGTGTTCCAGGGCAACAAGTGCGTCGACGACATCGCCGCCAAGTACCTCGTCGACGTCGTGGTGCCGCCACCCGGCTCGACCTGCTGACACCAAGGTCACCGTCGGATCACCGTCCGGTTGCCGACTAGTGTCTGGCCGAGCCCCACTCGGCCACCGAACACCTTTGCGTGCAACGATGTTCGCCATGTGGTTGGTGGGCAGGCTGATCGCGGCACTGCCCGCCGTCGTCGTGGCGTCGACGTTGCTCGGGCCGGTGGCAACGGCGTCCCCCGAGGGCTCCCCAGAGCTTCAATACGGACAGCCCCCGGTGTGGGGGAGGTGCGCAAGCTTCCTCGGGTCGGCCACCGCGCTGCCGACCGCCCAGTGCGGCACCGTCACCGTGCCCGTCGACTACGCGAAACCCGAAGGGCCGCAAGCTCAATTGGCGGTCATCCGGGTACCGGCCACCGGTGACCGGATCGGCGCGTTGATGGTCAACCCGGGCGGGCCCGGCGCGTCGGCAGTCGACGCCGTCGCGGCGATGGCAGGCAGCTTCGGCGACAACGACCTCACCCGCCGGTTCGACCTGGTCGGCTTCGATCCACGCGGCGTCGGGCGCTCCACCCCGCAGGTGCGGTGCCGCAGCGACGCCGAATTCGACGCCTACCGCCGCGAAGCACTCACCGACTACAGCCCCGCCGGAGTGGCCCGCATCGAGCAGATCTATCAGCAGATCGCCCAGGAGTGCGTCGCCCGCACCGGCCAAGACTTCCTCGCCAATGTCGGCACCGCATCCACCGTGCGCGACATGGACGTCGTCCGGGCGGCACTGGGAGAGAACCAGATCAACTACCTCGGCTACTCGTACGGAACCGAACTCGGCGCCAGGTACGCCGAACAATTCGGTGACCGCGTGCGGACCATGGTCCTCGACGGTGCGGTCGACCCGGACGCCGATCCCGTCGCCGAGAACGTCCGTCAGCTCGCCGGATTTCAGACGGCGTTCGACGACTACGCCGCGGACTGCGCGCGGTCCGTCGACTGTCCGCTCGGCCAGGACCCGACGCAGTTCGTCGCGCGGTACCACCAACTGGTCGACCCGTTGGTGCAACAGCCCGGTCCGACGTCGGATCCGCGGGGGCTCGGCTATCAGGACGCCATCACCGGCACGGTCAACGCGCTCTACACCCAGCGCTACTGGAAGTTCCTGACCAGTGGGCTGCTCGGCCTGCAACGTGGCACCGACGCCGGCGACCTGTTGCTGCTCGCCGACGACTATCAGGAACGCGACACCGCCGGGCACTACACCAACCAACAGGATGCGTTCTTGGCGATCAGATGCGTCGACTCGCCGTATCCGACCGACCCCGCCGTATGGGCCGAGGCCGACCGGCAGGCGCGGGCCGCCGCGCCGTTCATGGCCTACGGCGAATTCACCGGGCTGGCCCCCCGGGACGCCTGCGCCATGTGGCCGCTGCCCCCGACGTCGGCGCCCCACGCGGCGTCCTCGCCCGGCCCCGGCAAGGTGGTCGTCGTGTCCACGACCCATGACCCGGCGACGCCGTACCAGGCCGGAGTGGACTTGGCCCGCGAAATGGACGCGTCGCTGATCACCTTCAACGGCACCCAACACACGGTCGTCTTCAACGGCGACGCCTGCGTCGACTCCGCCGTCGTCACCTTCCTGGTCGCCGCGAGCCCACCGGCGCCGAACCTTCAGTGTTAGGCGACCCGCGCGCGGCGGGTGGCCGCGCACGATACGCAGCAGGCATGTAACACGGAATTAACAGCGGGTGCCTACGCTTCGCACATGGATCGGCAGAAGGAATTCGTGCTCCGGACGCTCGAGGAGCGTGACATCCGATTCGTGCGGCTGTGGTTCACCGACGTGCTCGGATACCTCAAGTCCGTGGCGATCGCGCCTGCCGAGTTGGAGGGCGCCTTCGAAGAGGGCATCGGCTTCGACGGCTCGTCGATCGAGGGCTTCGCGCGCGTGTCGGAATCCGACACCGTCGCCCGCCCGGATCCGTCGACGTTCCAGGTGCTGCCCTGGACCACCAGCGCAGGCAAGCATCACTCCGCCCGCATGTTCTGCGACATCACGATGCCCGACGGGTCGCCCTCCTGGGCAGACTCGCGGCACGTCCTGCGCAGGCAACTGGCCAAGGCCAGCGAGCTCGGCTTCTCCTGCTACGTGCACCCGGAGATCGAGTTCTTCCTCCTGCAGCCCGGCCCGTACGACGGCTCCGAGCCGGTTCCCGCCGACAACGGCGGCTACTTCGACCAGGCGGTGCACGACTCGGCCCCCAACTTCCGCAGGCACGCGATCGACGCGCTGGAGTCGATGGGCATCTCGGTGGAGTTCAGCCATCACGAGGGCGCGCCCGGCCAGCAGGAGATCGACCTGCGGTACGCCGACGCACTGTCGATGGCGGACAACGTGATGACGTTCCGCTACGTCGTGAAGGAGGTTGCCCTCACCGAAGGCGTCCGGGCGACGTTCATGCCCAAGCCGTTCTCCGAATATCCCGGCTCGGCGATGCACACCCACATGAGCCTCTTCGAGGGTGACGCCAACGCCTTCCACACCCCCGACGATCCGCTGCAGCTCTCGGACGTCGGCAAGTCCTTCATCGCCGGCATCCTCGAACACGCCAGCGAGATCAGCGCGGTCACCAACCAGTGGGTCAACTCCTACAAGCGCCTGGTGCACGGCGGCGAAGCTCCCACGGCAGCCTCGTGGGGCGCGGCCAACCGGTCGGCCCTCGTCCGGGTGCCGATGTACACGCCGCGCAAGGCGTCCTCGCGCCGCATCGAGGTGCGCAGCCCCGATTCGGCTTGCAACCCCTACCTGGCGTTCGCCGTCCTGCTGGCCGCCGGGCTGCGCGGTGTCGAGAAGAACTACGTGCTCGGGCCGCAGGCCGAGGACAACGTGTGGAACCTGACGCCGGAAGAACGCCGCGCCATGGGCTACAAGGAGCTGCCAGGCAGCCTCGGCGTCGCCCTCGGCGAGATGGAGAATTCCGAGCTGGTCGCCGAGGCGCTCGGCGAACACGTCTTCGACTTCTTCCTGCGCAACAAGCGCGCCGAGTGGGAGAACTACCGCAGCAACGTGACGCCGTACGAACTGAAGGCGTACCTGTCCCTGTAGTGCCGTCGCCGAAACCCCCTGCGTTACCTTGGGGGGGTGGCAAAACCCGCGACGCAGCGCCCGACGCTGCCCAGCGTCGGCAGACTCGGCTTGGTCGAACCTCCGGCGCGTGCGGACCTCGATCGGCTGGGCTGGACCACCGATGAATACGTCGAGCTGTTGTGGTCGCTCTCGCGTGCCCCCGACGCCGACACCGCGCTGAGGACGATGGTGCGTCTCGCGGACGCACTCGAGGACGGCTGGGACGAACTCAACCGTGCCCTGGTGAAGGACCGCGGGCTACGGGGCCGACTGTTCGGCGTGCTCGGTTCGTCCCTGGCGCTCGGTGACCACCTCGTCGCGCAACCGACTTCTTGGCACCTGCTGTCGGGTCAGATCACGCTGCCGAGTGTGACCGAGCTGCGCCGCATCTTCACCGAGATGGCCGAGAACACCTCGGAGACAAACGATTTGCGGGTGCTCTACCGCGACCGGCTGCTCGTGCTCGCGGCGCTCGACCTTGCCCCGACCGTCGAGAACGAACCCGTGCTGCCGTTCCCGACGGTGGGGGAGCACTTGGCCGACCTCGCCGACGCGGCGCTGGCGGCGGCCCTCGTCGTCGCGAACAGGACCGTGTGCAAGGACGACACCCCACCGCGACTGGCAGTCATCGCGATGGGCAAGTGCGGTGCGCGCGAACTGAACTACGTCAGCGACGTCGACGTCATCTTCGTCTGCGAGAAGGCGGACGCGATGACCGCCAGGGTCGCAGGCGAGATGATGCGATTCGCCGGCGAGGCGTTCTTCGAAGTCGACGCCGGGCTGCGGCCCGAGGGCAAGAGCGGTGAGCTGGTCCGCACGCTGGAATCCCATGTGGCGTACTACGAGCGGTGGGCCAAGACCTGGGAATTCCAGGCTCTGCTCAAGGCCCGCCCTGCGGTGGGCGACGCCGAACTCGGCGAGCAATACATGACGGCGCTGATGCCGATGGTGTGGGCGGCATGCGAGCGGGAGGACTTCGTCTCCGAGGTGCAGAAGATGCGCCGACGCGTCGAACAACTCGTGCCCGCAGGCGTCAGATCCCGTGAGATCAAGCTCGGCACCGGCGGTCTGCGCGACGTCGAGTTCGCCGTTCAACTGTTGCAATTGGTCCACGGCCGCAACGACGAATCGCTGCACGTGGCGTCGACCGTCGACGCCCTCGCGGCGCTGGGGGCCGGCGGCTACGTCGGCCGCGACGACGCCGCGAACCTGACTGCCTCGTACGAGTTCCTGCGACTGCTCGAACACCGGCTGCAGCTGCAGCGCCTCAAGCGGACCCACATGCTCCCCGAAGCCGGCGACGAGGAGGCGATGCGGTGGCTGGCCCGCGCCGCGCACATGCGCCCCGACGGCCAGCACGACTCGCTTGGCGTACTGCGGGAGGAACTCAAGCGCCAAAGCCTGCGGGTGTCGCGCCTGCACGCCAAGCTCTTCTACCAACCGCTGCTGGAGTCCGTCGAGGGCAACGCCGTCGAACTCCTGCCGAGCATGTCGCCGGAGGCGGCCGAACGTCAGCTTGCCGCACTGGGATACGAGGGTCCGCAGAGCGCACTGACCCATCTGGCGGCGCTCACCGGAAGCAGCGGCAGACGCGGCCGGGTCCAACAGGTGCTGCTGCCGACGCTGCTGGATTGGCTGTCCGACGCACCAGACCCGGACGCCGGGCTCCTGGCTTATCGCAGACTCAGCGACGAGATGGCCGAGCAGCGTTGGTTTCTCGCCTCGCTGCGCGACGAGGGCGCGGTGGCCAAGCGGCTGATGCACGTGCTCGGCACGTCGGCGTTCGTGCCCGAGCTCCTGATGCGGGCACCCGAGGTGATCCGCCAGTACGCCGACGGGCCGTCGGGACCCAAACTGCTCGAGGTCGAGCCGGAGAGCCTGGCCCACGCGCTCGTCGCGTCGGTGAGTAGGCACAGCGACCCGTTGCGCGCGATCGCGGCGGCGAGAACGCTGCGGCGCCAAGAGCTGGCGCGCCTGGCGTCGGCGGACCTGCTCGGCATGCTCGAGGTCACCGAGGTGTGCCGGGCGCTGACGTCGGTGTGGGTTGCGGTGCTGCAGGCCGCGTTGGACGTCGTCACCCGCGCCAACTCGCCGAAGGACGGCCCGCCCGCCAAGATCGCGGTCATCGGCATGGGCCGGCTCGGCGGTGGGGAACTGAGCTACGGATCCGACGCCGACGTCATGTTCGTGTGCGAACCGGCGGGCGGCGCAGAGGAATCCGTCGCGGTGAAGTGGTCGGTCACCATCGCCGAACAGGTTCGCGCGCTGTTGGGTACGCCGAGCGCCGACCCGCCGCTCGAAGTCGACACCAACCTGCGCCCCGAGGGTCGCAGCGGGCCGCTGGTCCGCACGCTCGCGTCCTACGAGGCGTACTACGCGCGGTTCGCGCAGACCTGGGAGGTTCAGGCCCTGCTGCGGGCGCATCGCGTCGCCGGCGACG
>NZ_MVOC01000113.1 GCF_002043095.1 Mycobacterium sp. AT1 | reverse complement strand
AGGTGGGCGGCCCGGGCCGCGGGGGAGGTGGCGAGGTACGCAACGGCCTGCGCCGTCGACCCCATGTCGTCCGGCGAGAAGCCCGGCCGGAAGTACATGAAGGTGTTGGACCCGAACAACTTCCGGTACTTGGGCAGCAGGCCCAACTTCGAGTCGCGCATCCGGAGGCGTTGCATCTCGAACCAGCCCAACTCGACGGTCGGGTCGTTCTTCGACAGATACCAGGCGCCGCGCTGGAAGAACGTCGCCATCAGAATGACGGCGATCGACATGGCGCGGATGCGGTCGAGGTAGCTGTCGTGAAAGTAGTGTGCGACGTCGTGGGCCACCATGCGGTGCTCGACCTCTTCGCTGCCGTGCCAGCGGAACAGGTCCACGATCGTCGGGTCGGCACCGTGGTCGTCCCAGGAGCAGTTCAGCGAGAAGTCGCCGAGCACCGCGGTGTAGTGCTCGATCGCGGCGATCAACCACAGTCGGTCGCACAGGTGGTTCAGCTTGCGCTTGGGATCGGTGATCGAGGGGTCCGGGGCCAACACCTTCTCGAACACGAACTCGATCTGGTCGAGGATCGGCTTGACGTCGACCCCGTGGCCGACCATGTACTCGTGCAGCACCTTGTCGTGCACGTCGGCGTGGGTGGCCTCCTGGCCGATGAATCCGCGCATGTCCTCGGCCAGCTTGGGATCCTTGACCAGCGGCAGCGCCTCGTTGTAGGCCGCGACGAACCAGCGTTCCGCGGCCGGCAAGATCACGTTGAGCAGGCTGATCATGTTCGACGCCACGGGGTGGTCGGGAATCCAGTGCAGAGGAACGTCGTGGATGTCGAAGTGCACTTGCCGTGCCTGGATCTGCACTGGCCCGGGATCGATGACCGTGTGGAAACGCCGTGGTCGCAACATCGCAGCCCCTTCGTCGTCAGGTGACGGAAGGTGAGTCTACGCGGTTCGAACCCCTAGGTGGGACCGCGGGTACCGGGTTCTTGGGCCGTCAGCCGACGGGGACGGGAACCCCGATGGGGCCGCCGTAGGTGCCCTGACCACTGCCCGAGGTGCCGGGAGCGGGGGCGGCAGGTGCTGCAGGAGCCGCACCCGCTGCGTCCTTCGCCGCCGCCGTGGTGCAGTCCAGCATCAAGATCATCTTGCTCTTCAGGGCCTTCTGCTGGCTGACGATGCACTGTGACTGCGGCAGGTCACTGCCGAACGAGCCGCCGAACGTCGCGCGCAACCCTTGACTCTTGAGAATCCCGACGGCCTTGTAGTACGGCTCGCCGACGACGTTGGCCGAGCTCGAGGTGGCCGGGGCCGCGGTGGCGACGGCAGGACCGAGCAGGGCCACGGACGCAATGGCCGTGGAAGCAATGGCGGCCGGAACGAAGAGCCCGACGGCCCCCAGCCCAATGATCTTCTTCACGTGCCCTCCGTATGTCTCGGTGCGGCTGCGAACATATCGCAGTTCAGCCTCTTGAGAAACTTCGGTCACTCGCGTGCCGGTGTTACTTGCGCGCGCATGACCTCGGCCAGACCCGCCGCCCGGGGGCTGGCGAACACGTCCTCGAGCAGGAGCTCCTTGCCGTCGGGCCCGGCCAGCTTGACGCGCCAGTTCGGATATTCGTCTGTGGTTCCCGGTTGATTCTGGGCCCGCACGTCACCCACCGCATCAGGAAGGGCCAGCGCAAGCAGGCGCGACGGCGTCCGCCCCAGATAGGCGTACAAAGCGCTGACGATCTCCTGGACGCTCGGATCGTCGCCAAGCAGCCCCATCTCCCGCAGCACGGCGAGCCACGCCGCCTGCTCGGCCTCGTCGTCGGCCAGCTCGTCGGCGGCCGGGCGGGTCAGCAGACCCAATTCCTGACGGATGCGAACGTGCTCACCCGCCAGATAGCCCGCCGTCGGCGGCAGATCGTGCGTGGTCACCGACGACAGGCTGTACTCCCGCCACTTGCGCGGCGGCAGCGGACCGCCGGCTGGGCCGCCTTCACCGGCACGGTCCAGCTCGAACCACAGGATCGAGGTACCGAGCAGACCCCGCTCGGCGAGGTAGTCCCTGACCCACGGTTCGACGGTGCCCAGATCCTCGCCGACGACGACGGCGCCCGACCGATACGCCTCGAGCGCCACGATGCCGATCAACGCCTCGTGGTCGTAGCGCACGTAGGTGCCCTCTCTCGGATCGGCACCCTTCGGAATCCACCACAGCCGGAACAGTCCGATGATGTGGTCGATGCGAATGCCGCCCGCGTGCCGAAGCAAGGCGTTGACGAGCGCGCGGAACGGCTCGTACCCCTGCTCGACCAGGCGGTCGGGCCGCCACGGCGGCTGCGACCAGTCCTGCCCGAGCTGGTTGTACTCGTCGGGCGGCGCACCGACGCTGACGCCGAGGGCGAGGGTGTCCTGCAGGGCCCACGCGTCGGCCCCGTTGGGGTCCACCCCGACGGCCAGATCGTGCATCACGCCAAGCGCCATGCCGGCCTGGACGACGGTCGCCTGCGCGGCCGTGAGCTGGTCGTCGAGCTGCCACTGCAACCAGCGGTGGAAGTCGACGGCGTCCGCCCGCTTGGCCGCGAAGGCGGCGACCGCGGCGCTGCTGGGATGGCGCAGCTCCTCGGGCCAGAAATGCCAGTCGCTGCCGTACTTCTCGGCCAGCGCGCACCAGATGGCGAAGTCGTCGAGGTTGCGCCCCTCGCGCGCCCGGTAGGCGGCGTACGCCAGGTCGCGGCCGGCGGATCGCTTGACCCGGTAGACCGCCCGCAGCGCCGCCCGCTTGATCTTCCACACCGAGTCGCGGTCGATCAGGGTGGACTTCTTGGCCCGGGCCTGCGCGACTGACCGCGCCTTGCGCAGCTCGCCGCGTGCCCCGACGTAGGCGAACTCCTGGATCGCCTCGACCCGCAGATAGATCGGGTTGACGAAGCGGCGCGACGTCGGAAGATACGGCGACGGCTCCATCGGCGGGGTCGGCGCGGCCGCGTGTAGCGGGTTGACCAGGACGAAGCCCGCCCCGTATCGCGAGGCTGACCACACGGCGAGATCGGTCAGGTCGGTCAGGTCGCCGATGCCCCACGACCGCTCCGACCGAACGCTGTAGAGCTGGGTGGCCACACCCCAGGTCCGCCCACCGCCGAGCGAGGTGGGCAACGCCGCCGCGTCGGGGGCGACGATCAGCGCGGCATCGGCGTCGACCCCGCCCGCGGTGACGTGCAGCCGGTGGTAGCCGATGGGCAAGTCGGCAGGCAGCTCGAAGCTGGCCTCGCCAATCAACCGCCCGTCGAGCTCGCGGGGCGGCGTGTCGTTCACCAGCTGGCGAAGGCCCGTGCGGACGGTGCCGTCCTCGAGCCGGATCCAGCCGCCGACGTCGCCACCGTGGGTGACGTGCACCCAGAACGACGTCGCCCGCCCCGTCCGGGTCACGACCGTCGGCGGCAGGACGCGTCGCCAGTGATCCTCGTCGATGGCACGCAGTGCCGTCTGACGCTCGTCCTCGGTGCCCGCCGCGACACCCAGAGCGGTCAGCACCGAGACCAGCGTCGACTCCGAGACCACCTGGTGGCCGCCCGTCCAATCGTCGTAGGTGGCCGCCACGCCGTAGCGGCGGGCGAGTTCGACCAGTGAGCCGGCCAGTTCAGTCATGGCGACGATCTTGCCGGTTCAGCGGCATCCCCGCGTACCCGTATCGTCTGGGCGGTGGTGACAGCTGACGTCGAGCGCCGCACCAGCCGGGCCCGCATCGCGGTGTCGGCGATGTTCCTCACCAACGGCGCCATCTTCGCCAACCTGGTGCCGCGGTTCCCCGAACTCAAGACCGAGCTCGCCCTGTCGAACACCAATTACGGCATCGTGGTCGCCGCCTTCCCGATCGGCGCGTTGGTCGCCGGCGTCGCGGCGGGGGCGGTGATCCGCAGGCTCACATCGGCGCGCACCGCGCTGCTGTGCACCATCGGGATCGCCGTGCTGGTGTGCGCGGCCGGACTGTCGACCACCCCGGTTCTGTTGGCGGCGTTGCTGTTTGGCGGTGGCGCGTGTGACGCCGTCACCGACGTCGCACAGAACACGCACGGGCTGCGGGTGCAGCGCGCCTACGGACGGTCGATCATCAACTCGCTGCACGCGGTGTGGTCGGTCGGTGCGATGCTCGGTGCGGCCATGGCCGCCGGTGCGATCGCCCTACACGTCCCGATCGGCGTTCACCTCGGGGTGAGCGCCGCGGTGTTCATCGGCGTCGCGCTGGCCGCCTACCCGTTCCTGCTCAAGGGACGCGACGAGGCCGTCGACTCGGCCGCCGACACCGGAACCGTTGGACGCCCCGGCTGGCGGGTGTACGGCGCCCTGGCCGTCTTGGTCGTCATCGCGATGGCCGGCGCCGTCATCGAGGACGCCGGCAGCTCGTGGGCGGCGCTGTACCTGGGCAGCGGGCTTGGGGCGACGGGGGCGGTCGCCGCGCTCGGGTACGTCGCGTTGCTGGGCTTCCAGTTCATCGGACGGGTGGTCGGCGACCGCGTCGTCGACCGCTTCGGGGAACGCGCGGTCGCTCGCGGCGGCGGATTGCTGGTCGCGGTAGGCATGGGATTGGCGCTGGCCTTCCCGAGCGTCCCCGGCACCATCGCCGGCTTCGCCGTCGCGGGGCTTGGCGCCGCGACCGCCATCCCGGCCGCCATGCACGCCGCCGACGGATTGCCCGGGTTGAGGGCTGGCACCGGCCTGACGGCGTTGGCGTGGCTGATGCGCCTCGGCTCGGTCGGAGCGCCGCCGATCGTCGGGATGATCGCCGACGCGACGAGCCTGAGGGGCGGGCTGCTGGTGGTGCCGGTCGTCGGGTTGGCCATCGCCGCCGCGGCGGGTGTGCTCAGTGGACGACGCCGGCCAGTTCGATCGTGAGGACGCCGCCGATGATCAGGGCGATTCCGATCAGCATCTTGACCGTCAGCGGGTCACCGAAGAGGTAGCGCGCGAGCACCGCGACGAGGGCCACTCCGCACGCCGTCCACACGCCGTAGGCGATGCCGACGGGCATGCCGAGTCCCAGCGTCAGCCACAGCAGGTAGAACGACGCCAGGTAGCCCGCGGCGACGGGAACGATCCACGCCCGCTTGCGAAAACCGTCCGACGCGCGCAAGCCGAGCGTCGCGAACACCTCGACGCCGATCGCCGCCGCCAGCACCAACCACATCGTCACGGCGTGGAAGCCCCTGGCCGCGAACCGAACTCGATGAACAGCACCCCGGCGATGATCAGGCCGATGCCCAGCGCAATCGGCCAGGTGAAGGGGTCGCGAAAGATCACCGAGGCCAGCACCGCGGTCAACGCCGTTCCCGTCGCGCCCCAGATGCCGTAGGTCACGCCCACGGGGACGCCCTCTCGCAGGACGAGGGTCAACAGCGTGAACGCGCATGCGTATCCCGCGACGACGGCCACCAGCCAGGCGACGTGGTCGTGCGCCGCCCGCAGCGCCAGCGTCGCGGCGACCTCGGTCACGATGGCCGCGCCAAGCAGCACCCACTTGCGCACAGGGTCAACGTAGCCTGGCGCGCTATCGTCGCCTTCATGACCCAATCGGCACGCGCTCCGATCGTCGACACGGCGTACGGTCCCGTCCGCGGGATCGACGACGGGACGGTCAAGTCTTGGAGGGGCGTTCGCTACGCGGCGCCGCCCGTCGGCGACCTGCGGTGGCGGTCACCGCAGGCCCCGCAAAACTGGACCGAACCCGCGGACGCGTCAAGGGTCGGGCCGGCCTGCCATCAGCCCACCGACCCGCGGATACCGCTCGACCTCGGCGCACCGCAGGGGGACGACTCCCTGACGCTCAACGTGTGGGCGAGCTCCGACACCGACGCCGGTGCCGGCAAGCCCGTGATGGTCTGGGTGCACGGCGGTGCGTACGTCCTCGGATCCGCTGCGCAGTCGCTCTACCGCGGGCGGGCCCTGGCTGCCGGCGGCGCGGTGATCGTCACCGTCAACTACCGGCTCGGGGCTTTCGGTTTCCTCGACCTGTCGTCGTTCAGCACCGAGCGCACGCGATTCGAGAGCAATCTCGGCCTGCGGGACGTGCTGTTCGCGCTGGAGTGGGTACGCGACAACATCAGGTCCTTCGGCGGCGATCCCGCGCGCGTGACGCTGTTCGGCGAGTCCGCAGGCGGCGGCATCGTGACGACGCTGCTGGCCACCCCGGCCGCCAAGGGGCTGTTCTCCAGTGCCATCGCCCAGAGCTCCCCGGTCACCTCGGTCTACGACTCCAGTAGATCCCGAGGAATCGCGCAGCAGTTCCTGGACACGCTCGGCATCGGCGCGGACGACGTGGATCGCCTGCCCGACGTCCCGATGAGCGAACTGTTGCTCGCCTCGAAGCGACTGTTCGACGAGGTACCGGTGCGGACCCCTGGCACGTTGGCCTACGCGCCGATCGTCGACGGCGAGCTGGTGCCCGACTATCCCGTTGCGGTGGCGCGCGCCGGCGGCACGCACCCGGTGCCGTTGATCATCGGCACCAACAAGCACGAGGCGGCGCTGTTTCGCTTCATGAAGTCGCCGTTGATGCCGATCACTCCGACGGCCATCAAGTCGATGTTCGACGGGATCGCCTCCGAGCAGCCCAGCCTGCAACTGCCAAGCGAAGCGGATCTGATGTCGGCGTATCCGGGGCGGGGAAAGACCCCCGGCATGGGCGTCGCCCGCGACATCGGCTTCCGGATGCCGACGATCTGGTTCGCCGAGGGCCACGCCGCCGTCGCGCCGGTGTTCACCTACCGCTTCGACTGGGCGACGCCGATGCTGAAGCTGCTGCGCCTCGGCGCCGCGCACGCCACCGAACTGCCGTATGTGTGGGGAAATCTCGTGGCCGGAAGCAAGGATCCGACGTTCAAGCTGGGCGGGCTCAAGGCGGGCACCGCGCTGTCGGAGCGCATCCGCACCCGGTGGGTGAACTTCGCGGCCACCGGTGAGCCGACCGGCTTGGCGGGGGAGCCGCGCTGGCGGCCCTACCGCGACGACGATCGGGCCACCCTGTTGCTCGACAAGAGCGACGTGGTGGTCGAGGATCCCGACCGGCCACTGCGTGCGGCGTGGGGGAACGACGTGCTGAGCTTCCGGTAGGCCGACGGCCCTGATGCCGTAACGCGCCGAGCGCCCGTCAGTAGGATCGACGCGTGGAAACCGTCTTCGATGGATATGTGGACCCCGCGCTCGTCGAGCGGTCTCTTGCCGGCAGTGCGTTCGGGTCGATGTGGTTGGACCTCGAGCGGCCCGAGCACCCGACCCTGTCGCAGTCGACGGCGTGTGACCTCCTGGTCGTCGGAGGCGGATACGTCGGACTGTGGACGGCACTGCATGCCGCCCAACGTGATCCCGACCGACGCATCGTGGTGATCGACGCCCACCGCGTCGGGTGGGCGGCCTCCGGTCGCAACGGCGGCTTCGTCGAGGCCAGCCTCACCCACGGTCACGAGAACGGAAAGACGCGCTGGCCCAACGAGATCGACCGAATCGAGGCCATGGGGGTGGAGAACCTCGACGGCATGCAGGCCGAGATCGAACGACTCGGCCTCGACGTCGAATGGCAACGCAGCGGCATGCTCGCGGTCGCGACCGAACCGCACCAGGTGGCGTGGCTCCAGGAGGCCGCGGCCGAGGGGGACGGTGAGTTCCTCGACGGCGATGCGGTGCGCGCGGAGGTCCATTCGCCGACGTTCCTCGCTGGGCTGCTAGAGGCAGACACGTGCGCAATAGTGCACCCCGCCAAGCTCGCTCTCGAATTGGCCCGCGCGTGCACCGAGGCCGGCGTCACCATCTACGAGCACACCAACGCGACGTCGTTGAGCTCTGGCACCGCGTCGATTCAGGTGGCCGCCAACGGCGCCGTCATCACGGCCAAGCAGGTCGTGCTGGCCACCAACGTCTTCCCGCACCTGCTGCGGCGCAACAGGTTTCACACGGTTCCGGTCTACGACTACGTGCTGTCGACCGAACCGTTGACCGACGCCCAGGTGCAGAGCATCGGCTGGCAGAACCGCCAGGGCATCGGCGACTCGGCCAACCAGTTCCACTACTACCGCATGACCAAGGACAACCGGATCGTGTTCGGCGGCTACGACGCCGTCTACCACTTCGGTCGCAGGGTCGACGCGAAGTACGAAGACCGGCAGGAGACGTACCGCAGGCTCGCCGCCCACTTCTTCATCACCTTCCCGCAGCTGGAGGACGTCCGCTTCAGTCACCGGTGGGCAGGCGCCATCGACACCAACACCCGGTTCTGCGCGCACTGGGGCCTGGCCCGCGACGACCGGGTCGCCTACGTCAACGGGTTCACCGGACTCGGCGTCGGCGCTGCCCGGTTCGCCGCCGACGTCTGCCTCGACCTGCTGGGCGGGACGCCGACGCCGCGGACGGAGCTACAGATGGTGCGCCAAAAGCCGCTGCCCTTTCCGCCGGAACCGCTTGCGAGCGTCGGCATCCAGGCGACGCGATGGTCGCTGGACCGGGCCGACCATTCGGCCGGTCACCGCAACGTCCTGTTGCGCACGCTCGACGCCCTTGGTCTTGGCTTCGACTCCTAATCGGTGCGGGCCGGCGGGGGCGTCGGTACGCTAACCGTTCACCGACCCCTACCGAGCGGAGACGACGTTGCGCCGAAGGTGTGTGCGCGCGGCCGTAGTGGCAGCCGCCGTCGCGACATCCCTGCTCTCGCCCGCCGGGCCGGCCGGTGCCGCGCCGGGCGTTCTGGTGTACCCGGGGATGGAGATTCGGCAGGACACCAACCGGTGCACGCTGGGATTCGTGGACGTCGCGACGCGAACCGCATACACCGCGGGCCATTGCCGGGGAACCGGTGCCGTCACCGACAAGGACGGGAACGTCTTTGGCCGCCAGACGACCTTTCGCGACGACACCCCCAACGGTGCCGTCGTCGCCACCGACCACATGATCTCGGACTGGGAGGCCATCGCGCTGGCGCCCGACGTCCAGGTCAACGACATCCTGCCCGGCGGTAGGACGTTGGCGTTCGACCCCGCGGTGGTACCTCGGAAAGGACAGCCCGTCTGCCATTTCGGGGTGGTGACCGGGGAGAGCTGTGGCACGGTGGAGGCCGTCAACAACGGGTGGTTCACGATGGCCAACGGCGTCGTCAGTCAGAGGGGTGATTCGGGTGGCCCCGTCTACGTGCTCGCCGACGACGGGCGTGCCGTCATCGTCGGGATGTTCAACAGCACGTGGGGTCAGTACCCCGCGGCGGTGTCGTGGGACGTCACGGACCGACAGATTCGCGAAGGCGTCTTCAGTCCCGCGGCCGACACCGTGCCCGTCCCGCCGCCGGCGTAGCCACTGATGCGGTACCGGCTCTATTCCTGGTTTTCGTGGTTCTCCTCGGGGGAGCCGTGGACGGCTCGTCGGATCGCGGTCGCTTTGTTGGCGACGGTCGGCATCCTGGCGATGGTCAGCACGATCGTCGTCGGCGTCGCGATGGCCTTCCTGACCAAGGACCAGGGGCGGGCCGCCCAGCGCACCACGACGGTGCCGACGGCGCCGACTCCCGCGGTGATCGGCATTCCGCTGGCGGTGCGGCCCGTCCTGGCGCCACCGTTGGTGGCCAATCCCGAGGACTGCCCGCCGGTTCCGCCGCCTACGCCGTCGGAGGCCCCGATCGTGGTGTGTGACGTCGACCGTGCCGCCGTGTACCAGCTGGGCCCGGTTGCGTTGGCGCTCAACCTGACTGGGGCCACCGAGACGAAGTTGCCGACCAGCGAGTTCCACACCGTGCAGATGTCGATGGATCCGGCGTCCAGCACCGCCTTCGCGCAGTACACCGGCGCCAACATCGGCAAGCAGTTGGCGTTCGTCCGCAACGGTGTCGTGCTCGCCGCACCCGCCATCAGTCAACCGGTCGACGGGCAGTCGATTCAGATCTCCGGCGAGCTCGGTGCCGCCACGGCCGCCACGATCGCGACGATGCTGCGCGACGGCACCTGACGCGCAGCCGTCACAGCAGCTCGACGATCGGGATGGACGGCGCGACGGCGCGTATCTGCTCGTCGGTCGACTGCGGGGTCAGGCCACCGACGTGTCCCTTGACCTCCCAGTACCAGCGGTCGAGGTAGCGCTTCAGCAACTCGAGCTTGGCGTCGTCGGCTACCTCGCTGATCCGGACCGTCTTGCCTCGCCACCGGGGCCCCATCTCCACTTCGCCCGCGGCCCTGGCGTTGCGAACCCACTGGGTGTTGCCGCGCGGCGACACCACGAAGTCACGACCGTCGACGGTCATCAGGTTGACGACCACCCCTCGGAGCTGGCCCGTCTTACGGCCGCGGACGCGTAGGGCTCGGGTGCCGGCGATGCTGATTCCTGCTTCGGCCAGCCAGCGGAAGACGGCGTTGGTGGCGCGTGCCACGAGGTCGGGTTCGTCGTATCGGGTGGTCATGTCCAGCTCCTCAAAGTAGTGAAAAGAGAGCAATGCTCTCGTTAAAGCGTGGCACATCGATCGGGTGAAATCAAGAGCATTGCTCTCGAATTGTGCGAGACTCGATCCATGGGCAAGCGTCAGGAAACCCGTGACCGGATCGAACGCGAGATCGTCGAGGTCGGCAGGAGGCATCTGGTCACCGAGGGGGCGGCCGGACTGTCACTACGGGCCGTCGCCCGCGACCTCGGCATGGTGTCCTCGGCGGTGTACCGCTACGTGGCGAGCCGCGACGACCTACTGACCCTCCTGATCGTCGACGCATACACCGACCTGGCCGACACCGTCGCCCGGGCCGCCGCGGCGGTCGAGGGATCGTGGCAGGACCGATTGCTGCACATGGCGCGCGCCGCCCGGGCCTGGGCAATTGACCGGCCGGCGAGCTGGGCGCTGATCTACGGCAGCCCGGTGCCGGGCTATCACGCCCCCGCCGAGGTCACCGTCGGTCCTGGTACCCGCGTCGTCGGCGCGCTCTTGGCCGTGGTGGCCGACGGCGTCGCCGCGGGTGACGTTCCGGATTCCGGCCCTGCGCCGTCGCAGTCGACGTCGGCCGACTTCGCCAACGTCCGCCAGGAGTTCGCCTTTCCCGGCGGCGACGGCCCGTTGATGAAGGGCTTCCTGCTGTGGGCCGCGCTCGTCGGGGCGATCAGCCTGGAGGCCTTCGGTCAGTACGGCGCGGACACGTTGTCGGATCCCGCTGACGTGTTCGACGGGCAGATTCGGCTGCTCATCGCCGCCGCCACGCTGAACTAGAACACGTTCTAGCCAGCGGTCGTCGCCGGAGATATCCTCAATGCGATGCCTGACCAGACACCTGTCCAGATTGCCTGGGTGACGCGCGACCTCGGCGCCACCGAGGTGGCGCTGACGAACCTGCTTGGCGCCAAGAAGTGGGTCCGCATGCCCGACGTCCACTTCGGCCCCGACACCTGCTCGTACCGCGGGCAGCCCGCCGACTTCGTCGCCCACGTGTCACTGTCCTACGCCGGCGACACCCAACTCGAACTGATCGAGCCCGTCAGGGGCGAGAGCATCTACTCCGAGTTCCTCGACGGTTCGGGGCCAGGGCTGCATCACGTCGCGATCGAGGCCGCCAGCCCCGAGCGCTTCGACGAGATGCTCGGCGACGCCGAACGGGACGGTGCGTCGGTGGTGTGCCGCGGCGTCATGCCCGGCGGGATGCGCTTCGCGTATCTGTCCGCCGCGCAGGCGGGGGTTCCCTACCTCGAGGTCACGCACATTCCGTCCGAGATTCGAGCCTTCTTCGACTACGTAAAACAGGAGCAAGTGTGAGCATGCAGATTCCAGACTCCGTCGCCGCAGCAGACGTCGCGGACTGGTCCGACGAGGTCGACGTCGTCGTCGTCGGGTTCGGCATTGCCGGTGGCTGCGCAGCGGTCAGCGCGGCCGCGGCCGGTGCGCGGGTCGTGCTGCTGGAGCGCGCGGCGGCGGCGGGCGGAACCACGTCGATGGCAGGCGGTCACTTCTACCTTGGCGGCGGCACCGCGGTCCAGAAGGCGACCGGCCACGACGACACGGCCGACGCCATGTACGACTACCTCGTCGCGACGGCCCGCGAGCCAGAGCTGGACAAGATCCGCGCCTACTGCGACGGCAGCGTCGAGCACTTCGACTGGCTCGAGCAGCTGGGGTTCCAGTTCGAGCGAAGCTACTACCCGGGCAAGGTCGTCGTGCCGCCCGGCACGGAGGGGTTGTCCTACACCGGCAACGAAAAGGTGTGGCCCTTCTTCGAGCAGGCGACACCCGCACCGCGCGGACACTCCGTGCCCATGCCCGGTGAACTGGGCGGGGCGGCGATGGTGGTCGACCTTCTGGTCAAGCGCGCCGCCGAACTCGGGGTTGACGTCCGTTACGAGACCGGTGCCACCGCGTTGGTCGTCGACGACGGCGCCGTCGTCGGACTGTCCTGGAAGCACTTCGAGGACACTGGGGCGATCCGCGCGAAGGGCGTCGTCATCGCGGCGGGCGGGTTCGTGATGAACCCCGAGATGGTGGCCACGTTCACGCCAAAGCTCGCGGAGAAGCCCTTCGTCCTCGGCAGCACCTACGACGACGGCCTCGGCATCCGCCTCGGCGAATCGGTGGGCGGCGCGACCAAGCACATGGACCAGATCTTCATCACCGCACCGCCGTACCCGCCGGAGATCCTGCTCACCGGGATCATCGTGAACAAGGACGGCGAGCGGTTCGTCACCGAGGATTCCTATCACTCGCGGACGTCGGCCTTCGTGATGGACCAACCCGACAGTGCGGCCTTCCTCATCGTCGACGAAAGCCACCTGGAACGACCAGAAGTGCCATTGATTCCGCTGATCGACGGGTGGGAGACCGTCGGGGAGATGGAGGCGGCCCTCGGCATTCCGGAGGGCAACCTGGTGCGAACGTTGAACCGCTACAACGAGTTCGCGGCCAAGGGCGAGGATCCCGACTTTCACAAACAGCCGGAATTCCTTGCCGCCCAGGACACCGGGCCATGGGGTGCCTTCGACCTGTCGCTCGGCAAGGCGATGTACGCCGGGTTCACCGTCGGTGGTCTGGCCACGTCGCTCGACGGCGAGGTGCTCCGCGAGGACGGAAGCGTCGTCACCGGTCTGTATGCCGCAGGTGCCTGCGCCTCCAACATTGCCCAGGATGGCAAGGGGTACTGCAGCGGCACCCAACTCGGCGAGGGGTCGTTCTTCGGCCGCCGCGCCGGCGAGCACGCCGCCGCGCTCTAGGGTCCTGGGCCCGACTGCGCGATGCGTCTGGCGCGGTCCTGGGCGCGGGTGGTCTTGCGCCGCGGCATGGTCAGCCCGGCGGTGTGCGCAGGCGGCGCCTGGCCCACCTCAACGGGTTGGGTGGGCTCGGACAGTTCGGGGAAGAGCAGTCGGCTACCCGGGGTGGTGGTGTGTCTTCGGCCGTCGGGTGCGGTCCAGATGACGGTGCCGTCGTCGAGTTGCTGGTCGCGCCAACCACTTTCGCCGCCCCAGAAGGTCTTCAAGAGATGGTGTCTTCGGCATAGGCATTTCAGGTTGGACGCCGCGGTCGGCCCGTATGGCCACGG
>NZ_MVOC01000112.1 GCF_002043095.1 Mycobacterium sp. AT1 | reverse complement strand
TGTTGTTTGAGAACTCAATAGTGTGTTTGGTGGTTTTTGTTTGTTGTTTTTGGCCATCTTGGTGGGGGACTTCCCGTCTTCCTGCTGCTTGGGATGGTTTTGTTTTATTTTGCCAGTTTTGACTGGTTGTTGGATATCGGATTTCTCTGATTTGCGATGCACCTGGTTTTGCCGGGTTGTTTTTGTTTGGAGAGTTTGATTCTGGCTCAGGACGAACGCTGGCGGCGTGCTTAACACATGCAAGTCGAACGGAAAGGCCCTTCGGGGTACTCGAGTGGCGAACGGGTGAGTAACACGTGGGTGATCTGCCCTGCACTTCGGGATAAGCCTGGGAAACTGGGTCTAATACCGGATATGACCTTGGGATGCATGTCCTTTGGTGGAAAGCTTTTGCGGTGTGGGATGGGCCCGCGGCCTATCAGCTTGTTGGTGGGGTTAAGGCCTACCAAGGCGACGACGGGTAGCCGGCCTGAGAGGGTGACCGGCCACACTGGGACTGAGATACGGCCCAGACTCCTACGGGAGGCAGCAGTGGGGAATATTGCACAATGGGCGCAAGCCTGATGCAGCGACGCCGCGTGAGGGACGACGGCCTTCGGGTTGTAAACCTCTTTCAGCACAGACGAAGCGCGAGTGACGGTATGTGCAGAAGAAGGACCGGCCAACTACGTGCCAGCAGCCGCGGTAATACGTAGGGTCCGAGCGTTGTCCGGAATTACTGGGCGTAAAGAGCTCGTAGGTGGTTTGTCGCGTTGTTCGTGAAAACTCACAGCTCAACTGTGGGCGTGCGGGCGATACGGGCAGACTAGAGTACTGCAGGGGAGACTGGAATTCCTGGTGTAGCGGTGGAATGCGCAGATATCAGGAGGAACACCGGTGGCGAAGGCGGGTCTCTGGGCAGTAACTGACGCTGAGGAGCGAAAGCGTGGGGAGCGAACAGGATTAGATACCCTGGTAGTCCACGCCGTAAACGGTGGGTACTAGGTGTGGGTTTCCTTCCTTGGGATCCGTGCCGTAGCTAACGCATTAAGTACCCCGCCTGGGGAGTACGGCCGCAAGGCTAAAACTCAAAGAAATTGACGGGGGCCCGCACAAGCGGCGGAGCATGTGGATTAATTCGATGCAACGCGAAGAACCTTACCTGGGTTTGACATGCACAGGACGCTGGTAGAGATATCAGTTCCCTTGTGGCCTGTGTGCAGGTGGTGCATGGCTGTCGTCAGCTCGTGTCGTGAGATGTTGGGTTAAGTCCCGCAACGAGCGCAACCCCTATCTTATGTTGCCAGCGCGTCATGGCGGGGACTCGTAAGAGACTGCCGGGGTCAACTCGGAGGAAGGTGGGGATGACGTCAAGTCATCATGCCCCTTATGTCCAGGGCTTCACACATGCTACAATGGCCGGTACAAAGGGCTGCGATGCCGTGAGGTGGAGCGAATCCTTTAAAGCCGGTCTCAGTTCGGATCGGGGTCTGCAACTCGACCCCGTGAAGTCGGAGTCGCTAGTAATCGCAGATCAGCAACGCTGCGGTGAATACGTTCCCGGGCCTTGTACACACCGCCCGTCACGTCATGAAAGTCGGTAACACCCGAAGCCGGTGGCCTAACCCTTGTGGAGGGAGCCGTCGAAGGTGGGATCGGCGATTGGGACGAAGTCGTAACAAGGTAGCCGTACCGGAAGGTGCGGCTGGATCACCTCCTTTCTAAGGAGCACCACGAGACCTGGCCGGCCCCGACGACTGTCGGGATCAGCTGTTGTCAGGCGATTCGTTGGATGGACTCGTTGCCCGTCACTGGGCGTATCCGTAGTGGAGCGAGTTCTGGTGCATAGGCAAACAAGATTTTCTGGTTGCCCCGGTTTCGGGGTGCCGGCCACCAAGCACACTGTTGGGCTTTGAGACAACAGGCCCGTGTTTCCCTGGCCACCGTGTGTGGTGGGAGGCGTGTTGTTGCCCCAGGTTTTGGTGGTGGGGTGTGGTGTTTGATTCGTGGATAGTGGTTGCGAGCATCAACTCGCAGCAGTCGAGGGGCCCTTGAGAGGCTCACGTGGTCGTTTCTTCGGGAATGGTTGTGTGGGTTGGTTGGGGGTTCGGAGGTGTTGTGGGTTGTTGTGGTGTAATTTCGATTTTTAACATAATTGGTTTTTGTGTTGTAAGTGTTTAAGGGCGCATGGTGGATGCCTTGGCATCAGAGGCCGATGAAGGACGTGGGAGGCTGCGATATGCCTCGGGGAGCTGCCAACCGAGCGTTGATCCGAGGATGTCCGAATGGGGAAACCCAGCACGAGTGATGTCGTGTTACCCGTATCTGAATTCATAGGGTGCGGGAGGTAACGCGGGGAAGTGAAACATCTCAGTACCCGTAGGAAGAGAAAACAATAGTGATTCCGTGAGTAGTGGCGAGCGAAAGCGGAGGATGGCTAAACCGTATGCATGTGATACCGGGTAGGGGTTGTGTGTGCGGGGTTGTGGGACCTTATTTTCCGGGGCTACCTTCCTGGAGGGCAGTTAGAAAGTGTCGTGGTTAGCGGAAATGGCTTGGGATGGCCTGCCGTAGACGGTGAGAGCCCGGTACGTGAAAACCCGACGCCTGCCTTGATTTGTGTTCCCGAGTAGCAGCGGGCCCGTGAAATCTGCTGTGAATCTGCCGAGACCACTCGGTAAGCCTGAATACCTTCTGATGACCGATAGCGGATTAGTACCGTGAGGGAATGGTGAAAAGTACCCCGGGAGGGGAGTGAAATAGTACCTGAAACCGTGTGCCTACAAGCCGTCAGAGCCCTCCTTCGTGGTGGGGTGATGGCGTGCCTTTTGAAGAATGAGCCTGCGAGTCAGGGACATGTCGCGAGGTTAACCCGTGTGGGGTAGCCGCAGCGAAAGCGAGTCTGAATAGGGCGTATCCGCACAACAGTGTGTGGTGTAGTGGTGTGTTCTGGACCCGAAGCGGAGTGATCTACCCATGGCCAGGTTGAAGCAGCAGTAAGATGTTGTGGAGGACCGAACCCACTTAGGTTGAAGACTGAGGGGATGAGTTGTGGGTAGGGGTGAAAGGCCAATCAAACTCCGTGATAGCTGGTTCTCCCCGAAATGCATTTAGGTGCAGCGTTGCATGGTTCTTACTGGAGGTAGAGCTACTGGATGGCCAATGGGCCCTACAAGGTTACTGACGTCAGCCAAACTCCGAATGCCGGTAAGTCAACAGTGTGGCAGTGAGACGGCGGGGGATAAGCTCCGTGCGTCGAGAGGGAAACAGCCCAGATCGCCGACTAAGGCCCCTAAGCGTGTGCTAAGTGGAAAAGGATGTGCAGTCGCGAAGACAACCAGGAGGTTGGCTTAGAAGCAGCCACCCTTGAAAGAGTGCGTAATAGCTCACTGGTCAAGTGATTGTGCGCCGATAATGTAGCGGGGCTCAAGCACACCGCCGAAGTCGCGGCAACGAGCACATCTTCGGGTGTGACGTTGGGTAGGGGAGCGTCCTGCACGCCGGTGAAGCCACCTAGTGATGGTGTGGTGGAGGGTGTGGGAGTGAGAATGCAGGCATGAGTAGCGATAAGGCAAGTGAGAACCTTGCCCGCCGAAAGACCAAGGGTTCCTGGGCCAGGCCAGTCCGCCCAGGGTGAGTCGGGACCTAAGGCGAGGCCGACAGGCGTAGTCGATGGACAACGGGTTGATATTCCCGTACCCGTGTGTGCGCGCCCGTGATGAATCAGCGGTACTAACCGCCCAAAGCCATGATCATTCAATCCCTTCGGGGGGCGAAGGTTGTGGGGCTGCGCGGGACCTTCGCTGGTAGTAGTCAAGCGACGGGGTGACGCAGGAAGGTAGCCATACCAGTCAGTGGTAATACTGGGGCAAGCCCGTAGGGAGAACGATAGGCAAATCCGTCGTTCACGTATCCTGAGAGGTGATGCATAGCCGAGTGAGGCGAATTTGGTGATCCTATGCTGCCGAGAAAAGCCTCTAGCGAGCACACACACGGCCCGTACCCCAAACCGACACAGGTGGTCAGGTAGAGAATACCAAGGCGTACGAGTGAACTATGGTTAAGGAACTCGGCAAAATACCCCCGTAACTTCGGGAGAAGGGGGACCCCTTACTGTCATGGCACTTGCTGCCGGCAGCGGTGGGGGGTCGCAGAAACCAGTGAGAAGCGACTGTTTACTAAAAACACAGGTCCGTGCGAAGTCGCAAGACGATGTATACGGACTGACGCCTGCCCGGTGCTGGAAGGTTAAGAGGACCGGTTAACCCCTCGGGGTGAAGCTGAGAATTTAAGCCCCAGTAAACGGCGGTGGTAACTATAACCATCCTAAGGTAGCGAAATTCCTTGTCGGGTAAGTTCCGACCTGCACGAATGGCGTAACGACTTCTCAACTGTCTCAACCATAGACTCGGCGAAATTGCACTACGAGTAAAGATGCTCGTTACGCGCGGCAGGACGAAAAGACCCCGGGACCTTCACTACAACTTGGTATTGGAGTTCGTTACGGTTTGTGTAGGATAGGTGGGAGACTGTGAAACTCACACGCCAGTGTGGGTGGAGTCGTTGTTGAAATACCACTCTGATCGTATTGGGCTTCTAACTTCGAACCGTATATCCGGTTCAGGGACAGTGCCTGGTGGGTAGTTTAACTGGGGCGGTTGCCTCCAAAAAAGTAACGGAGGCGCCCAAAGGTTCCCTCAACCTGGACGGCAATCAGGTGTTGAGTGCAAGTGCACAAGGGAGCTTGACTGCGAGACGTACATGTCGAGCAGGGACGAAAGTCGGGACTAGTGATCCGGCACCCCCGAGTGGAAGGGGTGTCGCTCAACGGATAAAAGGTACCCCGGGGATAACAGGCTGATCTTCCCCAAGAGTCCATATCGACGGGATGGTTTGGCACCTCGATGTCGGCTCGTCGCATCCTGGGGCTGGAGCAGGTCCCAAGGGTTGGGCTGTTCGCCCATTAAAGCGGCACGCGAGCTGGGTTTAGAACGTCGTGAGACAGTTCGGTCTCTATCCGCCGCGCGCGTCAGAAACTTGAGGAAACCTGTCCCTAGTACGAGAGGACCGGGACGGACGAACCTCTGGTCTACCAGTTGTCACACCAGTGGCACGGCTGGATAGCTACGTTCGGACAGGATAACCGCTGAAAGCATCTAAGCGGGAAACCTCTTCCAAGACCAGGTTTCTCACCCTTTTTAGAGGGATAAGGCCCCCCGCAGACCACGGGATCGATAGACCAGACCTAGAAGGCCAGCAATGGTTGCAGGGAACTGGCACTAACCGGCCGAAAACTTACACACACCCAAAAAAAGCTAATTGGGTTGAAAGCGTGTAACACCACATTTGCACCAACGTGCACTCGCAACCACACTTTGTTCACGAATCGAACAGACCACACCCCACCACCAAATAATTGTGGGGCGTAAAATAAATAGAGTTACGGCGGCAACAGCGGTAGGGAAACGCCCGGTCCCATCCCGAACCCGGAAGCTAAGCCTACCAGCGCCAATGATACTGCCCCTTCGGGTGGAAAAGTAGGACACCGCCGAACACCCTTTAAGCCCTAAGGCCCCCAACCACGTTGGGGGCCTTAGGCATTTC
>NZ_MVOC01000111.1 GCF_002043095.1 Mycobacterium sp. AT1 | reverse complement strand
GACCGCCTGGCCTGCCTGTGTGACACCGAGGACTGCCCCGCGGCGCAGAACCCGCCATCGACGGGGGTGGTGGTCTACGTGATCGCGAGCGCGGACACCCTCGACGAACGGCCCGTGCCACCCCTGCCGCCACCCCCGCCGCCACCACCACCGCGCCGACCGCTCGAGCGACACTGCACCAGATTGCGAGTCCCGCGGGCACCTCCCCAGTGACCCCAGCGACAAGCGCACCGCCCTCGACGGCGAACCCCCGGCCATGTTCACCAAGCCGCTGCGCGAGCTGACCCTCACCGAAGCACTCACCCCCACCCCGGGTCGCCTAGCCTGCCTGCGGCCCGCCGCCCTGATGGGCGGGCAGTTCCTACCCGGCGCGATCGCCTGCCGCGCCGCAGTCGGCGCGACCATCACTCGGATCGTGCATCCCGGACAGGCCCCACCGGAACCCCGGTACCGACCGTCGAAGAAGCTGGCCGACTTCGTCCGCTGCCGCGACATGACGTGTCGTTTCCCGGGCTGCAAGGTGCCGGCCACGAATTGTGATGTGGACCATACGATTCCGTGGCCCTACGGGCCGACCGCGGCGTCCAACCTGAAATGCCTATGCCGAAGACATCACTTGTTGAAGACCTTCTGGGGCGGCGAGAGTGGTTGGCGGGAGCGGCAACTCGACGACGGCACCATCGTGTGGACCGCACCCGACGGACGCACCCACGCCACCACCCCGGGCAGCCGCCTGCTGTTCCCAGAACTATCCGAGCCAACCGCAAAGGTGGTCACTGCCGAGACACCTGTGAGTCACACCGCCGGTCTCACCGTGCCCCGCCGAAAGAGGACCCGAGCTGAGGACCGCGCTAGACGCATCCAAAGCGAACGAGAATCGAACGACCCGTGGAACTAGTTGCCCGCGGGGGCCGCGACTTCGGGCGGCGGCGCGTCAGCGGGAGCTGGGGGCGCTTCGCCCGCCGGCACGTTGGCCGGCACGGCCAACGTGAACGGGACCGTGGCCGACCGCAAGTTGCCAAGCTGGACGACCAGGTTGTAGGTGCCCGGTCCGATCGGCTGGCGCGGAAGTGGGCAGTTCGCGGCGGAACCCATCCCGGTCCACGTCACCTCGGTGGTCACCTGCTCGCCGGGATTGAACGTCTTGACCAACGTCTCGTTGGACGGTGCGCAGTCGAGGTTCGACCACAACCGGTTGTTGTCGAGCCCGTACACGTAGGCCGCGAGCACGGCGGCGCCGACGTCGCGCTTGCACGCCACCAGGCCGATGTTGGTGACGACCATGGTGAACTTCGGCTGATCGCCGACGACGTAGTTGGGCTGACTGGTGATGCCCTTGACCGCCAGCGCCGAGTCGGGGCAGTCGTCGCCCTCCTTGAGCACCGGCGGCGGGACGACGGCCTCGACGGCGGTCGGAGTCGGGGGCGGGGACTGCTGGGCTGGCGGCAGGATCGGCGTCTTGACCTCGGGATTGGCCCCGGGAAGCTGGGGCGCAGTCGCTGCGGGAGTCGAGGTCGGCTGGGTGGGAGCCGAGTCTCCGCTGCTGTTCGCGAACACCACTACGACGATGGCTATCACGATGACGAGCGCGAGCGCTCCGACGCCTATCGCGAGGAACCGCCTGCGCCGGTAGATCTCCGGCGGCAGCGGGTGATGCGGTTCGGTGTCCAGCACACATACACGGTAAGGCGGTGTCGGGTCATGACGTCCGACCTCGCCCGGCGTGTCGCCGGTGGGCTACTCCACTCCGATGTCGCCGAGGTGCTCGCGGAGGCGCGCGCGACCATCGGCAAGCTGATAGGTCACGCCCGCGATGGCCAGCGAGCCAGAGTCGACGGCGTCCGAAACCGCCTTCGATCGACTGATGAGCTGCTTGGCGGTCGCCGAGACGTGGCGCGCCTCGAATTCGTCGACCCTGGTCAGGCCCTCGTTGCGGCCGAGGAGGATCGACGGAGTGATGCGTTCGACGATGTCGAGCACGTAGCCGCCCGGCACCTCGCCGTCGTCGAGCGCCGCCAGCGTGGCCTTGACCGCGCCGCAGCTGTCGTGCCCGAGCACCACGATGAGCGGCACGTTCAGCACCGTGACCGCGTACTCGATCGAACCGAGGACCGCCGAATCCAGCACGTGGCCCGCGGTTCGCACCACGAACATGTCGCCGAGACCCTGGTCGAAGATGATCTCGGCTGCGACCCGGCTGTCGGCGCATCCGAACACCACCGCGGTCGGCTTCTGCCCCTCGGCGAGGCTTGCGCGGTGCTGGATGCTCTGGCTGGGGTGCTCCGGGGTACCGGCGACGAACCGGTCGTTACCCTCGCTGAGTGCCTTCCATGCAGTTATCGGGCTTGTATTCGGCATGGCCACATTGTGCCTGGAGTAGGCACTGATGGTCGACGCGGGCGAACTCCTCAAATGGTATTCACATGCGCAACGGGATCTGCCGTGGCGGCAGCCGGGTGTCTCGGCGTGGCAAATCCTGGTCAGCGAGTTCATGTTGCAGCAGACCCCCGTCGTCCGGGTGGAACCGATCTGGCGTGACTGGGTGGCCCGCTGGCCGACGCCGTCAGCCACCGCCGCCGCGAGCGCGGCCGACGTCCTGCGGGCGTGGGGAAAGCTCGGCTACCCGCGTCGGGCCAAGCGGCTGCACGAGTGCGCGACCGTGATCGCGACCGAACACGGCGACGTGGTGCCCGACGACGTCGACGCGTTGCTTGCGCTTCCGGGCGTCGGCACCTACACCTCACGGGCGATCGCCTGTTTCGCCTACGGCAAGCGAGTTCCGGTGGTGGACACCAACGTGCGCCGCGTGGTCGCCAGGGTCGTACACGGCAGGGCGGACTCCCCCGCCAGCGTCCGCGACCTCGCCGACGTCGACGCCATCTTGCCCAATGACGAACGCGCGCCTGGGTTTTCGATCGCCCTGATGGAGCTCGGCGCGATCGTGTGCACGGCCCGGTCACCCAAGTGCGGAGTGTGCCCGCTGAGCATCTGCGCATGGCGCTCGGCCGGCTTCCCACCGTCGACCGAGCCGGCCCGGCGAGTACAGAAGTTCGCGGGCACGGACCGGCAGGTCCGCGGTCGGCTGTTGGACGTGTTGCGCGCCGACGCGGCTCCGGTGACGCGGGCTCAATTGGACGTGGCGTGGCTGACCGACCCTGCCCAGCGCGACCGGGCGTTGGACTCGTTGCTCACCGACGGCCTCGTCGAGCAGACCGCCGACGGCTTGTTCGCGCTCAGCGGAGAAGGCGGTGAAGCCGGACCGTCGAACGTGCTGGTGAACTAGCCTTGGCAGGTGGCCGTACCCGTCTCCCGGGCTCCGCGCACTCGTTACGCATCGCGGGGCGATCTGGACATCGCGTACCAAGTGATCGGCGACGGCCCGGTTGATCTCATCGTGATGCCGGGGCCGTTCGTTCCGATCGACTCGATCGACTCCGAACCCTCGATGTACCGCTTCTACCGGCGATTGTCGTCGTTCTGCCGGGTCATCCGATTCGACCACCGCGGGATGGGGATGTCCTCGCGCATCGGAGCGGACAAGATCACCCCGGCCTGCTGGGCCGAGGACGCCGTGGCGGTCATGGACGCCGTCGGTTGTGAGAGCGCCACCATCATGTGCTCCGGCTACACCTCGATGAGCGCGCTCTTCCTGGCGGCTGACCGCCCCGAGCGCGTGGCCAACCTGGTGGTGGTCAACGGATCCGCCCGCGTGCTCTGGGCACCCGACTACGACGTGGGGGCCCAGCCCCGCACCGCCGGTTCGTTCGCCGCGGCGTCGACGGAGTCCGACGCCGTGGAGCGCGGGGTCGACGTGCTCGCCATGGTCGCACCGTCGGTCGCCAACGATCAGGTCTTCCGCACGTGGTGGGATGCCGCGGGCAACCGGGCGGCCTCACCGAGCATGGCCAGGAGGTCGAGCCAGGCGCTCACCGACGCCGACGTGCGTGACAAGCTGCCCGCCATCACCGCGCCGACGCTGATCGTGCACCGCGAAGACGCCACGTTCGTCGGCGTCGGTCACGGCCGCTACCTCGCCGAGCACATCCCGGGGGCGCGCTACGTCGAATTGCCCGGCGCCGACACGCTTTATTGGGTGGGCGACGCGGCGCCGGTCCTCGCCGAGATCGAGGAGTTCGTCACCGGGTCGCGTGGCGGCTCCGATGCCGAGCGCGTGCTCACCACGATCGTGTTCACCGACATCGTCGGGTCGACGCAGCGCGCCGCCGCCCTCGGCGACGACCATTGGCGCGACCTGCTCGACAGTCACGACAATCTGGTGCGACGGGAACTCAGACGCTTCGGCGGACGCGAAGTCAACACCGCCGGTGACGGTTTCGTCGCGACGTTCAGCAGCCCGAGCGTGGCGCTGGATTGCGCAGAACAGATCATCGGCTCCGTCGCGACCCTCGGCGTCGACGTCCGGGTCGGCATTCACGCCGGCGAGGTGGAGGCCCGCGGGCAGGACATCGCAGGCATGGCCGTGCACATCGGCGCGCGAATCACCGCGTTGGCGGGGCCCGGCGAGGTCCTCGTCTCGTCGACGGTGCGTGAAATCGTGACCGGCTCACACCGAACCTTCAGCGACCGCGGCGAGCATCGACTCAAGGGCGTGCCGGGCGCCTGGTGCGTCTACGCCGTATGAAACCAACGGTCCGCTAAGCCGTTGCCGCACAATCGGAGTCGTCGCTGGAGAATCGGCGCCGATAGTCCGACGGCGTGACGCCGACGACCCGTCGGAAGTGGTGGCGCAGCAGGGTCGCGGTGCCGAAGCCCGCCTTGTCGGCCACTCGGTCGACGTCGAGGTCGGTCTCCTCGAGCAGGCGGCGGGCGAACAGGACTCGCTGGTCGGTGACCCATTGCATCGGGGTACGGCCGGTCTCCTCGACGAACCTGCGCGCGAACGTCCTGGCCGACATGTTGGCCCTGGCGGCAAGGGTACCGACGGTGTGCGGCTCGTCGAGATTGGACAGCACCCAATCCAGTTGCGGTGCAAAACCTTCCGAACATCGAACGGGAATGGGTTGCTCAATGTACTGGCGTTGACCGCCGTCGCGCTGTGGCGGCACCACCATGCGACGGGCGATGGTGTTGGTGACCTCGCTGCCCAGCTCGCGTCGCACCAGGTGCAGGCAGGCGTCGATGCCTGCGGCGGTGCCCGCGCTGGTGATCAGGTTGCCGTCGTCGACGAACAGGACGTTGCGGTCGATCTCCGCGGTGGGGTGACGGGCGGCCAGGTCGTCGGCGTGCATCCAGTGCGTCGTGCACTTGCGGCCGTCGAGAAGCCCTGCGGCGCCGGCCAGGAACGCCCCCGAGCAGACGGTCAGGATGGTCGACCCGGCTTCGGCGGCGGCCCGCACCGCGGCGAGCGCCTCCTCCGGGTAGTCGGTTCCGATGAACGCGGGGATGGCGACGAGGTCGACTCCGACGAGGGCGTCGAGTCCGGCGTCGGGCACCAGGTACGCGCCCACCGACATCCGCAGCGGTACGCCGGGTTCTGGGCCGCAGACCTTGAAGTCGAAGTTGGGCACGCCGTCGGCCGAACGGTCGATGCCGAAGACCTCGCAGATCACCCCGAATTCGAACGGCGCGACCCCGTCGAGAACCAATGCAGAGACGCTCTTGAGCATGGCAGCATCTTAATGCACCACGTCCGTACTGCCACTGTTGGCGGAATGTTTTCGGTCAAATAATTGCTGCCATGAACGTGATACTTGCCTTCCTGATCCTGTCCGCGCCCTTCGCCATCGCCGCGCTGCTGAGCTGGGCCAGCCACCGCAACGACACGTTGCGTGGGCACCTCGTCAGACAATTCGGCGACCCCGACTGGTACCGCGTCCAACACGACGCCGACGCCGCCCGCACCCGCTTCGAGAACGTTCCGGCATGGCCGGCGTCAGGCAGAACGGGTGAACACCGCTAGGCGAACTGGGCCAGGAACGGCTCGACGGCGTCGCGGTACTCCCGCGGCGCGTCGTCATGAACGAGGTGGCCAGCCCCCGGCACCCGCAGGTAGGTCGCCTGCGGGCCGGTCGTCCGCATCCGGACCATCTGGCCGGGTGGCGTGACGGAATTGCCCGCCTCGACGAGCAACGTCGGCGCGCGCACCTCTTGCCACTGCTGCCAGTAGTCGCGCTCTCCCCACTGCGCCGCGATCTCTATCCAGCGCTCGGGACGGCCGTGCAGTCGCCACCCGGTGTCGGTGCGATCGAACGCCTCGACGAAGTACCGTCCGGCGACCGGCCCGAACTCGTCGAGCACCTGCTGCTCGGACCCGAACTCGGCGGGCAGCGCGTGCAGCCACGGCTCCCACGGACCCGTCGTCCTGCCGCGGAAGTCGGGTGCCATGTCCTCGACGACCAGCGCGGTCACCAGATCCGGCCGAGCCGCGGCGAGGCACCACGAGTGCAGTCCTCCCATCGAATGCCCGACCAACGTGGCGGGCCGCCCTAGCGCCGCGACGGCGTCGGCCAGGTCGTCGATGAACCGCTCCGTGCTGACGGGATGCGGATCCTCGACGTCGCGGCCGCGGTGCCACGGCGCGTCGTAGGTGTAGACCTCGCCAAGCCCGGTCAGCCACGGCAGCTGTCGCGACCACGTCGTCCCCCGACCCATCAACCCGTGCACCAGGACGATGGGCGCGCCGGCACCGCCGCGGCCCACTAACAAGTCCGAAGGCATCCCGACATCCTGGCAGCAGCTCCCCGACCCCAGATAACGAACCGGTAACGTGGACCCCATGGCAGTGGTGAAGATCAACGCGATCGAGGTTCCGGCCGATGCAGGCCCAGAGTTGGAGAAGCGCTTCGCCAACCGTGCGCACGCAGTCGACGGCCAACCTGGCTTCCTCGGCTTCCAGCTCCTGCGTCCCGTCAAGGGCGAGGACCGCTACTTCGTCGTCACCCAGTGGGAGTCCGAGGAGGCCTTCCAGGCCTGGGCCAGCGGTCCTGCGGTCGAGGCCCACGCCGGTCAGCGCGCCAACCCCGTCGCCACCGGCGCCTCGCTTCTCGAGTTCGAGGTCGTCTTGGACGTTCAGCGGTCGGGAGCGTAGCTAGGTGGGACTGCGGGCCACAGCCCTCGGTGTTGCCTCAACTCTGATCGCCGCCCTGGCGTGCGGGTGTGCGCACACCGGCCCGGCCGCACCGGCCGAGGCCGCCTACGGCGCACACATCGAAACCAACACCCCGCCGGGCCTGCGCGCCAAGCAGACCGTCGACATGCTCAACTCCGACTGGCCGATCGGGGTCCCCGGCGTCTCGACCCTCGCCGCCGCCCCCCAGGTGGACGACATCGCATTCGTGATGGACAAGATGTGGTGGGACCGGCCGTTCACCGTCTCTGGCATCGACTACGGCGCCGGGCAGGCCACCCTGCACCTGCTGACCTCCTACGGCGTCGGCCAGGACATCGAGTTGCGCACCAACGACGCCGGGATGGTCGACCGCTTCAAAGTCACCCTGCAGAAGGCGACGATCACGCAGTGGTCCGACGTCGACGCCGAACTGACCAAGTCCGGCGCGCACTACTCGTATCAGGTCTCCAAGGTCACCGACGGCACGTGCACGAAGGTGGCGGGCACCAACGTCGACGACTCGCTACCGCTGGCGTCGATCTTCAAGCTCTACGTCCTGCTGGGCATCGCCGACGCGGTCAACGCGGGCACCCTCGGCTGGGACGATCAACTGACCATCACCAAGGAAGCCAAGGCGGTCGGTTCAGCCGGGTTCGACCACCTGCCGCCCGGGGCCCGGGTGTCGGTGAGAGATGCTGCGCAACAAATGATTTCGGCGAGCGACAACATGGCAACCGACCTGCTGATGGCCCGGCTTGGACCAGGAGCCGTCGAACGTGCGCTCGTCCACGCCGGTCACCACGACCCCGCCAGCATGACCCCGTTCCCCAACACCCACGAGCTGTTCTCGGTGGGGTGGGGTGAGCCCGATCTGCGCGAGCAGTGGAAGTCCGCGTCGCCCCGGGATCGCGCGGCGATCATCGCGCAGACGAACACCCGCCACTACGAACCGGATCCGGAGCGCACCCACACGCCCGCCTCCCCCTACGGCGCCGAGTGGTACGGCACCGCACGAGACATCTGCCGCGTGCACGCCGCCCTGCAGACGGCTGCCGTCGGGCCCGCGGCGCCGATCAGGGACATCCTGTCGGCCACCCCGGGCATCGAACTCGACAAGACGAAGTGGACCTACATCGGCGCCAAGGGCGGAAATCTGCCCGGCGACATCGGCTTCAGCTGGTACGCCGTCGACCGGACGGGCCAGGCCTGGGTGGTCAGCTTCCAGGCGAACTGGCCGAAGTTCCGCAGCCTGACGGCGGCGAGCTGGCTGCTGTCGATAGCGCAGGGCGCGTTCGGTTTGGTTCAGCCGGCCTAGCCCGTTGACCGCAGCGTCCACGACCCGCCGCGAAGGTGCATGACGGTACGACAGACCGGACCGACGTCGACGCGCCAGAAGGACGCCGACGGCGCACTCAAGGCGTAGACCACGGCGGCCCTGACGACGCTGGGATGGGTCACCGCGACCAGCCGGCCCCGGCGATCCGACAGCGAATCCAGCCAACCGCCGACGCGGGTGACGAGTTCGACCACCGACTCACCGCCGTGGGGCGCCTGCGTGGGATCGGTGAGCCACAGCGTCAGCTCGCCCACCCCAATTCCGCCGAGCACGCTGCCCCGCCATGCGCCGCAGTTCAGGTCCGCCAGCAGCGGCTCGGTCTCGGCGCGCAACCCCAGTAGGTCCGCGGTCTGCCTGGTGCGGGTCTCTGGCGCACAGACGGCGGCGTCGACGACCCCGAGGTCGACGGTTGCGTCGACCTGACGCTGCCCCAGCGCGTTCAGGGCCTCGTCACGCGGAAATCGTCCGGCTGCCATCGCATCCGTCATCGCATGGGAGACGAGGGTCAGCCGGACGATCTCACTCACGTGCTGGCGCCGACCTCCGCGCCAGTCCTGCGGGAGTCCAACACCTTTGAGATCGACGCCGCGAACACCAGGCCGATCGTCGTCCAGACGATCAGCTGGGTGGTGAACGTGTAGAGCCGGAACTCGTACATGTCCACCGCCGGGAAGCCGGGGAAGACGATGACGCCCGCGTCGTTCACCATGGGGCCGGGGGTTTCGTTGATCGTCGGCAAGACCAACATCACCACGAACACCGCGACGAGGTACGACGCGCCGCCGACCAAGGTCGCGTTCCAGGCGCCGAGCTTGGGAGCCAGTTGGCGCCCGAAGTACACGGCGGCGACCATCAGCAGCGCCGACAGCCCGACCATCAGCAGGTACAGCATCGAGCGCTGGAAGATCGTGGAGTCCTCGCTGGTCGCCGGCGGATTCGGCGGGTACTTCAGCGCCGGGACGATCCACAGCGAGACGAACATGGCCCCGGCGACCAGCACCGACAGCATGCGGGCCGAGACGTTGCCGACCCGGCCGTGCGCCACCGCGAAGACCACGGCGAACAACGCCCCCATGGCGACGGCGAACAGCAGCACGCCGAAACCCATGCCAACCGTCGACTGGATGCCGCGGCTGAACAGTTCGCCGCCCTCGCCGTGGCTGTGCCCGCTGGTGGCCGCCTCCATGGCTTCGTGCGCGGCGGACGTGCCGTCCTCGAAGTCGATGGCCCGACCGATCACGGGCTCCAGGAAGATCTTCGCGAAGACGAACGCGAGCACGCCTGCAATGGCGCCGGCCAGGAGGCCGCGCCCAATGATTTGCTTTTCCATCTTGGGTTTCTCCTGCCCGTCAGTGGCAGGGGAACCCGAGGAGGTGACGAGCGTCGTGGACGAACTCGTGGATGTACATGTTGTCGCCGAACACCGACGTAGCACCCTGGTCGACGCCGACGAAGTACAGCACCAGCAGAGCGAAGAAGGCCGTCAGCGACAGCCACAGGGCCGCCTTGGTGGCGGTGAAGTCGATCGCGGGAGCGACGCTCCTGCGGGCCTCGGAAGTTGTCATGTCAGATGTCCTTTCGGGAGTTCGCGTCCCGTATCAAGAGTGACGTACGTCGGGTCTGACTTTCACAGTGGCGCGACCGCTCTGGATTTTCACCAGCATTCCTTCGTGCGTCGGTTACTCGAGCATCATAGGCACAGGCGAGCACGACGCCACTCCTAGACGACGAAATGGGCGGCACCCCTTGTACGGGGTACCGCCCATTTGTCGTTTCAGTGCTGCCGAATTACTCCGGAGCGCCCGCCGGCGCCAGATCCGGTGCGTCGACGACGGGCCTGGTGGCACCGACGAAGGTGAACACCGCATCCTCGCCGGCACCCTCGCCGTCCCAGTTGTCGACGTCGACCGTGACGACCTGTCCCGGACCGACCTCGTCGAAGAGGATCTTCTCGCTCAAGGCGTCCTCGATCTCGCGCTGGATCGTCCGACGCAACGGACGGGCTCCCAGCACCGGGTCGAAACCACGCTTGGCCAGAAGCGACTTCGCCTTGTCGGTCAGCTCCATGGTCATGTCCTTGGCCCTGAGCTGGTTGCCGACGCGGGCGATCATCAACTCCACCATCTGGACGATCTCTTCCTTCGTCAGCTGGTGGAAGACGATGATGTCGTCGATGCGGTTGAGGAACTCCGGGCGGAAGTGCTTCTTCAGCTCGTCGTTGACCTTGAGCTTCATCCGCTCGTAGTTGTTCTCGCCGCCACCCTGGGTGAAGCCGAGGCCCACCGCCTTGCTGATGTCGGACGTGCCGAGGTTCGAGGTGAAGATCAGCACGGTGTTCTTGAAGTCGACCGTCCTGCCCTGACCGTCGGTCAGGCGACCGTCTTCGAGGACCTGAAGGAGCGTGTTGTAGATCTCCTGGTGGGCCTTCTCGATCTCGTCGAACAGCACCACCGAGAACGGCTTGCGGCGCACCTTCTCGGTGAGCTGGCCGCCCTCTTCGTAGCCGACGTACCCGGGAGGGGCACCGAACAGCCGCGACGCGGTGAAGCGGTCGTGGAACTCGCCCATGTCGATCTGGATCAAGGCGTCGTCGTCGCCGAACAGGAAGTTGGCCAGCGCCTTGGAGAGCTCGGTCTTACCGACACCGGACGGGCCGGCGAAGATGAACGAGCCCGACGGACGCTTGGGATCCTTCAAGCCGGCACGCGTACGACGGATTGCCTTCGAGACGGCCTTGACGGCGTCCTCCTGGCCGATGATCCGCTTGTGGATCTCGTCCTCCATGCGCAGCAGACGCGTGGTCTCGGCCTCGGTCAGCTTGAACACGGGGATACCGGTCCAGTTGCCGAGCACCTCGGCGATCTGCTCGTCGTCGACTTCCGCGACGACGTCCAGGTCACCCGAGCGCCACTGCTTCTCCCGCTCGGCCCGCTGACCGACCAGCGTCTTCTCGCGGTCGCGCAGGTTGGCCGCCTTCTCGAAGTCCTGCGCGTCGATCGCAGATTCCTTCTCCCGGCGGGCGTCGGCGATCTTCTCGTCGAACTCGCGCAGGTCTGGCGGTGCGGTCATCCGGCGGATGCGCATCCGGGCGCCCGCCTCGTCGATCAGGTCGATCGCCTTGTCGGGCAAGAACCGGTCGTTGATGTAGCGGTCGGCCAGCGTGGCCGCCGCGACGATCGCGCCGTCGGTGATCGAGACGCGATGATGCGCCTCGTACCGGTCGCGCAACCCCTTGAGGATCTCGATGGTGTGCTCGACGGTCGGCTCGCCGACCTGAACCGGCTGGAAGCGTCGTTCCAGGGCGGCGTCCTTCTCGATGTACTTGCGGTACTCGTCGAGGGTCGTCGCACCGATGGTCTGCAGCTCGCCACGAGCCAGCTTCGGCTTGAGGATCGACGCCGCGTCGATCGCGCCCTCGGCGGCACCCGCACCGACGAGCGTGTGCAGCTCGTCGATGAACAGGATGATGTCGCCGCGGGTGTTGATCTCCTTGAGCACCTTCTTCAGGCGCTCCTCGAAGTCACCGCGGTAACGGCTGCCTGCCACCAGAGACCCGAGGTCCAGGGTGTAGAGCTGCTTGTCCTTCAGTGTCTCGGGCACGTCACCGTGCACGATGGCCTGCGCCAAGCCCTCGACGACGGCGGTCTTGCCGACGCCGGGCTCGCCGATCAGCACCGGGTTGTTCTTGGTGCGGCGGCTCAGCACCTGCATGACCCGCTCGATTTCCTTCTCGCGGCCGATGACGGGGTCGAGCTTGCCCTCCATCGCGGCTGCGGTCAGGTTGCGACCGAACTGGTCGAGCACCAGCGACGTCGACGGGTTGCCCGCCTCGCCGCCGCGGCCACCCGTGCCGGTCTCGGCGGTCTCCTTGCCCTGGTAACCGCTGAGCAGCTGGATGACCTGCTGACGCACGCGCGTCAGCTCGGCACCCAACTTGACCAGGACCTGGGCGGCGACGCCTTCGCCTTCGCGAATCAGGCCGAGCAGAATGTGCTCGGTGCCGATGTAGTTGTGGCCGAGCTGCAGCGCCTCGCGCAAGCTCAGCTCCAGCACCTTCTTGGCGCGCGGGGTAAAGGGGATGTGGCCGGACGGTGCCTGCTGGCCCTGTCCGATGATCTCCTCGACCTGGCTGCGCACACCCTCCAGCGAAATGCCCAGCGACTCGAGCGACTTCGCCGCGACACCCTCGCCTTCGTGAATGAGGCCAAGGAGGATGTGCTCGGTGCCGATGTAGTTGTGGTTCAGCATCCTGGCTTCTTCTTGAGCCAGGACGACAACGCGCCGTGCGCGGTCGGTGAAGCGTTCGAACATCGGTGGTTACCTGCCCTCCGTAGATAGCGCAGTCCTCACACGGCGAACCGTGCTCTGCGCTTGACGTCCACTGTAGTGGGCGGCAGCTCTGGGTGTCCCGCTTGTCCTCTCGTAGTGAAAGACCGAACGGTGACCTTTTCCAGGCCGCAGGGGTTCCAACGCCCGATCCGCGCGGATCGGTTCCGCCAACGGGCACGACGACGCTTCGCCGCTAGCGAAAGTCGATCGTCGTACCCAACGGGGAAACGTACGTATGGCTACCCGCGGTTACGTTGCCGCGTGGAATGCGTCGATCACGTCGGCCGGAATGCGGCCGCGCGTCGAAACGCTGTGTCCGTTACGGCGCGCCCAATCCCGGATGGCGGCGCTTTGTTCGCGATCAATCGTCGCGCGTCCACGGCCCGATCCGGCCGAGCGGCCACGGCGACGGCCACCGACACGGCGACCTGCCTCCACCCATTGTTTGAGATCGTTTCGAAGTTTCGTCGCATTCTTCGACGATAGGTCGATCTCATAGCTGACGCCGTCGAGTGAGAATTCGACGGTCTCGTCGGCAGAACCCTCACCGTCGAAATCATCGACTAACGTGACGGTCACTTTTTTTGCCATTGGCTCACACTGCCCCTTCTGCACGGGCGCGTAGTCATACTTCGCTCGAAACCCTGAACAATGTTGGCATAGGAAGCGACGCAATTCAACACAAAAGTATGAAACGCCTTCCGGCTAGCCCTGCCGACGCGCATCCCTTCGTACGAGGGGAAACAAAACCGTCTCCCGGATCGACAAGCCCGTCAACGCCATCAACAAGCGGTCGACGCCCATTCCCGTTCCGGCGGTCGGGGGCATCCCATACTCCAATGCCGCCAGGAAGTCCTCGTCGAGAACCATTGCCTCGTCGTCACCCGCGGCAGCCGCACGTGCTTGGGCTTCGAACCTTTCCCGTTGCACCACGGGATCAATCAATTCGGTGTAGCCGGTGGCCAATTCGAAGTTTCGGATGTAGAGATCCCACTTCTCGGTGACGCCGGGGATACTGCGATGCTCGCGTGTCAGCGGCGACGTCTCCACGGGGAAGTTTCGTACGAATGTGGGCGCCCACAGGTCTACTCCGACGGCGTCCTCCCAGAGTTCTTCGACGAGCTTGCCGTGACCGAATCCGCGATCGCGAGCGATTTCGACACCGCGACTCTCGGCAATCGACCAGAGATGATCGGTCGGCGTATCGGGAGTGATCTCCTCGCCAAGCGCCTCGGACAGCGACGGGTACATTTCGACCGTCGCCCATTCCCCGTCGAGATCGTAGGTCGTGCCATCGGGCAGTGGCACGTTTCGGGTGCCAATCGCCTCGTCGGCGACCTCCTGAATAACTTCGCGCGTCACGACGGCGCAATCGTCGTAGGTGCCGTAGGCCTGATAAGTCTCGAGCATGGCGAATTCCGGTGAATGCGTGGAATCAGCGCCCTCGTTTCGAAAGTTCCGATTCATCTCGAAAACCTTCTCGAAACCACCGACCAAGCACCGCTTCAGGAACAACTCCGGCGCGATGCGCAGGAACAGGTCGGCGTCGAGGGCATTGGAGTGGGTCACGAAGGGCCGTGCGGCGGCACCACCAGCAAGGGTTTGCAGCATCGGCGTTTCCACTTCGAGAAAGCCGCGTCGCTCGTAAGCCGAACGCACCGCACGAACGACCGCAATCCGTTGGCGGGCAATGGTGCGAGCTTCCGGACGCACGATCAAGTCCACGTAACGCTGCCGCACCCGCGACTCTTCGCTGAGCTCCTTGTGCGCGACGGGAAGGGGCCGCAGGGCCTTCGAGATTATTTGCCAAGAATCGGCAAGCACAGACAGTTCGCCGCGCCGCGAGCTGATCACCTCACCGTGGACGAACACGATGTCGCCAAGGTCGACGTCGGACTTCCAGGCGTCCAGTGACTCCTTGCCGACGCCGTCGAGGCTGATCATCGCCTGCAGCTGGGTGCCGTCGCCCTCCTGCAGCGTTGCGAAGCACAACTTTCCGGAGTTCCTGGCGAAGACCACCCGACCGGCGATCCCGACGATCTGCCCGCTCTTGGTGTCGACCTCCAGGTCGGCGTAGGCGGATCGGAGTTCGGCCAGGGTGTGGGTGCGGGCCACCTCGACCGGATACGGATTGCGCCCCTCTGCGAGCAGTCGCTCTCGCTTCGCCTGACGGATCCGGAACTGCTCGGGTAGATCGGAGTCGTCGTTCGTCGGACCGGCCTCGGGAACATCTGCGGAGCTCACGACGTGCCAGCTTAAATGAGGCTTGAATGGGTCAATGCCCGCGACCGTCGACGCGACTGCCGTCGCCGCCCTTGCCGACGAACCGATGGACTGGCGTTTCAAGGGTCTGCCGTCGCAGTGGTGGGGGCAGACCCCCGCCGAGGTGTGTGCCGGCGGCGTCGACCCGATCGCCGCTGGCGCCGTCGGGCCGCTGTGCGTGCTGCGCGAGTCCGCCATCGCCGACAACCTCTCGACGATGGCCGCGTGGTGCCGCGACCGGGGCGTCGAATTGGCCCCGCACGGCAAGACCCACATGGCCCCGCAGCTGCTCGCGCGGCAGTTCGACGCAGGCGCCACGGCCGTCACCCTGGCGACGATCAGTCAGGTGCGGACGTTTCGCGCGTTCGGCGTCAACCGCGTCGTACTGGCCAACGAGCTGGTCGACGAGGCCGGGTTGCGTTGGCTGGCAGCCGAATTGGACGACGACCCGAATTTCGGCCTGGTGTGTTGGGTCGACTCGCTGCGCGGGGTTGAGATCATGTCGGCCACCCTCGCCGCCGCAGGCGCCAGACGGCCGGTCGACGTCTGCGTCGAGGTGGGGATGGCCGGCGGGCGAACCGGCTGCCGGGGCGCCGACGCAGTCGATTCCGTCGCACGGGCCGCGGCCGCGTCCCGGCAGCTGCGGCTGGTAGGCGTCGCGGGTTACGAGGCCGCCACGGGACACGACGTGACCGGCGATGCCCGCGGGCGGGTGCGGGCCTACCTGCGGGAACTGCGGTCGGCGGTGGGCCGTCTGGCGACGACGTTCCAGGGCGACGAGGTGCTCGTCACGGCGGGCGGCAGCACGTACTTCGACCTGGTTTCCGACGAGCTCACGGGATGGGCGGGTGTCGGGCCGGTCCGCACGGTGCTGCGAAGCGGGTGCTACCTCACTCACGACGACGGGCTCTACGGTCGGACCTCACCGCTGACGGGAGCGTTCCGGCCCGCGCTGTCGGTATGGGCACAGGTGACGTCACGGCCCGAGCCCGATCTGGCCTTGGTGACGATGGGCCGACGCGACGTGTCCTTCGACCAGGACCTTCCGGTGCCGTACGGGCTCGCCGACAGCACCGTGCTGAAGCTGAACGACCAGCACGCCTATCTGCGGGTTGGATCAGCCGACCGCGATCGCGTCGAGGTGGGGACGTGGATCGAGTTCGGGATTTCCCATCCCTGCACGGTGTTCGACAAGTGGCAGATGATCCCGGCGCTCGACGACGACGGCAGGATCGTCGACCTGGTCCGCACGTTCTTCTGACGCCCGAGCTCTCAGAGGCGGGTGGAGACGTCGATCCAACCGAGCCGGCGGCTGATGGTCTCGGCCGCGGCGACGGTGCGCTTGGCGGTCGCGCCGAACTCGTTCTCGCCGAGCCGATAGGACGGCCCCGAGACGCTCAGCGCCGCGACGACCCGGCCGGACGCGTCGTACACCGGTGCGGCGACGGCGTTGAGCCCGACCTCCAGCTCTTCCCGGACGCATGCCCACCCCTGCTCGCGGACCACGTCCAGTTCGGCCTGTAGGGCGCTCCGCGTCGTGATGGTGGCGTCGGTGAACGACTCGAGCCGGGTGCCGACGGTTTCGCGCAGCGCAGCGTCGTCGAGCGCCGCGAGCAGCACCTTGCCGCTGGAGGTGGTGTGGGCCGGACAGCTCTGCCCCACCCAGGTGCGCAGGGCGATGCCGGCGGGGCCGATGGCTTCGGCGACGTTCACGATCCGGTCGCCGTCGAGGACGGCCAGATTCGTCGTCTCACCGGACTCGAGGGCAAGCGCGTCGCACGCGGCCTGACTTTGCTTCACGAGGTCGAGTTGGCCGCTGGTGGCGCGGGCCAGCCTGGCGATCGCGAAGCCCAACCGGTACTTGCCGCGGTCGGCGAGTTGCTCGACGTACCCGCGAGCTTCCAGCACCGAGATGATCCGGGACACGGTCGATTTGTGGACGCCCAGCTCGGCGGCGATCTCGGTGACACCAGCCTGCCCGTTGGTGGCCAGGATCTCCATGACCAGCAATGCACGGTCCACGGACTGGACGGACGCAGACCGTCCGCCGTCTTCTGGGGTCGTTCTGCTCTCCGGCCTCGGCATCGGTTCCGACCCTATACGGCCGGAATGCCGAAGTTGCCGACACGTCTCTGGACGGCGGCGATCTCGCGGAGTCCGTCGTTGAGCAAGCTCCGGTTCAGCGGGGACAGCTCGGACATGGTGATCACGTCACCGGGAACTTGCCCGACGAGGAGTTGCTCGACCTGATGGGTCATCCGCAGCCGCTGCAGCATCACGAAGACCTCGCCGAGAGTCGCCGCGTCACGCTCGCTCAGCGCGCCGCAGGCCGCGGCCGCCTCGAGCCGAGCCGGGGTCGACGCCGACGCGACGTCGCCAACCAGGCCGCCCCACCGCGCCAGGTTCACGATCGGCGTGACCGCGTGGCTCTTCAGGTCGAACGTGCCACCGCGACGCGACAGCACGTCGCGCAGGGACCGGGCGCGTACCCGACCGGACAGCGCGTCGAGCAGCTGCAGCCGCAACGCGTTCGGATGCTCGGCGCGCATCCTGCGGTAGGCAGCCGGGATCGTGTGCAGCGCGGTCTCGCCCCAGACCACCCGGCCGTCGAGCAGCAGCGAGGACAGGATCAACCCCTTGCCGACGAGCGGATCCTCTAGCCAACCACGGGCGGCTCGGGCCCAATCGCTTTGTGAGCGGGAGAAATTGGGACTCGAGGCGACGGCTCCGTTGCTGTCCGACGGCAGCCCACAACCGTCGAGGATGGCGTGGGCACGCCTCGCGATCGCCCTGAGCTGGTCGCCGACCGGCGACAGGTCGTCGCGCCAAGACAGCGCGCTGTCGACGTCCGAGGAGGGCATCGCCTCACGTCGTGCGATGCTGCCGAGGGTCAACCATGCGAAGCCCGACGTCGGAGTGCCCGCGTCCGACGGCGCCTCGGCGAGTGCGAGTTCCAGTGCCCGGCGGACCACGCTGTCGATCACGATCGAGAGGATGCCGCTCGTCGCGGATGCCTTCGTGCCGCTTCGGAACAGCGCGCTGGCGGTATGGGTGACGTGCTGCGCGGCGGCCTGCAGTTCGTCGGCGTCGGCGGCCAGACCGATGGAGCGCCGCAACATGAAGCTCTGCCTCGCCGAGGCCGCCAGGAGGTCGGCGTCTTCGAGGACGCCGATCACCTCGCCGCGCGCCGTGGTCACCGGCATGTGCCGAAGTCCGCTCTCCAGCATCGACATCAGCACCGTCTCGGCGGTCAGGTCGGCGGTGACGCGTCGCGCCGGTGCGCTCATCGCGCGGGTGATCGGCACGTCCACCGACAGCCCGGCCGCGACGACGCGAGTCCGAAGATCGCGGTCGGTGAAGATCCCGTACTCGCCGTCCGGCAACGAGATCAGCGCGTAGGACACGTGCCGTTCGGTCATCCGGATGACGGCGTCGCGCACCGAGACGTCGGGCGTGACGAGATGGACGTCCCCGTGCACCAATTCGCCGACCGGCCTGCTGTCGGCGACGGGAACCAGGGCGGGGCGACTGCCCGCGGTGACGCTCCACGCCGACGAGGCGAGGAACGCCAACCCGGCGGGCGTCGCGAACTGGGTACGCACCTGCTGGCCCGGCAACCGGATCAGGGTGCTCGGCTCGGTGGCTCGAGCCACGAACTCCATCCCGCCGCCGGTGAGCAGCGGGGTGTAGCCGAAGATGCCGCCCGGCTCGACGACGTCGACCGCCGAGCCGTCGGCGGCCTGCAGCGTCACGCGGCCCGTGCGAACCATCCACACGTCGCCGGGCACCTGCGCCGAGTAGTCGGCGATCACCGCGCCGGTGGCGAACGTGACCACGGTCGACCCGGCCGCCAGATCGGCGAGTTCGTCGGCGGACGCCGCCTGGAATGGCGTGTACCCGCCGAGGAACTCGCTCAGCTCCCCCGGATCAAGTCCGCACACTTCTCGGCCATGGTCATCACGGTGATGTTGGGGTTCACCGACGGCAGCTTCGGCATCGCCGACGCGTCGACCACCCGCAGCCGAGAAACGCCCTTGACCCGCAACTGCGGATCGAGCACGGCCATCGGGTCGCTCACCGCTCCCATCCGCGCGGTGGCCGCCGGGTGGTAGACGGTGTTGTGCGTCTGGTGCACGTAGTCGAGCAGCTCGTCGTCGGTGGTCGCGTCGGGCCCCGGCGCCAGCTCGCGCGCGATCCAGCCCTTCAGCGGCGCCTGCTCGGCGATCTTGCGGGCCAACCGAACACCGGCGAGCATGATCCGCTCGTCGTAGCCGTCGGGATCGGTGAAGTAACGGGGGTCGACCCGGGGCCGGTCGCGATAGTCGAGGCTGCGCAAGCGAACGGTTCCGCGCGAGTGGCCCTGAGTCACGTTGGGCGTCAAGCAGAATCCGTTGTCCGTCGTCGGGTAGCCGCGTCGCAACGTGTTCATGTCGAACGGCACGCTGCCGTAGTGCATCATCAGGTCGGGCTGGGACAGACCCTCGTCGACGCAGGTGAAGAGACCGATCTCCCACCACTGGGTCGAGGTGGTCACCATTGGTTTGGCGGCCTCCCAGAACACCAGCCCCTCGACGTGGTCGTCGAGGTTGGACCCGACGCCCGGTGAGTCGACCCGAACCGCGACGCCCATCTCCCTGAGGTGGTCGGCGGGACCGATTCCGGAGAGCATCAACAACTTCGGCGTGTCGATGGATCCGGCGGTGACGATCACCTCGCGGCGCGCCGACACGGTGTCGTAGCCGGTGAGGTCGGGACGTTGATACCGCACGCCGGTGGCGGCATTGGACTCGTCGAAGAGAATCTCCGAGACCCAGCAGCCGGTGCGGACCTCCAGATTCTTGCGGGAGTCCAGGATTGGGTGCAGATACGCGTGCGAGGTGGACATGCGGGTGCCGTCGGCGCCCACGTTGATCTGGAACCAGCCCGCGCCGTTGCGCACGGTGTCGCCACGGTTGAACGCAACCGTCGGCAGCCCAGCCAGTGCCGCTGCCTCGAGCACCGCGATGCCGCATGGGTCGACGGGCGGCACGTCCTGAAGGCGAACCGGGCCGTCGTGCCCGTGGTCCCCTGGCGCGTCGTTGGTCTCCAAACGCCGGACCAGCGGCAGGATTTCGGCCGACCCCCAACCGGTGGCGCCCATCTCGACCCACTCGTCGAGGCATTCGGCGGGCGGGTGGAACGCGATGCACGAGTTGTGCGACGAGCACCCACCGAGCACCTTCGCGCGGGCGTGCCGCATGAAGCTGTTGCCCTTCTCCTGCGGTTCGACGGGGTAGTCCCAGTCGTAGCCGGAGTCGAGCAGGTGCATCCACTTCGCCAGGGGCAGGATGTCGTCGTTGCCGACGTCGGTCGGGCCGGCCTCGACCAGACACACCGTCACGTCGGGGTCCTCCGACAGGCGGGCGGCCAGCACGCAGCCGGCCGTCCCGCCGCCGGCGATGACGTAATCGAACTGATCGTCAGACATCGATGCCGGGGATCTTCGCAACGGCGGCATGCGATTCCAGCGTGCCGATGTGGTGGCGGCCCTTCACGGCGTACCACAGAAGACCCGCGCCGAGGATGACGCCGATGTAGATGAAGGCGCCCCACTGGTAGTACCAGCCCTCGCCGTACACCGCGACCCGCGGCCAGGCGAGGTTCAGTGCCATCGCCGCGCCCCACACCACGGCGACGATGTTCACCAGCATGCCCCACTTGCCCATCGTGAAGTAGCCGCCCTCGGCGAGATCCTTTGGCGGCCACTGCCCCTGGAGTCGCTTCTTCAGAAGCGGTCCCGTCACCATCAGGTAGGCGAGATAGATCATGATGATGGCGATCGAGGTCAGCACCGTGAAGATCTTGGCCTGGCCGACGTTGATCACCAGGATGAGCACGGCGAGCACGCCGATGATGACCGCGGGAACGATCGGGGTCTGCGTCTTGGGATGAACGCGAGCCAGCTTCTCTCCGAAGGGAAGTGCGTTGTCGCGTGCCATGGCGAAGGTGAGCCGGATGGCCGCGGTGTGGACCGCCAGCGTGCACACCGTCACCGCGATGACGATGCAGATCAGGAAGATCGTGCCAAGCGGGCCCCACATGACCTGCTCGACGATGTACTGCAGACCGCCGGTGCTCTCGCCGAGCGCCGGGTCCTCCAGGTTGGGTGCGGCCATCACCGCGAACACCAGGATGCCGCCACCAATCACGAAGGACGCCAGGATCGCCCGGAAGATGGCCTTCGGTGCGGTGCGGCGCGGTTCGACGGTCTCTTCGCCCAGCGAGCTGGCCGTGTCGAAGCCGTACATGACGTAACCCGATGCAAGCGAGGCGATCAGGAAGGCGCCGAGGTAGCCCGTGCTCTCCCCCGCCCCGTAGCCGTTGGTCGAGAAGAAGATGTCGGGACTGCGCTTGATGTTGAATCCGAGGAGCACCACGATCAACACGGCGGCGATGAGTTCGATGAAGACGCCCGCGCTGTTGATTCGGGCCATGAGCTTGACGCCAAGAGCGTTGACCAGTGTCGTGAACGCGATCAGGACGGTGCCGAGCAGGACGGCGTTGGCGGGGCCGTCGTACTCACCCGTGCCGTCGCCGATGATCTGGAAGCCGCTCCACAGCCGGGGAAGATTGAGCTGATAGGCCAGCGCGACGGCCGAGATCGTCACGATCGACGCCGTCAGCATGAGCCAGCCCGACATCCATCCGACGATCCGGCTCGCGAGCATCTTCGACCAGTTGTAGACCGCTCCCGCGATCGGGTATTTGGCGGCCAGCTCCATGAAGCACAGCGCCACGGCCATCTGGCCGACGAACACGATCGGCCACGACCACAGGTAGGCCGGTCCCGCCGTGCCGAAGCCGAAGTAGAACAGCTGAAAAGTGCCGGTGAGGATGGAGATGTAGCTGACCCCGGCGGCGAAGCTGGCGAACTTGCCAATGCTTCGGTCGAGGGATTCCTTGTAGCCAAAGTCGTCCAAGCCGCCACTGTCGGCGCTCAGAGCGTTCGGGTCGACTGCCATTAAACGTCCTCTCGAAAGGTTCGGCTATACACCCTTGAACCAGCCCGCGGGTTTCGGCGCGACGTTGTGCCAGATATGTTTGAGCTCTTGATATTCCGCGAGCCCGGCGGGGCCAAGCTCGCGACCGTTCCCAGACTTCCCGTATCCGCCCCACTCCGCTGCCGCGGTGTAGTAGCCAAAGTCGTTCAGCCACACCGTGCCGTGCCTCAACGCGCGCACCACACGTTCGCCCCGCGCCGGGTCGGACGTCCGAACGCCCGCCGCGAGACCGTATTCCGTGTCGTTCCCGAGGCGGATCGCCTCGGCTTCTTCGGTGAACCGCTCCACCGTCAGAATCGGACCGAAGGTCTCCTCCTGGACGATCGCCATGGAACGGTCACACCGGTCGAAGATCGTCGGCAGATAGAAGCTGCCAGCCGCCAGCGCCGGATCGGTGGGCCGCGATCCGCCGGTGACGAGCGTCGCCCCCTCCGAGATCGCCGACGCCACATGGGCTTCCACCTTGGCCCGGTGTTGCTCTGACACCAGCGGACCGGTCTCGCTGGCCGGATCCATGCCGTCACCCATCCGGATCTTCTCGGCACGGGCGACGAGAGCGGTGACGAACTCGTCGGCGATCGACTCCTCGACGATCAGCCTGGTGCCTGCCGAGCAGACCTGACCGGAGTGCAGGAACACCCCCGTCAGCACCTGGTCGACGGCGGCGTCCCACGCGTCTCCGGTCCCGATGTCGGCGAACACGATGTGCGGATTCTTGCCACCGAGTTCCACGGCCACCTTTGTGACGTGCTCGGCGGCGACCTTGGAGATGGTCCGCCCGGTGGCGAGTCCGCCGGTGAACGAGATGAAGTCGACGTCGCCGTTGTCGGTCAGGGCGGCGCCAAGGGCCGCGCCGCTGCCCTGCACCAGGTTGACCACTCCGCCGGGCACGCCCGCCTCTTCGAGCAGGTGCACGAAGGCGATGGTCGACAAGGGGGTGACTTCGCTGGGCTTGGCGACCATGGTGCAGCCGGCGCCAAGCGCGGGGGCGATCTTCCACGACATCTGCAACAGCGGGTAGTTCCATGGCGCGATGAGGACGCACACCCCGATGGGCTCCCGAACGACACGACTGATGACGTCGGGATCGCCGACGTCGACGACCCGGTCGGCCTGCACGCCAACCAGCTTCGAGTAGTAGCGGAACACCGACGTCACGTCGTCAATGTCGATCCGACTCTCCGCCAGGGTCTTTCCGGTGTCGCGGGTCTCGAGCAGCGACAGTTCTTCCCGGTCGCGCTGTAGCAGATCGGCTATCCGCATCAGCAGCGCCGCCCGTTCGGCGACGGGCGTTGCGGGCCAAGCCCCGTCGTCGAACGCCGCCCTGGCCGCCTGGACGGCATCCCTGGCGTCGGCGTCGGTTGCCTCGTCGACCACGGCGGCGATGCTTCCATCGGCCGGGTTGACGATCTCGCGGGTCCCGGCGTCGGACGCGTGACGCCACCGCCCGCCGACGTAGAGGTCGGGCTCACCGTTCACATGTCACCTCGCGTCGTGGCGTCAGGGTGGGCGCCGATTCGGGACACTACCCACTCGTGGAACTCCGCGATGTGATGTTCGGAAGGAACGAGTACGCCACCGTTGCGATAGGCGCGCGACGACATCGCGGGCTGAGTGCGCTCGCAGGCGTCGAAGTCCTGCTGGTTGACCCGGTGGAACAGCTCGACCGAACGGGAGACGTCGCGACCCTGCTCCACCACGTCCGCGGTGTAGAGCCAGTCGCATTCGACGATGGTGCGATCCGGGGCGAGCGGATACATCCGGTGGAAGATGATGTGGTCGGGCACGAGGTTCACGAAGACCGTCGGCTTGATGGTGATGGCGTAGTAGCGGCGATCCTGGTCCTCGGTGACGCCGGGAAGGGTGTCGAAGCCTGCGCTGCCGTCGATGGTGAAACCGGATATGTCGGAACCGAATTCGGCGCCATGTCCCACGTAGTACTGCGCCGCGAGGCCCTGGGCGAATTCGGGGAGTACCTCGGTGAGCTCGGGGTGGATCGTGGCGCAGTGGTAGCACTCCATGAAGTTCTCGACGATGAGCTTCCAGTTGGCCGCCACGTCGTAGACCACCCGGCGGCCGACGCTCAAACTTGCGATGTCGTAGTGGTCGACGGCGGTCGGATCGCCGAGGCGGCGGGTGACCTCGCCGATCACGTCGTCGTCGAACGACGGCGGTTCGTCGGCAAGGCAGACCCACGCGTAGCCGAGCCACTCGGTCAGCGCGACCGGAATCAGCCCGTACTTGTAGCGGTCGATGCCCTCACCGGAGGCCTCCTTCAGCGACGCCAGGTTCGGCGCGGCGATCAACTTGCCGTCGAGCGCGTAGGTCCAGGCGTGATACGGGCACTGCAGGCTCCGCTTGACCTGGCCTTCGGACTCGGTGCACAGCGCGGCGCCGCGGTGGCGGCAGACGTTCAGGAACGCCCGCAGGGCGCCGTCCTTGCCGCGGACCACCAGCACGCTCTCGCGCCCGATCTGCACGTTCTTGAACTGACCGGGGTTGGCCAGTTCACTGGAGCGGGCGGCGCAGAACCAGAGCTTCTCGAATATCTCGTTCTGTTCGGCGGCGAAAATCGTTGCACTGGTGTAGAAGTCACCGGCAAGGGTGGCCAGCAGCGCAGGCGAGTTCTCGGTCGTGGTCATCGCGTTCCTCTGGTCATCGCCTAATTAGGGCCATCTCGGGGTCCACTATCGGCTCGGCGTGCACCGTTGCGCCGTAGCGGCTACCTCGGTAGTCGACGGCGACCACGTCACCCGGCGCGGTGGACGCGGGGAGCCACGCGTAGGCGATGCAACGCCCGATCGTGGCCGAGTAGGCGGCACTGGTCACGTAGCCGGCACAGTCCGGGGAGCCGTCCAGGAACACCGGCTCCTTGCCGAGCACCACGGCCGTCGGGTCGTGGAAGACGATGCTGCGCAATGCCTTTTCTGGCGGTGGGGCCGCTTCCAGAGCGGCCTTGCCGACGAAGTCGTCCTTGGTCATCCGGACGGCGAAGTCCAGTCCGGCCGCCGCGGGAAGGTGCTCGGCCGTCACGTCGGTGCCCCACGAACGGTAGGCCTTCTCGATGCGCAGGCTGTTGAAGGCGATCCGGCCTGCGGCGATGACGCCGTGGTCCTGCCCGGCGTTCCACAACAGGTCCCACAGCGCGGCCCCGTATGCCGCGTCGGCGTAGATCTCCCACCCGAGTTCGCCGACGTAGGACACCCGCATCATGGTCACCGGGATGGCGCCGAGATGAGTCGACATGGCGCGGAAGTACTTGAAGCCATCATGGGAGAGGTCGTCATGACACAGCGGCTGAACCAGGTCCCTGGCCGCGGGCCCCCACAGGCCGACACAGCACGTGCCGCCGGTGACGTCGCGGACCGTCACGCTGCCGTCCTCGGGCAGGTGACGGGTGAGCCAGTCGAAGTCGGTTGGCCCGTTGGCGCCGACCTGGAAACGGTCGGGAGCCAGCCGGGCGACGGTGAGATCGCTTCGGACGCCGCCCGTTTCGTCGAGCATCATCGTGTAGGTGACCGACCCGACGCTCTTGTCGACGTTGTTGGTGGTCAGCCGCTGCAGCAGCTCGACCGCACCGCGGCCCGCAACCTCGTAACGGGTCAGCGGCGTCATGTCGTACATCGCGACGTGGTGGCGGGTCCAGTGGGCCTCGGCAATCGAGATCGGCGACCAGAACTTCGCCGACCATTCGTCGCGCTCGGGGAACGCCAGGCCCTCGTCGCGGAGCCGTTGCGCCAGTTCGCCGTTCGCCTCGTACCAGGCCGGCCGTTCCCAGCCCCCACCTTCGAAGAAGAAGGCGCCGAGCTCTTGCTGACGCGCGTAGAACGGGCTGGTACGGAGCCCGCGCAGCGCGTCGCGAAACTGATGCGGATGGATGATGTCGTACACCTCGACGAACGCCTGCGAACTGGTCGTCAGGATGAAGTCGTCGGTGCGGGCGACGTCCTCGAAGCGGTAGAGGTCGCATTCGTGGACGTCGACCGACGGGGTGCCGTCGACGATCCATTCCGCGGTGGCCTTGGCGATGCCAGCCGAGTGCGTCACCCAGACCGCCTCCGCGACCCAGAAGCCGCTGAGCTCGCGGTGCTCACCCATGATGGAGAAGCCGTCGGGGGTGAACGAGAAGATCCCGTTGAATCCCTGCTCTACCTTCGAATCGGAGAGCACGGGAAGGAGTTTCGTGGACTCTCGCCAGGCGGGGGCGAAGTCTTCCTCGGTGAACGGAAGCATCGACGGCATCTGCTCGCCTGCAGTGTCGGCCGCAAGGGATGACATGTCGACTGGCATCGGGTCGTGCCCGTAGTACCCGATCCCGATCCGGTCGACGTGCTCCCGGAAGTACAGGTCCTGATCCTGATGACGCAGGATGGGCAGCCTGGCCTCGGTCAGTTCGGTGTTGCGGCCGACGAGCGGTTCGATCCGGCCGGTCGTCGCATACTGGTGCGCCATCGGGACCAGCGGCACGACGAGACCGACCTGCTTGGCCAGCTGGGCGCCCCAGAACCCGGCACAACACACGACGACGTCGGCGGGGATGACGCCGTCGGCGGTCCGAACGCCCGTCACCTTGCGGCCGTCGTCGACGATGCCGAGCACCTCGGTGTGGGGGCGGAACGTCGCGCCGCGGGCGGTCGCCGCGCGCGCCTGGGCCTCCACGGCCCTGATCGCCTTGACCAAACCGTCGGTGGGAGTGTGGAACCCGCCGAGGATGCGGTCGGCGTCCAGCAGGGGGTGCATCTCCGCGCATTGCCCTGCGGTCAGAAGTTCGCCTGCGATGCCCCAGGATTGGGCCCAGCCCGCCTTGCGGTGCAGATCGGCCCAGCGCTCCGGGGTCGACGCCACCTCGAGTCCGCCCGTCGGGTTGAAGGCCCAGCCGTCGGGATGATCGAGGGCACTGAACTTCTCGACGGTGTACTTCGCGAACTCCGACATCGACTTCGACGGATTGGTCTGGAACACCAGACCGGGGGCGTGCGACGTCGACCCACCCGTGGCGAACAGCGGACCGCGGTCGACAACGGTGACGTCGGTCCAGCCTCGGGCGGTGAGTTCGTCGGCCAACGAGCTTCCGACGATTCCCGCACCGATGACGACGACCTTGGGGGCTGCCAAGGAATCCTCCGACTGTTGCATGGAGCGCAACGCTCACGCGATGCGCAACACATGATTCTCCCGCGGACGTCACACGTCAACAGGAAGAAACGGGGAGTCCGAAACTGGGAGAAACGGGGCTAGCGAGCCGGTCTGAGCTTGCTCCGGCCGTCGTTCTGGTTGCGCTCGAACACCAGGCGCAGACCCTCCAGGGTGAGGTGCTGGTCGTAGTGCGCAACGGTGTCCAGATCGGGCAGCAACAGCGGCGCCGTGTGTCCGGTGGCCACGATCGCGACGTCGTCGCCCGCAAAGCCGTCGACGTCGGATCGAATCCGGCTGACCAGACCGTCGACCAGGCCCGCGAAGCCGAACACCGCGCCGGCCTGCATGCACTCCACGGTGTTCTTGCCGACCACCGAACGCGGGCGGGTCAACTCGACCCGACGCAGGGCCGCCGACCGGGCGGCCGCCGCGTCCGAGGACACCTGGATGCCCGGCGCGATGGCTCCGCCGAGGAACTCCCCCTTGGCCGACACCACGTCGACGCAGATCGACGACCCGAAGTCGACGACGATCGCCGCACTGGCGTACTTCTGGTACGCCGCAAGGCAATTGACGATCCGGTCGGCGCCGACTTCCTTGGGATTGTCGACGAGCAACGGGATGCCCGTCCGCACGCCCGGCTCGATGAGCACGTGCGGCACCGAAGACCAGTACTGGTCGAGCATCACGCGAATCTCGTGCAGCACCGACGGCACGGTCGACAACCCGGTCGCGCCAGTCAGCCGTTCGGCGTCGTCGCCGATCAAACCGTCGATCGTCAGGGCCAACTCGTCAGCGGTGACCTCGGCCTCGGTGCGAATGCGCCAGTGGTGCACCACTTTTGCGTGGTCGCCCGAACCGGAGATCAGTCCGACGACGGTATGGGTGTTGCGGACGTCGATCGCGAGCAGCACGGCGTCAATTCCTCCACGGCAGTTCGCGGCTCTGACCCGATTCGACGCGCGAATGCCCGTCGATTCCCGCTGCCGCGCCGACGTCGACCGCGATGTTGTCCAGCAACCTGGTGGTGCCGATCTTGGCGGCGACCACCATCCTGGCGGATCCCTCCGCTGGCGTCGGACCCAGCCACGGGTCCCTGATCTCGAGGTAGTCGACCTCGAGATCAGGCACTTCGACGAGCACGGCGCGGGCGGCGTCCAGCGCCTCCGCCGCGCCATGGGAGGCGGCGTACATGCCGGCGAGCAGCGCCGCCGACAGGGCTCCCGCCTGCTCGCGCTGGTCGGAGTCCAAGTACCGGTTGCGCGAGGACATGGCGAGCCCGTCGGCTTCTCGCACAATCGGCACTCCGACGATCTTGACGTCGAGATCGAGGTCGTCCGACATCTGCCGAATCAGCACCAACTGCTGGTAGTCCTTCTCGCCGAAGAACGCCTGATCGGGTCGGACGATCTGCAGCAGCTTCAGCACGACGGTGAGCATCCCCGCGAAGTGCGTTGGGCGGGAAGCACCTTCGAGCTCGGCGCCGAGCGGGCCGGGCTGAACCGTCGTCCGCTGACCGTGCGGATACATGTCGGCCGCGGTGGGCGCGAACACGATCTCGACACCCTCGCCCCGAAGCAGCGCCACGTCGTCGTCAAGCGTCCGGGGATAGGCGTCGAGATCCTCGCCAGCGCCGAACTGCAACGGGTTGACGAAGATCGACACGACCACGACCGCACCCGGCACGCGTTTGGCCGTCCGCACCAGAGCCAGGTGACCCTCGTGCAGCGCCCCCATCGTCGGCACCAGGACGACGCGTCGTCCGGTGGTGCGAAGCGCGCGGGAGACGTCGGCGACGTCCCGGACCTTGGTGTAGACGTTGAGCTCACCTGCGGCGAACTTCGGCGGTTTGTGGACGCTCACGGGCGACCCCCTTCATTCGGCTGGTCTGTCAGCGCGTCGAATACGTCGGCCGGGGCATGTGCCCGCTGCGCCGTCCTCAGTGAGTTGGCCCGGTATGCCTGTGCGAGTGCGGAATCCACGTCCTCGAGGGCGTGGAGATGACGGGTGACGGCGGCGGAGTCACCGCGGGCCACGGGTCCGGTCAGTGCGGACTGACCGCGTTGCAACGCGTTCTCCAGCGACGCGCGCGCCAGCGGCGCGAGGACGCGCTCGGCGATGCCGCCTGGGGCGTCGCCGACGGCTTCCTGGCCGAGGAGTTCCTGCCCGCGGAGTGCGGCACGCAGCGCCTCGACCGCGTCGAGAACCACGGTGACGACGTGATTGCCCCCGTGGGCCAGCGCTGCGTGATAGAGCGGCCGGGCGTCCTCCGGCACGCCGAATGGCTCGCCACCGATCTCCAACACCAACGACTGGGCGACCGCGTACCCCACGTCGTCGGCCGCGGTGATGCCGAAGCACGCGCCGGAGAGCCTGGTCAGGTCCTCGTCGGAGCCGGTGAACGTCATCGCGGGGTGAATCGCCAACGGGATGCACCCGAGTTCGGCCAGCGGGGCGAGCACGGCGATGCCGTTGGCTCCCGAGGTGTGCACGACGATGGTGCCCGGCCGGACCGATCCCGTGGCGGCCAGTCCCGCGACGACTCCGGCGAGTTCGACGTCGGGGATCGCCAGGATCAGCAACTCGGCATTGGCGGCGACGTCTTGGACGGGCAGCACCTGGGTGTCGGGGAGTCGGCGCTCGGCCCGCTGACGCGACGCTCGCGATATCGCGCTACATGCGACGACGACGTGCTCGGCCCGCTCGAGGGCAACGCCAAGGGCCGTCCCCACCCGGCCTGCGGAGATGATGCCCACCGCGAGCCGGGCCGGACGCAGTCCGTCGGGCTGCACCATCGCAGACGACCTCGCAGGCTAGTGGTTGTGAGCGTCGAGACTAACTCACTCGTCGCGGCGCCGACGACGGCCGCCTCCGGTGCCGTTGGCTTGCAGACGAGCCATCAGCTCGGAGACCGGCTGGCCGCCGATGTGCTGGCCCGCCGGTTCTTCCGGCTCGTCGGCACCGCGATGCCGTGCGGGTGGCACCTCGGGAGCCTCGGGCTGAGGAGGGGTCGGAGTAGCCAGCGTCGGCGGTGTGCGGCGAGCGGCCTCGGCATCCTCCGCGGCGGCCGCATGGCGGGCGCGCCTGGCGGATTCGGCGGCGGTCTCCACCTTGTGGTCGCCCGTGTAGTGGCGCCCAGGGCGAGGCGCTTCCGTTGGCGGCGACGTCATCGCCGGCGGTGGCGGTGGCGGTGGCGGTGGGACCTGGTCGACGGGGTCAGCGGTCGCCGAGGTGTCGAGGGTGTCGGAGGTGTCGGGCTCCACGACGGGGGACGTCCAGTTGCTCCCCGGTGCTCCGGCGGGGATGAACTGACCCTGGGCGGGAGCTGGCCGCCAATCCGATTCCACCGGTTCGTGCCTGTTGACCGGCTCCCGAACCGGCGCGCTGGGCGGCGGCGGCGGAAACGGTTCCGGCGCGCGTCGTCTGCCCTCCGGCCGTGGCTCCTCGGCGGCCGGCGGGCGCCACGCGGCGGCGGCGCGTTCCTGTTCCGATGCGCGCCGGTGCGCGCCGCCCGACAACAACGGTCCCCACTCGTCACCCTCGGGCTGCGGCTCCGCGGGCACGTCGATGATCGGGCTTTCCTCGGTGTTGGGATCGCTGTCGTCACCGACGATGGCGTCGGCGGCCGGCGTGTCCTGGGTGTCGATGCGGCTGCTGATCACCCGGCCGGGGCCGAAGCTCCGGTCGTCGTCGCGTTCCTGCGTCGCCTGCGGTACGGCGTCCCAGTCCCCGAACCTGTGCACGGTGGTTCGTTCGGTCTCGATGGCCGGCCTGCTCTGCAGATCGGTGTCGAAGATGATCTCCAGATTCGCGCGCAGCGCCGCCAGTTCGGCGCGGAGGCTGGCTACCTCGTCGGACGTCTGGGCCCGCATCTCCGAGGCGAGTTCGCGGCGCAGGTGCGTCTCGATGGACAACTCGTACTCGCGCCGCGCCGAAATCTCCCGATCCAGCTGCAGGTCGTACACCAACTTCAGGTCGCGGGACTTCGCCTGGTCGAGATCGGCCTGCCGTCGGTAGATGAACGACACGAAGGCACCGACCACCGCCGCCCACAGGGCGACGACCACGGCAAGCTTCAACAGCGCCACCTCGTCGGTGAACACCAGGGCCGAACTCGACACGATGGCAAGTACCAGCAAAGCCGTCAGCAGCAACGAGCCCGGCCTGCGGTTTCCGCGCCGCGCGCGGGCCCCACGAGTCGGTTCGGTCATGGGCCGACTGTACCTGTGACAGTCCTCATCGCGTACCGACCGCGTCGGCGATTCTCCTGGTCAGCTGCTCGGGCGAGCTAACCGAGCACGCCGTCCGCGTCGTCGGGCGGCTCGTCCGGCGACTTGCAGCAATGCTCGAGCCAGAGGGCGGCGAGCACCAGGGCCAGCGCACTCAGGGCGGCCAGCACCGCACCGACACTGCCTTCGCCTGCGACTCGCAGGACGCTCCGGTTCGGCACGAAGAATGCGCTCACCCCCAACCACCAACCAAGGGCCAACGCCCCGACCCACGCGGACGCCTTCGCGATCATCACGGCGCGTGCCACGGCCAACGGGTGAACCCGGCCGGGGCCGACGCCGATCTTGCCGTCGCCGATCTTGGACCTGAGGTAGAACGCCCAGGCCGCCACGGCGACGGCCACCCCGAGCAGAGACACTCCGGTCAAGACCCTGATCGGGGGGAACGACCCGAACAGCCGCCACGTGACGACGTAGCCGAGGATCGCCAGGACGACGGTCGCGATCGTGAGATCCCGTTTGCGGGTCGGGACCATTCAGCGGGCCAGGACGTCGGCGACGGGACGGACGCCGTCGCGCTCGCCCGCGTCCAGGTCGGCGAGCAGCCGTCGGACCGGTTGCGACGCTCCGTTCACCGTCAACGTGGCCTCCGGGTCGGCGGCCAACCACGGGACGAGCACGAAGGCCCGCTGATGCGCGTACGGATGCGGGAGCGTCAGCACCTCGTCGGTACTCGTCACTTCGTCGTCGCCGGAGTGACACGTGATCAGGTCGACGTCGAGAGTCCTTGGACCCCAGTGGACTTCGCGCGTACGGTCGGCCGACCGTTCCAGTTCCTGCCCGCGGCGCAGCCATGCACGACAGTCAAGCGCGGCGTCCTCGGCGATCACGACGGCGTTGAGGAACGGCCCCTGCTCGACGCCGCCCCACGCGTCCGTCTCGTACACCGGTGACACGGCGCGGACGGCAGACCCGAACCCGTCGACCACCGACCGCAGGTAGGCAAGGCGGTCGCCGACGTTCGAGCCGATCGACACGACGACGCGGGTCACGATGGCGTGCCGGCGCGCCCGCCGCGGCGCGATCGCCGCGCCACCACCGCCACGTCGGAGAACGTCAACGGAATCGGCGCTTCTGGTTTGTGTACGACGACCTCGACGGCGTGCAGCCGCTCGTCGGCCATCACCGCGTCGGCGATCTCGGCGGCGACCGTCTCGATCAGGTTGCGGGGCGGGCCGGCGACGATGTCCGCCGCCAGCTGGGCGAGTGCCCCGTAGTCGACGGTGTCGGCGAGGTCGTCGCTGGCCGCCGCGGCGGCGAGGTCGATCCAGACCGTGACGTCGACGACGAAGTCCTGACCGTCACGACGTTCGTAGTCGAACACGCCGTGATTTCCACGAACGGTCAAGCCGCGCAATTCAATTCGATCAGCCACGGCCCGCCTCACCTGCCCACGTGGGTGCCGCCTCCCATGCCTCGACGACCTTCAGCGCGTCGACTGTCGCGGCGACGTCGTGGACGCGCACCCCCCACGCGCCGTGCATCATCGCCAGCGCCGAGATGACCGCCGTCGCGGTCTCCCTGCCACCGGGCGGCCGCAGTTCACCGTCTTCGTCGGCCAGCAGCGCACCGAGAAACCGCTTCCTCGATGCGCCGACGAGCACCGGCAAGCCGAGGTCGACGATGTCCGGCAACGCCGCCAGCAACGTCCAGTTGTGCTGGGCGGACTTGGCGAAGCCAAGACCCGGATCGATGATGAGCTTGCCGGGGTCGACTCCGGCGGCAACCGCGGCGTCCACCGCGGCCGCCAACTCGTCGCGCACCTCGGCCACCACGTCGCCGTAGGGCGGCACGTCGTGTGGGCGGTCGGCGGCCACTGCTCGCCAGTGCATCAGGATCCACGGCACGCCCGCCTCGGCCAGCAGCGGCGCCATGTCGGGATCGGCCCGCCCACCGGAGACGTCGTTGACGACTCTGGCGCCGTTCTCCAACGCCACCCGAGCGACGGCCGCGTGCATCGTGTCGATGCTGACCGTCACCCCCTGCTCACTGAGCGCCTTGATCACCGGAACCACCCTGGCGATCTCGGCGGCGGAGTCGACTCTGGTGGCGCCAGGACGCGTCGACTCGCCGCCGACGTCGACGATCGCCGCGCCCGCGGCGGCCAACGCCACGCCATGTTCGACGGCGCGGTCACGGTCGAGGTAGAGGCCGCCGTCGGAGAACGAATCGTCGGTGACGTTGACGACGCCCATCACCTTCACGCGTGTCGACGTCACTTGCGGAGGATGAGATCCAGCGCCTCGGACCGCGACGCATTGTCAGTCTTGAACTGGCCCCGCACCGCCGAGGTCGTGGTGCTGGCCCCCGGCTTGCGGATGCCGCGCATCGCCATGCAGAGGTGCTGGGCCTCGATGACGACGATCACGCCGCGCGGGTCGAGCTTGCGCATCAGCGCGTCGGCGATCTGCCCCGTCAGCCGCTCCTGGACCTGCGGCCGCTTTGCGTACATGTCCACCACCCTGGCCAGCTTGGACAGCCCCGTCACCCGGCCGTCGACGCCAGGGATGTAGCCGACGTGCGCGACGCCGTGAAACGACACCAGGTGGTGTTCGCAGGTCGAGTACATCGGGATGTCCTTGACCAGCACCAGCTCGTCGTGTTGCTCGTCGAACGTGGTGTTGAGCACGTCGTCGGGATTCGAGTACAGCCCGGCGAACATCTCCCGGTAGGCCCGCGCGACCCGGGCCGGCGTGTCGAGCAAACCGTGCCGCTCGGGATCCTCACCGACCGCGTACAGCAGTTCACGGACGGCGTTCTCGGCGCGCTCCTGGTCGAACGTCGCCGCCACGAAGGCATGCGAGTCGGTCGGGTCGGCGGTCGTCGTAGTAGCGGGCTTCGTCAACGGAGCTCCGTTCGGTTCAGCCGGCCGAGTGCTTTGCGGGTCCGTCGTCACTGCTGTCGTCGACGTCGTCCTGCTGGCGCGGCGCGGGGCCGCCACCGCGCGGCGCGGGCGCGCCTGGCTGGGGATACGGCTGGTATGGAGGATAGGGCTGCGGATACGGCTGCTGGTAGCCACCCTGGTATGGCGGCGGCGGTCCCCATCCCGACGGCGGTGGCGGCGGGTACTGCCCCTGCCCCTGCGGCTGTCCCCGAGGAGGCCATCCCGGTGCATGCCAGTTGGCGGGTGCGCCGTAGTTGGGCTGAGTCGGACCGGCGGGTGCGCCGTTGCCGCCTGGGCCGGACGAGCCGTTCTGGCCGCCGTAGGACCCGTTGCCGTTGACACCGTTGTTGTGGCCGTTGGCGCCGTTCTGGGCCTCGGCCGCTCTGCTCGCGGCGGCGATCGCCGCCTTGAAGGCCGGCTCCTCCACTGGCGGCGGCCATGGCTCGCCGCGTTCGATCGCCAACTCGCCAGGCGTCTTGATCGGTGGCTTCTCCGACGGCACGCGGCCACCGAAGTCGTCGAACATGGTCAGACGTGGACGCTTCTTCACGTCGGCGAAGATCGCCGCCAGCTCGACCCGGTGCAGCGTCTCCTTCTCGAGCAACTCACCGGCCAGCACGTCGAGGACGTCGCGGTACTCGGTGAGGATCTCCCACGCCTCGGTGTGCGCGGCCTCGATCAGCTTGCGCACCTCGTCGTCGATGATCTGGGCGACCTCGTGGCTGTAGTCGGCCTGCGTGCCCATCGAACGGCCGAGGAACGGGTCCCCGTGCTCGGTGCCGTAGCGGACGGCGCCCAGCTTGGCGCTCATGCCGTACTCGGTGACCATCGCGCGGGCGATCTTGGTGGCCTGGTCGATGTCCGACGAGGCGCCCGTTGTGGGCTCGCGGAAGATCAGCTCCTCCGCCGCGCGGCCACCCATGGCGAACACCAGGCGCGCGATCATCTCGGAGCGCGTCATCAGGCCCTTGTCGTCCTCGGGCACCGACATCGCGTGCCCGCCGGTACGGCCGCGGGCCAGGATCGTCACCTTGTAGATCGGCTCGATGTCGGGCATCGCCCAGGCCGCGAGGGTGTGCCCACCTTCGTGGTACGCGGTGATCTTCTTCTCGTGCTCACTGATGATCCGGCCCTTGCGGCGCGGTCCACCGACGACGCGGTCGACGGCCTCCTCCAGCGCGGCACCGGTGATGATGGTGCCGTTCTCGCGGGCCGTCAGCAGGGCGGACTCGTTGATGACGTTGGCGAGGTCGGCGCCGGACATGCCGACCGTGCGCTTGGCGAGGCCGTCGAGATCGGCGTCCTCGGCGATCGGCTTGCCCTGCGAGTGCACCTTGAGCACCGCACGGCGGCCGGCCAGGTCGGGGCTGGACACCGGGATCTGCCGGTCGAAGCGACCGGGGCGCAGCAGCGCAGGATCGAGGATGTCGGGCCGGTTGGTCGCCGCGATGAGAATGACGCCCTGGCGCTCGCCGAAGCCGTCCATCTCCACCAGCAACTGGTTGAGCGTCTGCTCGCGTTCGTCGTGGCCGCCGCCCATGCCTGCGCCGCGCTGGCGACCGACGGCGTCGATCTCGTCGACGAAGATGATGCAGGGGCTGTTCTGCTTGGCCTGCTCGAACATGTCGCGCACCCGGGAGGCACCGACGCCGACGAACATCTCGACGAAGTCCGAGCCGGAGATCGTGAAGAACGGCACCCCGGCTTCACCGGCGACGGCGCGGGCCAGCAGCGTCTTGCCGGTACCTGGCGGACCGTAGAGCAGAACGCCCTTCGGGATCTTCGCGCCGAGCGCCTGGTAGCGCGTCGGGTTCTGCAGGAAGTCCTTGATCTCGTAGAGCTCTTCGACGGCTTCGTCGACGCCTGCGACGTCGGCGAACGTCGTCTTGGGCATGTCCTTGCCCAACTGCTTGGCCTTGGACTTGCCCATGCCGAAGCCCATCCGCCCGCCGCCGCCCTGCATGCGGGAGAACATGACGAACAAACCGACGAGCAGCAGCAGCGGCAACAGGTAGATCAGCAGGGACCCGAGGATGCTGCCCTGGTTGACCATCGTGTTGGTCTTGACGTTCTTCGCGTTCAAGGCGTTGAACAGCTCGACCCCGTACCCCGTCGGGTACTTGGTGATGACCTTGTCCTTGCCTTCGGTGTCGCCGTTCGCGCTCTTCAGATCGAGGCGAACCTGCTGTTCGCGATCGTCGATCTGGGCGGAGTTGACGTTGTCGCCGTTGATCTGGCTGATCGCCACCGAGGTGTCGACCGGCGTGTAACCACGGGTGTCGTCACTGAAGTAGTAGAAGGACCAACCCAGCAACAGGACGACCGCAATCGCTGTCAGGGTGCGGATGACGTTCTTACGGTTCATTCGTTGTCTTAGGCCAGAAGATTCTCGAGCTGATCGAGTCCGGCCACGTCCTTCCGATAAGCGCAGGTTGGGTGAATCAAGGCTACCGCTTGACCAACGATCGACGGTTCCCGACGTCTCGTGCTTGGCTCAGCAGGTGCTCACCTCGACCCAGCGGCTAGTGGAGACCAACGGCGTGACGTTGCGCGTGACCGAGGCCGGTGACCGCGGAGCACCCGTCGTCGTGCTCGCGCACGGCTTCCCGGAACTCGCGTTTTCGTGGCGTCATCAGATCCCTGCGTTGGCTGCCGCCGGGTATCACGTGCTGGCCCCCGATCAGCGCGGCTACGGCGGTTCGTCGGCGCCGTCGGACGTCGAGGACTACGACGTCGTGAAGTTGACCGGCGACGTCGCGGGGCTGCTCGACGACGTGGGTGCGGAGAAGGCGGTAGTCGTCGGCCACGACTGGGGTTCGGTGGTGGCCACCAACTTTCCGCTGCTGCACCCGGATCGCGTGTCGGCGTGCGTTGCCGTCAGCGTGCCCCCGATCCCCCGCCCCCCGACGCGGCCGACGGAGGCCTGGCGCAGCGCGTTCGGCGACGACTTCTTCTACATCCTCTACTTCCAGGAACCAGGGCCAGCCGACGCCGAATTGTCCGCCGACCCCGCCCGCACCATGCGCAGACTGATGGGCGGCATGCGGTCCACCGACAGCACGAACGTCTTCCTCAAGATGGCGACACCCGGCCCGGCGGGCTTCGTCGAGCGGTTGCCGGAACCGGACGGCCGCCCCGACTGGATAGCTGAAGACGAGGTCGACCACTACGTCGCCGAGTTCACCAGGACGGGATTCACCGGACCGCTGAACTGGTACCGCAACTTCGACAGGAACTGGGAGCTGACGCAGACCACCCCGTCGCCGACGATCGCCGTGCCCACTCTGTTCATCGGCGGCACCGCGGATCCGGCCCTTGAAATGACGCCCCGCGACCGCGTCCGCGACGTGGTGTCGGGACCGTACCGGGAGGTGCTCGTCGACGGCGCAGGTCATTGGCTGCAACAGGAGCGCCCGGCCGAGGTCAACGCCGCGCTGTTGGAGTTCCTGGGCACCGTCTGAGTGGACGGTAGGGTGCGTGCCATGCCGAAGCCTCTGACTCGACTCCTCCTGCTCGCCGGGGCGGCGCTGACCGCCGTCGCAGTCGTCGGCTGCGACGCCACCGCGGCCCCCGCAGCGGTTCCAGGGACAGCCGCGCCGCGCCAGGTCACCGTGATCGGCGAGGGCAAGGTCGACGGCACGCCGGACACGCTGACGATCAGCCTTTCGATCGCCGCGACGGCGCCGGACGCGATCGGCGCGTCCAATCAGACGAGCAGCCGGGCCAACGCGGTGACCGACGCGCTCGTCGGTCAGGGAATCGACCGCAAGGACATCAGCACGACGACGGTCACGCTGCAGCCGCAGTACGGCTCCAACGGCACCTCGATCGTCGGCTACCAGTCCAGCAACTCGATCGACGTCAAGGTCCGCAAGATCGACACCGGACCCCAGGTCCTGGCCGCCGTCACCACGACCGGTGGTGACGCCACCCGGATCAATTCGGTGACGTACTCGATCGAGGACGACTCACAGTTGGTCAAGGACGCCCGCAGCCGGGCCTTCGACGACGCCAAGAGCCGGGCTCAGCAGTACGCGGAGCTGTCCGGCCTCGGCCTCGGCAAGGTGCTGTCCATCTCGGAGACCGGTGGCGTGACCCCGCCGCCGCCGTCGCCGGTTCGCTACGACGTGGCCGCCGAGGCCGCGCCGATGTCACCGGGTCAGCAGACCGTCGGCTTCGCCGTCACGGTCGTCTGGGAACTGGGCTGACCAGCTTTCTCACACCACCGCCGCGATGTGCACCGGGATGCCGTTGAGCACCGCGGTGCCGGACAGCGGGTCGACCGTCAGCCCGTCGTTGAGCTGGTTGACGTTCACCCCCGGTTGCCCGGTCGCCACCGATTGCGCGGTGCCGCCGAGGTCGTGACCCCACCCGTGCGGAAGGGACACCACCCCGCGCCGGATGCGGTCGGTGAGCTCGACCGCGACGACCAGCTCGCCGCCCGGCCCCTTCACCCTTGCCTCGTCGGCGAGGCCGAGCTCGTCGGCGTCGTCGGGGTGAATCTGCAGCGTGCAGCGGTTCGTTCCGCCTGCCAACGCGGGCAGGTTGTGCATCCAGCTGTTGTTCGACCGCAGGTGCCGTCGGCCGATCAGCACGTAGCCGTCGACGCGGTCTGACGACACCGACGCCCGAAGCCGTTGGGCGTCGGCGACGAGCAGGGCAGGCGCCAGGTCGACCTTGCCCGTCGGGGTGCGCAGCACCTCGGCCAGGCGCGGACGCAGCGGCCCGAGGTCGACGCCGTGAGGGGCGTCCTTGAGCGCCTGCAGGGTCAGACCGTCGGGGTTGGCGCCGAAGCCGTCGCCGTAGGGGCCGAGCCGCAACATCATGTCGAGCCGACGTTCGTAACCCGGTCCCGGCGGCAGCATCGCCGTCAGCTCGTCGACGGAGCGCCCCGCGACCGGTGAGGTGGGGTCGGCGACCTCCTTGCCGAGCGTCGCGGCGATCACCTGCTCGTCGACCAACGCCGGGTCGGCGTCGTGCCCGAGGCCGGCGATCGTCAGCGCCAGCCGGGACAGGATCGTCGGCTCGTCGGGTTGGCCGTCGTCGAGCGGCAGCACGGGAAGCGAGTAGCGGGCGTTGTTGCGAACCGCCGCGTTGGCCAGCGCGATGTCGTAGTGGGCGCTGCGCGAGGGCGGCGGCGGGGGCAGGATCACGTCGGCGTGGCGCGTCGTCTCGTTGAGGTACGGGTCGACGCTGAGCATGAAGTCCACGCCGGTGAGCGCGCGGCTCAACCGGGCTCCGTCCGGCGCGGACAGCACCGGGTTGCCCGCGACGGTGATGACGGCCTTGACCTGGCCCTCCCCCGGTGTCTCCAGCTCCTCCGACAGCGCCGTCACCGGCAGCTCGGAGAGCACCTCGGGGAACCCGGAGACCCGGCTGTGCCACCGTCCCACCAGGAATCCGCGGCCGGGTCGCGGCGGACGGGGTGCCGCGCCGACGGGTGACTGGGGGAACATCACCCCGCCGGGCCGGTCCAGGTTGCCCGTCAAGACGTTGAGCACGTCGACCAACCAGCTGCCAACGGTGCCGAACTCGACGGTCGAGGTGCCCATCCGGCCGTACACGGCGGCGACGGGGGCCGCGGCGATCTCCCTGGCGACCGCCCGAATCTCCTCGGCGGGAACACCGCAGTGGTCGGCGACGTGCTCGGGTGCGAATTCCCTTGCCAGCGCTTGCAATTCGTCGATACCGTCGACGAGATCCGCGAGCTGCCCGAGGTCGACGAGATCTTCGTCGAACAGGGTGTGCACCATGGCGAACAGCAGCGCCGCGTCCGTTCCTGGCCGGGGCGCGACGTGCCGGTCGGCCAATTCGGCGGTGCGGGTCCGCGCCGGGTCGATCACCGTCAGCCGGCCGCCGCGCTTCTTCAGCGCCTTGAGCTTGCCGCCGAAGTCGGCGGCGGTCGCAAGGCTCCCGTTGGACACCAGCGGGTTGGCGCCGATCACGACGAGGTGCACGGCACGGTCGAGGTCGGGCACCGTGAACGCCAGCGGGTTGCCGAACATCAGCCCCAGCGCGACGTGCTTGGGCATCTGGTCGAGGGTGCTGGCCGAGTACACCTGCCGGGTTCCGAGGCCGCGGATGATCAACGGCACGTACAGCGCTCCGGCGATGGTGTGGGCGTTCGGATTGCCGGCGTACACCGCGACGGACGAACCCCCGTGCTCGGCGAGCACGGCTCCCAGTCCCGCCGCGGCCGCCGCGAAGGCCTCGTCCCAGCCGACCTCGACCAGCTCGCCGTCCCGGCGAATCAGCGGACGGGTCAACCGATCCGGATCGCCGTCGAGTTCACCGAAACTCGCCCCCTTGGGGCAGATGAAGCCCGCACTGAAGACGTCCTCGCGGTCACCGCGGGCGGCGACCACCCGAAGCGCGGTGTCGTCGACTTCCAGGGTGAGCCCGCAGGTGGCTTCGCAGAACGGGCAGATTCTCAGCGCGGTGCGGGTGTCGACCATGCCTGCATTGTGCGCCGCGAACCCTAGGGCGTCTCGTAGACCTTCGGATCCAGGGTGCCGATGTACGGCAGATCGCGGTAGCGCTCCGCGTAGTCGAGGCCGTAGCCGACGACGAACTCGTTGGGGATGTCGAAGCCGCACCAGTCGATGTCCAAGTCGACCCGGACGGCGTCGGGTTTGCGCAGCAGCGTGCAGACCTTCAGCGACCGAGGATGCCTGGTGGCGAGATTGCGCAGCAGCCACTTGAGCGTGAGCCCGGAGTCGACGATGTCTTCGACGATGAGCACGTCACGGTCGTTGATGTCGCGGTCGAGGTCCTTGAGGATGCGCACCACGCCCGATGACGACGTCGACGAGCCATACGAGCTGACCGCCATGAACTCGAGCTGCGTTGGCAGCGGGATCGCGCGAGCGAGGTCGGTGACGAACATGACCGCACCCTTGAGCACGGTCACCAGCAGGAGGTCTTGGCCGTTTTCTGCGACCGACTCGCGGTAGTGCGCACCGAGGATCGCGCCCAGCTCGGACACCTTCTTCTGCACTTCGGCCTCGGAGAGCAAAACCGATTGGATGTCGCCGGGATACGGGTCCGCGGCAGTTGGCTCGGGCACGGCAACAGCGTGCCACGTCAGGGCATCCACGACCAACTAGTTGTTCTTCATGGGC
>NZ_MVOC01000110.1:132-782 GCF_002043095.1 Mycobacterium sp. AT1 | reverse complement strand
AGCGGCTTGCTGAACATGGCCGGGGGTTCACCGTCGAGGGCGCTGCGCTCGTCGGCTGGGTCGGCGGGGACGCCCTCGCACGACTCCGCGTGTGGCGCAGGGTCGCTCGAGTGGTCGGCGCTGTCTGACGCCGGCGGCTCACTGGGTACGTCGGGCGGTGGTGGCGGTGGGGCTGGTGGCGCGGGGTCACGGTGGGTGTCCGCGCTCGCGATCACGTAGACCACCACCCCGGTCGACGGCGGGTTCTGCGCGGCGGGGCAGTCGTCGGTTTTGCAGAGGCAGGCCAAGCGGTCGTTGTTGTGGGCCAGGGCGCCGATGGCGTCGGCGCGGCGTTGGTCCTTGGTCCGGGGATCGGACGGGCACACCGTCTCGGCCACCGCGCTCAACCGCGTGTCGAAGGCCTTGGCGTCGTGGGCGAACAGGGTGGCGTACACCGTCGCCATCCCGCCGCCGTCATCCTCCCCGACGTCCACGCTGCGTCCTCGCGCGCGGGTCTCGGTGCGGTGCACCGCGTGCGGGTCGACCTGGGCGACGAATGCGTCGACGGTCTTCTCCAGAGTGGCCGTCGACATCGGTTCCCGGGTGCTCAGCGCGTCGGCCAGCAGTCGGTCCAGTTCGTGCAGGGCGTCGGGGTCCACGACCAGGGCGCC
>NZ_MVOC01000110.1:0-124 GCF_002043095.1 Mycobacterium sp. AT1 | reverse complement strand
GCGACGGCGATCAGCAGCTGGTTGGACGCGGCGTGGTGGGTGATCCGTTGGGCGGCCCCGATGTGGGCGGCGACGGCGTCCCAGGTGTCGGTGCACCACAGATCGCGCTCACCGGACCCGTCGG
>NZ_MVOC01000011.1 GCF_002043095.1 Mycobacterium sp. AT1 | reverse complement strand
ATTTCAGCGAGCGCCATCAGGTGGGCGGTTTTGATTAACGCCCAGGGGGTGGGGGTGCCGCGAGAACGATCTTCTCACTACGACCCCACGCTCTTCTGTCAAAATCTCTCTCCGCGTTTTTCCACAACCACCAGCCACCCGTCGAGGGTCGGACCGCGGGTTTACAGTCCGCGATAGGCTCGCCGTCGTATTGGGAGGATGCAAGGATCGGAACCAACCAGGGGGACTTGTGGCAACCATCTCGTACGGCCCATCCGGCGGAATGTTCGCCTTGCACTTCACCGGTGGCAACCAATTCGTTGCCACTGTGCAGGCCGCGGCAGCACGTCGGTTCGCCACCAACAGTGGGTTCTTCCTAACCCTCTCGGGTACCAACGACAGTGGGCAACCGGTCACGATGTCGCACTGGATCAGCGCAGGAGCTCCGGTGAGGTTCGAGTACGACGTCGAGGATGTGTACGGGAATTGCGCTGACACCGTTGTGGTGAAGGACGAGGACATCGACTTTCTTGTAGAAGTGATGGACCGTCCGATCGGGGTGATCTGGGGATTCTCGGACGAGGCCGGAAGGTACCTCCCGTTCATGCACGAAGGACCAACTCCTGAGACTGACGAGATCAAGGACGACGGCGGCGCATAGCGGGGTCACCGGCCGGGTCCTTGGTTCATGTTGCTGAGGTGGTTGGTCAAGTTAGCGCCGGCGCGGTCCTCGGTGGCCTGATTGTTGGTGTAGTTCACCGTGATCGGGGCACCCCCTGGTTGCTGCGCCTTGTCGCCTTCACCTGGCTTCCCGCCCTGCTGCGGAGGTGTAGCGCCCTGCTGGCCCGCAGCTGCAGCGCCGCCTGCGAGGTTCGGCTTGGCGGGCTTAGCCCCGGCGAACCCGCCGGCGAGCTTCCCGAGCCACGAATTGCCGAAGCTGCCAAGAGCGCTACCCGAGGGAAGGACGGTCTCCATCACGCCAGACGCGGCGATACCGGCCACTTGGGCGCCGTATTCCACGGCACGCTTGCCGAGTTTGATGGCGACACTGGATCCGGGTGCGAACATGTCGGCTGCGCTGCCTGCGGCGTCGAGCGCTGGGCTGTCGATCTTGAACCCTCCGCCGCCTGCCGCCACCGGGGCGACACCGGTGTTGAACCCAGCAGCCTGGCCCGTCGCGCCCTGCGTCATACCGGCACCGAACGCCTGCCCACCGCCGGAGCTGATTCCAGGCAGACCGTCGAGGCCCCACCCCCCAGGAGTGGGGGCCGGCCCCGGTGCGGGACCCGTGCCGACGCCAGGGGTGGGGGTGCCGGGAATGCCAGCGGCAGGGTCGACGGGCGGTGCGCCGACAACGGGCATCCCACCTGGCACACCGACACCGCCGCCGACGATGGTGACCGGCAACGGCAGGGGCAGGTTCCCCAACGGGGATCCCACGCCTCCGCCGAGCGGGGCGGGACCCATGGCCGACGGGCTCACGCCCACCGCTGAGGGGCCTGCGCCGACTGGCCGGTACCAGTGGTCGGTGAACGCGGGATCGTCGGCACCAGTACCGCCGACGCCTCCGCGTGCCGCTGCAGCGTCGGAGCCCCAGTTGAACGGGGTTCCGCCGGGCAACGTCGCTTGCGTGTGCGCGGAGTTGAATCCGACACGGAAGTCGCCAGGGCCGCCGATGCCTGGCTGGAACCCGCGCGACGCCAGCCACTCCGCCTCGTTGGCGGTAGACATCGACCGGCCGGCGGTGGGGCGCCCGTCCATGATGTTGACGAGATCCTCTATGGCGCTCGAGCAGTCGCCGAGACCCTTGGCTAGGTCGCCACTGGCGTTGTATTTGCCTTGCGTGGGGAAGCTAAAGAGTAGCGCCGCGTCGCCCGGATACGCCCCACTAGTGCCTGCACTCGAATAGGCGCTAGGCCCAACAGATCCGGTCGAACCGCCCAGTCCGGTGAAGTACTGCTGGTTGAACAACCCCGCGGCGACACCACCATTGGAAGCCAACTGCGCGGCGCCAGCCTGAAGGCTCGGTGAGCTGGCGATCGCGCCGGCCAACGCCATGTTGCCGAACATCTTCGTGAGGTTCTCGACGATCCCCGGGATTCCACCGGAGACACCGAAATCCTCGTCAAGCGACGCGGAGACTGACTGCAGATCCGACGTGGACTGCTTCATCTGGTTGGTGCGCGCCTCGATGTCCTTCTGCTGCGCCGAATACAGGGCGCGCTCAGCCTCGAGTTGATCATTCTTCGCCGTCAGGCGGTGGTGGTCCCAAGCCGTGGCGGCCGCCGCATTGTTCCCACGAACGGTCGGTGGCGAGACGGTCTACGAGTTCAAGCTCCATGAGTTGCGGCACACCGCGGCCTCGCTCGCCATCCAGGCCGGCGCCAACATCAAGGCGCTACAGAACATGCTCGGCCATGAATCGGCGGGCCTGACGCTGGATTGCTACGGGCACCTCTACGGGTCCGACGTCGAGGCCGTCGGCGTAGCCATCAACGCCCTTTTAACTCGCGATTGTGGGCAAAGTGTGGGCACGGACGCCGCCTGACAGCAGAACAGGCCAGACCATATGCGGTCTGACCTGGTGTTTCTGTTGTGGAGCCTAGGAGATTCGAACTCCTGACATCTGCCTTGCAAAGGCAGCGCTCTACCAACTGAGCTAAGGCCCCTCTTGGTGATCAGCTTGGCTGATCGGCGGCCACATGCCACACCTCGACGCGGTTGCGGGATCTGACGACCACCACCGCCGCGACGAGAAGGGTGAGCACTACGAAAACTCTCACAGTGCACCCTCTCTCGGTAAGGCAAACCGTGGGCCTGGGAGGACTCGAACCTCCGACCTCTTCGTTATCAGCGAAGCGCTCTAACCACCTGAGCTACAGGCCCGTATTCACATACGACGGCCGAGGGACGAGGTTACCGCAACCACTGCCATCGCCCCAAACCGCGGGTGTTCAGTCCCTGTCGGCGAGGGTCACCTCGACGCCGCCGACGAGGTCGGTGGTCAGGTTGTAGATGAACGCACCGCACGTCGCCATCGCCGTCAGCAGCACGATGTTGACCAGACCGATGAGGGCCGCGCCGCCGAAAATCGTTCCGCTGGAAACCAATTCGCCACCGCTGCCGCTGGCACTGGTGAGCAGGTCGCCGACGTTGCTGTTCAGCTTCGTCCACACACCCATTCCGCCGAGCACCAAGTACAGGAACGCGACGGCGATCATCCAGACGAAGAACAGCGCAACGCTCAGCACCAGCGAGACCTTCAGCACGCTCCACGGATCGAACCGCCGAATCTGCATGCTCGCCCGCACCGGCCCCTGCGACCGGCTCGCCGCCGAGGCGCGCGTGGCGGGCGACGACGGCCGCGACGACGGCTCGGCGGCCGTCCGCTCAGCCGTTGGCTTACGCGGCCCGCGGGGGGCGACACCCGACAGGTCGGGGAGCTCGCTGGCGTAGGCCTCCGACCGGGCCGGCTCATTGCGATTGGGCGGCACGGCGTCAGTCTTCGTCGGAGCGGACTCCCGGGTGGGAACCGAGTCACGCGCCGGCGTCGACTCACGGGCGGGCGCAGGCTCACGGGCGGGACCCGCCTCACGAGGAGGCGTCGACTCACGCGGGGGAGAAGCCTGCGCCGGACCGTTGGCAGGTCCACCCGAGATGAACCGGTTCAGCCGCGCATCGGCACTTGGCGAGCCGCCGCCCTGGTGACCAGCGGCCGCACCTGCGCGCGGACCCTCTGGCTGCCTGGGCCGCGTCGCAGCACCCCGCTGCCACGGCGGAACGTCACCGCTCGACCCGGCACCGTTCGCCGGGCCGGCCTCGTGAGCGCCGTTCGTGCTACCTGGACCGTCGCCGGTGCGCGGTGGTCCAGGTTCGTTCGGTGAACCCACCTACGGCTCCTTAGCTCGGGTCAGTCTGTGAGTCGTCGTCGACGACATCGACGACGTCTTCGGCAACTCCGTCTACGACGCCTTCCACGACTTCGTCAGAGGCGTCCTCGTCAGCGTTGCGGGCGACGGCAATCAGTGTGTCGCCATCGCCGAGGTTCATCAAGCGCACGCCCTTGGTTTGCCGCCCGGCCTTGCGCACTTGACGTGCCACGGTCCGGATGACGCCCCCACCCGAGGTGATGGCGTAGAGCTCGGTGTCCTCGTCGACGATCAACGCTCCGACCAGAGTGCCACGCTTGGGGTCGTACTGGATCGTCAGGATGCCCTTGCCGCCGCGCCCCTGTGGGGTGTACTCGTCGATGGCCGTCCGCTTGGAGTAACCACCCGACGTCGCCACCAGGAGGTACGTGCCCTCACGGACCACGTTCAGCGACAGCAGCTGGTCTTCCTCGTTGAACCGCATGCCCTGCACGCCGGAGGTGGCGCGGCCCATCGGCCGCAGCGCCTCGTCGGTGGCCGAGAACCGGATCGACTGGCCCTTGGCCGAGACGAGCAGCAGGTCCTCTTCGGCCGAGCACAGCACGGCCCCGACGAGCTCGTCACCGTCGCGGAGGTTGACCGCGACGATGCCTCCGGAGCGGTTCGAGTCGAAGTCCGTCAACTTGGACTTCTTGACCAGTCCGTTCTTCGTGGCGAGCACCAGGTACGGCGCGTCCTCGTAGGACTTGATCTGGATGACCTGCGCGATGCGCTCCTCCGGCTGGAACGCCAGCAGATTCGCGACGTGCTGGCCGCGGGCCGTCCGCGACGCCTCCGGCAGTTCGTAGGCCTTCGCCCGGTACACCCGACCCTGGGTGGTGAAGAACAGGATCCAGTCGTGGGTGGAGCCGACGAAGAAGTGCCGGACGATGTCGTCCTGCTTCAGTCCCGCGCCCTGCACACCCTTGCCGCCACGCTTCTGGCTTCGGTACAGGTCGGACTTGGTCCGCTTGGCGTACCCGGTGTCGGTGATGGTGACGACGACCTCTTCGCGCGCGATGAGGTCCTCGTCGGCGACGTCGCCGTCGGCCGGGATGATCCGGGTGCGACGGTCGTCGCCGTACTTCTCGGCCAGTTCCGCAAGCTCGTCGCGGACGATCTTCCGTTGCCGCTCCGGCTTGGCGAGGGTGTCCTCGAGGTCGGCGATCTCGGCTTCGATCTTGGCCAGGTCGTCGACGATGCGCTGACGTTCGAGGGCGGCCAGGCGCCGCAGCTGCATGTCGAGGATCGCCTGCGCCTGGATGTCGTCGACGTCCAACAGCTCGATCAGGCCGGCCCGCGCCACGTCGACGTTCGCCGACGCACGGATGAGCGCGATGACCTCGTCCAACGCGTCGAGAGCCTTGACCAAACCACGCAAGATGTGGGCGCGTTCGTTGGCCTTGCGCAGCCGGTAGATGGTGCGCCGGACGATGACGTCCAACTGGTGGACGACGTACAGGCGGATCAGCTGGTCGATCCGCAGCGTGCGAGGCACACCGTCGACGATCGACAGCATGTTGGCGCCGAAGCTGGTCTGCAGCTGGGTGTGCTTGTAGAGGTTGTTCAGCACGACCTTGGCCACGGCGTCGCGCTTGACCTCGACGACGATCCGCATGCCGACCCGGTCGCTGCCCTGGTCCTCGATGTTGGAGATGCCCGCGAGCTTGCCGTCGCGCACCTGGTCGGCTATCGAGGTGATGAAGTTGTCGTGGTTGACCTGGTAGGGGAGCTCGGTGATGACGAGCAGGGTGCGGCCCTTGCTGTCCTCTTCGACCTCCACGACACCGCGCATGCGGATGGAGCCGCGGCCGGTCGTGTAGGCGTCGTGGATGCCCTGCGAGCCGACGATCAGTCCGTAGGTGGGGAAGTCAGGTCCCTTGACCCGCTCGGTGACCGCCGCAAGGGTGGCCTCTTCGTCGGCGTCGAAGTTGTCGAGGCACCAGAACACCGCCTCGGCGAGTTCCCGAAGGTTGTGCGGCGGCATGTTGGTGGCCATGCCGACCGCGATGCCGCCAGAGCCGTTCGCCAACAGGTTGGGGAAGCGGGACGGCAGGACGGTCGGCTCTTGCACCCGGCCGTCGTAGTTCGGGATGAAATCGACTGTCTCCTCGTCGATTTCACGCAACATCTCCATCGCCAGCGGCGTGAGACGTGCTTCGGTGTACCGCATCGCCGCTGGCGGATCGTTGCCTGGCGAGCCGAAGTTGCCCTGCCCGTCGACCAGGGGATACCGCAACGACCACGGCTGGGCCATCCGGACCAGGGTGTCGTAGATCGACGAGTCGCCGTGCGGGTGATAGTTGCCCATCGTCTCGGCAACGGAGCGTGCGGATTTCGCGTGGCCGCGGTCGGGGCGGAAGCCCGAGTCGTACATCGCGTACAGCACGCGGCGGTGCACGGGCTTCAGGCCGTCGCGAACCTCCGGGAGCGCACGGCCGACGATGACGCTCATCGCGTAATCGATGTAGCTGCGCTGCATCTCCTGCTGGATGTCGACCGGTTCGATGCGGTCGGTGATGGCGCCGTCGTCGCCGCCCGGGGGCAGAGTGGTGTCAGTCATCGTGTGTCAGCCCTATTCGTCTTTGGATACTGGCCGTTAAACGTCAAGGAAGCGAACGTCTCTGGCGTTGCGGGTGATGAAGCTGCGGCGCGCCTCGACGTCTTCACCCATCAGCACGGAGAACAGTTCGTCGGCCGCAGCGGCGTCGTCCAGGGTGATCCGACGCAGCACCCGCGCCGACGGATCCATCGTGGTCTCCCACAGTTCCTTGGCATCCATCTCACCGAGGCCCTTGTACCGCTGGATGCCGTCCTCGGTGTTGATCCTGCGACCGGCTGCCTTGCCCGCCTCCAGCAATCCGTCGCGCTCGCGGTCGGAATAGGCGAACTCGGGCTCGCTGCGCTGCCACTTCAACTTGTAAAGCGGCGGCTGCGCGAGGAAGACGTGGCCATTCTCGATGAGCGGCTTCATGAATCGGAACAACAGGGTCAGCAGCAGCGTGGAGATGTGCTGACCGTCGACGTCGGCGTCGGCCATCAGCACGATCTTGTGATACCGCAGCTTGGCGATGTCGAACTCGTCGTGGATGCCGGTGCCCAACGCGGTGATGATCGCCTGGACTTCGGTGTTCTTCAGCACCCGGTCGATGCGGGCCTTCTCGACGTTGATGATCTTGCCGCGCAACGGAAGGATGGCCTGATACATCGAGTCGCGACCACTCTTCGCCGAGCCGCCGGCCGAATCGCCCTCCACCACATACACTTCCGACAACCGCGGATCGGTCGAGCGGCAGTCGGCCAGCTTGCCGGGCAGGCCACCGATGTCGGTTGCGCTCTTGCGGCGCACCAACTCTCGCGCCTTGCGGGCCGCCATCCGGGCCTGCGCCGACTGAACGGCCTTGTTCAACACCGTCTTCGCCTCGGCCGGGTTGGACTCGAACCAGTGGCTGAGCTGCTCGTTGCAGATCTTCTGGACGAATGACTTGACCTCGGTGTTGCCGAGTTTGGTCTTGGTCTGGCCTTCGAACTGCGGGTCGCTGACCTTGACCGAGATGACCGCCGCCAAACCTTCACGGATGTCGTCGCCGGTGAGGTTGGGTTCCTTCTCCTTGAGCAGCTTCTTGTCTCGCGCCCACTTGTTGACCACGGTCGTCAACGCGCTGCGGAAACCCTCTTCGTGCGTACCGCCCTCGTGGGTGTTGATCGTGTTGGCGAAGGTGTGCACCGACTCGGAATAGCCTGCGTTCCACTGCATTGCAATCTCGACCTCGTGGCCGGGACCCTTGCCGTCGAAGTCGATGATGCTCTGCTGGATCGGCGTCTTGGTGCGATTGATGTGCTTGACATAGTCGACCAGACCGCCCGGGTAGTGGAAGGTGCGGTGCTTGACCTTGTGCGGGGCCTTGGCCTCCGCCTCCTTCTCGTCCGCGGACTTCGGCGCTTCCGCCGTGTCGCTGACCACGTCGTCCACGACGTCTTCGGCGGTGACGCGCTCGTCGATCAGGTCGATGGTCAGGCCCTTGTTGAGGAACGCCATCTCCTGAAGCCGGCGCGCGACGGTCTCGAAGTCGTAGACGGTGGTCTCGAAGATCTCCGGATCGGCCCAGAACCGGATGGTGGTGCCGGTCTTCTTCGACGGACCACCCTGCTTCAGGGTGCCGGGTACCGAGCGGTCGTAGTACTGGAACCACTCGTAGCCGTCGCGAAGGACGGTGGCCTCGAGCCGGGTCGACAATGCGTTGACGACGGAGACACCGACGCCGTGCAAACCACCACTGACGTTGTAACCGCTGTTCTCGCCACCGAACTTGCCACCGGCGTGGAGTTGGGTCATGACGACGTCGATAGTGGGCACCCCGGTGGCGTGCATCGCGACCGGAATGCCGCGGCCGTCATCGGTGACCTGAACACTGCCGTCGCCGAGAATCTTGACGTCGACCCTGGTGGCGTGACCGGCCATCGCCTCGTCGATCGCGTTGTCGACGACTTCCCAGACCAGGTGATGCAAGCCGCGCTCACCCGTGGAGCCGATGTACATGCCCGGTCGTTTGCGGACCGCCTCGAGACCTTCGAGAATGGTGATCGATTCAGCGCCGTACTCAGTATTGTTCTGGGCAGCCACGTTGGACGCGTCTCCTTGGGGTTCACGTGCGGGAGGGGCGATGCGCTCCTCGCGAGTCTTCCGCCAGTCTACCTTTACCCACCGTCAGGACCGACTCTGAGGCGACGGTTTCATGTACCTAAATGAGCCGTGCGCGGAATTTCTCAGCCAACCACGCGTCCCGACGACCGAACGTGGGGTTGCGCACGTTGTCGGCGCTCTCAGATCGCGCCGGAATCGGCTATCCGTAGGTGTCGCGCGGACCACGGCCCGGCACGTTGTACTTACCCTTGCGCCACGTCGGGGCAGCGGGACCCACGATCTTCAGGCTGGTGACGACGCCGTCGCCGACGGCCGCCGCGATCTTGGCCAACAACTGGGGCTGCACCATCCGCAGCTGAGTGGCCCACGCGGTGGACTCGGCCTCCACTGTCAGAATCCCGTCCCGCAGCGTCGTGGGGTTCGCGTGCTCGGCGATCTGCTCGCCGACGACGCTCTCCCACTGTCCAAACACCGAACCCTCGGCAACCTTCGACGCCCACCCTCTGCTCTTCGCCAACTGCGACGTCAACGAGCCAAGCGTCTGCGGATCCCGCGAATCCGGCCCTGGCCCCGACCATCTCCGCCGGCCACCGCGATTCGGAACCCGCTTCGACGACGTCGACGTCCGCCCGTGCCCGACGTCCTTTCCTTGACTGCGCGCCGCGCCGCGAGCTTCCTCAAGCGTCCGGCGGACCAGGTCCATACCCCTGATGTGCGCGAGTTCGGGCGGTGGACCCTGGGCGTCGGCATCATCCGTCGGATCGCTCACTCGGTCACCTCCGACAGTCGACCGGAGTCGTCGTCGCGCATTCCGACGACGATCCTGCGGGCATCCCAATCCTGGGGGATGTCCTCGGCCACCGCGGCGGTCACCAGCACCTGCTCGGCCGACGAGGCCACCTCGACCAGGGCACGTCGACGTGCGTTGTCGAGTTCGGCGAACACGTCGTCGAGCAACAACACCGGATCCGACCCCTCCGACCGAAGTAGTTCATAGGCAGCCAATCTCAACGACAGCGCCGTCGACCAGGACTCACCGTGACTGGCAAATCCCTTCGCGGGTTGATCCCCGAGACGCAACTCCAGATCATCCCGGTGGGGACCGACAAGGCAGACACCACGTTCCAACTCCGCGGACCTCTTTCGGGCCAGCTCGTCGAGGAGTCCCACCTCGAAGACCTCGACACTCGGTGTACCGGTCGCGGCTTCTTCCTCTACGGCTTCCACCGAACTGCGATACCTGATCGACGCGGGTCGCGACGCTGGCGCCAGCAATTGATAGGCCTTCTCGACTTCCGGGGCCAGCATGTTGACCAGGGCGACCCGGGCGGCAATGAGCCGCGCTCCGTGCGCCGCGAGATGACCGTCCCACACGTCGAGTGTCTCGAGAGCGCTCGAGTCGCCCCGAAAGCGCGCTCCCGCAGCGGATTTCAGAAGTGCCGCCCGCTGCCGAAGAACCTTGTCGTAGTCCGCTCGCACCCCTGCCACCGACGGTCGTCGGGTGGTGGCGAGCTCGTCGAGGTACCGACGGCGTTCACCGGGGTCGCCACGGACCAACGCCAAGTCCTCCGGGGCGAACAGCACCGCGCGAATGGCGCCGAGAATCTCCCGGGCGCTGCGCACGGGGGAGCGGTTGAGCCGCGCCTTGTTCGCCCGTCCGGCGGTGATCTCGAGGTCGACCGCCAACTCCCGGCCCTCGTTCACCACGATGGTCGAGACGATCGCGCGATCGGCTCCCGCTCTAATCAGCGGTGCGTCGGCACCCACCCGGTGGGATCCCAGAGTCGACGAATACCACAGGGCCTCAACGATGTTCGTCTTGCCGAAGCCGTTGGGGCCGACGAAGACCGTCCGCCCCGGCTCCAGCAGCAACTCGAGTCGTGACCAGGACCGAAAATCGGTCAGACCCAGTTGACGTACGTACACCTAGCCGCCTCGCACCGCTTCATCGTCGAACTCAAGGACTCAACCCGACTCGTGGATCCGCTGGACCGCGTGGCCGCCGAACTGGTTCCGCAGCGCCGCGACGGCCTTCATAGTCGGCGAATCATCTTGTCGGGAAAGGAATCTCGCAAACAGGGACGCCGCAATTGCGGGAACCGGGACACGGAGCCGAATGGCTTCCTCGACGGTCCAGCGACCCTCGCCCGAATCGTCGGTGTAACCCCGAATCTCCGCGAGCTTCGGATCCTCCTTGAGCGCCTTGGCGAGCAGCTGTTGCAGCCACGACCTGACCACGGTCCCGTTGGACCACGCCTGATAGACCGCCTGCGGACTCTTGATCAGGTCTGACGCGGCGAGCAATTCGTAACCCTCGCCGTAGGCGGTCATCATGGCGTACTCGACGCCGTTGTGAACCATCTTGGCGAAGTGACCTGCCCCGACGGGACCGGCGTGCACGAAGCCGTCTTCCCGCGGTCCTGGCGGACGGAGCGTGTCGAAGATGGGCATGACCTTTTCCACGTCGGCGTCGCTGCCGCCGACCATCAGGCCGTACCCCTCGGTGAGACCCCAAATGCCGCCGGACACACCGGCGTCGACGAAGCCGATGCCCTTCTCCGCCAGCAACGCGGCGTGCGGTCCGTCTTCGGTGTAACGCGAGTTGCCACCGTCGACGACCATGTCACCCGGGCTGAGAACCTCGGCGAGACCGGCGATGGTCCCGGTGGTGATGTCGCCCGAGGGCACCATCACCCACACCACGCGCGGCGCGGTCAGCGCCGCGGCAAGCCCGGCTAGATCGGGAACGTCGGTCACCTCGGGCCGAGGGTCGTAGCCGATCACTTCGTGGCCGCCCTTGCGAAGGCGTTCCCGCATGTTGAAGCCCATTTTGCCGAGACCGACCAACCCGAGTTGCATGTACGCCTCTATTTCGTGGTGCTAGGGCCGGTCACCCTGGAAGGCGAACCGGCATCAACAGATACACGTAGTCGGTTTGGGCGGCCGGGAACGGACCGCTCGCACCGACATGCGAATCATCATCACCCGCCGGACGCAACACTGCGGGACGGCTGGATGTCGTGAAACCGAACGTCACCTTCGGAGTGTGCAACGAACCGAGCCCATCGGTGAGGTACGTCGGGTTGAACGCAATGGTCAACGGCTCACCGGAGAACTCCACCGGCAGGTCCTCCTCCGCGCGACCCACGGCGTCTTCGCCACCGGCGGTCAGCCGCAGCGAGTCCTCGGTGAACTCCATCCGGACCTGGGCACCGCGGTCGGCAACCAGCGCAACACGTTTGATCGCCTCGGTCAGCTCGGCGACGCCAACCGTGGCGACGGCGGTGTGTTCGGCCGGCAGGAGTTGACGGAACTTCGGGAATTCGGCGTCCAGCAGGCGACTGGTGGTGCGCTTGCCGTTGCTTCGAATGCCAAGCAGTCCCTCCTTGCCAACGGCCGCACCAGCCCCGAGGGACAGGTGGACGTCGGCACCGTCACTACCGGCCCTGGCCGCCTCGGCGAGTGTCTTCGCAGGAACCAGGACGGCGGCCTCGATGTCCGCGGTGTTCGTGGTCCACGTGAGCTCGCGCACGGCAAGACGGAATCGGTCGGTCGCCGCCAGCACGACCTTGTCGCCGGAGATCTCCACCCGAATGCCCGTCAGCATCGGCAGCGTGTCGTCACGGCCGGCCGCGACGGCTACCTGACCAATGGCCTGGGCGAACAAGTCGGATGCCACAACGCCGGTTTCCTCGGGCAGCTGCGGCAGCGTGGGGTAGTCCTCCACGGCCATGGTGGGAAGCGAGAACCGGGCGCTGCCGCAGGTCAGTGAAACCCTGGTGCCTTCGACGGTGACGTCGACCGGCTTGGCAGGCAGCGACTTGGTGATGTCGGACAACAGCCGCCCTGAGACGAGAACGCTTCCAGGAGAAGCTATTTCAGCGGCAACCCGGACCTCGGCCGAAACTTCGTAGTCGTAGCCGGAGATGGTCAAACCGTCCTCGGAGCCGGTCAGCAGCACACCCGAGAGCACCGGCACGGTCGGCCGCGTCGGAAGGATGCGGGCAACCCAGGCCACGGCGTCCGCGAAGTCTTCGCGCACCAGCCGAAACTTCAGATCGGTACCAATTGTCGTCGTCGCCGCGTCCATAGCGTCCCCTTCGGTAAAACCCACCACTTGCACGAGCAGCGGATCTACGGGTGTCTTACGGACATTTCACCACGCTGCGGTTCGACGACCGTTCCGGTTGTCGAAGACCCACCGTAGAGCCTCCGGCCTCAAGTTGAAAGCTAATCCATCTGGGTGACAAGCGCCCCGCCAGGGCGGTTCTCTGGACGGCCCACAGGGCGCGTTCCCCAGGTGCTTCTTTTAAAGAAGGAAATAGATTGATAGATGAGTAACAGTAATAGGTGCTGTGCAACCTGTGGATCGAGGCGTTGGTTGGCAGGTCGGAGGCGGTGTCCGCTCGTGCGTCACTCGTGGACTACCTACGTGTGTAATTCGGCGGGCTGTGGACGGCTGGCTCGAGTGTGGACGACGCCGCCGGAAGTCGGTGATTGGTCCACGGCTTGTGCACGAGTAGTCCACGAGCAATTCATGTGACTCGTGGTGCGAACGAGGCAGAAGATTCTCGAATTTTGGGCGCACGACAGCACCAAACGTGACTCGAAAGGTGGGGAGGAAGAGGCTGCGGGCGACGGTCAGCGCTTGGAGCGCTGACGGATCCGCGTCGTGAGTTCCTTGACGTGGTCGAAGATCTCACGCTTCTGCGCCATCTCGCCGCGAATCTTGCGCTCGGCGTACATGACCGTGGTGTGGTCACGGCCGAAAGAATGACCGATCTTCGGCAGCGAGAGATCGGTGAGCTCCCGGCACAGGTACATCGCGATCTGACGAGACTGTGCCAACGCACGGGTCTTACCGGGCCCACGAAGCTCTTCGATGGTGATCTCGAAGTACTCGGCAGTGGCGGCCATGATGGTGGCGATGCTGATCTGCATCGAGTTCGCATCGGAGATCAGATCGCGCAGCACGATCTCGGCGAGCGTCTTGTCGATCGCGGCCTTGTTGAGAGACGCGAATGCGGTGACGCGGATGAGCGCGCCCTCGAGCTCGCGGATGTTGCGTTCGATGCTGCTCGCGATGAGCTCCAGAACGTCGTCCGGCACGTCCAGACGGTCCATCTGCGCCTTCTTGCGCAGGATGGCGATTCGCGTCTCCAGCTCGGGCGGCTGAACGTCGGTGATCAGACCCCACTCGAACCGGGTCCGCAGGCGATCTTCCAGCGTCGCGAGCTGCTTCGGCGGACGGTCCGAGGAGATGACGATCTGCTTGTTCGCGTTGTGCAGCGTGTTGAACGTGTGGAAGAACTCCTCCTGGATGCCTTCCTTGCCCTCGATGAACTGAATGTCGTCGACCAGCAGCACGTCGATGTCTCGGTAACTCCGTTTGAACGACGCCTTGCGGTCGTCGCGGAGGGAGTTGATGAAGTCGTTGGTGAACTCTTCGGTCGAGACGTACTTCACCCGCATGCCGGGAAACAGTCGCTGGGCGTAGTTGCCGGCCGCGTGAAGGAGGTGTGTCTTGCCGAGGCCGGACTCGCCCCAGATGAACAGCGGGTTGTAGGCGCGGGCCGGGGCCTCGGCGATCGCGAGGGTGGCAGCATGGGCGAATCGGTTCGACGAGCCGATGACGAAGGTGTCGAAGGTGTACCGACGGTTGAGACTCACGTCGTTGGTTGTCGGAGAATTCTGGGCCCGATTGGTGAAGTACGCCGGCCAGCTGGCCTCGGCGCTGGCAAGAGCTTCTTCGTCCTCGTCGACCTCGTCGGCGTCGTGGAGGGCGTCGGCACGAATCTCGTCGTCCCGCTCGGAGTCAGGGGCGGGGGTCTCGACGCGCACGCCGAGTTCGATCCGCTGCCCGCCGAGATGGCGGCTCAGACTCGCGATGATCGGCTCCCGAAGGTGCCGTTCGATCTCGTTCTGAACGAATGGCGTGGGAACCGACAGCAGAGCAAACCCTTCGGCGATGACGAGGGGTTTGACCAGCTTGAGCCAGGCTCGTTGCTGCGCGGTGAGGTTTGGGGAAGTGAAGCCCGGTGTGGCGTCGGAGGGCACGTCACCGTTGAGTTCCGCAACGACGTCGTTCCAGATTGCGACGAACGGCGGGTCGGCGTCTGCTGTCAACGGAGAAGTTCCCCCTCGTGGCCAGACAGGGTTGGCCGAATAGACAATGACCGAGTGTCCACATGGTTATCCACAGTTTGTGGATAACCGACACCGGTCGTTGTGTCGTTGCTTTCTTGCGCGGAGGCGGCCTTGCCGGGGCTCGTCACGGTGCTCGAGTACACCATGGGCTCGCGGTTGGGCTGCCATCCTCGATTCTTCGTCCAGCGCCGTCTCGGTCTGAGATGGCCTTGGCAGAAGCTAACAGGTTTATTGCTGGGTGCCAACAGTTCTGCAACATTGCGGTGACCGTCTGACGGCGCGTGTATTCAATGGTGACAGGTGTGAACCGTGTGGCGAAATCGGGAGTCGGATCGGACCTGGAGAAGCAGGTTTGACCTAGGGAAATCTCGTCAGTACCCTCGAACAGTCGCCCGAACGTGGCGATACGGCTGCGACTCGGATTCTCGGGTTAACGCGCCGGAGCTAGCAAGCGAGACCAACGAAGCGTACGTACCGCGGCTGCTTCCAGACGGACATGTTCTCATGTGCGCGAGGGGAGTAGTCGCACACATTGAGGAGATATAGCCGTGGCCAAGGGCAAGCGGACGTTTCAGCCGAACAACCGGCGCCGTGCCAAGGTGCATGGCTTCCGGCTGCGGATGCGCACGCGCGCAGGCCGCGCCATCGTGTCGGGCCGGCGTACTAAGGGCCGTCGCTCACTCACTGCGTGATCCTGCTCTGATCCACAGCAGGGTGTAGACAGGTGCTTCCGGCCCAGTACCGGATGACGAGATCGACAGACTTTGGATTGACCGTCCGTCGTGGCGTACGAGCAGCGCAACCCGACATCGTGGTGCATGCGTTGAAGGCCAGCGGCGACGAGTCTGAATCTCCGAAGATTGGATTGGTCGTCAGCAAGTCCGTCGGCCCTGCAGTCGTGCGGCATCGAGTCTCGCGGTTGTTGCGGCATGTGGCCCGTGGCGTCCTCGACGACTTGGGCCCAGGTGACAAAGTGGTGATCCGCGCTCTTCCGAGTAGTAGCCGGGCGGTGTCGTCCCGTCTGGACGAAGAGCTGCGAACCGCGTTGCGGCGGGTGAACTCCAGCGCAGGAGCGCGCCGATGAGTGGCAGCCGAATCTCCGGAGCCTTGGCGCGTGGGGCCATCGCCGTCGTCGAGCTCTACCGAAACATGATTTCCCCCTACCGGCCGCCTTCGTGCCGGTTCACCCCAACGTGCAGTGAGTACGCCGTCGACGCACTCCGCGAGTACGGGTTGGTGCGGGGGGCTTGGTTGTCCTTGGTGCGACTGGCCAAATGTGGTCCGTGGCACCCAGGTGGATGGGATCCGATCCCGGAGCGACGTGAGGTGGCATCCGATGCCACGACGCTGAGGAGCGATTCGTTTGTTTAATTGGTTCAGTCTCGACGTCATCTACTACCCGGTCTCCGCGATCATGTGGGTTTGGTACAAGGCGTTCGCCTTCATCCTCGGCCCGGAGAACTTCTTCGCCTGGGGCTTGACGGTGATGTTCCTGGTCTTCACGCTCCGCGCGATTCTGTACAAGCCGTTCGTCCGCCAAATCCGGACGACCCGCCAGATGCAGGAGTTGCAGCCACAGATCAAGGCGCTGCAGAAGAAGTACGGCAAGGACCGCCAGCGGATGGCGCTGGAGATGCAGAAGCTGCAGAAGGAACACGGGTTCAACCCGATCCTCGGCTGCCTCCCGATGCTGGCGCAGATCCCGGTGTTCATCGGGCTCTACCACGTGCTGAACTCCTTCAACCGGACGCAGACCGGCTTCGGGCGGTTGGGGCTGACGGTCGAGGAGAACCGGTCGCTCGGCAACTACGTATTCAGTGCCACCGACGTCGGCCACTTCCTGGATGCCCACTTGTTCGGTGCGCCGCTGGGTGCCTCGATGATTCAGACGGTCGGCCTTGGGGCGTTCGAGGAGTTCGACCGCGCGGCGGTGATCGCAGTGGGTGTGCCACTGATGATCCTGGCCGGTGTCGCCACTCACTTCAACAGCCGCGCCTCGGTGGCAAGGCAGAGCATCGAGGCTGCCGCCAATCCGCAGACCGCGATGATGAACAAGCTGGCGCTGTACGTGTTTCCGCTCGGCGTCGTCGTCGGCGGTCCGTTCCTGCCGCTGGCCGTGATCCTGTACTGGGTGGCCAACAACATCTGGACCTACGGGCAGCAGCACTACGTGTTCGGCCGGATCGAGAAGGAAGAGGAACTCAAGAAGGAAGAGGATTTGGCGCGGCGTGCGTCGAATGCTCCGGCCCCGGGTTCCAAGCCGAAGGTCAAGCGCAAGCGTCCGCAGACGGCCGCAGCCGACAACGCGGCGAAGGCCGCTGCCGAACGTGAACTGACGGACTCCACCGGCGAGGAGATCGACGCCGTGGAGGACGTCGACTCCGGCAGTGCGCGACCGGCGGGCGGATCGACTCCTGCGTCCAACGGCAAGCCCACCGCACCCAAGGCGGGCAGCGCGGCGAATCGTGCGCCAAGGCGCACCAACAATCGGCCCAAGAAGCGACGGCCCTGACAAGTACCCGAATCAGTTCGGCCCGCAGCGGCCACTGATGCATGTCGAAGCACGGAGGTAAGGACGAAGATGACTGACGCTGATACGACCGAACGGACCGACGTCGAGGACGATGCGCCCAAGTCGGAGAACCTGGAAGACCGCTTGGTCAACGAGGGAGAGATCGCGGGGGACTACCTCGAGGAGCTTCTCGACCTACTCGACTTCGACGGTGACATCGACCTCGACGTGGAGGGCGATCGCGCGATCGTCAGCATCGACGGCGGCAGCGACCTGGCGAAGCTCGTCGGTCGGAAGGGCGAGGTGCTCGACGCCCTCCAGGAGCTGACGCGGTTGGCCGTGCACCAGAAGACCGGCGAGCGGAGCCGGTTGATGTTGGACGTGGCGCACTGGCGCCGTGGCCGCCGTGACGAGCTGGCCGCCCTCGGGGACAAGGTGGCTCGGCGCGTGCTGGCCAGCGGCGAGCGCGAAGAGCTGTCGCCGATGACCCCCTTCGAGCGGAAGATCGTCCACGATGCAGTCTCGGCGGTTGACGGTGTGCGGAGCGAGAGCGAAGGCGCGGAGCCCTCGCGGCGCGTTGTCGTCTTGCCTGCCTGACCGAACGAGTTACAACCATGTAGTTCGATCGCGGCGCCGGGCGGCGGAATCGGAGGATGTTTCACGTGAAACATGGTGAAGCGCCACCGGCGCCGGACGCGGCCGCCGCGTTCTTCGGGGACCGCTTGCCGGTGGCCGAGGAGTATGCGGCGATTCTGGCCGGCGCCGGTATCGAGCGCGGTTTGATCGGTCCCGGCGAAGTCGACCGCCTGTGGGATCGGCACATCCTGAACAGCGCCGCCATCGGCGAGCTGATGACGCCAGGGCAGCGGATCGCTGACGTAGGCAGCGGCGCCGGCTTGCCTGGCATTCCACTGGCGCTGGCACGACCAGACGTCAGTGTCATTCTGGTGGAGCCCCTTCTACGCCGGGCGGACTTCCTGTCGGAGGTCGTCGAACTCCTGGGCCTCTCCGCCGTCGTGATTCGCGGGCGGGCCGAGGAGCGCGCCGTGCGGGAAGCTGCGGGGGACATAGACGTCGTCACGTCGAGGGCAGTCGCGGCGCTCGACAAGCTGACGCGTTGGTGTCTACCGCTCCTCCAACCCGGAGGGCGCATGCTCGCCATGAAGGGCGAGCGAGCCAGCTCCGAGGTTCAAGAGCACCGCCGGGCGATGATCTCGTTGGGTGCCGCCGACGTGAAGGTGATGGAATGTGGCGTGACCTTTTTGACTCCACCCGTAACCGTGGTCGTGGCGGTGAAGGCGAGTCGGCCGGCGGGGCCGGCAAGCAGGTCCGGCGCGCCGCACCGAAAGTCCGCGAAAGCCCAGGATCGACGAGCACCACGGCCCGACGGGCCGACGAGGAGAAGCAAGTGAAACCACGGCCAACTGGCGAGGTAAAGACATCCGGGGGCATCCCGGCGAGCGCACCCCGCAATGTTTCACGTGAAACATGGTTGCCGCCGGCGGAGGAACCCTGGAAGGAGCCGACGGCCGCGGACACCCCGATCGGCGCCGAAGCGGAGCGCGCGGTGCGCATCTTGCACAAGCAGGGTCAGCACCTGAGGCGCCCCCCGCGCCAGCGCGTGTTCACGATCGCCAACCAGAAGGGCGGCGTCGGGAAGACGACCACCGCCGTGAACGTCGCCGCCGCCCTCGCCTTGCAGGGACTGAAGACTCTCGTCATCGACCTTGACCCGCAGGGCAACGCCAGCACCGCACTGGGGATCGAACATCGCCCGGGGACCCCGTCGTCGTACGAGGTGTTGATCGGAGAAATCACCCTGGAGTCGGCACTTCAGCAGAGTCCGTACAACGAGCGGCTCTACTGTGTGCCCGCGACGATCGACCTTGCCGGTGCCGAGATCGAACTCGTCAGCATGGTCGCCCGCGAGGGCCGCCTACGGAACGCGCTCGCCTCTCTGCAGGAGTACGACTTCGACTACGTCTTCATCGACTGCCCGCCGTCGCTCGGCCTGCTCACGATCAACGCACTCGTCGCTGCACCGGAAGTGCTCATCCCGATCCAGTGCGAGTACTACGCCCTCGAGGGAGTGGGCCAGCTGCTCCGCAACATCGAGATGGTGAAGGCCCATCTGAACCCGCTTCTGGAGGTCACCACCGTCGTCCTCACCATGTACGACGGACGAACGAAGTTGGCCGACCAGGTCGCCGACGACGTGCGGGCGCACTTCGGCGCGAAGGTGCTCCGAACCGTCATCCCGCGCAGCGTGAAGGTGTCCGAGGCACCTGGATACGGCATGACGATCCTCGAGTACGACCCGGGGTCGCGGGGTGCGATGAGCTATCTCGACGCCAGTCGGGAGATCGCCGACCGGGCACACGGCGCAACTAATCCTCAGGTTGGCCAGTGAGCGTCCGCACGAATAGGAGAAGAGCATGACTCCGCCGCCCAAGCGAACCGGACTCGGCCGCGGTCTCGCGTCCCTGATCCCCACCGGCCCGAGTGACGACAAGGGCAGCATGGGTCCCGCGATGGGAGCCGCGGCGGCCGACGTGATGTACGGGGGAGCGCCGACCGCGCCGGCCACACCCGCCGTCGAACCCGTCGGTGACGTGGGCGCCGTGTACCGCGAAATCGACCCGGCGGCCATCGAACCCAACCCCAAGCAGCCGCGGCAGGTGTTCGACGGGGAAGCACTCGCCGAGCTCGTTCACTCGATTCGCGAATTCGGTCTGATGCAGCCCATCGTGGTGCGCGCCGTCGACCCCGTGGAAGGCAATCCGCGCTACCAACTGGTGATGGGGGAGCGGCGCTGGCGCGCGGCACAAGAAGCCGGCTTGGCAGCGATCCCGGCCATCGTCCGCGAGACAGCCGACGACAGCATGCTGCGCGACGCCCTGCTGGAGAACATCCACCGGGCCCAGCTGAACCCGTTGGAAGAGGCCGCGGCCTACCAGCAGCTGCTGGAAGAGTTCGGCGTCACCCACGAGGAACTCGCCGTACGGATCGGGCGGTCACGACCGGTGATCACCAACATGATCCGGCTGATGCGACTGCCGGTCGCGGTGCAGCGCCGGGTGGCGGCGGGTGTGCTGTCCGCCGGACACGCGCGTGCCCTGCTGGCACTGGAGAGCGGCGCCGAGAAGCAAGAGGAATTGGCAGCCCGCATCGTGGCGGAGGGCCTGTCGGTCCGCGCCACGGAGGAGGCGGTGACGCTTGCCAACCGGGACGGCGTACAGGACTCGACTCCGGCCCAGCGGCGCAAGCCGATTCAGATGCCGGGACTGCAAGATGTTGCCGAGCGGCTGTCATCGGCCTTCGACACCCGGGTCTCGGTGAGCCTTGGCAAACGCAAGGGCAAGATCGTCGTGGAGTTCGGGTCGGTCGACGATCTGCAACGCATAGTTGACCTTATGAACGCGGCGAACCCATGACCTACCACAAGCGGTAATTACGTCACTGTGACAAAGCGACGAATCGAGACCGGGCTCGTCGCGGCCTAGAGGAGCAGATCTCTTGCGCACCAACATGATTCGCGTTCTGCGGGAGCCCGGTGTGCCGTTTCGGGATCAACGTGGGCCGCACTCGCCGCGCTCTCCTATTCTGGAGGGGAAGCCACGTCCGGCCGGCCCACATGAAACGCGGAGAGTCTAGTGTCAGCACGAATCACGCCGCTGCGGCTCGAAGCATTTGAGCAATTGCCCAAGCACGCGCGGCGCTGCGTGTTCTGGGAAGTCGACCCATCGACGCTGCCGGTCGAGGATCACCTCGCCGATCCAGAGTTCGAGAAGGAAGCCTGGCTTTCCATGGTCATGCTGGAATGGGGTTCCTGCGGGCAGATGGCCGTGGCCTGCGAACCGGATCAAGCGGACTTCACCGCCTCGGCGTCCAGCGGTGACGAACACTGCCTGGGGTTCGCGTTCTACGCCCCGCCGCGGGCTGTCCCACGCGCGGCGCTCTTTCCGACCGGACCGGTCAGTGCCGACGCCGTGTTGTTGACGACGGTCGGCGTCGAATCCGGAGCCGAGGGGGAGGGCCTCACCCGCGCGTTGATGGCCGCCGTCGTCGGAGACTTGGTTCGCCGTGGCGTGCGTGCGTTGGAGGCGTTCGGACGGACGGCGGCATCCGCCGAACTCACCGGTCCAGAGTCGGTGTCACCCAACCTTCGCTCGGCGATCCAATCACTCGGTGACTGCTCGGCCGACCAGTGCATCATCGACGCCGACTTCCTCGCAGACGTGGGCTTCGAGGTCGTCGCCCCCCATCCGTACTTTCCCCGGATGCGGCTCGAACTCGAGCAGGGGCTGGGCTGGAAGGCCGACGTCGAAGCGGCGCTGGAAAAGCTGTTGGTGAGCGCGCAACTGCAGCAGCCGGTGGGAGCCGGCGCCAGCCGCTGTATCTGAGATGGATCAGGCCTGCGCGGCGCGACCGGCGGACTGTTCGACAGACCGCTCGTGCGCCAGCAGTTCGGCGAAGGTGAACGTGCCCGTCGGGCGGTCGTTCTTGCCGAGCAGGTACAGCCGCTTGACGGCCGCGAGGATGCCCTCGGACAGGGAATCCCTGGCCTGAGCCGACACCAGCAGGTCGCGGTCGTGTGGATTGGTGATGTAGCCGACGTCGATCTGCACGGTCGGCATTCGGGTCAGGCGAAGCAGGTCCCACGTCCGGCCATGCGTACGGCAGTCACGTAACCCGGTGCGGGCCACCAATTCTCGTTGCACGAAGTCGGCAAGGTTGCGACCGATCGTCGACACCGACCCGTGGGCGTTGCCGAAGTGGAAGGACGCGACGCCGTTGGCGGGGGAGTCGGGCAGCGAAGCGCACCGAAGGCTGATCATCAAGTCCGCACCGACCGTGTTGGCGGTCTCCGCGCGCTCGGCGTCGGTCAAGCTGCGACCAACCGGCCGCGACAGGAACGTCTCCATTCCGATCGCCGCCATCCGGCCCTCGAGCCGACTTGCCAAGTCCCACAAGATGTCTGCTTCGCTGATCGGCCCGTCCGGACCGTTCATGATGAGCCCGTGGTCGTCGCCGCCGCGGCCCGGATCGATGATGATGCGCTTGCCCGACAGCCGGGGACCGGAGCGACGGACGAGCTCCTCCTCGCGGATGGCGTGCAACGAACCGCCGGTCACCCGCGAACCCAGAAAGTACAAGGAGCGCAACGTTTCTGGGCCACAGATGCCGTCGGGGTACAGACCGTACTCCCGCTGATAGGACATCAGACCGTTGTGCGTCTGCAGCCCGAAGTGGCCGTCGACGAGGTCGGTGTAGAAGCCAAGGTCCTGCAATCGCGCCTGAAGAGTCGCGACGTCGTCGCCGTACATCGGCGCACCGAACTGGTGGGCCAGCGTCCGGGCGCCAAGGCGGTACGAGGCTTCCTTCAACGCTCGATAGGTGGCCTCACCCACGACGCCGTCGACGAGCAGACCGCGGCGCTGCTGGAAGGCGCGGACCGAGTGGTCGAGGTCGTCGTCGAACACGTCGAACGCCACGTGTTTGCCAGTCGTGATGTCGTCGTCGGGGCTGTCGATCATGCCCAACGCCGCAAGCGCCGACCGAATCTCGACGACCGAGGCTCCCCGATCGCCGCGGCGCAGACTAGACATGACCAGAATTGTCGCAGACGGAGTCGCTAATGCAGAAACCTCCAGGCCAGTCGGGAGCCGGGTGTGTCCGATCCGATGGGAACGGTGCGACCGCGATTAGACCACGTCAGACAGCTCGCGGAGCAGCGCTGCCTTGCCCTTGCTGCCCACGATGCGCTTCACCGGCTCGCCGTCCTTGAACAGGATCAACGTCGGAATCGACACCACCTGGAAGTCACGCGCGGTGCCCGGGTTGGCGTCGACGTCGATCTTGGCCACGGTGAGCGCGCCAGCCTTCTCGGTGGCGATCTCCTCCAGGACGGGTGCGATCATCTTGCACGGGCCGCACCAGGACGCCCAGAAGTCCACCAGAACCGGGGTGCTGCTGGAGAGGACGTCCTCGGAGAACGAGTCGTCGGTTACGGCAACGGTTGCGCTGGTCTTGTCGCTCATGTGGTGCTCCTGTCTGAGAGGGGTGGGCTGAAGGGGTGGAACGTCACCAGTTGTCGGCGATTTGGTGGCCGGTGAGCCACCGCTCGACGTCGATCGCCGCCGAACAGCCGCTGCCGGCGGCGGTGATGGCCTGCCGGTAGGTGTGGTCGACCAGGTCGCCGCAGGCGAAGACGCCGTCGACCGAGGTGCTGGTGGTGCGGCCCTTGACCTTGACGTAGCCCTCGTCGTCGAGGTCGACCTTGCCGCTGACCAGGCCCGAGCGGGGATCGTGTCCGACCGCGACGAACACGCCGGTCACGGCCAGCTTGGACTCTTCGCCGGTGACGGTGTCCGCCAAACGGAGGCCGGTCACCTTGGGCTCGCCCTCGACCTGGGTGACCGCGGTGTTGGTCAGGAACGTGATCTTCGGGTTGTCCTTGGCGCGGTCGAGCATGATCTTCGATGCACGGAACTCGTCGCGACGGTGAATCAACGTGACGTGATTGGCGAACTTGGTGAGGAAGATCGCCTCCTCCATCGCGGAGTCGCCACCGCCGACGACGGCGATGTCCTGGTCGCGGAAGAAGAAGCCGTCACACGTGGCGCAGGTGCTGACGCCGGTGCCGATGCGCTCCATCTCGCCGGGGACCCCGAGCTGGCGGGCGGCTGCACCCATCGCGAGGATGACCGACTTGGCCTGAAACGTCTCGTCGCCGACGGTGACCGTCTTGACCGGGCCGTCCAGGTCGACGTCGTCGACGTCCTCCATGCGCAGGTCGGCCCCGAACCGGAGCGCCTGTTCGCGCATTTCCTCCATCAGTGCAGGACCGGTGATGCCGTCCTTGAAGCCGGGGTAGTTCTCCACCTCTGTCGTCGTCATCAGCGCGCCACCGAACTGCACGCCTTCGAAGACCAGTGGATGGAGTTGCGCACGCGCGGCATACACGGCCGCTGTATAACCAGCAGGACCGGAGCCGATGATGATCACGTCGTGAACGGTGTTCGAGGAAGTCATTTCCGCCTTTCTGCGTACGCCTATAACACCAGCGTAAGCCCGGGTGTTCCAGGCGCGACTCGGGGACGCGTCATGGAGTCGGCGGAGGGGCCGAGCGCAGCGTGGCGCCGATCGTCGCCGTGACGTCGGCGGGGACGTCCGGAGCCGAGGCTGAGTCCACTCCTAGGGCCGACAGGTGGCGCCTGACGCGATCCAGGGCGGCCAGCTGGGCCTTGACGGCTGGATCGGTGCGAACCCGCCGACGCAGCTGGGCCGCGGTTCGGTCGTCGAGCAGCCCGGCTTGCAGGTCGGCGAGGAGGTCGACCGTGACGGGGAACTCGTAGCGATCGTCCGCAGCGTCGTGCACCTGGTCAGTGTCGCACCGGCCTCCGACGCCGGACCCTGGGAACGTCCTTTCGCTAGCCTGGGAAGAAGAGGATGCTGGGTAGGACGACCACGAACGAGGCTGACATGCGCAATCTTCACCGGATACTGGTGATCGGTGCGGTCGGCGTCGCGTCGGCGACCGGCTTGCTGGCCATGGACGTAGCCACGACGCCGCAGACGAACGTGCTGGCCTGCGACATGAACATCGTCCCGTACGACCCGTATCACCAGACCTGCGGAATCCCGAACCAGATTCCGACCGCGCCTGGCCAGGCGCCGGGGGCGGGGGCGATCATCGCGTGTCGCAACATCCCCGGTTGCCTGTCGCAGGCCGTCAACGGGCCGCAGTTCGTGGCCGTCCCACGCCCGGACACCAGGGTGCGCCAGAGCCGCTAGCCGCTACGGCCGAACGGTTGGGGCGGGGTCGTCGTAGTACTCCAGCGTCTTGGCCAGCTTGGCTCGCGCCCGCGAACAGCGACTCTTCACGGTGCCCTCCGGTACGCCAAGCAACCGCGCGGTCTCCGCGACCGAGTAGCCCTGCATGTCGACCGCGACGACCACGGCCCGCTGCTCGAGCGGCAGTCGGAGCAGGGCGCGTTCGACGGCGAGCACCGTGTCGACGCGGGTGGTCGGATCGCCGAGGTGACAGACCTCGTCGTCCAGCGCCGTGACGGGATGAGACTTGTTGCGGCGCAGCCGATCAAGGCACGCGTTGACGACGATGCGGTAGAGCCAACTGCTGACCGACGCGTCGTGCCGAAAGGTTGGTGCCGTGCGGTGCGCGGACAGCATCGCATCTTGGAGCGCGTCGGCGGCGTCTTCGCGGTTGTGGCTGGTGATCCGTGCCAGCCGGTGGAGCTGCCGATGGTGGCGGTGGAAGAGCTCCGCAAAGGCGTATCGATCTCCGTCGACGTGCGCAACGAGCAACTCCGCATCCGTCCGCTCGGCACCGGCGACTTCTCCGCAGCTCCCCACAAACGAACACTAATCAACGCCAGGCACCCGTCCCCGCACCTCTTGTCGCGGGGACGCCCCTTGGGCGCACCCCACCCCGTTGAACTGCGGAGACGACGACCGCAGCCGGCCGCCGGGACCTGGGGACAACTCGTCAGGAAGCGGGCTTGAGCGTGATGTTCGACAGTGCGGACTCGCTCTTGCCGTTCACCGAGCCGAGCGTGGTGATCCACACCAGCACATTCGAGACGGGCTGCGGGTCGGTGACGGTGATCGTGTTCGACCCCGTCTTCATCGGAGTGGGAGGGCTCAGCTCGGTCGTGTCGTCGAGCGTCGCCGGGGTGGCCGATTGAGACGACCGGATCTGAATCGAGGTACCGGTGCTGTTCAGGTCGATCGACACGGACCCGATTGCGGTCGGCTGTGGCAACTGCAGCATCAGCCCGACGCCGTTCTTGAAGTTGGGGAACGGCACCGCGTCGCTGTAGGTGTCGGTCTGCCACGCCGACGTGGTGCTGCCGTCGATCGCCTTGCCGGCGTCGGCGGGGTTGTCGGCCTCGCCACCCGGCGAGAACACCGTCGCGCGAACGGGTTTCACGCTACCGGCGCTCGGATCGCTGGTGGTGCTGGTCGACGGGGTGTTGAGTCCAAGCTCGTCCTTGTCCAACGGGCCGCCGACGTCGCTGAACACACCGCGCAACACCGTTGCCAGCACGATGAGGGCGACCACCAGGATCGAGCCCGCCACGGCGGCACCGATCAACACGCCCTTCTTGCGTCGGGACTTGGCCTCCGGATCGTCGTCGCCGGCGTCGCGGTGTCGAGTCCCGGCAGCTTCCGCTTCGTTGATCGGTGCGATCAACTCGGTGCGATCGGCAACGGCGGTGGCCTGTTGCAACAGGTTGAGCAACGTCGGTGCGGATCGGATGCCGCCGTTCTCCTGCACCGCGCGCACGGCGGCCGCAGAGATCTGGAACGGGATGTCGCGATCCACCGTGCGGGGCTCGACCGGTTCGCCCGCGGCGTCGAGGTCGGCGGCCTCCATGCCACCGCGCTCGGTCGAACCGGGGATTGGCCACCGGTTGACCAGCAGGGCGTACAGCACCGCGCCGATGCCGCGGATGTCGTCCTCCGGCGTCGCCGACGGCAGGGTGGCGGGGAACGCCAGCACGACGTCGCCGTCGATGCTGACCCGGACCCGGCCGGGATGGTCGACGGACAGGGCGACCCCGGAACGGTGCGCAGCCTCGGCCGCCGCGGCCAGGGACTGAACGGCGCGAGCGCCGCCAATCGCCGACGGGGACGTCTCGGCGACCTCGGCGAGCGAACCTCCGCGAATCCACTCCGAGACGACGAGACCGCCGGAACCGGTCCTGGAGACGTCGAGGACTCGTGCGACGCCGGGAGCGTCGAGCGAGCTCAGTCGCTGGGTGCGGGACAAGATCTCCGACAGCTCGTCGTCGGGCAGGACGGCGTCGGGGTCGACGAACGTCAGCGCCACCTGGCGGTCAAGGGCGGTGTCCATCGCATGCCAGAACTGAAGCTGCGGGGGGCCGCCATGGAACACCAGCAGGCGGTAGCGCCCGGAGGCGATCGTGGCGCCGGGGATCAGGTGGATGTCGTCGTCGCCGGTGGCCGCCTCGATGGCCGGTTCGTTCGGCATGCCTGCCGACACCGGCTCTCTCGTCGGGTCGCCGCCGTAATCAGCGGGCGGCCGCCCCGAGGGCGGCAGATGGGACTCGGCCGGGACGTCCGGTTGGAAGTCGTCGGCGCTCTGACGGGGAATGCGAGTGGTCGAGCCTGCGTCGGGCGTTGAACCGCCCGCCGGGTCGTCGCTCACCGCTTGTCCTCTCCGAAGCCCGTCTCCGACAACTCCTGCCGGAGGTTCGCCGTCCCACCTCGGCGCCGGCCCATATTGACGCGGCCGCAACGGAGATGAACTGCTGTGATCAGCGTACGGGAGGGGCATACCCGGTCGCGGTGGGCCGGGAATCCTCGGCGGCGGTGTCACCGGCGTCGTAGCTGCTCCGCGGCCCAGTCGCCGTCGAATCGCACCCGCTGCGGCCTGCGCGTCGGGCACCTTGGCCGCGAGCAAGACCGCGGCGATGACTGGCAACATGATCAGCCCGAGGATGGTCAGCCGCAGGAGGGAGCCGCCGCCACCGTGGTTCTCGGTCAACGCCCCGAGACCCAGCAGCCGGTCGGCGAGGTGCCCGATCAGGCCGGCCGCCAGGGACCCCGCCACGGTGACGAGGACCGTCCGCACGACGTCGAGGTTGATCATCCTGCCGCCCGGCGGCTTGAGATTGGCCCGCAACATGACGTGACCGACGATGGCGCCGGCCAGGAAGCCGAGGCCGTTCGCAAACCCGAGGTAGCCGGCGACGAGCTCGGGGTCGTCGGTGAGGTGCGGCGCCGCCAGCGAGGCGATGATCTTGACGGCGGTGATCACCACGACCAGCACGATCGGCGTCCACGGTTGCTCCCTGGCGTAGAAGACGCGCGTCTGCAGCAGCACCATCGCGTAGGGGAGCAGGGTGAACGACGACAGCGCGATCGCGTGGCCCATGCTGCCGGCGTCGGCGTCGCTGAACCTCCCGTAGGCGAACAGCGCGCTGCCGATGGCCGGGCCGGCGACCGTCATGAAGGCGACGACGGGGATGAGCGTCAGCATGGTGAGGCGCGTCGCGAAGTTGATGTCGGCGAGCACGGCGGGCTGGTCGTCGGCGGCGGCGTTGCGGGACAGCCGCGGCATCACGACGGTCAGCACCGTCACGCCGATGATGCCGAACGGAAGCTGCAGGACCAGCCACGCGTAGTTGTAGACGGCGGGCCCGGACGCCGCCGCGGTGCTGGCGATCTGGTTGCCGACGACCAGGCCGGCCTGACTGATCAGGACGTAGAGCACCATCGCGGCGGCCATCCCGCCGAACTTCTTGAGCCGGTCGTCGAGACCCCACAGCGGGCGCAGGCTGACCCGCTCCCGCCGAATGGCGACGAACAGGACAGCGGTCTGCGATACGACGCCGAGGGTGGTGCCGATGCCAAGGACCAGAAGCTTGGCGGTGCCCATCGCGACGGGGTCGAGCGACAGTTCACCCGGCACCGCGACGAACACGCCGAGCGTGCCGATCGCCACCACGTTGTTGAGGACGGGTGCCCACGCCGGTGGCCCGAACACGTTGCGGGTGTTCAGGATTGCCATGAACACCGAGGACAGCCCGTAGAAGATGATCTGCGGCAACAACAGATACGCGAACGCGGTGGTCAGCTCGCGGTCGACCTTCGGATCGCCGCCGAGCATCAGCCGGACCAGCAGCGGAGCGGCCACCACCGACACGATCGTCGCGACGAGCAGCAAGGCCGTCGACAGCGTCAGGAGCCGTCGGACGAACGCGGTGCCGCCGTCGGCGTCGTCACGCTCGGCGCGGGCCAGTACCGGCACGAAGATTGCGGTGAACGTCGCCTCGAGCACTAGCGCGGCGATCAGGTTGGGCAGCTGGTTGGACACCGAGAAGGCGCTCAGCAGCGACCCGCCGAGGATCGTCGCCAACAGCACGATGCGGATGAAGCCGGTGATGCGACTGATCAGCGTGGCCAGCGCCATGCCCCACGACCGTGAGACCACCGCGGCGTCGGTCAGTTCGGGTCTGCCGGCGCGACGGCGCGGCGCAGGCCCCTGCGGGATGCGTCGCGGCGCCTGCGGGGGTCTCGGTGCGGGCCCCGGCGGCCTAGTGGTGCTCATTGGTTCCTGCTCTTCGCGCAAGCGCTCATCGGTGGCGCCGATCCTCGTCGGGAGCGTGGGCTAGCGCCACGTCGAGCGGATCCGGCTTGCCGTCACCGTCGCGCCGCTTGGGGCGGTCGAGGTCGGCCCGGTCGGGTTGCCCACGGAATCTATGCCAGAGGCGTCGGCCGGCGAGCAGGACGAGGATCGCTCCCGCGGACAGCGTGATGAAGAACAGCACCTTGCCGTACGCGTTGGAGTGCACCGAGAGGCGAACCGGTTCGCCAAGTGGGAGACCGTCGGTGGTCTGCAGGGATACGTCGACGGCGACGCGCTGGGTGAAGTGCACCTCGATTGGCACGCGCAGCGGCAGGAAGCCCGGCGGGAGCTCGATCTCGCCCATGTCGTCGACCGTCATCCCCGGTGGGGCGTCGACGTCGAGCCGCACCTTGATGGGGACGGGCAGGTCGTTGCGCAGCGCCAACGGCAACGGGCTGCGTTCGGTCGCGAGTGTGTAGGAACCGCCGGGGTTGACGATGGTGACCGCCCGCAGCAGGTCACCGACGGTGTCGTCGACGACGCCGACGCGTTGGGAGGCGAGCCCGTTGCGGGCGTCCGGCGGCACGGACTGGCTGAGCGCCCGCAGGAGGTCCTCTCGGAGCGGGGCGGTGTATTGCGTGCCGGTCAGCCCGGTTCGTGGGTCGACGGTCAACGCGGCGGTCAGTCCGCCCAGCCGGAGCGTTGCGTTGGCGATGCCGTCCGTCACGCCCTGGTCGACGTGAGCGCGGGGATTGCCGAGGGCGTCCTGCGGGAGCGGCGCGATGGCCGAAGGAGGGAGGACGTTGGCCTCGGCGACCACGGTGGCCAGCGGCCGCGGAACGGCCAAACCGGAACGGATCGACGAGGCGAGCGTCGTCAGGATCGCCTGCGCCTCCTCGGGAGGCAGGTTCCACGCCATCGGCGGGACGAGGATTTCGGTACGGGGCTCGCTCTGCGGCCGCAATGCGCGCCACAGCACGGCCGCGATGGCGTCCTCCCGGCGGGCGATGGGGGAGTCGTGCGCCAGCGGCACGCCGAGGGCCGCGTCCAAGTAGGACGGCGTCACCGGCATGGTGCCCGCACCGGCGAGCGCCGCTCCGACGGCGGGGTCGAAGGGCGCCTCCACCACGTTCGTGTCGTACCGGCGCGGGGTGACGTCGCCCGCCGCGATCGCCACGGTCGGTCCCTGGGCCGACAGAAGTCGGACGGCGGCTCCGGTCAGAGGTCCGTCCCCGACGAGGGTCGCGCCGCGGGTCGACGCGACGCCGAGGATCTGGTCGACGATGTCGCCGGCTCCCTTGACGGCGATGGTGGACAGCTCGGGATTGCCGACGCGGGCCAACGCGCCGAGGTCGGCTTGGGCGTACACCGTCGGTGTCACGCATGAACGTTGGGCCAGCGCCCTGAGCCTGCCGAGCCAGCTCGCGGCGGCTTCCTGGCCGGTGCCGGGGTGCGTCGGCGAGTTGACGCCGCCCACCGGGTCGTCGTTGACGACGTAACCCAGGGTCATCGCGTTGACGGTGACCAACAGGTCCGGGTCGACGGCAAGGCACAGCGCGCTGCGGGTCTGGCCGGCCGGGTCGACGGGCGGGCTGGTGGCGAAGTCGGCGGCCGACAGCAGCGTGTCGAGGCGTCCGCCCGCGGCGAGGGACGTCGCGAGTTCGTCGTCGACCAGCCGGACCGGGGTGGTGCCGCCGGGTACGCCCGCGGCCAGTCGCGGCTTGTCGGCGAGCGGCCACAGCATCGTGATGCGGACCGGCCTCGAGGTGTCGGGCGGGACGACGGCGGACGGGGATTCGTCGAGCTGCGACGGATCGGCGGGGACGCCGAGCACGGGCAGCAGGAAACGGGCGTCGTCGAGGCGGGCGGGTGCGCCGTAGTCGGGCGTTCCGTTCACGTTGACGAGGGCGGGGTAGATGCCGGGCTGGTCGATCTGCAGTGACGGCAGTTCCGCGGAACGCACCGGATAGGAGAGCGTGAACGGCACGTGCTGACCCTGTGCGAGTTCCGGTGCGACGGTGACGAAGTCGGCGACGGGTTGGTACTGGTCGACGCCGCCGGTCAGATCGGTGCGAAGGGCTGCGGACGACGCGACGGCCGCGGCGTGCTCGAGACGCACCATGATGTCGCGGACCGGGCGGTCACCGACGTTGGTGACAGTGCCCGACACCGTGACGATGGGGTCGCTGGTGGTGGTGATCGAGTCCGGGGTGATGGCGTCGATGTGCAATTCGAGGAAGGGCCGATCTCCGGGTTCGCCCGCTGCGGCGCGTGGCGCCACGGCGGGTACGACGATCAACGTCACCAGAGCGACCACGGCCAGCAAGCGGAATCCGGCGATCCAAGCCGCCGCGCGCGTCATGGTCCTTGGCCGCAGCCGTTCGCCCGCCGGCCGGGTTGCGGTGTGTCGTCGGGCCGACGGTTGCGGGTGTGGGAGTGCGTCTGGGGGCGGCGACGCGGCGAGCTGGGCGGCAGCGGCGGCAGCGAGCCTGGGCCGTCGGCCTGCAGTTTTGCGATCAGTTGACCGGCCACTTCGGCGAGTTTGCGTTCGTCGGCGTAGGCCAGCCGCGACGGGAGATCGGTCAGGGGAACCCAGGCGACCTCGGTCACTTCGACGTCCTCGTCGGAGAGCTCGCCGTCGAGGAATCGCATGAGGTAATGGTGCACGGTCTTGTGGACGCGCCGACCCTCGGTCACGAACCAGTAGTCGATGCTGCCCAGCGCGGCCAGCACGCTGCCCTGGATTCCGGTTTCCTCGGCGACCTCCCGGATGGCGGTCTGTTCTGCGGTCTCACCTTGCTCGATGTGCCCCTTGGGCAGGGACCACAGCATGCGTCCGCGCCGGTCGACGCGGCCGATGAGAGCGGCGACCTGGCCGTCCGCCGGGCCGTCGATGCCGTCGATGACGAGCCCGCCCGCCGAGGTTTCGTGCACTGTCCGCAGTCGCTCGGGGGTGCGTCGGCCCGATCTCTTCGACGGGGTCTGTGCTGGGGAGTCGACCTGGTGGCCGGGAACGGGGCCGGGAAGCGGTGCGGTAGGCGGGTTCGCGGTGTCGGAAGTGGCGGCCTCCGGCGGACCTGCAGAGCGTCGGCCGCGGCGCCGCCCTCGGCGCCGTCGTGGTTTGGCTCGTTCGCCCTCCGACACCCAAGCGATAGTAGCTGCCGCGGGGTATCCGTCCCTTACCACTCGCCGTCGTGGTCGGCTTGTCGCCGGGTCGTTACGCACCCGTAGCGCCCACTAGGCTCATCGAACGTGCCGAAAGATCCCTCCACGACCGACGAGTTGTTGACCGCGGCCAAGGCGCTGCAGCGGCGCACACCGATGCTCCGAGAGCTGGGCCAGTTGTTCGCTGACGCCGGCCACGAGCTGTACCTCGTCGGCGGCAGCGTGCGGGACGCGCTCCTGGGGCGTCCGCTGAACGACCTCGACTTCACCACCGACGCCCGCCCTGAACAGATGCAGCAGGTGGTCCGGCGGTGGGCCGACGGTCTGTGGGACACCGGCATCGAATTCGGCACCGTCGGCGTCGGCAAGGGCGCTGATCGGCTCGAGATCACCACCTTCCGCGCCGATGCGTACGACCGCGTGACGCGGAACCCGGAGGTCCGCTTTGGTGACTCCCTTGACGACGACCTGGTGCGCCGCGACTTCACCGTCAACGCGATGGCGGTGCGCATCACCCCGGCCGGACTTGGTGAATTCCACGATCCACTAGGCGGATTGGCCGCGATTCGGGACCGGGTACTCGACACGCCGTCGACCCCGGAGGTGTCCTTCGGCGACGACCCGCTGCGGATGTTGAGGGCGGCGCGGTTCGTCTCGCAGCTCGGCTTCGACGTCGCGCCCCGGGTGCGCGAGGCGATGGCGCGGATGGCCGACGAGCTGGGGCGCATCACCGTCGAACGGGTCGCGGCCGAGTTGGACAAGATGATGTTGGGCGCCGACCCGGTGTCCGGCGTCGACCTGGTGGTGCAGACCGGCCTCGGCGAGGTGGTGCTTCCCGAGGTGGGTGGCATGCGGATGGCCATCGACGAGCATCACCAGCACAAGGACGTCTACCAACATTCGCTGACGGTGTTGCAGCAGGCCATCGATCTGGAGAATTCTGGCGAGCGCGATCTGGTGTTGCGGTGGGCGGCGCTGCTGCATGACGTCGGCAAGCCGGCTACCCGCAAGCACGAGGGCGACGGCGGCGTCAGCTTCCACCACCACGAGGTGGTCGGCGCGAAGCTGACCCGCAAGCGCATGCGGGCGCTGAAGTACTCCAAGCAGATGGTCGACGACGTGTCGCAGCTGGTGTACCTACACCTGCGGTTCCACGGGTACGGCGACGGCAAGTGGACCGACTCCGCTGTCCGCCGGTACGTCACCGACGCGGGGCCGCTGCTCGAACGGCTGCACAAGCTGGTGCGGGCCGACTGCACGACCCGCAACAAGCGCCGTGCCGCGCGGTTGCAGGCCAGCTACGGCGACCTGGAGAACCGCATCGCCGAGCTGGCTGCGAAGGAGGATCTGCAACGGGTCCGGCCCGATCTCGACGGCAACGAGATCATGCGCATCCTCGACATTCCCGCGGGCCCGCAGGTGGGCAAGGCGTGGAAGTACCTCAAGGAGCTGCGGATGGAGCGTGGGCCGCTCGAGCACGACGAGGCGGTCGACGAACTTCGGACGTGGTGGAACGCGCAGCAGTAGGCCCGCGTCCAAGTAGTCATGGACTACTGCCTGGGGGATGGTGACGGGTCGGCGACGATCTGGTCGGCCGAATTGAACGTCGACTCCGACGACGACGGAATCTTCGACGCGATCGGGCTGGACTTCGACGGCGACGGCCGCCTCGACGACGCGTTGACCGACTCCGACGGGGACGGGACGGCCGATCACCTGCTGCTCGACCTCGACGACGACGGCCACCCCGAGGCGTCGTTCACCGACGACGGCTCGGGCACGTGGGCGGTCGGTGGGCAGATCCGCTGGTTGGGTCTCGACGGCGTTGAGCTGACGGGTGGCCCGCTGGTGGACTTCGACGGCGACGGCCAGGTCGACGACAGGGTGCTCGACGTGGACAGGGACGGTCTTGCGGACCGCGTCCTGGTCGGTGACGAGGCGTACGTCGACGTCGACGCGGACGGCCGGTGGGACGTGAAACTCTCCGATTCGGACGGGGACGGCGCTGCGGACGCGGCAAGCGAGCTGTAGCTACCGCTCCCGACCGGCCCCCGGTGGGCCCGCGAACGCCTGCGCGATCGTCAACCAGGTGGCCGCGTCGTCACCGACCGCGACGACGTCGAGGTCCGCGCGCGGGCGGCGCTGCGTCACCAGCATGCAGAAGTCCTCGGCCGACCCGGTGACGCGCTGGGCGGCGTCGGCGGGCCCCCACGACCACGTCGACCCGTCCGGCGCCGCCAACTCGACTCCGAACGGCTCGGTTGGGACGGGCAGCCGGTGCACAGTGAATGCGAAGTCCCTGGTGCGCACCCCGATGTGGGCGATCGACCGTAGCCGGGCGGTCGCCGGTCTGGTCACCCCGAGCGCGTCGGCGACGTCGAGACCGTGCGCCCAGGTCTCCATCAGCCGAGCCGTGGCCATCGATGCCGCACTCATCGGCGGGCCGAACCAGGGCAGCTTCCTGCCGTCGGCCACCCGGCGGAGTTCGTCGTGCAGGAGCGAACGGGTGTGGCGCCAGCCGGCGAGCATCTCGGCGGGCGGGGTGGTCGCCAGCTGCTCGGCGCCGTCGTCGACGAAGCCGGTCGGGTTGGTCGCGGCCTCGGCAAGGACGGCGGCGAAGGCGGGTTCGTCGGTGACCGCGAGCAGTGACACGCGGTCGGTCCACCACAGATGGGCGATCTGGTGGGCGACGGTCCACCCCGGAGCGGGGGTGGCGATTCGCCAGTCGTCGAGCCCTGCGACGAGGTCGTCGAGCGAGTCGCTCTCGGCCTGCAGGTCGGTCACTATGCCCTCGGCTCCGGCCATGGCGTCACCTTAGTCCGACGCCGTTGCGCCCCTGCGGATTGCGGCGTGCGCGGCCAACCCGAGCAGGTAGACCACCGCGCCGAAGACGACCAGGGCGGGGGAGTGCCCGTCGACGGGAATCATCGCGGCCGAGAGCGTGATCGACCCCACGAACGCCACCCAGAACAGCGCGTCCTGAACGGTGAAGACGTGACCCCGCAAGGCGTCGTCGACGTCGAGTTGCATCGCCGAGTCCGCGCACAGCTTGACCACCTGGCCGGCGACACCGAGCAGGAAGCCGCACGCCATCATGATCGGCAGGTCGAGGCCGACCGCCGCGAGCTGGATCGCCGCCGCCGCCAACAGGGCGAGGTTGACGGTCTTGTACCTGCTCCACCGGCGCACGACGACGGGGGTGAGGAAGTTGGCCAGGAACGACCCCATCCCGGTGGAGGCCGCGAACAGCACGGCGACGCCGAGGCCCGCGACGTTCACCGAGCCGGTGTGCCGCACGGTGACCAGCACCAGCAGCGTGTTGATGCCGAACACCATTCGGTGGGCGACAACGCCGGACAGAGTGCCCGCCACGCTGGGCACACCGACCGCCGTCCGCAAGCCGTAACCCCACCCCGTGGCCACGGCGTAGGCCACCGAGCCGTGCACCGCGCGCGCCGAGTCGTCGGGGCCGAGGACGTGGGGGGCGAATCGCAGGGACAGGATCCACGCCACCGCCACGGGCACCGAGGCCATGAACAGGGCGGCCGACGAACCGCTGTCGCCCACCCCGAACGCCCACCGCGGCACCAGCATGAAGATCGCGCCGAAGAACAACGACGCCGCGCTGACGGCGGTGGCGACCGAGTTCATGGTCAGCACCTGCTCCCGCGGCACGACGTGCGGCAATGCGGCGGACAGTCCCGAGGTGACGAACCGCGTGAAGCCGTTGACCACCAAGGCGCCCAGCAGGATCCACGGCGCCCCCGCGTGGAACGCCAGCAGGAACGCCACCGTGATGATGAACAGCACGCGGGCGAGGTTGGCGCCGATCAACACCCGGCGTCGATCCCACCGGTCGAGCAGGGCGCCTGCGAACGGGCCGAGCAACGAGTAGGGCAGGAACAGTGCCGCAAACGATCCGGCGATCTCCCACGGATTGGCGGCCCGTTCCGGGTCGAACAGCAGCGCGCCGACCAACCCGCCCTGGAACAGGCCGTCACCGAACGAGCTGACCGCACGCAACTCCAGAAGCCTGCGGAACTCGGTGAGCGCTCGCACCGCCCGCCACAGGGCGAAGCGGTCGTGAGGCGTGGTCAATTGCCGTCCGATGTCGGTGGGATGTTCGGTGCGCCGAGTGGCGTCCAACCACCCTACAAAGGTTGGCGAGGCGATTCCCGAAACAACCCGGCACGGCCGCGCCCGATCGCCACCATCGGCGCACGCTGGTGACATGATGGGTGGGTGGCGCAGTCAGAGGACCCGGAGGACCACTTCGCTCCGGCGACGCATCGAGTCCGCGCCGGAACGCTGCTCATCGCCAACACCGATCTCATGGAACCGACGTTCCGTCGCAGCGTGATCTACGTCGTCGAGCACAACGACAGCGGAACCCTCGGCGTCGTGCTCAACCGCCCCAGCGAGACGGCCGTGTTCAACGTGCTGCCGCAGTGGACAAAACTCGCCACCAAGCCGAAGACGATGTTCGTCGGCGGTCCCGTCAAGCGGGACGCCGCGCTGTGTCTGGCGACGCTGCGCGCCGGCGTACAACCCACCGACGTGCCTGGCTTGCGGCACGTGCAGGGCCGCATCGTGATGGTCGACCTGGACGCCGACCCCGACTCGATCGCTCCCGCGGTCGAGGGCGTGCGGATCTACGCCGGATACTCCGGTTGGACGATCGGTCAGCTGGAGGGCGAGATCGAACGCGACGACTGGATCGTGTTGTCGGCGTTGCCGTCCGACGTCCTCGTCGAGCCGAAGGTCGACCTGTGGTCGCGGGTGCTTCGCCGCCAGCCGATGCCGCTGTCGCTGCTGGCGACCCACCCGATCGACGTCAGCCGCAACTGACCTCGGCTCAGTGGCAGGACAGGGTGCACGACGCGCAGGCGCCTGCGCAGCCGGCGTCCGACGACTGGGCTTCCCGAACGGCCTCGCGCAGGGCGACGGACTTCGCGCTCTGGTAGCACCCCGCTGCCACGGTGCCCACCGCACCGACGATGCAGACCACCAGTGCCAGCACCCCGGCGTGGGGCGGGGCGGCGAGGGCGACGACGCCGCCGGCGGCCAGCATTACCGCCGCGGCCAGTTGGGTCGGCACCACGGCCCGCAGGACTTGGGCGACCTGGTCGGTGGCGTGGGGTCGCCTCGCCGACCACAGGCCCATCGCCGCGGTCGCTGCGGCGGCGCAGAGGCACAGCACGGCGGCGATCAACATGGGCCCCACAATACGAGGCCCGGCGACCCGAGAGGTAACCGCTAGCGGGGCAGCCCGAGCGGTTGGGCGGCGACGGGTACCACTGCCGGCGCCGCGGGGGCCGCGGGAGCTGCGGGAACGGCGACCGGCGCGGCCGGCGCCGGGGGTGGCGTGTCCGGTGACCCGACGCGGTATCCGTTGACGATGGCGTCGGTGGCCGACCCGGCGGCCACCGAAACCTGGGCGCTGGTGGTGACCGCGAGCGACACCAGGTACCTGTCGGGGCCCGAGGTCGCGATCACGTGGCGGCGCGAGGTGTTCAGCGTCAGGTTGTTCTGCCGGTACGTGCCTTCGATCAGGGCCGACGGCATGCCGCCGAACTCGGCGAGGGACCCGTCGGTGGCGCGGAAGGCCGGGAGCTGCTGGGTGTCGATCAGGCCGTGGCTGATGGCCTCCCGAGGATCGAAGTCGCCGACCAGCTTGTAGACCTGCACTGCGGCGTTCGAGGTGTACAGCCCGTCCCCGCCGACCCGGTCGGCAATCACGGCGAAGGCGTCGGGGACGTTGGGGTCGGGTACCTGGCTCCACCCCGTTGGCATCGGCAGCACGATGGTCAGCGCCTTGAAGTCGGCGGCCTTCTGCGGCTCCATCGCGACGTTCTTCTCCTTGAAGAAGTCGGCGAGGGTTCCCGAGGTGGCGGGGACGACGGCCGGGACGGCGGGTGCGGCCGGGGCCGCGGGTGACGCGATCAGTTGGTTGGGTCCGGCGGCGGCGGGGGCGCCGGCCTGCACGGTGACAGTCTGCGTGACGGTGGCGGGTGCCGGAACCGCGGGCAGGGGCAGGGTCGGCTCGGCAGAGGCAATGGGACCGGCGAGGCCGAGGACGCATGCCGTGCCAGCTGCGAAACCGCCTACCAGAAGTCCCCAACGACGGGCATTTTCGAACATCTAAACGTCGGTCCTTCCGGATCACACGAGCTTCCTGACCCGGTGAGCCCAGGCCAGGCGCCGACTGTATCCACGCCCCGCCGCTCGTAACCAGTGCTGGGACGAGCTGCAACCATGCGAAGACCCCTCTGCAACGGAACCGATACCTAGCCGCGGCGGCGAGACCGGGGATTGGGGCTCCGAGCACGCCGTTGACTACCCTGTTCACGTGAATGAAGGGGAAGGCGGCTTGGACGCCTCGAGCACCCCGCAGCACCGCTACGACGCGAAGCTGGCGGGCGACATCGAACGTACGTGGCAGGAGACGTGGGCTCGGCTGGGTACGTTCCACGTCCCCAACCCGGTGGGATCGCTCGCGCCCGCCGACGGGTCGCCCGTGCCCGCGGACAAGATGTTCGTCCAGGACATGTTCCCCTACCCGTCGGGGGAGGGCCTGCACGTCGGGCATCCGCTCGGGTACATCGCCACCGACGTCTACGCCCGCTACTTCCGGATGACCGGTCGTAACGTGTTGCATGCGTTGGGCTTCGACGCGTTCGGCCTGCCTGCCGAGCAGTACGCGGTGCAGACGGGCACGCATCCGAGGACCCGCACCGAGGCCAACATCGTCAACTTCCGTCGTCAGCTCGGCCGGCTCGGGCTCGGCCACGACGCGCGGCGAAGCTTCTCCACCACCGACACCGACTTCTACAAGTGGACGCAGTGGATCTTCCTGCAGATCTTCGACTCGTGGTTCGACGAGGCAGCCAATCGGGCCCGGCCGATCAGCGAGCTGATCGCCGAGTTCGAATCGGGGGCCAGGGTTCCCGACGGCGGCGGGGACTGGTCGACGATGTCGGCGGGCGAGCGGGCGGACGTCGTCGACGCCTACCGGCTGGTCTATCGGGCGGACTCGGTCGTGAACTGGTGCCCGGGGTTGGGCACCGTCTTGGCCAACGAAGAGGTCACCTCCGACGGCCGCAGCGACCGCGGCAACTTCCCGGTGTTCCGAAAGCGGTTGCGGCAGTGGATGATGCGCATCACCGCGTATTCGGACCGACTGCTCGACGACCTCGACGACCTGGATTGGCCGGACAAGGTCAAGGCCATGCAGCGCAACTGGATCGGTCGGTCGACCGGCGCCGAGGTGCAGTTCGCCACCGACGCCGGTGACGTCGAGGTGTTCACCACCCGTCCCGACACGCTGTTCGGCGCCACCTACCTGGTGTTGGCGCCCGAGCATGGTTTGGTCGACGCGCTCGTCGGTACGGAGTGGCCCGATGGCACCGACGAGCGGTGGACGTTCGGGGCGGCGACGCCGGCCGAGGCCGTGGCCGCCTACCGAGCGACCGTGGCGGCGAAGACCGATCTGGAGCGCCAGGAGAACAAGTCCAAGACCGGTGTGTTCACCGGCGCCTATGCCACCAATCCGGTTGACGGACAACGTGTTCCGGTGTTCATCGCCGACTACGTGCTGGCCGGCTACGGCACCGGCGCGATCATGGCGGTGCCCGGCCACGACCAGCGCGACTGGGAGTTCGCGACCGCGTTTGGACTCCCGGTCAAGGAAGTCATCGACGGCGGCGACGTCAGCCAGGCTGCCTACAACGGCGACGGCGTGTTGGTGAACTCCGACTACCTCGACGGGCTCAGCGTCGCCTCGGCCAAGGAGGCCGTGCTCGCGCGCTTGGAGGCCGACGGCCGCGGCCGCGCGCGGATCGAATACAAGCTGCGGGACTGGCTGTTCGCTCGCCAACGGTATTGGGGCGAACCGTTTCCCATCGTTTACGACGCCGACGGTCGTGCACACGGGCTGCCGGAATCGGCGCTGCCGGTCGAACTGCCCGACATCCCGAACTACGCGCCGGTGCAGTTCGATCCGGACGACGCCGACAGTGAACCGTCACCGCCGCTTGGCAAGGCCACCGAATGGGTGAACGTCGACCTGGATCTCGGTGACGGACTTCAGCCGTACACCCGCGACACCAACGTCATGCCGCAGTGGGCGGGCAGCTCCTGGTACGAGCTGCGGTATGCCGACCCGCACAACTCGGAAACGTTCTGCGCCAAGGAGAACGAGGCCTATTGGATGGGCCCGCGGCCGGCCGAGCACGGCCCGTCGGACCCCGGCGGCGTCGACCTGTACGTCGGCGGCGTCGAGCACGCGGTGCTGCACCTGCTGTACTCCCGGTTCTGGCACAAGGTGCTCTACGACCTCGGCCACGTGAGCTCCCGCGAGCCGTACCGTCGGCTCGTCAACCAGGGCTACATCCAGGCGTACGCCTACACCGATTCGCGCGGGTCCTACGTGCCCGCGGCCGAGGTCGTGGAGCGCGATGGCACGTTCTGGTACCAGGACTCCCAGGTCAACCGCGAGTTCGGCAAGATCGGCAAGAGCTTGAAGAACTCGGTGTCGCCCGACGAGATCTGCGAGGAGTACGGGGCCGACACCCTGCGCGTCTACGAGATGTCGATGGGACCACTGGAGGCGTCGCGGCCGTGGGCGACCAAGGACGTCGTCGGTGCCTACCGGTTCCTGCAGCGGGTGTGGCGCGTCGTGGTCGACGAGAACACCGGCGCCGAGCGTGTCGCCGACCACGAGAAGCTGGGCGAGGCGACCCTGCGGCTGCTGAACAAGACCATCGCCGGAGTCGCCGAAGACTATGCGGCACTTCGCAACAACACCGCGGCAGCCAAGCTCATCGAGTACACGAACCACCTCACCAAGTCCGACGTCACGGCGCGCGCCGCGATCGAGCCCCTGGTGTTGATGGTCGCGCCGTTGGCGCCGCACTTGGCCGAGGAGTTGTGGCGCCGGCTGGGTCACGACGCACCGCTGGCCCACGGTCCCTTCCCGACGGCCGATCCGGCCTACCTGGTGGAGGACACCGTCGAGTACCCGGTGCAGGTCAACGGGAAGGTCCGGGGCCGGATCACCGTAGCCGCCGACGCCGCCGCCGACGCCGTGGAGGCGGCCGCGCTCGCCGACGAGAAGGTCGTCGCGTTCATGGCCGGTGCCACGCCGAAGAAGGTCATCGTGGTGGCGGGAAAGATGGTCAACGTCGTCATCTAGGCCCTCCCCGGCGATTTCGGCGCGCTAATCCGCGCTCACCGCGGCTGAACGCGCCGAAATCACGCGGGGAGTGGGGGAGTGCGCGGTGGCGGGGTGCGCCGCTGGCCGGTGGCCTCGGTCGCCGAGGCGTAACGCAGCAGCGCGACGTCGTCGTGGGCCCGGCCGGCGAAGGTGAGCCCCACCGGCATGCCGATGTCGGCCATCGTGCCCATCGGCATTGTCACCGTCGGGATGCCGAGGTGACGAATTGCCAAGTTGCCGTTGGCCACCCATACGCCGTTGCGCCACCCGAGATCGGCCGAGGCCGGGTTGACGTCCATGTTGGCGGGCCCGACGTCGGCGACGGCCGGGAAGATGACGGCGTCCAGGCCCAGGCCGTCCATCCACTCCTCGAGGTCGACCCGCCGCGTCTGCTCCAGCGCGTGGACTCCTTCTGGGATGGTCGGGATGCCGAGGAACGAGTCGACGGGGTTGTCGCGGATGAACGCCGGATACTCCGCGATGTCGTCGTCGAAGCCGTCGTACCGGTCGGGCAGCGCGCCAGGTGGGTGCGGGAAGACGAGGCTGCCGTCGACGTCGGCCAGGCGGTTGAGCGTGGGATCGCCGTTGGCGGCGAGGAAGTCGTCCCACGCCCAGGCGCACAGGTCGACGATTTCGCGCCGCAGGTAGTCGGGGCTGACCAAGCCGCGGGTCGCGATGGTCGGGGCGCCGGAACGGTCACCCTCGTAGTTGCTGACGACCGGGAAGTCGACGTCGACCACCTCGGCGCCCGCGGCGAGCAGGTCGCGCCGGACCGCGTCGAACAGGTCGAGCACCGACGGCCGGGTGTCGATGCGCCGACCGGTGGGCCCGCCGATCCCGGTGGCGCCGACGCCGGCGTCCGCATCGGCGTTGACGTACATCCGCGGCACGCCAAACCGCCTGCCCGCCAACGTGTCCGGAGCAGCCGCCAGCGCCGGGTAGGACGGTGGGCGAATCTCGTCGACGCGCGGCAACGACACCCACGGCTGCAGCCGCCAGAAGTCGCCGCGTGCATCCGGGTCCTCGGCGACGAGGACGTCGAGCACCTCCAGCAGGTCGGCGATCGACCGGGTGTGGGGCACGACGACGTCCATGGTGGGCACCAGCGGCCAGCCGCCGCGGGTGGAGATGACGCCGCGCGACGGGGTGTAGGCGCACAGGGCGTTGTTCGACGCCGGCCCGCGCCCCGATGACCAGGTCTCCTCACCGATTCCGAAGGCGCAGAACGACGCCGCGGTCGCGGTGCCCGACCCGTTGGACGAGCCTGACGCGAAGGGCGCGGTGAGATAGTCGGCGTTGTAAGGGCTTTCGGCCCTGCCGTAGACGCCGCGCTGCATGCCGCCGTTGGCCATCGGCGGCATGTTGGTCAACCCGATGAGGACGGCGCCGGCACCGCGGAAACGCTCGACGACGAACGAATCGCGCTGTGCCACCAGGCTTGCGAACGCCGGGCTGCCCGCGGCAACGGTCAAGCCGCGCGCCTGGTAGCTGTCCTTGATCGTGTACGGGATGCCGTCGAGAGGGCCATGGGTGTGGCCGTCGCGTCGGCGGGCGTCGGACGCCTCGGCCTCGGCGCGGGCGTGCGGGTTGGGCACGACGACGGCGTTGAGCTCTCCGTCGAAGGCCGCGATGCGGGCCAGGTATGACTCGAGCAGCCCGACGGCCGTCACCGTGCCCGTGTCCATGGCGGCGCGCAGGTCGGCGATGGACGCCTCGTGTACCTCGAACGGGGTGGTCATCGGGGCCGGACCACGATCTCGTGGACGTGCGCGTCGGCAGGCGCATTGACCGCTTGGGCAATCACGGCGGCCACCGTCTGGGGTGAGAGGAATTGCTCTGGTACGTAGTCGCGCTCCTCGTAGGCGATCAGGTCGCGCTGCATCTCGGTGTCGATGCGCCCCGGATGCACGGAGGTGACGCGCAGGGACGGCTCGTCGGCGCGCAGCGAATCGGCGAACGACCGCAGTGCGAACTTGCTCGCCGAGTAGGACGCCAGGCCTGGTGAGGCCTTGATGCCGGCACCGGAGTTGACGAAGACGACCTGCCCGCCCGCGCTGCGCAGTGCCGGAAGCAGGGCCAGCGTCAACGCCACGGCGCCGACGACGTTGACCTCGAAGGTCGCGCGCCACTGGTCGGCGCTGGATTCGTCGACCCGGCCGGGATACGCGACACCGGCGTTGTGGATCAGGACGTCCAGATCGGTCAGCACCTCGGCGGCCGATTCGATGGAATCGGGGTCGGCGAGGTCGAGTGGCCAGGTCGGAGCGCCGAGGCGCTCGGCGACCGCGTCGAGGCGGTCGGACGGGCGACCCGCGAGAAGCAGGGTGTGGGTGGGGGCCAGCGCGTCGGCGATGGCCGAACCCAGCCCGCCCGAGGCACCCGTGATCATCGCAGAACGCACGCGGTCACCCTACCGACCTGCGCGCCCGCCGTCGGCGTCGCATGATTGACCCGATGCCACCGGATTCGAACTTCGCGCCCACGCAGCTTTCGGCCCGCGCCGCCTACTTGCTGCGTGGCAATGACCTCGGCGTGATGACCACCGCCGCACCGCTGCTGTACCCGCACATGTGGAGCTGGGATGCGGCCTTCGTGTCGATCGGCCTGGCCCCGCTGAGTGTCGAGCGCGCCGTCGTCGAGCTCGACACCCTGCTGTCGGCTCAGTGGAAGAACGGCATGATTCCGCACATCGTCTTCGCCAACGGGGTCGACGGCTACTTCCCCGGTCCTGCGCGGTGGGCGACCTCGGCGCTGGCGGTCAACGCGCCACTGGGCAGGCAGACCTCAGGCATCACTCAGCCGCCGGTGCACGCGATCGCGGTGCAGCGCATCCTCGACAACGCCCGCACCAGGGGCCGCTCCACGCGCGCCGTTGCCGAGGCCTTCCTGGACCGCCGGTGGAGCGATCTGGTGCGGTGGCACCGGTGGTTGGCCGAGGCCCGCGACCCCGACACCCGCGGCCGGGTGACGGTGTATCACGGGTGGGAGTCCGGGATGGACAACTCGCCGCGCTGGGATGCGGCCTACGCCAACGTGACTCCGGGTCCGATGCCGCCGTACACGCGTGAGGACAACGCGATCGTCACCGACGCGACGCAGCGACCGTCGGACCTGGAGTACGACCGCTACATGTGGTTGGTCGAGCAGATGAAGTCGGTCAACTACGACGACGAGCTGCTGCCGAAGGTGATGAGCTTCGCCGTCGAGGACGTCTTCGTCTCGGCGATCCTCTCGGTGGCCTGCACGGTGCTCGCCGAGATCGGAGAGGACTACAAGCGTCCGCACTCCGACGTCCGCGACCTGTACGCCTGGGCGGAGCGCTTCCGCCGCGGCGTCGTCGACTCCACCGACGAACGTACCGGCGGGGCAAGGGATTACGATCTTCGCGCGAAGAAGTGGATCGCCACCGAGACGGTGGCCCAGTTCTCGCCGCTACTGTGTGGCGGCCTGTCGCACGACCGCGAGCGGACGCTGCTGAGACGGCTCGAAGGTCCGCGCTTCTGCGGGCATCCAGATCTGAAGTACTCCCTGATCCCGTCGACGTCGCCGGTGTCGCCCGACTTTCGGGCGCGGGAATATTGGCGCGGCCCGGTCTGGCCGGTCCTGACGTGGTTGTTCTCGTGGTGCTTCGCCCGCCGTGGTTGGGCCGAGCGTTCGTCGAACCTGAGGCGTGAAGGGTTGCGCCAGGCCAGCGACGGTACCTTCGCCGAGTACTACGAACCCTTCACCGGCGAACCGTTGGGCAGCATGCAGCAGTCGTGGACCGCCGCGGCGGTGCTGGACTGGCTCGGGTGACGCGGGAGAGCTAGTCGCTCTGCTCGGCCAACCGGGCAAGGGGCGCAAGGGCATTGGCGAGCGTTTGGCGTTCCTCGACGCTGAGGCGGGTCAGCATGCCGGCGATCTGGGCGCGACGCGTCGCCAACGCCTCCCGATGTTGGACCAGGCCGCGCGGCGTGACGTCGACGAGGACGGCGCGCAGATCGGATGGGTCGCGGGATCGTTTGACCAGCCCGAGCTTCTCTAGGCGCCGGATGGCGACCGTGGTCGTCGGGGTGCGGACGCGTTCGTGGGCGGCGAGTTCGGTCATCCGGATCGGACCGAGATCGAGCAGCGTCAGCAAGATCGACAGCTGCGCCAGGGTCAGGTCGGCACCACCCTCGGGCATGTTTCGGTTGGAGTCACCCCGACGCAGGACGGAGAAGAGCTTGGAGAGCACCTGCTGCAGCTCTCCGGCCAGCTCAGTGACCTGCGGTTCGGTCTCTACCATAATTCGCTAGTCTAACCGCTCTGGCCGTGCTAACCGCTCGACATGCGTCGATTGGTTCAACTGACCCCCCATCGCTACAGCACCTGCGACAGGAATTGACGCAGCCGGTCGGTCTCTGCGTCGGAGAAGATTCGTTCGGGCGTTCCGGTCTCGACCACCTTGCCGTGGTCCATGAACACCACGGCGTCGGCGGCGGACCGGGCGAAGCCCATTTCGTGGGTGACGACCACCATCGTCATGCCGTCCTCACCGAGTTCGGCGATGAGCGCGAGGACGCCCTTGACCAACTCGGGGTCGAGCGCCGAGGTCGCCTCGTCGAAGAACATCACCTGGGGCGTCATCGCCAAGGCGCGGGCGATGGCGACACGCTGCTGTTGCCCGCCGGACAGGGTCGCGGGGCGGACATCGGCCTTGTGCCGCAACCCGACTCGTTCCAGGTGCGTCAGCCCGAGTTCGCGTGCGGCGTCGGCGTCGAGGCGCTTGAGTCGCCGGGGTGCGAGCGTCACGTTGTCGAGCACGGTGCGGTGGGGGAACAGGTTGAACTGCTGGAACACCATCCCGATGCGTTGCCGCAACTCGTCGGGGTTGTCCTTGAGCACCGACCGACCGTCGAGGAGGATGTCGCCGCGGTCGGGTTCGTGTAGCCGGTTCAACGCCCGCAGCAAGGTGGACTTGCCCGAGCCCGAGGGCCCGATCACCGCGGTGGTGGTGCCGGCGGGCACGTCGAGGTCGACTCCGCGCAGGACGGAGTTGGCGCCGAATGACAGATGAATGTCCTTGGCTTCCAGCGATACTGGTTCGAACTTCACGGTGGCGCTCACACCATCTCCTGGGTCGAGGCGGGGTTGGCCGGACTGGTCGGGTCTTCGGAGTCGGCGACGAGCTTCCCGCGTCGCAGCCGTGCGTCGATGTAGTTGACCAGGTGGGTCAACGGGATGGTCAGGGCGAGGTAGAAGATTCCGGCCGCGACCAGAGGCGACAGGTTGCCGGTCTGGGCGTTGAGGTCGCGGCCCACCTGGAACAGTTCGCGCTGGCTGGCGATGAGGCCAAGGAAGTACACCAGCGATGAGGCCTTCAGCAGCGAGATGAACTGGTTGACCAGGGCGGGCAGCACGCGTCGAATGCCTTGGGGCACGATGACCAACCGCATCGACGACGAATAGCTGAAGCCCAGCGCACGCGAGGCTTCTAGCTGCCCGGCCTCGACGCTCTGGATGCCCGAGCGCAGAATCTCGCCGATGTAGGCCGCCGCCATCAGCCCGAGCGCCGCGATGCCAAGCGGGTAGGGGTTGTTGCCGGTCAGCCCGCCGACGATCGGTCCGACGCCCAAGCCGATGATCAGGATGATCACCACTTCTGGGAGGCCGCGGAACACGTCGGTGTACACGCGCGCAGGCCATCTCAGCCAGCGGGCCTTGGAGATGCCGGCCACCGCGAGCCCCATGCCGAGGATCAGGCCGATGATGGCGGCGCAGACCGTCAGGATCAGGGTGTTGGGCAGGCCGGTCTTGAAGAGGTCGGGGATCGCCCCCTTGTACAGCTCCCAGTCGAGGAAGGAGTCCTTGAGCTGTTGGCCAACCGATTTGGGTGCGACGCCGGAATTGTCCGCGGCGGGAGCCTGTTTGGCGGCGATGGCGTTGAAGTCGGGTAGCTGCGGTGTTGGTACCGCCTTGGAGCCGGGCTTCCAACCGGGGGGCAGGGCGCGGGGCACCCAGTTGGAGTACAACGTCGACCACGTGCCGTCGGCGATCACGGCGTCGAGGCCGGCGTTGAGGGCGTCGATCAACGGCTTGTTCTCCTTGGCCACCGCGTAGGCGACGAAGTTGTCCAGGCTGAAGGTGTTCTCGACGATCTGGGCGGGATCGCCCGCTTGGACCGTGCCGACCGCTTGCTGCGACGGCGCCACCCAGGCGTCGATCTGGCGGGTCTTCAAACTGCCGTAGACGGTGTTGTAGTCGGGGAACTTGACCGGATCCAGTCCGAGGGTGTCGACGACATAGGCCTCCTGCACGGTGCCCTGGACCACGCCGATGCGTTGTCCCGCAGCCAATTGCGAGAAGCCCTTGATCGGCGAGCCCGGCGGGACCACCAGCGAGAAGTAGCCGAAGTCGTAGCCGTTGGTGAAGCCGACGGTCTGGCGCCGGGCGTCGGTGGTGGTGATCGACGACGAGCCCACGTCGAAACGGCGGGCCGCCACTTGCGCCAGCAGACCGGAGAAGTCGGTGCCGACGAAGTTCACCTTCAGCCCCAGCTTGTCGGCGACGGCGCGCAGCAGTTCGTTGTCGAAACCCGTGAACTTGCCTTGGGAGTCGATGCAGATGCTCGGCGGCGCGTCCGACAGCGTGCCGACGGTCAGGACGCCGGGGGTGCCGAGACCGAGCGCGTTGACGTCGACGGGGAGCGGCTCGACGCCCGGCGTCGTGTACTTGTCCGCCTCCGGGCCCTTCGCCGCCGACGCGAGGTTGGTGGGCAGGGCGCTGGCGCTCTCGGCCCCCGGAGGCGCGCACTGGTCGGTGTCTGCGGATGCCGGGGGCGCGAGGCCGATCGTCATCAGCACGATGACCAGAAGTGCGGCCAGGCGGAAGCGTGCGTGGCCCGAGTGGTGGTTCACCCATAGCAAGTTACTTGGGACGGACCCAGCAGCACGGCTTCTGCTCGTGACGAGTCCCTTTCGCTGGCTACCCCCCTAAATTGACGCACACGTTACTTCGGCGGGCTAGAGTGCGGTTTCGGTCCGGTCGTGACGGGGGTTTGATAAGTGGCAGCCAACATTCGTGCTGGCGTGGCAATGGCGGCGGTCGCGGCCGTCCTGGCCGGTTGTGGGCAGGGCAGCCAGGCGGCGGGCTCGTCGTCGGCACCGGCGAGTACGGCCGACGCCGCCGTCATGCCGACGCCAACCCAGACCGACGTCAACGGCAACGGCATCCCGGACTCGGACCCCTCGGACGACGACTGGCCCGGCACGATGACCGTGGTCTACGAAGACGCCACCACGCCGGACGCCATTCGGGGGCGCAAGTTCATGGAGGACAGCAAGCTGCTGCCACAGCTCGCCGACGACATCACCTCGTCCTTGAAGCTGCCCTACGACATCCCGCTGAAGGGCTCGCAATGCGATGAGCCCAACGACTTTTGGAGCCCGAGCGACCAGGAGATGACCCTGTGCTACGAGGACGTCGCCAACAGTTTGGACCTGTACGCCCGGCTCGGTGACGAGGATCCCGAGGCCAGCGCGTGGAACGAGGCGCTGGCGTCGTTCTATCACGAGACCGGTCACATGGTGATCGACCTCTACGACCTCCCGGCCACCGGGCGCGAAGAAGACGTCGCCGACCAGGCATCGGCCTACCTGCTGCTGCGGCCCGACGACGACGGCAAGTTCGACCCGGACGACGTGCAGGCCATCATGGATTCGGCCCGATGGTTCGGCGCGATGAGCTCGGGCGAGGGCGGTGAGATCGACGACGACCAACTCTCCGACGAGCACACCCCGGACCGGGCCCGGATGTTCAACATGGTCTGCTGGGCGTACGGCGCCGATCCCGACGCCACCGGGGACGTCGTGGCGGCGGGCTTGCTGCCCGAACATCGCGCCGAACGGTGCCCCGGCGAATACGACAAGTTGAACCGGGCGTGGAGCACCCTGCTGCAGCCCTACGTGAAGTAACCCGGGTCAGCGGTTGTCGCGCCAACGGCACAGGGCATCGGCGGCACTGAGGTCGTAGTCGGGACCGTTGACGCCGATGGTCAACAGGCTGACCCCCAGCCCGACGAGCGCTTCGGCGTCGGCGATCAGCGCGTCCTCGCCCTTGCCGGCCTCCACGCCCGCCGACCGTTCGATGGTCGACGGATCGCGGCCGATGTCGGCGCAGTGCCTGTCGAGCACGGCGGCCTTGTCGGGATAGGTCTCGGCGGTGGTGAAGCCGTGCCACAGGTGGGCGTACTGCGCCACCATGCGCAGCGTCTTCTTCTCGCCCTGGCCGCCGATGAGGATCGGAATGTCGCGCACCGGTGTGGGATTGAGCTTGCCCAGCCGTGAGGTGATGCGCGGCATGGCGGCCGCAAGGTCGTCGAGCCGGCTACCCGCCGTGCCGAACTCGTAGCCGTACTCGTCGTAGTCTCGTTGCTTCCAGCCCGACCCGATGCCGAGGATCAGCCGGCCGTCGCTGATGTTGTCGACGGTGCGCGCCATGTCGGCCAACAGCTCGGGATTGCGGTAGGAGTTACAGGTCACCAGCGCGCCGATCTCGATGCGCGAGGTCTGCTCGGCCCACGCGCCGAGCATCGTCCAACACTCGTAGTGGGCGCCGTCCGGGTCACCGTAGAGCGGGTAGAAGTGGTCCCAGTTGAAGGCGACGTCGACGCCCATGTCCTCGCAGCGCCGGACGGCGTCGCGAAGGTGGCCGTAGTTGGGGGAGTGCTGGGGCTGGAGTTGGACGCCGATGCGGGTGGGGAAGCTCATGGATACTGCTTACCCCTTCTTCGGAGAGTTCTCCCAAGAGGATCTACACCCCGATGTTGCCGGAGTCCCGCCAGACGACGACGACAGACGGGCGGGCGGTGCCGTTGTCGCCCTCCGGCCAGCGCGACAGAGGGTCGTCGACGCTGTTGTCGTCGCTCTCCCCCGGGTGCTGGACGCAGACGGTGACGAGGTCGTCGGTGACGACGGGTCCGCACGTCTCGGCGCCGAGCGGAACGGTCAGAAACTGTTTGGTCTCACCACGATTGGGCCCGTCGAGCGCAACCGCGAACAGCCCGTCGTTGGAGTCGAGTGCGTTGCCGTCGGTGGAGATCCACAGGTTGCCGTGGCTGTCGAAGGCCAGGTTGTCGGGGCAAGAGATGGGGCTGACGCGGCTCTTGTCGAACCCGCCGAAATAGGTGTCGGCGGCGGCCGGGTCGCCACACACCAGCAGCAGTTCCCAGGTGAACGTGGTGCCGGCGTGGTCGTCGGTGAGCTCGAGGATCTGCCCGCTCTTGTTGTCGTTGCGCGGATTGGCCGCGTCGGGGGCCGCCTCACCTGGCGCGCCGCGTTCGTCGTTGTTGGTCAGGGCGACGTACACCTTGCCGGTCTTGGGGTTGGCCTCGAAGTCCTCGGGCCGGTCCATCTTGGTGGCCCCGGCCTTGTCGGCGGCGAAGCGGGTGAACACCGACGCCTCTTGCGCGCTGACGCCGGGGACGAGTGACTCGGCCTGGCCGTTCGGGCCGGAGCGCAGCAGCGGGAGCCACGTGCCGGTGCCTGCGAAGGATCCCTTGGCGGGCAGGGTGCCGGAGCCGTCGATCTGGTTTGCGGGGATGTCGCTGGTGAGCTTGGCGACGTACAGGGTGCCCTCGTCGAGGAGGGACATGTTGTGCGCCATGGCCTCCGGCGAGGTCCCTGGCTGAATCTTCTTGCTGGACACGAACTTGTACATGTAGTCGAAGCGCTCGTCGTCGCCGGTGTAGGACACGACGGTGCCGTCGGCGGTGACGTAGATGGTTGCGCCCTCGTGCTTGAGGCGGCCCATCGCGGTGTGCTTGACTGGCCGAGACGCCGGGTCCCACGGGTTGACCTCGACGACGTAGCCGAAGCGGTTCACCTCGTTGGGCGTTGCGACCACGTCGAACCGAGGGTCGAACGTCTCCCACTTGCGTTCGGTCGCTTCGGGTTTGACACCGTAGCGCTTGAACTGGTCGGAGCGTACCGGGCTGACCGACGCGCCCTCTTGGGCGCCGAAGTACCCGTGGAAGTTCTCCTCGCCGGACAGCACGGTGCCCCACGGCGTCACCCCGCCCGCGCAGTTGGCGAACGTGCCCAAGACCGTTCGCCCGTCGGGATCTGCGGCCGTCTTGACGAAGTCGGTGCCCGCGGCCGGTCCCGTCAGCGTCATCGGGGTGTCGGCGGTGATGCGGCGGTTGTAGCGGCCCAGCACCGGCACTAGGCCGTCGGCGGTCCGCTTGACCTCGACCACCGAGAGGCCGTGGGCGGCGATCGAGATGTCGAACTGCTCGCGCGTTGGCTTGTCGGCGTCGTAACCGGGGTGCATGAACTGTTCGGTGGTGTACTCGTGGTTGGTCACCAGCAGGAAGTGATCGGCATTGCCGGGAATCGGCAGCAGCCCGGCGAAGTCGTTGTTGAAGCCGAACTGTCCCCGTTGGGCGGCGGCGGTCTGTTTGGTCACGTCGAACGCCGGCGCTCCTGGCACGACGGGGTCACCCCAGCTGATGACCACGGCCTGGCGGTAGCCGTCGGGGATGACGACGGCGTCCTCGCTGTTGGGGGCCACCGAGGTGAAGTTCATTCCCGCCGAGGGCTTTTCGGGCTCCGGGGCCTGGCTGGCCGCCGGCGGAGTGTCGGTGCCGCACGCAGCCAGGGCCGATCCGGCGCCGACGGCCAGCACGGTGACGCCCGTGGTCCGCAGCAGCGTTCGGCGCGACACGCGCTGGACGACGTCGCCGAAGTACTCGTTGGCACTGCCATTGGGTACCGGCTGGGAGCACGCGTCGCCGCACTTGTACCGGCACGTCACGTGCTGGCGCGCGGAGCGACCATCGTGTTGGACGAAGAAGTTCAACGGCACCAGCGACATGCGAAGGGGAGCCTTCCGACGATTTCACCGGCCGGGGCTGTGGCCAGTTCGTCGGAAACTTACGGGTCCCTGTTGATCAGTTGTGAAGCATTGGGTGAACGGGAGCCAAACGCGTTCAGCGGGCCAGAACTCCGCGCAGGATCTCGACGAGCGCCCCCGGTTGATCGCCCTGCACGGAGTGGCCGGAGTCCGCGACGACGTGGGTGCTCAGGAAACCGGGAGCCGCGGCGGCGAACGCGTCGGCGTCCTCGTCGTTGACGAAGTGGGAGTTGGCGCCCCGCACCAGGGTCGTCGGCATCGTGATCGACGGGACGTCGTCCCAGAGGCCTGCAAAAGAATCCGGCAGCCCTTCCCCTCCTCGGAACGAGTCGTAACGCCACGTCCAGGTGCCGTCGTCGAGCCGCTTGCTGTTGTGGAAGACGCCGCGGCGCAACGATTTACGGTCGCGGTTCGGCGCCATCGCCACGGTCGCGTCGAGCATCGCGGCGAAGCTGGGGAAGGTGCGGTCGCCGCGCACCAGCGCGACGGTGCCCATCTGCGCCTTGGTCATCTGCTCGTGGCGTTCGGGCGCGGACGGGGTGACGTCGACGAGCACCAGCTCGGGCACCAGCGCGGGCTGGGTCGCGGCCAGCCGTAGTGCGGTCAGCCCGCCGAGTGACATGCCGACGACCAGGCGCGGCGAGGACGCCCATTCGCGGAGCGCCGGCGCCAGGGTGTCGGCGTTGAGCTTGGGGCCGTAGTCGCCGTCCTCGCGCCACGCGGATCGGCCGTGGCCGGGCAGGTCGACCGCCAGCGCGGACACGCCGAGACCGAGGATGACGGTGTCCCAGGTGTGGGCGTTCTGCCCACCGCCGTGCAGGAAGACGACCTCGGGATCGGCCGCGCCCCACTTCAGCGCGCTGACGGGTCCGGAATCCAGCCTCTCGACCGATGGCAGGGGACCGGTGGCGCCAATCTGTTCGGCGTTCTCCGCCAGCAGCGCGAACTCGTCGAGGCCCAGCAGGTCGCCGTCGTTGATCTCCGCCATCGCTCGACAGTACAAAAGGAGATGCGACGGCCGGCGCGCTGTGCCACCGTCGGATTCATGCCTTCGCCGACTGGACTCGTGATCCGTACCGCCGAGGACGCCGACTGGCCCGCGATGGTGCTGTTGGCGGCCACCTGTTTCGGGTCCTTCCGCCCACGGGAGGCCAATGACATGTGGCGGACGCTGATGCCCGCCGACGGTGTCGTCATCGCCTGCGACGGGGACGACGTGGTCGGGATGGCGTATTACCTCGACCTCCGACTGACCGTGCCCGGTGGCGCCGTGCTGCCGATGGCCGGGGTGTCGTGGGTGTGCGTGGCGCCTACGCATCGCAGGCGCGGCGTGCTGCGGCAGATGTTCGGTGAACTGCACGGTCGAATGGCGTTGTCGGACTACCCGATTGCCGGCCTCGAGGCGTCCGAGGGCGGCATCTACAGTCGGTTCGGCTACGGCCAGGCAAGCGTCGTCGAGTCGTTGAGCGTCGACCGTCGGGGCGTCGAGTTCCTCGACGAGGTTCCGGATCGAGGCGGCGTCCGGATCGTCACGCCGGTCGAGCACCGCGATCGGATCGAGGAGATCTACGAACGCTGGCGGCTGAGGACGCCCGGCGGACTGTTCACGCCACGACCGATGTGGGATCAGGTGTTCGGTGACCGGGAGGAGTATCGGCGCGGCGGCGGTCCGCTGATGGCACTGCTGCACGATGACGGCTTCGCCATGTACCGCATTCACGGCGACAGCGAGCGGAAGACGGTCGCGATCACCAAGCTGGCGGCGGTCACCGTCGACGCCTACGTCGCGTTGTGGCGGACGCTGCTCGGCATGGACCTGATGGACACCGTGACGGTCGAAGCGCCGCCCCGCGAGCTGTTGCCGTACCTGCTGACCGATGCGCGGCGGGTCCGGCTTACCCATCGCGAGGACGGGCTGTGGCTGCGGATGCTCGACGTGCCTGCGGTGCTGGAGGCCCGAACCTATGCGGCGGATCTGTCACTGGTGCTCGACGTCTCCGACGGGTCACTCGGTGGCGGCGGCCGGTTTGCGCTCGAGATTCGTGACGGTCGGGCGCGCTGCGAGCCCACCGACGCCGAGCCCGACGCATGGCTGAGCCTGTCGGTGCTCGGCAGTCTCTACCTGGGGGAGCACAGTGCGTCGGCGTTCGCCGCGGCGAATCGGTTGCGCAGCAACGACTCTGCGGTCGTCGCTGGGCTGGACGCCGCGTTTGCCACCGACGTGCCCGCGGAGCTGGGCTTCGGCTTCTAACCCCGCGACTTCGGCGTGATCAGCGGCGCTCACCGCTGCTGATCACGCCGAAATCGCAAGAAGGGTTAGCCCTCGATGAACGATTCCAGCTGGGCGCGCGCGATGTCGTCGGCCAGCTGCTTGGGCGGGCTCTTCATCAGGTACGCCGAGGCGGCCTCGACCGGTCCGCCGATGCCACGGTCCAGCGCGATCTTCGCCGCACGCACCGCGTCGATGATGACGCCGGCGGAGTTCGGCGAGTCCCACACCTCGAGCTTGTACTCCAGGTTCAGCGGCACGTCGCCGAAGGCGCGGCCCTCGAGGCGGACGTAGGCCCACTTGCGGTCGTCGAGCCAGCCGACGTGATCCGACGGTCCGATGTGGACGTCCTTGGCGTTGAACTCACGCTGCAGGTTGCTGGTGACGGCCTGGGTCTTGGAGATCTTCTTCGACTCGAGACGCGAGCGCTCCAGCATGTTGAGGAAGTCCATGTTGCCGCCGACGTTGAGCTGCATGGTGCGGTCGAGCTGAACACCGCGGTCCTCGAACAGCTTGGCCATCACGCGGTGGGTGATGGTGGCGCCGACCTGGCTCTTGATGTCGTCGCCGACGATGGGAACGCCTGCGGCACGGAACTTCTCGGCCCACACCGGGTCAGAGGCGATGAAGACGGGCAGCGCGTTGACGAATGCGACGCCGGCGTCGATGGCGCACTGGGCGTAGAACTTGTCGGCCTCTTCGGACCCGACGGGAAGGTAGGACACCATCACGTCGACCTTGGCGTCCTTGAGCGCCTTGACGACGTCGACGGCCTCGGTGTCGGACACCTCGATGGTCTCGGAGTAGTACTTGCCGATGCCATCCAGAGTCGGTCCACGCTGGACCGTCACGTTGGTCGGCGGTACGTCGGCGATCTTGATGGTGTTGTTCTCGGAGGCGAAGATGGCCTCGGAGAGGTCGAAGCCGACCTTCTTGGCGTCGACGTCGAACGCGGCGACGAACTGCACGTCGCGAACGTGGTACTTGCCGAGCTTGACGTGCATCAGACCGGGGACGGTCGAGTTCTCGTCGGCGTCGAGGTAGTACTGCACGCCCTGCACCAGCGACGAGGCGCAGTTGCCGACGCCGACGATGGCGACCCGGATTTCATTCGACTCGGACATGGGGCGATCTCCTTCTGTACTGACAACTGCGAAGCGGGTGTTGGGGATTTAGGGCTGGGGTTCGGGGGTGGTCTCGGGACGTCCCGGCGCGGCGACGCGTTCTGCCGCGATGAGGTCGTTGAGCCACTTGACTTCGCGCTCGCTGGACTCGAGCCCGAGTTGATGAAGCTGGCGGGTGTAGCGGTCGAGTGAATTACTGGCGCGCGCGATGGCTTCACGCAGGCCTTCGCGGCGTTCCTCCACCTGGCGGCGGCGACCCTCCAGGATGCGCATCCTGGCCTCGGCCGGGGTGCGGTTGAAGAAGGCCAGGTGGACGCCGAATCCGTCGTCGGTGTAGTTCTGCGGGCCGGTGTCGGCGACGAGCTCGGTGAAGCGGAGCTTGCCGGCGTCGGTGAGGACATAGACCCGGCGGGCCCGCCGCATCTTGACGGCACCGACGGGGGCTGCTTCCTCGACGATGAGGCCATCGGCTTGCATTCGGCGCAGGGCCGGATACAGCGAACCGTAGGAGAACGCCCGGAACGCTCCGAGCAGGCCCGTCAGCCTCTTGCGCAGCTCGTAGCCGTGCATCGGCGACTCGATGAGAAGTCCCAAGATGGCCAGTTCCAGCATCGAATCACCTCCTGCGTGTTCGCTACGACGATTTCACCCGTCGGACGAATGTATCGCACCGATATAAACGGTGCTGCGTAAAGCGAACATACACAACACTTTGGAAAGTCCGCCAGTTCAGCGTGACGGTCGGTGGACTGTCTTGATGTTTCCGGCGCCGTCGACCTCGAAATACCCGCTGTTGCCGAAGTTGGGCGACACGAAGATCTGAATGGACAGGGCCTCTGGCGCGGCGTCCACGTCGTCGTCGTGCGAGATCGACACGTGCATGTCCTTGACCTCGTTGGGGTTCATCTCGAGCGTCCCGGGCGCACCACGGATGAGCCCGACAAGGGTCGGCACGTCGACGGCCCCGAGGTCGACGACGCGGGCGTCCGAGGACACGTTGGTCTCCGAGGGGTCGGCCCAGCCACCGCGATAGGAATACCGCAGCACCCGTCGCGGCTCGGCGGGATCCTGTCGCTCCAACGACGCGTAGTCGTCGAAGATCGTCAGTTCGAAGCCCTTCGTGTCGCCGAACTTCTGGCGCATCTGCTCGAACAATCCGTTGAGACCGCCGAGTGACATCAACTGCCGTGGCGGAGTCAGCACCTTCGCCGGAATGCCGTCTGACTTGGCGCCGGGGTCGGAGGTGAAGCTCAACGGCGAGGTGGTGTTGCCGTACAGCCCCCAGCCGATCGCGATTCCGAGAACCACCAAAACGCCTGCCACGGCGACGCGCATGCCCCAGCCGCTGCCACCGCCGCTGGCCAGTCGGGACGGCTTCTTCAGGTCGGGCATCTGCACCGGTGCGTTGTCGTTCTGCAGGTCCTCCACCAGCTGTTGGAGGTCGCCGAGGGTCGCTGCTGTGGTGGCGGCCGCGACCCTGATGCGGTGCTCCTCCCCGGACAGTTGTCCATCGGCGAGCGCGCTGTCGAGGACCTGGCAGGTGTTGTTGCGGTCGCTGTCCTTCGCCCGTGTACCTGCTGTCTGCCGAGTCGCCATGGACGGATCGTAGGAGTTCACGTGCCATACCCGCAGACCAGATGCCGAACAGGGGGTGAAGGTGGCGGAGTCGAAGCTGCGCGAAAGGGGGGCCGACGTACTCTGGTCATCGTGCGATTGCAGCGACAGGTGGTGGACTACGCGCTCAAGCGGCGGTCCCTGCTGGCCGAGGTGTACTCGGGCCGCACCGGCGTTTCCGAGGTCTGTGACGCCAATCCGTATCTGCTGCGCGCCGCGAAGTTCCACGGCAAGTCCAGTCAGGTGATGTGTCCGATATGTCGCAAGGAGCAGCTCACGCTGGTGTCGTGGGTGTTCGGTGATCATCTCGGAGCAGTGTCCGGATCCGCCCGCTCCACTGAGGAGCTGGTGATGCTGGCAGCCAAGTTCGACGAATTCGCGGTGCACGTGGTGGAGGTATGTAGAACTTGCAGTTGGAATCATTTGGTGAAGAGCTATGTGTTGGGCGCGCCTCGTCCTCCCAAGGCGCGCGGCACCCGGACGGCGCGCTCGGGCGCGCGTACCGCCAGTGAATAGCGAAGGGCGACAAGACCGGCCGGCCGACGACATCCGCAAGGGACCTTCGGCCGACGGTGGCGTCGCGCACCCCCGACACTCCGCGCCGTCACCATCCGACGGTGCGACGCGGGCGTTGCCACAGCCACAACAGCAGCAGCCACAGCAGCGTGATCCTCGGCGCCACGACGATCGCCAGACCATGGTCATCCCGCCGGTGCGCGACGCGCGCCCGGCTCAGTACCGCGACCCGATCGACGTCGTCAAGGCCGCGTTGGACGGAACCCCGCCCCCGAAGCCGCCACCGCCAGGTCCGCCCGGCGGTGGCCGGCCACCCGGTGGCGGTTCAGGTGGGCGACAGTTCAACGTCAACTGGAAGTGGGTTCGCCGCGGGTCCTTGGCCGCGTTGGCGATCTGCATCCTGCTGCCGATCGTGACGTTCGCGATGGCCTACATGATCGTCGACATCCCCAAGCCGGGAGACATCCGGACCAATCAGGTGTCGACCATCCTCGCCAGCGACGGCAGCGAGATCGCCAGGATCGTGCCCCCCGAGGGCAATCGAGTCGACGTGGACATCGACCAGATCCCGGTGCAGGTGCGCAACGCGGTGATGGCGGCCGAGGACCGTGACTTCTACACCAACCCCGGGTTCTCGTTCACCGGCTTCCTTCGCGCGTTCAAGAACAACATCTTCGGCGGCGATCTGCAGGGCGGCTCGACGATCACCCAGCAGTACGTCAAGAACGCGTTAGTCGGCGACGCCCGATCGGGCGTCGGCGGCGTGGTACGCAAGGCCAAGGAGCTCGTCATCTCGACGAAGATGACCGGTGACTGGTCCAAGGACCAGATCATGCAGTCCTACCTCAACATCATCTACTTTGGCCGCGGCGCCTACGGCATCGGCGCGGCCTCGCAGGCGTACTTCGGCAAGCCCGTCGAGCAGCTCAACGTGGCGGAGGGCGCACTCCTCGCGGCGTTGATCCAACAGCCGTCGGCGCTAGACCCGGCTGTGGACCCCGAAGGCTCGGCCGAGCGGTGGAACTGGGTGCTCGACGGCATGGTCACGATGGGCGCGTTGTCGCCCAACGACCGCTCCGCTCAGGTGTTCCCCCCGACCGTGCCGCCCGACCAGGCGCGTGCGCAGAACCAGACCAGCGGACCGAACGGCCTGATCGAACGTCAGGTCACCAAGGAACTGATGGATCTGTTCAACATCGACGAGCAGACGTTGAACACCGAGGGTCTGCAGATCACCACGACGATCGACCCGAAGGCGCAGAAGTCCGCCGAGGACGCGGTCGCCGAGTACATGGAGGGCCAGGATCCGGACATGCGGACGGCCGTCGCCTCGGTCGACCCGAAGACGGGCGGGGTGAAGGCCTACTACGGAGGTTCGGACGCCAACGGCTTCGACTTCGCGCAGGCCGGACTGCCCACCGGGTCGTCGTTCAAGGTCTTCGCGCTGGTCGCCGCGCTGCAGCAGGGCATCGGTCTCGGCTACCAGGTGGACAGCTCGCCGGTCGAGGTCAACGGCATCAAGATCAGCAACGTGGAAGGCGAGGGTTGCGGTACCTGCAACATCGCCCAGGCGCTGAAGATGTCCCTCAACACCAGCTACTACCGGCTGATGCTGAAGCTGAAGAACGGCCCGCAGGACGTCGCCGACGCCGCGCACGCGGCCGGCGTCGCCGAGAGTTTCCCCGGCGTCGAGCACACGTTGTCCGAGGACGGCAAGGGCGGACCGCCCAACAACGGCGTCGTGCTAGGTCAGTACCAGTCGCGGGTGATCGACATGGCCTCGGCCTACGCCACCCTGGCGAACTCGGGCGTCTACCACCGGCCGCACTTCATCCAGAAGGTGGTCCGATCCGACGGTCAGACGTTGTTCGACGCGGCGACGCAGGACGATCCGGGGGAGCAGCGGATCGACAAGGCGGTCGCAGACAACGTCACCTCCGCGATGCAGCCGATCGCGGGCTACTCCAGGGGCCACAACCTGGCTGGGGGCCGGCCGTCGGCAGCCAAGACCGGCACCAACCAGCTGGGTGACACCGACGCCAACCGCGATGCGTGGATGGTCGGCTACACGCCGTCGCTGTCGACCGCGGTCTGGGTGGGCACGACCGAGGGCACCAAGCCGCTGGAGAACAAGTCGGGCGGCTCGGTCTACGGGTCGGGCATTCCGTCCGACATCTGGAAGGCGACGATGGACGGGGCCCTCGAGGGCACCGACAACGAGTCGTTCCCGAAGCCGACGGAGATCGGCGGCTATGCGGGTCCACCGGCCGCGCCACCGCCTCCGCCACCACCTCCGCCGCCGCCGTCGGAGACGGTGATTCAGCCGACGATCGAGTTGGGTCCCGGCATCACGATCCCGTTCGGCCCGCCGACGACGATTCAGCTGCCGCCACCGGGGGCGCCGCCGCCTCCTGGTGATCCGGCTGCCACCCCGACGATCACCGCGCCGCCGCCTCCGCCGTGATCGGCCAGGACCCAAATCGGTCGACGGTGTCTCCTGAGCCGTTAGCCGAAGATTTGCGCAGCGACGACGCTCGCGACTTCCCCAGCCGGACCGACACCATCGGTGCGGCGCTGGCCGGTGCCATCGGCGGACCGGTCGGCAAGCACGCGCTGATCGGCCGGGCCCGATTCATGACGCCGCTGCGCGTCATGCTGATCATCGCGTTGCTGTTCCTGGCGTTCGGCTACTCGACGAAGGCCGCGTGCCTGCAGTCGACGCGCACCGGGACCGCCGACCAACGGGTCGCCATCTGGGAAAATCAGCGGGCGTACTACGAGCTCTGCTACTCCGACACCGTGCCGCTGTACACCGCGGAACTGTTGAGCCAGGGCAAGTTTCCGTACAAGTCGTCGTGGACGGAGAAGGATTCCACCGGCGCGCAGCAGATCCAGTACGACGGCACGCCCGCGGTGCGGTACATGGAGTATCCGGTGCTCACCGGGCTGTACCAGTACGTGTCGATGGCGTTGGCGAAGACGTACACGGCGTTGACGAAGCTGGTGTCGATTCCGGTGGTCGCCGAGGTGGTGATGTTCTTCAACATCTCGGCGTTCGGGTTGGCGTTGGCGTGGTTGGCCACCGTGTGGGCGACGACGCTGTTGGCGGGGCGCCGGATCTGGGACGCGGCGCTGGTCGCGGGGTCACCGTTGGTGATCTTCCAGATCTTCACCAACTTCGACGCCTTGGCGACGGCGTGTGCGGCGGGCGCGATGCTGGCGTGGTCGCGTCGCCGACCGGCCGTGGCGGGCGCGTTGATCGGCATAGGGGTGGCGCTCAAGCTCTACCCGTTGTTGTTGATCGTGCCGCTGGTGATCCTGGGGTTGCGCACGGGCCGCATGCGCGAGGTCGGCAGGACCGCCGGCGTCGCGGTGGCGACGTGGCTGGTGGTCAACCTGCCGATCATGGTGCTGTACCCGCGCGGATGGTCGGAGTTCTTCCGGCTCAACACTCGTCGTGGTGACGACATGGATTCGATCTACAACGTCGTGAAGTCGTTCACGGGGTGGCGCGGCTTCGATCCGAACCTGGGGTTCTGGGAGCCGCCGTCGGTGACCAACGCGGTGACGGCGGTGCTGTTCGCAGTGTGCCTGTGCGGCATCGCCTACGTCGGGTTGACGGCCCAGCGTCGTCCCCGGTTGGCGCAGTTGGCCTTCCTGGTGATCGCGGCCTTCCTGCTGACCAACAAGGTGTGGAGTCCGCAGTATTCGTTGTGGCTGGTGCCGCTGGCGGTGCTCGCGCTGCCGCAACGACGAATTCTGTTGGCGTGGATGACGGTCGACGCCTTGGTCTGGGTGCCCCGGATGCTGTACCTGTTCGGCGAGGCGAAGATGGGTTTGCCGCAGGAGTGGTTCACCGCCACGGTGCTGCTGCGGGACATCGCGGTGATTGCGTTGTGCGCCTTGGTCGTTCGCCAGATCTACCGCCCCGAGTTGGACGTCGTCCGCCGCGGCGGAGTCGACGACCCGTCGGGCGGAGTGTTCGAGCATGCTCTGGACGCACCGCCCAAGTGGTTGCCATCGCGGCTGCGGCCCACGCCGCCCGCACCGACGAAAGAACCCGAGAAGGAGTTGACGCTGACATGAGCGATCTGACGTTCAGTGATTCCGTCGTGGTGAACGCCGACGCGGACACCCTGTACGCATTGGTGTCCGACGTGACCCGGATCGGCGAGTGGAGCCCGCAGTGCCGGGCCTGCTGGTGGGACGAGGGTGGCGGTCCGACCGTCGGCTCGTACTTCACCGGACGCAACGACGACGGCAAGCGCACGTGGGAGACCCGCAGCCGGGTCGTGGCCGCAGACCCGGGCCGTGAGTTCTCATGGGTGGTCAACGACGGCTGGGTGCGGTGGGGGTTCAGCCTCGAGCCCGCCGACGGCGGAACGCGCCTCACCGAGCACTGGTCCTTCGAGCCCGCGGGCATCGAAGGCTTCCGCGGCCGGTACGGCGAGAAGGCCGACGTTCAGATCGCGATCCGGACGAAGGCCGCCAAGGAGGGCATTCCGGTGACCCTGGCGGCGATCAAGCGCACCGTCGACGGCGGCTGAGCCGAGCACGATTTCGCAGCTCAGGCGGTCCTGCTGTAACCTTGCCGAGTTGCCGACGCAGGCGACCCTCCTGTCACGGACAAGCCGTGGCCGCAAACGACCATAGGAGGTGATGGGTTCCACATGCGTCCATACGAAATCATGGTCATCCTCGACCCCACGCTCGACGAGCGAACTGTTGCACCGTCATTGGAGACGTTCCTGAACGTCATCCGCAAGGACGGCGGCACGGTCGAGAAGATCGACATCTGGGGCCGGCGCCGCATGGCGTACGAGATCCTCAAGCACCCCGAGGGCATCTACGCCGTCATCGACGTGAAGGCCGAGCCGGCCACCGTGTCTGAGCTGGACCGTCAGCTCAGCCTCAACGAGTCCGTCCTGCGGACCAAGGTGATGCGGACCGACAAGCACTAGGCCCAATGGCCCGTGCCCGTCAGAGCGCATCCGTAGGCTCGCTAGCGATCCGTTCTTTGCGACCTGCTTCCCAATCACAGGAGGACCCGTGGCTGCTGGTGACACCAACCTCACCATCGTCGGAAACCTGACCGCCGATCCCGAGTTGCGGTTCACGCCGTCCGGGGCCGCCGTCGCCAACTTCACGGTGGCGTCGACGCCTCGGATGATGGACCGTCAGACCAACGAGTGGAAAGACGGCGACCCGCTCTTCATGCGGTGCAGCATCTGGCGCGAAGCTGCCGAGAACGTGGCCGAGAGCCTCACCCGCGGTTCGCGGGTGATCGTGACCGGTCGCCTCAAGCAGCGTTCGTACGAGACTCGTGAGGGTGAGAAGCGCACCGTCGTCGAGCTCGAGGTCGACGAGATCGGTCCTTCCTTGAAGTACGCGACGGCCAAGGTCAACAAGGCCAGCCGTAGCGGTGGGGGCGGAGGCGGCTTCGGTGGCGGCGGCGGTGGCGGTTCACGCCCCGCCGGTGGCGGTAACAGTGCTGCCAGCGATGGCCCGAGAGACGACCCGTGGGGCAGCGCCCCCGCGTCCGGATCGTTCAACGGCGCCGACGAAGAACCTCCCTTCTGATCAACTGATTTCCAAGTACTGAGAAAGAGATAGACATGGCGAAGTCCTCCTCCACGAAGAGGCGCCCGGCTCCTGAGAAGCCGGTCAAGGCCCGGAAGTGCTCGTTCTGCTCGAAGAAGGGCAAGAACCAGATCATCGATTACAAGGACACCGCGTTGCTGCGGACCTACATCAGCGAGCGCGGCAAGATCCGTGCCCGCCGGGTCACCGGTAACTGCGTGCAGCACCAGCGCGACATTGCGATCGCAGTCAAGAACGCCCGCGAGGTAGCCCTGCTGCCGTTCAGTGCGACGTCGCGCTAAGCCGAACGAAGAGAACTGACATGAAACTGATTCTGACCGCTGAGGTCGACCACTTGGGCTCTGCCGGCGACGCCGTCGAGGTCAAGGACGGCTACGGCCGTAACTACCTGCTGCCCCGTGGCATGGCGATCGTCGCGTCGCGTGGCGCCGAGCGTCAGGCCGAAGAGATTCGCCGCGCCCGCGAGACGAAGGTCGTCCGCGACCTGGATCACGCCAACGAGATCAAGGCCGCTCTCGAAGAGCTCGGCCCGGTGTCGTTGCCGGTGCGCACCGCCGGTGCGGGCAAGCTGTTCGGCTCCGTCACCACCGGTGACATCGTCGGCGCCATCAAGAAGGCGGGCGGCCCGAACCTGGACCGGCGGACCGTCAACCTGCCCAAGGCCCACATCAAGGCCACCGGCACGTATGCCGTCGCGGTGCAGCTGCACCCCGAGGTCACCGTCGGCGTTTCTGTGAACGTCGTCGCCGAGTAATAGCAACAGCGTCAATACGCCCGGGTGAGGGCTTGATCGATCTTCGCCCGGGCGTTGCTGTGCGCGCTGGCGAACATCACGGGCCCCTCGTGACCCAGCGAACATAACCGCGCGTTAACCCTTAGGGCCCGTGCGTGCAACACAACACGCCCGAGACGGCAACCACGGACGACACGCCGGGGCAAATCGCATCCACAAGTTCCCACACGGCTCGTAGCGCCTCCATCTGCGGCGATGCTTGAAAACCCGATGGTTGTGCACAGGTTGTCCCCAAGGGCTCAACATGGCCGACCTCATCTATGCACACTGCGTCCACAGGTCTATGCACAGGGGTCGCTTGCAACCGTTCCAGCAACGTCTCTAACGTGAGCCGTCGCGTGCTTGTCGGCCGGGGGGTCTAGCCTCACCGGCGAGGCGATCGAAAGCGCGTTCGACATCGATTGACATGAAGGGGGAGGTGGACGCTTCGTGGCTGTCGTCGACGATCGGGGCTGGCAGGGCGGTCAGTCCGGCGGCCGCGCGGAGCAGGACGCCCCGCCAGCCGAGGAGTACGGCCGCCAGCCTCCCCAGGACATGGCTGCCGAACAGTCGGTGCTCGGCGGCATGCTCCTGTCGAAGGACGCGATCGCCGACGTCCTGGAGCGGCTGCGGCCCGGTGACTTCTACCGCCCCGCGCATCAGAGCGTGTACGACGCGATCCTCGATCTCTACGGCCGCGGTGAGCCCGCCGACGCGATCACCGTGTCCGCCGAGCTGGATCGCCGCGGGCTGCTCAAGCGCATCGGTGGCGCCCCGTATCTCCACACCCTGATCTCCACCGTGCCGACCGCGGCCAACGCGGGGTACTACGCAGGCATCGTGTCGGAGAAGTCCCTCCTGCGGCGTCTGGTGGAGGCCGGAACGCGGGTGGTGCAGTACGGGTACGCCGGCGCCGACGGAGCGGACGTGGCCGACGTGGTGGACCGCGCCCAGGCCGAGATCTACGAGGTCACCGAACGGCGCACCACCGAGGACTTCGTGGTCCTCGAGCACCTGCTGCAGCCGACGATGGACGAGATCGACGCCATCGCCTCGCAGGGTGGCGTGTCGCGTGGTGTGCCTACCGGCTTCACCGAGCTCGACGAGGTGACCAACGGTCTGCACGCTGGCCAGATGATCGTGGTGGCGGCCAGGCCTGGCGTTGGCAAGTCGACGCTGGGACTAGATTTTTTGCGGTCGTGCTCGATCAAGAACCGGCACTCGAGCGTCATCTTCTCCCTGGAAATGAGCAAGTCCGAGATCGTCATGCGCCTGCTGTCGGCCGAGGCGAAGATCAAGCTCGCCGACATGCGATCCGGGCGGATGAGCGACGACGACTGGACGCGGCTGGCGCGGCGGATGAGTGAGATCAGCGAGGCGCCGCTCTACATCGACGACTCGCCGAACCTGACGATGATGGAGATCCGCGCCAAGGCGCGGCGGTTGCACCAGAAAGCGGACCTCCGACTGATCGTGATTGACTACCTGCAGCTGATGACCTCCGGCAAGAAGGTCGAGTCCCGCCAGCAGGAAGTCTCCGAATTCTCAAGGCAGATCAAGCTTTTGGCCAAGGAGCTCGAGGTTCCGGTGGTGGCGATGAGCCAGCTGAACCGTGGGCCGGAGCAGCGCACCGACAAGAAGCCGATGCTGTCCGACCTTCGTGAGAGCGGCAGCATCGAGCAGGACGCGGATATGGTGATCCTCTTGCACCGGCCCGACGCGTTTGAGCGCGACGATCCGCGCGGCGGCGAAGCGGACCTCATCATCGCCAAACACCGTGCGGGACCGACGAAGACGATCACCGTGGCGCACCAGTTGCACCTCTCGCGATTCGTGGACATGGCGCGTTCTGGGATGTGACATGTTGTCGAGATGCAGCGAAGATTGACAAAGCGAGCTGTGTTGTTTAACTAGACCCATTAGTCAGTACAAATGTTGGCAGTCCAAACGTGTAGACACCGTTCCAGGAAGGTTTGCGGCCCTGCGGCACGCGCGCCAGAGCGTTTTGCAACACCCTGGGATAGGCCTTGTCAGGTGCGGCATCTCAGGTTTCGTGTCCAATTGTCAAGTGAATTGTCCGCCTGATGTCCAATTGGACATGGAAGTGAGATTTATGCAAGACGTGGCGATCGACGGTGGTGTTGGCGGCGCAGCAGCACGGACGGATCGGGGTAGGGACTTCAGGGTTCAAGTCCCGTTGCGCCAAAGTGGAGGAGTTCGACGAACTCCAGGCATAGAGGTCACGATCCAGATATGGGTCGTGACCTCTGTGTTTGGTGGGTTATTTGGGCCGCAGGTAAGACGTCAGGCGCCGTCAGGGACTTCGCCGCCGACTTCTTGGCGCGCATTTACGACTTGGACGCTCTGCTGAGCACAGATTCGAGGTACAAGTCCGCTGTTGGTGATATCCGACAGCATCGCGTCAATAACCCTGAAGACTGGCCCGACGACTGGGTGTTCACCGATAGCCGCTTCGGATTGCAGCACGGTGACGACGAACTCGTTCTGCGATTCCTCGCCGAGATGCTGCACCCGCTGGTGCGACCCGATGAAGAGGAGGTTGGCAGACTTCTCAACTCTTTCAACGAAGCCCTCGCCAGAGATGGATACGAGCTCTACTCAGCTGACTGGATCAGTGGCCATGCCGTTTACGGATGGCGTCGTCGCGACTCCTTTCACGGCGCAAGCCCGGACCTTCGGCTCCGCGAACGTCAGCTCCTGACCGACCCGGTGGTGCTGGAAGAGCATCTTGTACGCATACGCGACAGTCTCAGCTCAGATCCGGCCGCAGCGATCTCGTCGTCGAAGAACCTGGTCGAGAGCTTGTTCAGGATCATTCTCGACCACTCCGGCGTGGCGTACGGGCAGCGCGAGGACATTCCTCAGCTCTATCGGTACATCGCCGATCTGCTTGAGCTGAAGGCAGATTCGGTTCCTCAGAGTGCTAAGGGAAGCGAGTCTGCGCAACAGATCTTGCGCACGCTCGTCACCACGATCCAGTCGTTGGCCGAGCTGCGCAACGAGCTAGGAATTGGCCACGGGCAGTCGAAACGCAGCGTGGCGCTGACGAGGCACGCGCGATTAGCGTTGAACGCAACGGTCGCTGTCATGGAGTTTGTGCTCGATACATGGCACGCACGGGAGGCTGCTGGGCGTCTCAAACCCGTGGACTGAACGCCTCATTACCCGGGAACCAGCAGCAACCGTTTGTATAGCGCCATCGAACTGGTGAGTGGCCAGCCCGCCAGCAGGAGCAAGCAGACGCCTCGCGAGGACAACTCAATTCTGCAGTGACGACGCCACCGGAGCGGTCTCAATCATACAGGAGTTGAACCTGGCCATGGAGTTCGCTTCGTCACCAACCAAACAGCACACAAGGGCGTCGGTGGAGCTCGTTAGCCTGCTGCGATGGCAAAGAACACCATTGCGCCGTTCGGTCACGGCTCGATCGAGAACATCGCGAGGATCATCGGCGAGCTGTACACCGGTCCCGAGCTGACACGACTTCTTGCGTCGCTGGGGATGCCAGACACCCTCGGCGCGACTGGAGCCAAGTGGAAGCGTCTCGCGGCCAGCATGGAAGAGAAGCAGTTCTCGCAGAGAGACGGTCGGCCGATCCTCGCTGTCATCGTCGCGGCGATGAAGCCAGACATGGTGTGGAACCGTCAGGTCAAGGCTACGGTGGCCCGCGACGAGTTAACACAGGTTCTGTCGATGTCGGGATATCGCGTGTTAGACGACGGACGTATCGGCCGCGCTAAGACCGCTCCCACTGCCTCGGAGGCATCTGCCCGGAGCGTGCGCCTGCGAAAGCTACTCGAAGCGCGCGACGCTCACCCCGAAGTCATACGTCATTGCCGGGAGGAACTGCTGCGCAAGGACCACTACGAAGCCGTGTTCGAAGCGGTCAAGGGGCTCGGCGCTCGGCTGCGGGAGAAGTCGTGCCTTGACGAGGATGGAAGACCTCTAGTTCAGGCAGCGCTGCGCGGCAAACAACCACGGGTACTGCTGACCGAGTGGTCGACCGTCACCGAACGCAACGAGCAAGAGGGAATCGCGCTGCTGGCTGAAGGAGTCTTCGCGGCGTTTCGAAACCCTGCTGCCCACGAACCCAGGCTGGTGTGGGACGTGTCCGAGCAAGACGCGCTCGACGTTCTCGGCACCCTGTCGATGATCCACCGTCGCCTCGACAACGTACGCAAGGTCGCAATTCCAAACTAGCAGTGACACTTTCATGTCACCTCTGGCTAGACTACCGGCTGGACGATCGCGGGGCGGATACCCGAGAAGTGCTCGCAAGCGCGTACGGAGCGCTACTTCGACGAACGGTCACTCTTCTTCCGAGCCGAGTTCATAGGTTGTCGGCTGAACAGCGCGAGTTGCAGGGCGCCGACAGTCTGAGATCATCTGAGATCAGGACCAACCGTAGAGCGAAGCAGTGTGAGTAGCTACTCGCGTGCCGTGAGCTCCGACTGCCCGTCGCACGAGTTCGGACATACGCACACTGCTAGGCAAGCGCCCATCGACCGTGGATCGCAGCCCCCGAGTCGAAGTGGTTGTGAAGGCCGCGAGTTGCTCTTGGCTATACCCCCAAGGTGCCGGCGTTGGTACATCACCCGCTGCTTCACGCAACAGCTCGGCCCGCTTGCGCAGCGCCAACCAAACCTGCGTGGAAAGCCAGGCATCGAATTCCTGCAGTTGTTCGATGTCGTCGACCAAGGGATGCCTACCGAGCAATCCACCCAGTGACATCATTGATGGCAATGGCCCGCGCAGTAACCGGCGCAGTTGCTTCTCGCTGAGGCTGCCATACAAGTATCGACGTAGCTGCCATATCAGCGCAACGTAGTCACGGTCTAATTCACCGATTAGCCGCTTGATATCCTGGGTACCCTTGGATGGCTCGCGCAATAAATGGTTGTAGATGTATGCAGTCAATGTCTTTTTCGCGGTCGAAATAGCACGCTCGGATATGGAAACAGTTCGTAGCCCAATGCTCTGACTTAGAAAGTCGACTCTATGGAGCGTTCTAAATTCAGCTTCATTCGCTTCTGGTAGGGTGAGCAGGCCGATGCCAGGACTCTTTGAGTGGTTGATTGCGCAGCGACTAATATCAGCAAAACGATGCAGCTCCTCTACGGCGCGGCTCAAGTTATTGTAATCTCGACTCCATATAACAACATCATCGGCATACCGTGTAAACGAGACGCCTAAACGCTCGAATTCCCGATCCAGGGGCGTGGCCGCTATGTTTGCGAGCAATAGGCTTATAGTTGTTCCTTGGTGGATTCCTCGGTCACGTGAGCGCGAAGACGTCGGCATAGTTGATGGCAGCAGCGTAGGTAACGGCGCGAGCATAAATGCCTTCAGTAGTTGGCGCTCCGTCCTTGTGATTGCAAATTTCAAATCGTGAATGGTCGACCACACATGTTCATGGTCGACTGATCCGAAGTAATCGGCGAAATCGTACTGCGCCACGTAAAGGCGGTGTTCGCCGTACCAATCTGCCTGCATGCGCGAAATGGCATCGTGGACGCCCAGATCTTTTCGGTACGCGTATGAATGTGCACTAAGGCGCGCTCGGTTCTTGTTCATGAGAGACGTATAGAGCCGTTTCGATACGACTTCGTCTGCGATCGCGAAGGCGGTCACAGTGCGCGGTCCTCCTGCCGGCTTTGCGATCCTGAAGCCCGCGGGCGGCAGAGGGGCAAAGGTTCCGGACTTAATGGACGAGAGTATCGCGTGTCCAATTGATGCGGACCTTGCGCGGACGTGGAATGGATTGTGGCTCTTGTCGTACGACCACAAGGCTGGTTCGCGGACCTTAAGCGGGTCAAGGTGAGAGCTCGAGCGGCGCTGGCGACGCACGGACTCGTCATGAGTTTTTTTCATGAGACGTTCGCGGGCGCGTATCTTTCGAGCGGCTGCGTCCGCAATCGCTTTGGCCAAGTCTTCCAATCGATCGCCTTTCAAAAGCAAGTGGGGCCTAGCACCTGCCAGACCCCACTTGTCGGCTGTCCCGCCTCGAAATGCTGCTTCCGCGCGCTCGCGCTCGCGCGCTAACGCCTTGCAGGCTCAATCGAGCTGCGTTGCAGACGGGTGGCCTAGCCCCTCTTGGGACCCGCGGCCAATCTAGCACCGCCATGTCTCTGCGTCTCTACAGGACCAGGCTGTTTATTAGCGGTATCAGCAGCACAAGTGGCAGCAGAAGGAACAGATAGGGAAAGGAAGTAATGACGAAATCAACGAGCAGAGCAGGTATGTGTGCAACGGAGATCCACTTCCCGCGGTGCAGCGGATGACCAGTTGCATACTTAGTTGATAGGCTCCGGTAGTAGTCGCCGGACGTATGGTTCTCGCTTTCGTCTAGGACAGCTTGATAGCGATCCATTAGTGAACGTACCAAATCGAACGTGACCAATTTCGAACTGCGAAGTTCTTCCATTTCGACAGACAGTCTCTGAATTTTTCTATAATTGAGGAACATGTCGCGGCTTCGTCCGGAGTAATCCATATTTGTCGTAGCCAAAGAAACGACGAGCGTAAGAACCGACACGCAGACCATGAGAGTCGAGCCATTGCGGCCGTACATTAATGGATCAGTGAGCATTCCGATCGCCGCTACGGTTGTGGCTGTTGAAAAGGCGACCAGTGCCCAGTTCCATGCCCGCGCCCGTCGCCCTAGACGCACACACGCGGCCTCCCTTGCGCGGTACGTCGTATAGGCGCGCGCTTCGTTAGTTTCGAGCTGCTTTCGAGCGTGCTCATCGTCAACCGGCGAAGCCGGAGGACGTGAGTTTCTGGAACCATTTGGCATTAACCTACGCAAGACCGTTCTGTCTAATCGAACCATTGTTTTAGGTACGCTAACAGGGGGCGTCATCATGCGTGCCGGAAACGCGGCAGGGGTCCTCACTAGCCAGTTGGCGTGAGGGTAGGCGAGGCGCAGTGTGCTGTCCCGCAGCCAAGAAGTGCGACCTGCGTCAACTGGCCCGACCGGTACTGACCGCGGCGCGGTACGTGAAGGTATCTCGCAAACGAAGGTTTTCGAGACAGAGGAGTGACGGGTACGGTCGACCGTCTCCGCGCACTGGACCAGATCTGCGCCGGCCTGGGGATCACAGCCCGACTACCGGGGCTGATCACGAACATGAAAATTCATGTTCGGCAATAGATTTCATATCATTCGGGAGGTCACGTTCTGCAGTGCCTGGTGCGCGGCGTCGAGCAGCAGCAGCCGCAGCGGAGGCTTTCGCATGTTGCGTTCAGCGACGATGCGCCGCCACTCGGACTGAGCCTTGGTAAGCGTTGGACGATGGTCTGCGGTCGCCGTTTCGGACTCGTAGCTGCAGTACTGCCCGGTCGTCGCGGCGGAATGTTCGAGGCGGTGGAGTGCAAGGAGATAACGCAGCGGTGCGGGGACACCGCGCCCGCCGGGATGTGCGACGAGACTCACGAACTGGGCCAGGAGTGCGGCGCTGACGCTGGCGGACAGAGCGGCAACGTTTTGACCAGCAGGCGCCTGTCTGCCGGTCTTGGCGATGTAAGTGGGATCGTCGAGTAGCCCCTGCATATCGAGACTGAGTTCGCCCAGGTCGAGTTGCCCCAAGCACACCATGCAGGGGCGCCCGGGTACGACAGTGTGGGCGCGCCAGATGCCGCCGCGTAGCCTGCCGTCGGCAAAGGTGTCGAGAGCGATACCACCGTCGATCACGGGGATGAGGTCGGCGTAGGCGGTCTGGTTGAGTACCGCTCGCGGCCAGGGCCGATCGACGCAAGAGAAAATTAGGTCATAGTCTAAGGCGGCTTGAAGCCCGGCGGGGTCGGTGACGCTCACTTCATGCACGACGGGATGAAAGTTGTTGCCGGTGGCTGCGGAGGTCATGAGCCGCGCGGCGACGGCGACTTTCGCGCGGCCCAGGGCGGCGTCGAGCCGCGTGGCGCCAATCATGCGATCCAGATTGACGGGCTCGACTGCGTCGAAGTCCATGACGCCAACTTCAAGGAGCCCAGTAGCGGCCAGGCGTTGCGCGACGTCAAGGCCAACGCTGCCAGTGCCGACGATCAGAACACGCAAGCGGGCGATCGATGCCTGTACGGAGTCACCCCATGCTGAGACGGTGCGCTGTTGTGATGGGGTCGGCTGCGGTGCTGGCCTCAGGCCGTCGTTCCAGGTGACGATCAACTTGTCGGATACGCAGCGCACCGACTCAGCCCAGCTCGGGCGGATGTCGTCAAACCAGAAGCGCGCCGACCACCCGTCGTCGCGGCCTGCGAGGGTCATGCCAAGCAGTGGCATCTTTGTGTATGCGCGTGCGACACGTTCGTAGTCGGCTTCAGTGTCGTGGTCGGTGTCGCTCAGGCCCTGGCATCCGCGGCCACGGGGATGGGAGTGCAACAGCACCAACCCTTCACCGCGCGTACGGGCCTCGGTTGCTGCACGCAGGACGTAGGCGCTGGTGAAGGAGGCATTACCATGCACCAGCCGTTCTCCGTCCTGAGGCGGGATCACGGTCTGCACCACGGCTGTCGTGCGCCGTACGCCGGCGGACAACAGATAGGTGGCAGCGAGTACGTCTTCTTGCCCGTCTTCACGGACGAGGTGCTCGCGCATCGTCGCGTGCACCGCGCCCGTCATGGCGACCGAGTACCGCATGTCGGCGTCCTTCCTTAGAGACTGGCTTTGCTGTTTGAGGCGGGCGCTAAGCCGCGGGCGCAATGGCTAGCGACAGCAGGCCGCGAACGTGACTCAGCCATGCCTTCGCCGGTGAGATCGAGGTGTCGGTATGGGTGAATTCACGAGAATGCCGCCGCCATCCGGGTGGGCAATCAGTGGTGTCGCTGTTGGTGGTCTCGAACACCACGGTCTCAGGCAGATGCACCCAGTGCGGCGGCACCTGCGGCCAGGTCTGCACCTCCGCCAAGCTGACTCCCGTCGCCACCCATTGCCCGGCCAACGCGCCGCCAACGGCGAGGGTGTCGAACATCAGGCGTCCAGACTCGGCGCGCACCGGCGCCCCCGCGGCGGTCATGTCGTCGGCGAAGCGACGCGCAGGGGAGCCGGGTGGCGGCAGGTCAATCATGCGACTCCGCCGATGTGCTTGGCGGTGACGAACTCGTCCCCGTCGTGGATAGTCACCATCTGATCTCCGGTGAAGGTCTCGGGACCGCCGGCAGCGTTGACCCGAGCCAGGTCGTACTTGGCGGGGTCGACACCGGCCAGCCGCAGCAACGCGGCGGCGGTCTGGTCGTCGTCCCAGCTGGTGTGGTGTTCGCCGTCGATGGTGAAGTGCACCTTGCGGCGGGTGCGGAACCGCCCGCCGTCGCGCAGGTTGACGACTTGCTTGTCCTTGACGTGCGTCTCGACACCGTGCCTGTCGACGATGAAGAGATCGAAGTCCTTGGGGTCACGACCCGCGAGACGCAGCAGGGATGCCGCCTCCTGGTCGTCATCGACAGTGTCGAACTCGGCCTCGTCGATGACGATGGTGATGGGCTTATGCCGACGAGAGTCCTGCTCCCGCCGGTCCTGGTGAAGATCTGACATCTCTGCTTCCTCCTGGAATCAAGTCGGCAAAACCCACGCGGACCTCGCCTTACTGCCGAGACATGTCCCACCACTTCCGGCAGTGAGGCCATGTAACCCTCATCGTATCAGACAATTGTCATCACCTAATGGGTGATAGCAGGTAGACTACTGAGATAGGTGTCGCACCAGGCATTCTTGGCCCGTGCCGGTAGGTTCGGTGACGACATTCAAGTCATCAGCCGATGGGTGATGGAGTACAGACGCGTGGAACAGGACTATTTGGATGAGGGGTTGCGCCGCCTCGCCACTGATCCAGGGTTCCGGCCGGCGGGTTGGAGTAACCGCGAGATCCGGGAATTTCACCGTCTCATCCAGTGCGTACGTGCCGCTCACGTCGAAACCGACCTGCGGAACATGCGCTTGCTGCGGATCGAACCTGACCATTCCGGTGACCCCACACGGGCTCGGGCCACGTTGAGTTCTGGCCGCGTTATTGACCTCACGTTCAAGATTTCCGACAACCACGGCGCTGTGGTTTTCGGGGTCTTGGCAGTACAGATGGAACCCCAGCGATGAGCAACACCACACACAACGACTCGCTACCAATCGATCAGACACCTGTCGGCGAACTTCTAGGTGATGAACTCGAGGCTCGCGGATGGTCCCAAGCCGACTTCGCCGCCGTGATCGACCGCCCGACCCAATTCGTATCTGAGATCGTGACTGGCAAGAAAGAGATCACCCGCGAGTCGGCCGCCCAGATCGGTGCGGCACTCTCCCTATCGCCGGAGTTTTGGCTGAAGTTGCAGGACCAGTATCTTCTGGCCCAGCAAGCTAAGAATCCGACGACGCAGGCAAAACTCGACGACGTACGCCGCCGGGCGCGACTCAACGAGCTCGCACCCATTCAACTTCTGCAGAAGAGAAAGATCCTCACCGGTTCGACGCTGGACGAGCTGGAAGCCGAGGTGATGGGGTTGTTCGAGCTCACGTCTATCAATGATCAGCCTGGACTCGGAGCGGCAGCCAAACGCGCGAACCCCGGCGAAGACATCACAATGCTGCAGCAAGCATGGGTCGCCTGCGTGCGAAAACAGGCCAGGAAGCTACCTCCAGCTGGTGAGTATTCGCCCGAAATGCTGGCCAAGCTTGCGGCATCACTCCCACGGTCGGTGAAGTCAGCTGAGGACTTCACAACGCTGCCCGATCAATTGCGTGATGCCGGTGTCAGGTTGGTCTACGTCGAAGCGCTGCCCGGCGCCAAAATCGATGGGTGCGCGCTGTTCGTGGATGGTCACCCCGTCATTGGGTTATCCGGACGCGGCAAGCGCCTCGACAAAGTCTTGTTCACCTTGCTCCACGAGATCGTCCACATCCTCCGTGGACACGTCGACGACGGCCCCATCGTCGAGGATTTGGAGGACAGTCGTGCACAGGAGTCAATCCGTGAGAGGGAAGCCAACGACGGCGCCGGCACTTGGATCTTTCCAAACGGGTACCCGTCGGTGCCCTCGCGGATCAACGCGCCGTGGGTCGAACAGACGGCAACAAGACTCGGACTCGCGCGCATCGTGCTGATCGGCCAATTGCAAAAACGGGGTCGCTTGGACTGGCGGACGACACTGGCCAAGAATGCCCCTTCGGTCAGCGATGTCCTCCCACGGTGGGAGTAGTAAAATGTTTCGTGCCGCAGTACATCTCACGCTCCACGCGACACCATTGGAGCCCTAGCGCCTTCCGTCTCCACGGGTCAAAAGCCCGCACGGGGTGGCGGCGTTGTCGTCCCAAGCTGTGTGGATGCGGACGCAAGTGCCGAGGGTGGCCAGGGAGCGGTGTCGGGTTTGGTGGGCGATGGCGCGGTCTGTGGCGCCGCGCAGGTGAGCGTGGGTGACGTAGCCGGCGCGCAGGCTGTCAGCGCTGTAAGCCGGTGGGGTCGGTGCCTGCGCGTTGGATGGCGTTGCTTACCAACGTGTTCACCGGTTCCGGGAGGCAGACGGCGAGCTAGGGCGCGTGTGAGCGACAATCACAAGATGCCGAATCCAGCCGATCAACGATGGTTCTGGACCGAGCGTTGGCAGCAGCGTGAGCGCGAGGTGGACGCGCATGTAGCTGCCGATGAGGTTCTGGTGCACCGCGATGGCAATGCGCTGCTGGAATACCTCGATCAACTCGACGCCACTACAGGCACCATCTAGTCGACCTACAACGGGTGGTGGGGGATTCGAGACAGACGCGATCAGCCTCGAATCTTTGGTAACGGGAACAGTTGTCAAGCGGTGGGGAGGTCGTCATTGAGCGACGCGTGCCCCGTGGTGTCGAATGCTCAGACCCGGCGTGGGGCTGGGTTTGGTGGATCCTGGAGGCGCACTATGACCTGCGCGTGCTCGACTATTGCGGCCTTCGGCGGGGTAGGCGCCGTACACAGCGAGCGTGGCGCCGGCCACTATGTCGATCAGGCCACTAAAAGAGGCAAACTGTACGTCGTGTGCAACGTCAAGACGCCCGCGGTCAAGGCGGCACGGGATAGTGGTGCCTCCAGTGGATGATGAAGACGTATTGTTCGACCCTTCCTTGCTCCAGAACGCCACCGCCGCTCTCGACCACAGGGGCGTCCCAGATGACGCTGGAACCTACGCTGCGGCGCTTGCGTCGATCTTGGGGCGGATTCCCGAACGGTGGGGTCGCTGGATCGACCACGGCCCAGGCTGGTACGCGCTGGTGGTATCGGTTGATGAGCGACTCGCCGCGATCGACCCCAACTACGTCATACACCAGGTCAAGGAGAAGTACGGCACCCTGCGTTACTATTGCTCACCGGCTGGCGACGAGTCAGCCACCCAACAGCAGGCCACCTTCGACTCCATCCTTGCCGAGGCCGAAAGCGCTTCCGCGACTACCTGTGAACGCTGCGGTCGACCCGGAGTTCTGCGGCACAGCGCCAATCTCGTCAAAACCCTGTGCTCGTCTTGCGCGGATGCTCTCGGATACGCGGGTTAAGTGATAGGAGCTGGCCACGGGCGATTCGAAGCGCTGGCGCGACACGTAGTCACGCCGATGCGTGGGCGTCCCCTGAACCAGGTGTCGGCGCCGGCTGCATCGGATCCCGGTTGCCATTTCACTCACTGGCGAGGTCCTGGTGCGCTGATGTCGAGGCGGCCTTGATCGCGAAGCTCAACTCGGCAACGCATACGAAATCTCTTGTGTTTCAAGCGGTTACTGTTTGACTCGACGCGCTATCTTGCGTGACGAGGCGGCAGCCCAAATCGAGCCCGAACTTCTTCTTCGCTGTAAGTCCGGCCTGCGGCGTAATCGGCGTCGGCTTGGGCGAGCGACTCGCGGAAGCCAGGAATAGATAGCCAGAACACTGTGTCGTCGTCGTCAGTCTCCGAATGCTCGGCCGGACCCGTCATGACACCCACGATAGATACCTCATGAACGAGGCGTGAGGTCGTGCATCGGGGAGTTGCCGCGAATGTCCGCCCCAGGGCTCGGGAGCGAAAACGCTCGCCTGCACGGTGGACGGGCAATCCGAGGTGGCAGAGACGAACGTAAGCACATCTGGAGCAGCACCCGACACATATTCGATGCGACACGCCCACTCGATTCAGGCACGTCGAATGTATCTCGGGCTAAGCGGCTTTGACGGAAGGCGAAGCAGTAGAGAAGCACCCCACGTGCTATTGGGCGATGTCGGGGTTCGCTAACGGACCGCCGACACCGGACATCGCGCCTCGTAAAACGTGTTAGGGCAACGCTATTAAATCTATGCCGACCTCACAGTGCCTACACGAGATGGGGAGCACGGATAAGTGCGGGTACGTAAGTGCGCTCCGTGCGGGCGAGCTGGTGTCCCACGCTGGGAGGGCATCAACCAGTCGAATTGCGTTGAGCTGCTGGACTATATTCACCGGCAGATGCCGGGATCATCCGATCCGGTCTTGTAAAGGGGTGGCCATATGTCGCGACCAGTGATGGGACGCCGCGACGGTACTCGTGTCGAATTCCGATTGTCGCCACCGTTGGCGGAACGCGTCTACACCTACGCCAAGGCCGAAGGGTTGACCTTGTCGCAATCGGGGGAGCGTCTTCTAGATTTCGCTCTGGTGGAGCTCTCTGGTGAGGCGGACCCGCGTCGTCGAAGCCATATCAATGATGGCGATCAGATCACGTCAGAGACGTAGATCGTTGCATCGCAACGTATATCGGTACAGCATGCGAAGGAGGTCGGCAAGGAGTCATCAACTGGCCATGGGGCCTGAGTGAAATCAGATTTGCGGCCTAAGAGGGCCGGAACAGACTGAAGGCCGGGTGGCAACCCGGCCTTCAGGCAAAGCAAAGAGTTGTGTCGACTCTTCAAAACCCTCCAAGGAGGACTGTGTCTATTCCAACGTGCCTTCGTACGCTTGTCAATCTCCCGCGCCCTATCGCAGGCGGTGTCCGCTGATGGCGCGATTCAAGAAGATGATGATCGCCAGCGCCGCACCCGCGGCCGCCGATCACAACGCTGGTGATGCCGCCGCGGCGGACGTTTCGGCGATGGCTGTTTTTGCGGTGGCTCGGGCGGCGGTTAAGGAGCTACCAGCGCTTCCGCCATCGGAGAGTGACCGGTTGGAGCGATTGATGCGCCAGACGGTCACGGCCGACAACCCCGTGGTGGCGCGCGCGGCGATCGAAGCGGCGGCAGCGCTGCGCTGCCAGGTCCCGTTCACCACCGCCGAGCAAGACCGTAAGAGGGTTGGTCACGTCGCGCGTTTTCTGGTCTGGTCGGCATTTGGCGATGTCGTGGATCCGGTCAGAGCTTTCACGAAGGCTAACGTCGACGAACACTTGGCGGCGACCGCCACCAAGAGCAAGCGCTCTTTCGAACAGCGGCGGTACATCCTGTACCAGACGGGCCGTGGATTGCATCCACAGCAGTTCCCGCCCGCGCAGCCTAAGAATGCGCCGATGCGACACCGTCACCCGGTAGCCAGCCACTCAGAGATCCGCCGCCTCCAGACGATCGTTCCCCGACTACCCGCTCGACTCGGTGAGCGCACTCAACTGTTGCTCGATCTCAGCTATGGGGCCGGGGTCCGGCCGGCGGACTTCCGCACGTTGCGCGGCACTGCCATCACCAGCGTCGTGGTCGACGGCAGAGCGATCTGTGTCGTCGCAGTACCGAACTTGGGTGGCGGCGTTCGGCAAGTGCCGGTGCTGGACCCTGCTATCGCGGACGTCTGCTGGGAGCGGCGGCCACCATCGGCGACCGACTACTGATGGCCCCCCACGCCACGATCGCCGAGCGCAACATCGTCAACCGGGTCAGCGAACAGTTGCGAGAGAAAGGCCATGCCAGCCTCGATCCGATCGCGTTGCGCAACCGGTGGATTCTCGACCTGGCCGAACGCGTACCAGCAGTGTTGCTGCAACAACTCGCTGATCTGTGCGAATTACGCATCCTGGTCGACGAACGCGGCCTGTTGACTCAGTACAAGCTGCGCCATGCGATCACCCTCCTGACGGAGGCTCGGCGATGATCCGTACTCGCCAACCACTCTGCACGATCTCCGATGAGGTGTTCAGCACCGCGCTCGAAGTGATCGTCAAATCTGGTGCTAGCTCGGCCCCCTTTCGCGGTCCTTGCCTCGACCAGCCGTGCGTCGCAGCGGTTGCGCATCGGCGCGCCCCACGGCGTCTGTTGCGGCGACGTAGTCGGCCTCGCTGAACGCCGCGGTGAGTCAGAGACCCTCGTTTTGCAGGCAACCTGCGCCAACCCGCGCTGCGACCAAGCATTCGACAGAGATCTGGGCCCCGGCCGGCGCAAGGACTTCCATAGCGAAGAATGCCGACGCCGCACCGAGGCGGACCGCCGCAAACTGACGAGCCGTTTGGAGCACTACGAGCGCCAAGCCGAGACGATGCGCGCGCGCTTGAACGCCTACATACGGTCCAGCCACGACGGCGAACCGCAGACGCCGTGCGTGGGGGCCACACCCGAGCAGATTCGACGTGCACGTGACGCGGTCATGCAGGTCAAGGGGATGGCCCGCTTTCTGCGCGGTCATGAGGACGAGTTCGCCCAAGACCTGCTCAAACTGTTCGATGCGGTGGAGCCGCTTGTGGATGCAACCACGGACTAGTTTCGAGCTCTGACTGTCGACGCGAGTGCATGAAGCACCGGGCTTATCGGTGCAGACCCTACGCGATGAACAGGTAGGCAATGTTCCGATGCGCTGCCCTCGTTCCGATGCGTTGCCCTCAAATCAATTCGCGGACAAGCGAGTTCCACACGTTGGACACCAGTCGATGCTTGTTCCGAGGGCGGCGGTGATCGCGTTACGGTTGTCGAGGTGGTGTGTGCATCCCTTTCTCTTGAGGTGGTCGCGGACGATGGTGACGATGAATTGCGCCCGCTGTACGAGGGTGGTTCCGTAGTCCTCGGCGTCGGTGGTGCCGGTAGCGATGACGTCACCTCGCTCGAACTTGCGCTGTCGGTAACGGGTGGTGCCGTCGTCGTTGAAGCCGTCGACCGCGTCGATGAATTGGCCGGTGGGGCGTAGGTCGATCTCGATGTCCCAGTCGTCGTGGCGTTCACGGAAGTAGAAACTGTGACCGTCGACGACGCCACGCCATTGTTCGGGCGCCCAGCCACCGTGGCTGTGCACGACCACACCCGGATGCTGGGCCAGCCAGGCCTGGAGTGCGGCCTCAGCTGGCTGCTTCGCGTACCGGGTCTGCTCGCCGCTCGGTGACTGCCACAATGCGCGAATATCATTGAGCGCCTGATGGAATGACGCGCGCCGTTGTTCACGGGTGTGGGTGCACACGCAGTCGAAGCCGTAGTCATGCCGGTCGCTGTCGGGTAGATGCGGGTGACAGGAACAGGCGCAGCGTTCACCGCTGTCGACATAGCGCCACTCGGTCAACACATCCAGGACGACGTCGGCCACCGCAGCTGTCTCCTCAACGCCCCGCACGCTCAGCACTTCCGTGAGGTGGTCGCGGTAACGCGACCGGGCCTGGACACGGGCGCGTTCACTGCGCTCCCGATACTCGGCAGGAGTAGGCGGCGCAGCGTCGTTGTCCACGATGACCAGAGTGGCATCTGCCGGCGCACGTGTCGCCTGAGTTTCAGTGCTCCGCTGGCCGTTGCGCTGCCTCGACGGTCAAGGTGTGCCGCGGAGGCCGCGGGACGTAGTTAAGGGGTTGCCGATTTGGTGGTGGGGTGCGATTCTGAACGGCTTTGCTCCATACCGCCAACCCCGATTGAAGCGATGGCTCTCACTGAGAACGAACCGACTGCCTCGCCCGCCGACCTCCCAAGTGGTCGCGGGCCGCGCCGCCAACCGATCGGCGACGTGGAGGCCTACCTAGACTCCCTTCCCGACGACACGCGCGTGGGGTTGCGTGCACTGGGTGAACTGCTGGTCGGGGTGACGCAACGGCCGCCGAGGGCGGAGACCGCCGACCGGTTCACCGCTCGGAGCCTCGGTGTCCCCAACGCCGGGGCACTGCTCGACGAGGAGCGCGAGCTGGATCCGGTGTCGCGGCTGACCACCGCGCTCGCCTTGGCCGAGTGGATCACGGCTCATACCAACGTCATCGAGGTGGGGCCGGGTGAATGCGCGCTTCCCCCGGCGTGGACCCAAACCGAGATCGGCGGACGGACCTACCGCCACCCCCAATGCCTGCGGGTGCACTTCCCGGCGGGAACGGTACTCGCCGACACCGGGTGCGTGATCGCCATCGACGCCCGCCGGGCCGCGATGGGATCCCCGCAACTGTGCGCCTACGTCACCCCCGACCATCACGACGGCGCCCGCCTGGCGCTGGACCGGCTGGTCGAGCGCGCCAACGACCTCAACCCGTATCGCGGTCGGGCACTGCGCGCCACCAACGCCGGCGGCCTGCACCTGTCGGTGATCGACCTTCCCGCCACGCTCACCCGCGACACGGTCATCCTCGACGACGAAGTCTGGCGGGAGATCGACCTGGGCCTGACCGCAGTGCGCGACCGCCACGACCTGCTCAACACCCACGGCCTGGGCGCCCGGCGTGGGGTGCTGCTCTGCGGGCCACCGGGCACCGGGAAGTCCGCGGTGTCGGCGGTGACCGCCGCGGAAGTGGTCGGCGCGTTCACCGTCATCTACGTCGAAGCCAAAGCCGGTGAGCACCTGCTGACCGCGGTGGTGCAGGAAGCTCAACGGCTGGGCGGGCCCGTCCTGCTCGTCCTGGAGGACGTCGATTTGTGGTGCCGGAGCCGCCGCGGCGGATACGGTGGCGGACTCTCGGAGTTGTTGGCGGCCATGGGCATCGCCGCCGAGGCCCGCATCCTCACCCTGGCGTCGACCAACGACGCCGCCACCCTCGACGAGGCCGCGATCCGCACCGGACGCTTCGACGCCATCGTCGGGGTCGGCTGCCCCACCCGCACCAACGCCGCCCGCATCCTGACCGCCCTGATCGCCGAACTGCCCGGCGCAGACACGGTGGACACCCACGCCGTGGCCGCCGCCGTGCCGGAGCAGACCAGCGGCAGCGACCTGCACGAAATCGTCCGCCGGGCAGTCCTGTCCGCCGACGACACCGGGCAGCTCGCCACCGCGGTGCTGCTCGCCGAGGTGAGCAGCGGTCGCTACCGCGCCACCATCCCGAACGGCATGTACCTGTGATGAGCGACGGTGACGAGGACATTCCCGAGTTGACCGAGGCTGAGAAAATCCTCTACAGGGCAACCGAATCGGACTTCGCCGCGATGGGTGATGCCCTACGTAACGGTACCGCCACACCCGACGACGTCGACGGCGCGTTTGCCCGCCTCCTGTCCATGGATTACGACCGCGACAAGCACCGCAACGCCCTGCACATACCAGCCGATGCCGGCGAGCATGCCGCGGCGATCGAGTCGATCCTGCGCCGCATCCCCGACAATTGGGGGCGTTGGGTCAGCCTCGACGCCGGTTGGTACCCGCTGGTCATCGCCACCGACGCTCGACTGGCAGCGCTTGATCCCACCTACCGGGTGCACCAGATCAAGGAGAAGTTCGGCACGTTGCGCTATTACTACTGGCCCGGCAGTGGCGACGCCAGCCCCGAACTGCTCGACGCGATGGACGCGATCACCGACGACGCCCAGCGGACCTCCGCGATGACCTGCGAACGCTGCGGCGAACCCGGAGTGCTGCAGCGAACCCGGTACTGGGCGAAGACGCTGTGTCACGCCTGCGCTGAACCGCTCGGATACGCGCCCGTGCCGCCGCCAGACCTGCTGTAACGCGTCGTCGACGTACCGATTCAACGACGCCACCCAGCGATCCCGTGGATAACCGTCGCTCACTCTGTCGGCGAGTGGGATTCACGCCTCGATTCGGCCGCTGACCGTTAGCTTTCCGCGGAAACCGCGCGGGGGTGGTTTGCCTGCGGACAAGTAGAGATGAGTGGACATGATTCGTGAGAAGCCACATCAGGGGCGCACCTGTGGCGGTACGGCACTAAAACGGATGTTGGTCGATTGTGCGATGTTTTGCGAACAGGTCGAACAGACCGTTTTGTACCGGGGTTGCGGGCCGCTGCAAGACACCGACAGGTGTCCGGGTGCTCCGCACAACTCGCATACCGTCATCGACAGACGCTCAGCGTTCTCGAGCAGGGCTGAAAACTGTTGCTCCACTGCCGGATCACTCGCTGTTGCGCATGCGTAGTATCGCAAGGCTCCAAATTTTTGCTTGACCTGAAGGACGGCGTAAGCAGGGTCCAGCACGAGCAGATCTGTATGAAGTTGCGCAATCAACCAGTACCAACCTGCATCGCACGCGATGCACTTGCTCCAACCAGCGGGGATCTTTCGCAGAATCGACGCCAGTGCATCCCGATACGGCCCCGCGTCTTCGGGGATGTCGAGGTCTTCGGCCGGTTGAGCGGGGTCCCTTTCGGATGGTGGGTGCGAACCTGGCGCAATGCTTCGCTTAGTCACGGTTCCTCTCAGTGGATACGCCGCTCAACAGCGGACTATGCGGGTGCGGTGGTCTTACCTAGGTCGCTACGCCGTCGAGGGTGCGGACAGACGGAGAGCGGTCGCGAAACCGTTTGTTTGTGTACGAGACACGGTGAGATCGCATTATGGCGTGCTAGTGCAGCCTTACTACCGATGCTCGCCTTCCCTCTCTTTCGTCAGAATCTTCCTTCGCGCTGCGTGCATCTATTCTTTATGTTCGGTTAGCTGCCTGTGTATTACTACTAGGGCATCTGAGGATAGTCAAACCACACCGCCTCGGCATATGCGCGGTTTGTCGCACAGGCTCCGTCGGTGTTCCGCACATAGACGGAGCACGTCACAGACCTAGTAATCCGCTCCAGAGCTTCTCACGTTGAAGTCGACGCAACGCGGTGCGGCGCGCTGCGGTGCGAGAAAATCTCTGTGCCCCGTTGTGACAGAGAATTTGCCGGAATGGCCAGATCCCATTGTTGTGCCGAGCGCTCGCCGGGGCCTCAATCGATTGGACCTAGGCCAGAACTGAGCGTCAATTAAGAGATATAGGTGCACGAAGTATGTGCCAGCAAATAGCGATAAAAAGGCCGGCGCCAATATCACATGGTGGCAAAATAAATCGGGAGCAGTGTGCCCTCGAAGTGCTCACTAACGAGTGGATCGCGCACGCACCACACCCCTCGAATTCCGAGGGTCGAGCGTCGACCACCGCGCGTTCGATGCTGCAGCAAAAGACCTACTAGTAGGGCAGACATTCGAAGAGGCGCGGCTGCTACTGAGGGAGTGCCGACTCGACCAAGCCAAAACGATCCTCAGCGCGTGGGCGAGTGGGCTCGCCGACGTCAATCCGTTGGCAGGACCATTCGCGAGCTGAGGATTGAGCGGGGTCTCAGTCAAGAGGCGTTGGCGCTGGGGTCCGGTGTGACCCGGAACGTTTTGATCGCCGTCGAGCACGGACGACGGGGATTGCTCTATGAGCGGCTGTTCGACCTCGCTGAAGCCCTGGGGGTGCCGGCCAGCACCCTGCTTGAGGGCGCCGACTGAGGCGCGCAAGCGATGGCCGAGCTGTTACCGATTCGAGTCGCGCCGTGCGCCGGTGAAGCGATCGATTCATGGATCGAAGCGATGGCGTCCAGGTTTGAGATGACCCTCGGCCAAATGACGCGTGTCTTCGGGCTTTCTAGCACATTCCGGCCCCAGTGGCTTTTCTGTCTGACTAGGGATCAGCGGCAGAAGATCTCGGCCGCCACGGGTATCCGGGAACCCACGATTACGGCCATGACTCTTCAGCACTACGACGGCACGGCTGTCGAAATCGATTATCGAAGAGCAGTTTTGAAGCCATCGTTTCCCTTCAGCCATCGCGTGGGGTCGCGTTACTGCCCGCATTGCCTGGGTGACAGCGGGGGGCGTTGGCAGCTGTGCTGGCGATTGGGTTGGAGTTTCGCGTGCGTCGAACACAACTGTCTACTGGCAGACAGTTGTCCCAGGTGTCTGCTCCCCCCGAGGATCTCGGCGCGATACTCGTGGAAACCGCTCCTCGGGCGGTGCAACGGTCTCAAGGATGGCAAGCAGTGCAGTGCGAACCTCGTCCGAGCGCCAGTGATGGCGCTGCCGAGTTCTGACGCGGCGCTCGAGGCCCAACGGGTGATCTATCGACTCATCGAGAGTGACCGTGCGAATTTCGGGGTGTACGGCGATCGCAGCTGCAGCGCGCGAACCGTCTTGCACGATATAAAGGCGCTTACTACTGAGATCGTCATGCGCGCCAATCGCGATGGGTGGAAGCAGATTGCGGCACGGGACCGTGCCGCGGACACTATCCCGCTGGAACAATTTCCATCGCAGCCAACGATTTACCAGAATAACAAGGTGTGCCTTGCACCGCCGACAACGGCAGTAGAGTCGGCCACTGCGTTTACCGCAGCATTGTCGGTGTTGCAGGCCCCGTCGCTCGAGGACGCGTCCGAGATCGCCGCGAGACTGCTGATCCCTCCGCCCACGAGCCGCAGAGTGTCGTCGGTGAGCGGATTCAGCGCAACGAACAGTCCGGTGGCTTCTGCGGCCGTCATCAAGGCATCTACTGAGACATTCAGCGCGATTGGCCAACTCCGCCACCAGACGGTGCTGGCTCTGCCAGGTGTCCCTGCCGGCGGATACTCCCAACTGACCGCCCTGGCTCGCCGCACCTCGTCATCGATGTGGCCAGGGTGGTTTGTAAGACTCGCGCCGCCCGACTTGAGGAGCCCAGCGCTAGCGCCGGCGATGGCGTGTATGACGCTATTGGTGAACTCGCGGATGCCAATCCGGGAGGCTGTGGATGCCCTGGGCGGCCTGATCACGTCCGCCGACGTGTCGTCTCAAGCTGGCAAGCTATCGAGGCGCCGTCATTGGACCGCGACCTGCATGGCCTTGACGCGGCTTAACGCCTATCTGTCGGAGAACGAGATTCCGGTCGACTACGCACGGCGCCGAACTCTGGATTACAGCAGCCTCCTGCCAGTTGAGACATGGAACCAGATCTGCTCGGAGACCGATAGTTTCGCTGGGACGGGTGTGCGTGCTGAAGTTGCCCGCCTTTACCTGTTTGAGAAGGTCAGCACCCTTTCACCAAATCTCGCTCCCTTCGCTCGGGAGGCAATCCAACCGGCGGTTTGTGGCCCTGTCCGCAACTTTCCAGCTGCGATCACACCGCGGCTCGCTGCGCGACTGAATGAGGTGGCCACGAAGTTCCTGGATCAACAGGGCATCTACGAACCGGTGACCTGGCATCCTCCGCTGACCCTCCTCGACGAACTGGATCTGGCGGGCAGTGACCCCGGCAACCTGGACCCCGACCATCTAACCGAAGCGCGCCTCAAAGACCGGACCGGCCGCATCGAACCAATAGCACGTCGCCTCGGCGTCACGGGAGACATCGTGCGTTACCTACTGGAGCGTGACGTGCCGGAGGCTGGCGGAACAGGTGCGGGTCTAGCGGCCGCATCCGGGTATCGAGTCGAGAAGATGTGCGCGTCCTACGGCTCTGGGGTGACGGTATCCAACGATGCGTCTGAGCGGCAGAGTCTTTCAGCGAGCCGCCCCGAGCAATTCAACGAGTGGCTATATATCGAATACGCCATCAATCGTCGCACTGCGGCGGATATCGCAGTGGAGGCTGGCCTCACTCGCATGGCAGTACGGGATTGGATTGATAAATGTCGCCCGGGCTGGCCGGAGCGACCGGAGTCTGAGGTCGGAGGATTGAGCGAGTTGGCAGCGGGTCAATCATTGGCGCGGCTGGCTGATACGGCAACCCATCGCCGCTGGCTGCTTCACTTCGCCCAAGCCGTGGAATATTCGAGCATCGGCGAAGCGGCGGCCGCTCTGGGATTGCACAGAACTGCTATGCAGAGACAGATCAGGTTTGTGAAGAACAATATGGCTGACCCACTGTTGGAACCGGGGCGCCGTGGAATGCCCATGCGTTGGACGCGATTCGCCGCCGCTTTCGCTGAATTAGTCATCAGCACCGTATCCCCAGCGAGCACCGTATCCGACTGGCAACTCGACCGACTTCGTCGCGAACTGCCGGTGGCTGATTTCTTGAAGCTTTACGACGACGAACATAGAAGCCTTGATGCCATCGCACGCCTCCACGGTGTCAACCGAAAGCCATTGCGCCGACTTGCCGACGAATACGCGATTGTCATCCGAGACGACTGGCATCCAGCTAACAAGTGACGGGCGCAATCCTTGGATCTGCTTCCATCGAGACCGCGGGGGGAGTCGGTCGCGGCCAGCTCTAAGCCCAAGAATCCCCGCCTGAGGTAAGTTTACCGATGGCGGGAAATATTGCAGCACAATCAGTTACGAGTCATGGATCTCGTGGAATCGGCAATAAATCCCGCCATGCTCGCTAAGGTGTGGACGACGACAAGACCTTCTCCAGCCGCCAGGAGATGAATCAGTTGGGATCGCGCAAACCAAGCCGACCCTCCAACGAGGTCGCTGCCGCAAGGGACGCCGAACTGCCGTTGCGGTGGAAGTTCAGAGTGGGTTGCGAGGCGGCGTCGGAATGGCTGTGGCAGGATCACGGAGCGCCGCCACTAGACCAGCTGCGACCCGTGCGACGGCCTAGGTCGTCCGAACGCAATCGACACATTCCCGCCACGGTCTACTCGATGACGAACGGCGACTTCGTGTCGCTGGAATCAGGCCTCGAGCATGATCTGGTGCGGAGGGTCGACCGCGACCCCACAGTCACGCGCATCGTGGCTCAACCGTTCGAATTGTTCACGAGAGGGTCGAAACGCGTATGTCATACGCCCGACCTCTTGTCGGCGCACGCGTCTGGCACCGTCGTCGTGTGGGACGTCCGACCGCTTCAAGAACAAGACGACACCTTTCTGACGAAGGCTGACTTGACGCGCCTGGCTAGTGAAGCGGTGGGATGGCGATACGAAATCTTTACCGGTATAAATGAGACAGAGCGACTGAACATGCTGTGGCTGTACGGGTTTCGACGAAGGCCACCGTGGGCCGGGAAGGTCGAAAGGCGGATCGACGCAGCCGCGACATGTAGTGGTGCCACGTTGGGAACCATCATGGCCCTCGATGACGGCAGCGGTGAAGTGACCTCCGCCATGTGGCACATGTTGTGGAGCGGCCAACTGGTCGTCGACGAGGGTGCGCACTGGACGCCCGATACCGCCGTGGCCGTGAGAGTGGAACCGTGCCGTGGCTGACGGGCGAACGGAACTAATCGAAGGGGCACGGTTGCTAACCGAGCGCGGCACCGCAGTCGTCGTGGCCGTGTCGTCGACGGGGGTGAAGCTTCGTGATCCCGTCGGCGAGACAATTCTCATTGGTTGGGAAGTCTTGTCGACCGCACGTGCAATCAAAGACGGGCAGGTCGCCGCATTGACCGAGCCGCTTCGTCCACTGTGGGATGGGCTCGACGATCACGCCCGCGAGATCGCATTGAATCGCTTGGAGATCGTTCAAGAGATCATGACTGGCTACCGCGACGGGCATCCCGAGTTGGCGCGACCCGGTGAGCCGCGGCCCCCCTTCGGTCCGTTCTTCGGGATGTCTGAATCGCGGCGGTGCTTCGCAATGGCGGTACTCCTCGGCTACGAAGGTCAAGACGATCGCAAGGCACAGAGACGGGTGCGTGACGGTGAAATCATCTCTGCGGCATACAATCCGACCACGCTACGCAATTGGGTGCGTGCATGGAAGAACGGTGGCCTGAGACCCCTCATTGACGGCCGGAGCCTACGCCAGAGCATGTCATGGGAACTGATTGATGCCCGCTATCGCGAAGTAGCGCTAGAGGTTCTCGACACCTTGGACGGAGACCGATCCACGGTGTCCTTGCTCGAGCTCGATCGTCGCATTCGAGTCCGGCTGCGTAAGAGCGGTGTCCGGGATCTGGATACGCCGAAGCGAATCACACAGACCTATCTGTCGACCCTTAAAGCGCAAAAAGGTGCGACCACGCGCTCGCAACGCAGCCGAGCTCTGCAGAAGATGTCGGGAACGCGCCATTATCCCGCGATTCGACCTGGGCAAATTGTGGCCATCGATGCGACCCGCGCCGACAACTTGGTGTTCGACCCACTCAGCGGGCAACCCTGCAGTGTGGAGATCCTCACCGCGATTGACGTGGCCACCCGAGTGGTGCTTGCCTTGCGGGTAGTTCCGCGCAGCGCCAACGGCCTAGAGGCCGGACTCTTGGTGTACGACGTATGCCGGCCGTTCTCGTTGCTCGTCGAGGGAACCAAGGTCAGCGACTGGCGGTGGGTTGGCCTGCCAGATCAACTCGACTTTACTCAGGTCCACGTGCATGCGGGCCGGCGGCATCTCGCGCCAAATCTGTCCACGTTGCAAGGTGAGCATTTGATCCCTTCAATAACACCGGATGCGATCCATTGCGACCACGGATCCATCTTCGTCTCAGACTTCTTCTTCGCGCTGTTGCGCGACCTGAAGATTGATCTGCTGCTGAGTCGCGGCAAAAAGCCAACCGACAACCCGCACGTCGAACGATGGCATGAGACGATCCAGCGGGGTTTGCAGCAGATCCCCGGGTACAAGGGTCGAAACGTCTCCGAACGTGGAAGCCTCGTCAGCGGGGAGCCGTTGCTTACCGCCCGTGAGTTGCAGAAGCACCTGCGACAGTTCATCGCCCTGGACTACCACCGTGAGTGGCATAGCGGTTTCATCCTGCCCGGGGACGATGCGGTGCGGCCAGAAGACCAGACTGCGCGACTGTCTCCGTTGGAGGTGTGGGACGCAATGGTGGAGGCAACCGGGCGGATCGACGTTCCGCAACGCCCCGACCTCATCTACCAATTCCTTCCCCTTAAGTGGGGCACCGTCAATCACGCTGGCGTCGAATTCTCCAACATGACCTACGATTCCGCGGTCCTCGACGACTACCGCCGCATCCCACTGGGCCACTTTCGACCTCAGGACCGCGCCGCGCCGTTCTTCGTCGATCCGCACGACTTGACCCGCATCTGGTTCCGGGATCCGCAGTCCAACCGCGTGGAACCGATCGAGTGGCGCGGTGCCTACCGCACCAAAGCACCGATGACGCAAATGATCGTCGATGCAGCCCATCGGCAGATCCGAAGTCGCGGCGGAAACACGGCGCTGAAGCGGGGCTCAGCGACACGCCAGATTCTCAACGAGCTGACCGAACTGACAGCCACGCCGTCGAACAAGCAGTGGCAGACCAAATTAGGCGCCGCAGCTCGAAGAGTGGAGCAATCCCGCATCGACCACGGCGAAGCGCGGGATGCCCAAGACGCCGCCGCCCCGAGCCAAGCTGCGCCATCTCCCACGCAAGCAATCCCACTTCATGGGCCGTGGCCCAATTTGCTCGACGGGGACGAATGAACCGTGGACGCGAGAACGTGGCACGATTACAGCACAGCGGAAGCCCCGCGAGAGCCCAGTGCGTTGACGCAGAGTCAGTGGAAGCATTTTTCCAACCAACAGCGGGACGCCCACGTCGACCAGTTGCGGCATTGGCTGGAGCACCTATACGTGCAGACCAGTGAACTGACCGCGATCGGCAATGCCATGACGAAAGTAGTGCGGTCGAACTCTGAGTCACCGCCGGGGTCCAAAGACGTGGTCGTCCTCACCGGACCGAACGCGGTCGGCAAGAGCACGCTAATGATGCGGTGGGGGCGCGACCGATACCTCGAGTGGACCCGAACTGCAGATCACGACGGCAGGGGACGACCAGTCGTCTACCCCAGCCTGGACTGCGAAGCCGACATGTGCCCGGTCGTCTGGATCAATCTAGATGCGAGCACCAAGATCAAGGACTTCGACGTCGAAATCCTTGAGTTCTTTGGTTTGCCCGGCGAGGGTCTCATGCGGCATCTGTCCAAACGTGCCGTGCGCGCGACGGAGCGGCATCAGACTCGAATCCTCATCGTGGACGACGCCCACCTGCTGAAGACCAACTGGAAAGGCGGCCGCGATGTGCTCGACCACATCAAGCACATCAATACTGAACTTGGGGAGATCGGTATCACGCTGATCCTCATTGGAGCCAACCTCGCCGGAAGCGACCTGGTGACGGATCCGCAGATCGCGGGCCGACTCAAAATGCAAACCTTCCCTCGTTACGAATTGAACGACATTGGAGACATGCGCGCTTGGCAAGGCATCGTCCGCCAGCTGGAGAACCAGGTGCTGCCCCACCTTCCCGCCGGAAAGCCCGGCATGCTCTTCACCAAACTCCCTAGCGACCTATGGTTTCGCACTCAGGGGTATCTCGGCGACCTCACCGAGCTCATCGCCGGAGCGACCCTCGCCGCGACCAGCGACAACGCGCACGAGATCCTTTTGAAGCACCTCGACGGCGTGGAGCTCAGCGAACGCGCCGAAGAAGGTCGGCACCATCGGCGTAGTTCCAACTCCCGACCACGGCCAGCATGACGACGTCAATCCTCAGAGCGGGTGAGCACGAGCGCGCGCAGATCGCGCTGTGCTGACTGCGGCATCGAATTCCGGAAGGCCCGATAGCGAGCTTTGGCCTGACTGGTGGGTAGCGTCGCCCACGCGGGGCTCGAATCGAGGAAACCCTGAGCCGCCTCGCACCACAGCCACGTGATGGCGAAGCCTAGGGAACTTCGCCGCCGCGCTGGCGACGTTGACGTTCGCCACGAGTCGAACCACTGCGAAGGGTTCTGCGCCAGCGCTCGGACACGAAGCTCTCGTCTACGGAAGTCGCGTGCGGGTGGAAGCGCCCGCTTCGCCTGCTCGACCGCTTCGGCAAAAGCCGCGGGGGACACCGTGAGCCGAGCGCTTGCTGCGCGGGCGGTTCGTCGACCGATGTCAGCTTCGAGGCTTAGGCGCCCGGCGGCTTCGCACCAATTGTTAACGGACGCAACTATTCTCAGAATGCAAAGTGACACGTACAGCCGACCCGTCATCTCATGGCTGCCCAACATGCCGGTGAAAAACCTGCAGTAGATGTCAGTGTCGATCAACTGAGGGATTGCTGCGGGTCGCAGCACATCACCGTTGGCGACCTTGTCCAGCCGTCGCCCGACATGGTGTCGATCTCCAACCGCCGCCTCGATCAGCTGTTCCATGAACGGAGTACGCGTGGTCCGATTGACCATCCACGAACTGGGACCGTTGGACTCATCGGCAATGAGCTCGAGCCACGGCGCCAGGCGTGATCCTGCACCGTGGATACTGCTTTGGCTCAAGATCTCATGCGCTGCGGCCAACACGTTCCCCCGGACACGGGCACTGCGGGGAGCACTAATACCCCAGCGCGGTCCACGAAGCGATGTCGTTCGCACCGCCGCTTCCACGGCTAACTCGCCGGCCCACCCTCGGTAAGCGGCTCCGCCCGGCCGAGAAAGCAGGTGAAGTAACAACGTTGCGACGTGCCGAATTTCGGAAAGGTACTGGCGCGGGTCGGAACGTTCGCCGGCCAGGTTCAGTGCCTCGCGGTGGATGGCCTTGTCGATGGATTCGGCAGCTTCGACGGCAGCTGGTGGCGCGGTCTCGGACGTGTGGGCCAGGACGGAGTGGCGGCACGTGTCGCGCAGACCCACCGGATTCCCGCAAGGATGCGCCACATCGAGCAGTGGCCGTAACACTGCGCGGCGATGGGTACGAAATCGCGCGTTGCAGCCAGCACATCGGGTGCTGAGATACACGCGATGGCGGACACACACCGCCACGAGCGGCAGCCGCCAGTCGATGCGCCAATACCCGCACTCGGCGACGCATTGAGGGCATACCTGTGATCCGAATAGTGGAAACCAGCCTTGTGTCACCACGAGCCGAAAACTGTGTCGGCGCAAAGGATCAAGCCCGCCCAAATGGTAGGGCAGGCCGTCACCGAACCTCAGCAGAGTAGCCTTCCGTATCGCGCTGGTTTCGACCCCACTCAGCCACGCGATCCTGTTGACCACCGCCGGGTCCGGCTTGAACATCAAGAAGCTGAGCGTCGGCTTGAGTAAACCATCCGAGACGGTGATTAGCCGCAGTAACTCGGAGGGTGGGAGATCGTTCGCCGCGGCGAGGCGTTCCAAGAAGCTGTCTAGCGATTCGCTCTCAGCGATGAGAGTACGCGTCGGCAACGCATGGAGTGGTGATATGGCCACGGCGAAACTCTGGTGATGTTGCTATGGGCGGGTACGCCTCGAACCGCCAGTAGGAGAAAGCACTGCAATGCCAATCCATTGTGGCAGGTGAAATTCGGCTGAGATTGGCGGAAACCGTCGGGCGAGGACGCCGCCCGACCACTAGCTGAATGGACAAGGGCTCCTACCGCCGCCCCGGACGTGGCTGCACGCAATTGACGACTATCGCGAACGGCGATCCCCTGTTTCGGACAGCATGAGCGGCGCCTGCGACGTAGTGCACATGGCAATAGTACTACTAGTAGTGCAATGGTAGAAAGGCCCATTTGCCGGTGCCGTGACTGGGCGGCATGTTCGACGAACGCACTTGCTTCGTGGGTCGCAAACCCGTGTCTACGGCAGCGCGGTGTTAAGCTGAGCGGGTCGCCAAGACATAGTCCACTTCGGGGACGTACCCGTTGGTAGTGCCAGCTGCCAACGGGTTTTGGCCTTTCAGGCACGGGGCGTATGAGGATGGCGCTCGATCCCCTGAAGGTTGCGATAGCGACTATGGGTCGCTCCGCTCCACCGAAACATCCTGCACTCTGCCGCGGCACGCTGGACACCAACGTACGGCCACGCCCAAGGCTTCGCTGATCACTCCAAGCTCCTGGGGGTGGTGCGTGCACGACTTCCTCCTGAGGTGATCGCGGATCGTGGTGACGATGAACTGTGCGCGCTGGACGAAGGTGGTTCCGTAGTCCTCGGCGTAGACGGTGCTGGTGGCGATGACGTTGCCTTGCTGGAACTTTCGTTGCCGGTGACGGTTGGCGCCCTCGTCATGGCGGCCGTCGCCCACATTCAGGAATTGGCCGGTTGGGCGTAGGTCGATTTCGATGTGCCAATGGTCGTGGCGTTCACGGAAGTAGAAACTGTGCCCGTCGACGTCCCCGCGCCATTGTTCGGGCGCCCAGCCCTTGTGGCTGTGCACGACCACACCCGGGTGCTGGGTCAGCCAGGCCAGGGGTGCGGCCTCAGCAGCCTGGGTGGCGGTGCGGGTTTGCTCACCGTTGGGGGCGCGCCAGAGTCCACGAATCTTGTTGAGCACCTGGTGGATCCCTGCTTGTTGGCTTCACCTGAACGCGGCAGTACCGCCATGGTCAGATGCGATGCCAGCCGGAGCCTCCGGTTGTGCTGCGGGCGAATGGACGACGACCTTTCGACCCGGTAGCCAAACACGCCAAGACGGGGCGCGCAGGACGCCTGCGGTTTGGCCAGTCCAAAACACCGTGCAGGACAGCCCGTCCTTCGTCGCGCGCCGTCGTCCGGCTGTGGGGCCTGTCGGATCGCGTCCGTCAATGTTGCGAGAGTGACACGCGCTGCACCTTGGGACAAGAGAGCGCCGCTGTCTGCAGTGAGGACCTCTCTGAGGTACTCCCGATGGCGGGCAAGACGCTCCGCTCGCGCCAACGCGACTGATTGGCGCGCAGCTCTGTCGTCGAGTGGTGCCGGAGCACGACCTCTAACGCCGGCCTTTCCGTGGGTCCTGAGCCCGCTGGGCACCACAAGCTGCGGGCCGTCCCGCCACGGTCCGCATCGCACGCTCGGTGCTGGCCTTCGATATCACCCGGCTGCGGCGGCCCCGGGCTGATGGCCGCCAACGGGTGGTGCTGCGGGTTCTGACGGTGGCCCGCGAGGAGATGGTCGCCGGGCGGACCCGGGCGATCAACGCCCTGACCGCACTGCTGCGCACCGTGGACCTCGGTGTGGATGTTCGTAAAGCGTTGTCACACAGTCATAGCAGCCTGGCGTGATCGTAGAGAAGCGCGGTGCGGGTCGGGCCGGGCCGGGGGAGACGATGTTGCTCCGGATTCCGTTGATCCGAACTCGTTCGCCCAAGACTTGGTGGGGTTGATCAGGGCCGCCTTGGTGACGGAGTAGTCGATGAAGAATACGTCGGGTTGGCGTCCGCATTCGCTGGCCACGGTCACGATCGATCCCGAGCCGCGTTCGATCATGGTCGGCAGTGCCAGCCGGGTCAGCCGTACTGCGGAGAGGAAGTTGATCTCGAGGGCCTGGCGCCATTCATCGGTCTGTGCGGTACCGACGTGCACATGTTCAACGAATGCACCCTGACTCGTCAGGACGCCTTGCCCGTGGTGATGGGTCACGAGTTCGTCGGCAGGGTCGTCGAGGTCGGGGCGGTCGAGCGCGGGGGCCCGCGGACGCGCGTGCGCATCGGGGATGCGGTGGCGGTGGAACCGATGTTGCCGTGCGGGCGCTGCCGACAATGCCGCGCAGAGCGATTCCAACTGTGCGCCCATTGGTCTCATCTAGGGATCCTCGAAGACGGGTGCTGGGCCGACTACGTTCGTGTGCCGGCCAGCCGGACCACCAAGCTTCCCGACGGGGTCAGCGCCTACGACGCGGCCCTGGCCGAACCGTTGGCGTGCGCAGTGCCGTTGGCGTGCGCAGTCAACTTCATCGGACACCGCGGTCGGCTGCAGCCCGGTCAAAACGTACTGGTGCTCGGCGGAGGTCCCATCGGCCTGCTGACGATCTGCATGGCCAGAGCAGCCGGGGCCGGGCTCGTCATCGCCTCCGAGCCACAGGCACACCGCCGCCAGTCCGCGCTGCGCGTCGGTGCCGACGTCGTCATCGTCCGATGACCTAGGACCTACCCGACGCCATCCGCGCCGCCGTCTCCGACGCCGGCGGCGTCGACCTCATCATCGAAGCCACCGGATCCAAGGCGGCCGTCGCCCAGGCCGCGCCGGGCTCTCGCATCGTGCTCTCCGGCCTGGGCGCGCTGGGCCCGACACCCATCGACACCACCGACATCGTCGCCAAGGAACTATCGATCCTGGGCGGATTCGCCTCGCGCGCAGCGATGTCCACCGGGCTGGCCGCGATCGCCGCAGGGCACGTGCGCACCGACGACCTGGTGACGGCCATTCAGCCGTGGGCCGACGCCGAGAGTGCCATGCGCGATGTTCTCGTCGACCAGGACACCTGCAAGATCCTGTTCTCCCACCAGTGAAACCCCCGGAACCACCACCCGAAAGGATCACCGACCGAGCCGCCCAGCGAGGCGATCCCGCATGACCCACGGCGACACCGAGACCACCGCGACCCCCGAGACGCTGACCGATCAACCCTTGGCCGGGACGCTGGTGGCCAGTAACTCCAGGGGTGATCTGACGAACTCAAGCAAGACTTCGCCGACAACGGGCGCCAATCGGCGGGATCACCTTCTACAAGGACGGTGGTCCTCACGGCTCGACTTTGGAGGACCCCGTCATCGGCGGCATCGCCGCGGATCACGGAAAGTCCCCCGCACAGGTGATGCTGCGGTGGCACCTGCAGCAGGGTCGGCAGGCAATCCCGAAATCGGTGACACCGTCTCGGATTGCGGAGAACTTCGACGTGTTCGGTTTCGAGCTTACCGATGCCGAACTTGCCGCCATCGATGCACTCGACACCGGCGTGCGGGCGGGCCCGACACCGGAGCAGATCAACCGCCGTGACTACGGATGCGAAATCCCGGACGCGTGAGGCGGGTTCGAGGCGCCGCGGTGAGTCGGGGTGTGCGCTCGCCGTCCCGCTGGTGAATCGACGGATGCCTAGGACGGCATGCGGATGACGACCTTGCCGAACTGACCACCGGATTCCAGATGGCGGTAGGCGTCGGCGATGTCTGCCAAGTCGTAGACGGCGTCGATGGTGGGGTTCAAGGCGCGGCTTTCGAGGCCGGCGCGGATGAAGGTGACGGCCTCGTCCAGACGGGTGTCGTCGGTGGTCACTTCGGCCATGTCGTATCCGCGGATGCGCAGACGGCGCTGCAGGAGCGGCAGGATGGGCAGGGGTGTCGGCTCGGCGTCGAGAGCGCCGTAGACGACGACGATCGCCCCCGTGGCGGCGGCGTTCATGAGGCCGGCCAGCGGGGGACCGGCGACGGGGTCGAAGATCACCTGCGCGCCCGCGCCATTGGTGACGTCGTTCAAGGAGTCGGTGACATCGCCTGTATCGGTGGCGAGGACGGCGTGCGCTCCGGCGTCGAGGAGTTGTTGCCGCTTGGCGTGGGTGCGGGTGATCGCGATCGGTGTTGCCCCTACCGCGTTGGCGATCTCAATGGCGGCCAGACCGACGCTGCTCGAGGCGGCCGAGATGGCGACGGTGTCGCCGGCGGCGAGCCCGGCGACGTCGACGAGGCCTCCGTAGGCGGTGGTGTAGGCCATCCACAACGACGCGGCAACCTCGAAGGACAAGGTGGCGGGATGTTGCACGACGGCGCGCGCGGGTGCCAGGACGAGATCACCGAACAGGGGGTATTCGGTCAGGGGCGTGGCGGGTACGACGCTGACCGCATCGCCCACGGTCAGACCGGTGACACCGGGTCCCAGAGCCTCCACGACGCCAGCAGCCTCGAGTCCGAACGCCTGCGGGAACGTGGGCTGGGAGAAGTGGTTTCCAGTCCGGAACATCACGTCGGCACGGTTGAGACCCAGTGCTCGGGTGCGAATTCGTACTTCGCCCGCGCGCGGCGCGCGGACGTCGACCTCGTCGACGCTGATCACCTCAGGTCCACCAAGGGAGTGGAAACGAATGGCAAGGGACATGGTGCTCCTAGAGCGTTTGGGGCGGCGCATCGCGGATGGGGGCGCGAGCGCAGCGTGTGGCCGGCACGGTGCCGCGCTGCAACTGCTATGAGACGCGTTGTGTCGATGGTTGTCAAACTTCGATGTCGATCGACATAAGCGTGATTTCTCGATAGCATCGGGGTCGAGGAAAGAGGTGAGGCCGTGGCGAGACGGACTGCGGGTGGTGGGGTGCGTAGCATCCCGTCGTCGGGCGAATTGGACCTGCAGCGTTTGCTGGAAGCCGTCGTGGATCCAGTGCGGCGCAGCATCGTGGTGCAGCTGGCCGCGCGCGGCGAGGACGTCAAGTGCGGCGACTTCGACCTGCCGGTGGCCCGGTCCACGGCGACGCATCACTTCAACGTACTGCGCGACGCAGGCCTGATCGCGCAGTACTACCAGGGCACCGCGCACATGAACACACTGCGCCGCGACGACCTCGACATCGCGTTCCCTGGCCTGCTCGACGCGTTGCTGAACGCGGCGGTTTGACTCGATACACGCTCGCATCAACGGCTGTCGTGATGCGACTTCACCGAAGGGCACGTCAACATGGGCATCACTAGCAAAGTCTGGTTCGTCACGGGTGCATCCCGCGGCTTGGGCGTCGACATCGTCAAGGCGGCTCTCGACGCCGGCCACCGGGTCGCGGCGACCGCCCGCGACAGCTCGGTGATCGACGAGGTCTACGGGCATCACGACGGTTTGCTGGCCGTACCGCTCGACATCACCGATCCGGATTCCGCCCACGCCGCCGTGGAGGCGACGGTCGCTCACTTCGGGCGCATCGACGTCCTCGTCAACAATGCGGGTAACTTCTACGCCGGGTTCTTCGAGGAAATCAGTCCCGAGCAGTTCCGGTTGCAAATGGAGACAAACTTCTTCGGCCCCTTGAACGTCACCCGTGCGGTGCTTCCGGTCATGCGCAGCCAGCGCAGCGGACACGTGATCTCGGTCAGTTCCACCGCAGGCCTGATCGGGCAGGAATTCGTCGTTGCGTACTGCGCCTCGAAGTTCGCCCTGGAGGGGTGGATGGAGTCCCTGCGGTTCGACGTCGCGCCCTACGGCATCGACACCACCATCGTAGCTCCGGGGTCGTTCCGCACCGAGCTGCTCGTCGAGACGGCATCGACGAATTGGCCGGCGCTCGCCGTCGATGACTACGCCGACCGCACGTCGGAAACCATCCAGACGTGGAAGGCGTTGAACGGCAACCAGGTCGGCGACCCAGCCAAGCTCGCCGCCGCCCTGGTGACGATCGCCGATCTCACCCCGCCGCCGCTGCGCTGGGTGGCCGGCGCCGATGCGGTAGCGGTCGCCGAGCAGAAGGCCGCCGACCTGTTGGCGCAAGTGGACGCGCACCGAGATTTGTCGTCGTCGCTGAGTTACGACGCCAGCACGGCCTGAGGCGATCCACCTCGTTCGTCTGCCCCGCACAAGGGTGCTCCCGCATTCGGGTGACGAGCGGTGCAGTCCAACCCCCACAACAAGACACAGGACATCCCGAATGAGTTCGAAACTTTCTGGCACCGTGGCAATGGTCACGGGCGCGAGCAGCGGCATCGGCCGCGCGGCCGCCCTGGACCTGGCTCGCCACGGCGCATCCGTGGCCGTGGTGGCGCGACGCGAGGACCGCCTCGACGAGCTAGTCGCCGAGATCGAAGACGGTGGCGGCACCGCGCTGAAGATCCCGGCCGACATCGCCGAGCGGGTTCAGGCCGACGCCGCCGTCGCGGCCGCCGTCGCGCACTTCGGTCGACTCGACATTCTGGTCAACAATGCCGGCTACATGGTGCTCGGATCGCTGGCCGCCGCCGACGTCGAGCACTGGGACCGCATGATCGCGGTCAATCAACGGGGCCTGCTTTACATGACCAAGGCCGCACTTCCGCACCTGCACACCGCCGCCGCCGACGGCCTCAGGAATGTCGCCGACATCGTCAACATCTCCTCGCTCACCGGACGGGTCGCTTACGCCAACCAGAGCGTCTACACCATGACGAAGTTCGGGGTGAACGGCTTCAGTGAGGCGCTGCGCAAGGAATTGGCCGACAGCCACGTCCGGGTTGGAGTGCTAGAGCCCGGGGTGGTCACCACCGAACTCGTGTCGCACAACACCGACGAGGTCAAGAAGGACATCGAGACCTTCATCGGCGGCATCCGGCCCCTGGACCCCGACGACATCGCCGACGGCATCACCTTCATGGTCACTCGCCCCTGGCACGCCGCCGTCGGGGAGTTGTGGATCAATCCCACCGAAGCGGCATGACCGAGCCGACGTCGGCATACCCGCCGCGGATGGACCGCGACCGCCACCGTGGCCTGAGGGGGTCGCCACGGGCATGGGCCCAGGGTGTGATCAGCCGGACCGGAAGCCGGGCCGCCAGCTCCGGCACCCGCAGCCTCCGATGATCACTGGTCGTGACGTCGCAGCTGCGGCGGCGCGGATCGACGGTCACGTTCGTCGCACTCCGATGCTGCGCACCGGCGAGTCCCCGATGTGGTTCAAATGCGAGTTCATGCAGCACACCGGCACGTTCAAGGCGCGCGGAGCGTTCAACCGGGTGTTGTCGGCTCGTGACAGCGGTGAGCTCGACCCGCAGGTCGGCATCGTCGTCGCCTCCGGAGGCAACGCCGGACTGGCCAATGCGTACGCTGCAGCCCAGCTGGGTGTCCCGGCAACCGTCTTCGTTCCCCGGTCGGCACCGGTCGTCAAGGTCGACCGCATTCGCAGCCACGGCGCGGTCGTGCGCCACGTCGGTGCGGAATACGCCGAGGCGTTCGAAGCCGCCGTGGAGTACGCGCACGGCCACGGCGCCGTGCTCTGCCACGCCTATGATCAGCCGGCTATCGCCGCCGGGGCCGGGACGCTCGCGCAGGAGATCCTGCACGACGAGCCCTCGATCGACACGGTCGTGCTTGCCGTCGGAGGTGGCGGTCTCCTGGCGGGGGTGCTTGCGGGGCTGGAGAATCGGGCACGCGTGGTGGCGGTCGAGCCCCATTCGATCCCTACGCTCAGTGCCGCCCTGGCCCACCAGCAACCGGTCGACGTCGCGGTGTCCGGGGTGGCCGCCGACTCGTTGGGTGCTCGCCGGATCGGTCAGATCTGCTTCGACACCGTGGCCCACTACGGCGTGTCCAGCGTGTTGGTGGACGACGACGACATCATCTCTGCGCGTGCCCGGTTGTGGAACGACTACAGAATCGCCGCCGAATACGGCGGAGCCACGGCGCTGGCGGCACTGCTGTCGGGGGCATACGTCCCCCAGCCGGGGGAGCGGGTTGCCGTCGTCGTCTGCGGCGCCAACACCGATCCAGCGACGCTGTCGCAGACCCGCCACGACACCCCGATGACGTGACCTACCGCGCCTAGCCACGGGACTCGCGCAGCGGCGAGCGAGCGGCACCGCCCGCCGCTCACCGCGAGGCTGCCCTGGCGACGGCACCGAGAGATGACCGCCACATGCCTGCCCAAAGTGTTTGTAATGCTGGACGTAGGTTGATATTCTGAACGCAATGCCTAGGTCACGCGGTCACCATCGAATCGCCGCGATCGGGGCCCCTGCTCTGCCGGTGGGCACCGTGAACGCGGGGTACGCGTGCCGGTCGACCAGCCACGCGGGCGCATGATGGGGCGCTTCGAGACACGCCTGCTCCCGGCGCTCAGTTATGCGACGTTGACCAGTGCCATCGTCAGCTCGCTGGGGATGTTGTTGGTTCCGTCGGTGTCGGTGGAGATGCACGTGTCGGTGAGCGCGGCGCAGTGGATGCTCACGATCAACTTGCTGGTCGGTGCGGTGGCGACGCCGATCATGGGCCGGCTCAGCGACGGTCCTCACAAGAAGCGCATGCTTTTGACGTCGTTGGGGATCATCTTGCTGGGCTCGGTGATTGCCGCAGCCGCCCCCAACTTCGCGGTCTTCTTGGTCGGGCGCTGTTTGCAGGGTTTGGCCTACGGCATCGTGCCCGTCGCGATCGCCACGGCGCGGCGGTATCTCCCCGAAGACAAGGTACGCCTCGGCATCTCCAGTTTGTCTATCGTCGTCTCCACGGGCCTGGGACTGGGCTATCCCCTGACCGGCATCTTGGCAGGGACGTTGGGGTTTCGCTCGGCGTTCGTCTTCGCCGCCGTGTTCCTGGTGTCGGCCGTGATCGTGGTGTGGGTCGTGGTGCCCAACGGCCCGGACGAACGAGCCCCGCAGCGCGCCTTCGACTTCGTGGGCGCGACCCTGCTGGGGGGCGGGCTCGCCGCAGTGGTGCTCGCGGTCAGCGAGGGGTCCAACTGGGGGTGGAGTTCTGCGGCGGTCATCGCGCTCCTGGCCGGTGCCGGCGTGTTGCTCACCGCCTGGGCCCTCGTGGAGTGGCGGGTCACGACGCCGCTGATAAATCTGCGGGTGATGCGCAACGGCGACGTGCTGTTGGCCAATGCGACGGCCATCGGTCTGGGTGCTGCGATGTATGTCAACCTGTCGATCATCAGCCTGGTCGCGCAGGCCCCGTCCTCCACCGGGTACGGCCTGGCGCTGCCGGTGTTCTGGGCCGGGTTCGTCATGCTCCCGCTGTCGGTGGGAAGCCTGGCCGCCAACCGATTCGTCCGGGTCGTGTCCACCCGCATCCCCATGGCCAGGCTGCTACTCCTGGGCATGGGAATCGTGGCGGGGTCCGCCATCCTGCTCTGGTCGCTGCACCGGCACCTGTGGGAGATCATGATCTGGATGCTGCTGTTCGGCGTCGGGGTGGGCATGGCGTACGCGGCGATGCCCGCTCTGATCGCCAAGGTGGTGGCCGCCGAAGCGCTGGGAAGTGCCGTGAGTTTCAACCAGGTGCTGCGCACCATGGGCGGCTCCTTGGGAAGTGCACTGTCCGGCGCAGTCCTCGCCGCGCACCTGGCGCCGGATCTGCGGCCCACCACGACGGCGATCACCACCAGCCTGGCCATCGGCGCCGGTGGCTGCGTGCTCGTCTTCGCCGCGGTCGGGGCCAATCAGCTCAAACGCCGTCTCACCGCACCGCGATCCGCCATGTCGCAGGCGGCGCGGTGAGGCGACTGACGCTGCCAGTGGGTGCGACGTCCGCCGCGCCGCGCGGACACGTACGACCCAGAAGGGGTGGTCATCGTTAAAAGGGGTGGTCATCGTTAATATGCTGGAGTATCGCACCGCCGAACCGCCCTCACCGTGGCGTCCTCACCGTCGAGAAGGGTCTGATTCCGTGGCCAAGCCCCATCCCACCGTCGATCGGGTGGTGGCAATCCTGGAGAGCATCTCCGCGGCACCCAATGGGCTCACGGTGTCGGCGCTGGCGCGACTGATCGGGGTGCCGAAGTCGACGGCGCACACTCTGGTGCAGGGTCTACTCGCCACCGACTTCCTCGAGGAGCGCAGCGGGCTGCTGGCGCTCGGGCCGGGTGTGGAGCTGCTGGCATCGGCGCGTGGTGGACACCAGCTGCGGAGGCTCGCTCGCGACGAATTGATGACCTTGGCGTCCAACACCGAGGAAACCGCGCACCTCTCGATCCGGTCCGGCGACCACGTCATCCTGATCGACCAGGTCGAATCGCCACAGCCCATCAAATACGCGGTCCCGCTGCGCGTTCCGCGCCCCCTACTCACCACCGCGACGGGCAAGCTGTTCTTGGCCGACCTCGACGCAGACGAGCTCGAGGACTTCCTCGCCGCCCACGGCGAATCGAAGTCCGTGGGGGCCAAAAGGATCCGCGCTCAGCGCGACGAGATCCGGCGAACCGGCGTCTCCTACAACGACGAGGAATCCATCGCCGGTGTCTGCACCATCGCCGCAGCCGTGCGAACCGGCACCGACGAACTCGTCGCCGGCATGGTCGTCGCCGGCCCATCCGAGCGAGTCCGGCCCAAACTAGGGCGCATCGAGCCCATGCTGCGCGACGCGGCGATGCGGCTCTCCCAGCAACTGCGCTAACCACACCCGTCGCCTCGGCCAAGCGGCCGAGGCAGTTCCGTCGGCGCGAGGTGCGCCGAGGTGGCCCGGCCACGCCTGCGGCCAGCCCTCGGCCCGTCGCGTGAGCAACCGTGGCTCGGGGCTCAAATCTGTTGCCCAGCAGCTGTTTACAGAAGTTCCTTCGCGCGGGCCGTAATGACCGGCCGACGATCCCCCGGCTGGAGGCGAGGCCGACGAGCGTGCTTGACGGCCCAGGGGGCAACCATTATGGTGAGACGTGTCCCACAATACAGACACACGTCCATCATAGTGGACGTCGGAGATCGCCAGCGGGGATGCCCACGGCGTCGAACCAGACGCACCTGCGCACCGCACGGCCGACCGACGGCGCACCACACCGGCGGCCGCAACGCACCACGCGCGGAACGCGTTTGGTCGCCCGGTCGCACACCCGAGGAAGGCGAGGCCGGCATGAAGATCACCTCGATCGAGGCCGTACCGTTCACGATTCCGTACCACCATCCGATTGCAGCGGCGTCGGGGGTGCTCTACAGCGCCGAACACGTCCTGGTCCGGGTGCACACCGATGACGGCTTCGTCGGCGCCGCCGAGGCGGTCGTACGGTCATTCGTCTATGGGGAGTCTCAGATCTCGATCGTGGCCGCGATCGAGCAGTGGCTTGAACCCGCCCTGTTGGGCGTGGATCCCTTCGCCGTGGAGGACGTCTTCCACCGGATGTCCTCGGTGGCGGCCAACAACACCGCACGCGGCGCCATCGACATCGCGCTGCACGACGTCCGGGGCAAGGCGACCGGCCTGCCGACCTGGCGCCTGCTGGGTGGCACCGGGACCCCGATGCGGGTCACCCGGATCCTGACCATGGGCGACGCACCCGAAGCCGCCGAGGAGGCCTCACGGGCCCAGGCCGACCACGGCATCACCTCGTTCAAGATCAAGGTCGGCGGTGACATCCGGGGTGACGTCGCCCGGGTCGCCGCGGTGCGCGAGGCGGTCGGGCCCGAGGCCACCCTGTACGTCGACGCCAACCACGGCTGGAGCGCCGAGCACGCGGTGCGGGCCTTGACCGCCATGGCCGACTACGACCTGGACATGGTCGAAGAGCCCAGTCCCGCCGAAGACCGCATCGGGCGCCAACGCGTCGCCCAGCAGGTGCCCATCCCGATCATGGCCGATGAGAGCGCTCCAACCCTGGCCGACGCAGCCCGCGAACTCACCACCGGCGCGGCGCGGGTGATCAGCATCAAGACCACGCGCACCGGATTCACCGAATCCTCCCGGCTGGTCGCCTTGGCGACCGGGCTGGGTGCGCGTGCGGTCCTGGGCACCCAGGCCGACAGCATGGTCGGCACCGCCGCGTCGCTCGCGTTCGGATCGGCCTACCCGCAGGTGGCCCGCGAACCCGGCGAACTCGACTACTTCAACGTGCTCACCGATGACCTGATGGCCAACACGCTGACCGTGGACGACGGAATGCTCGTCCCCTCCTCACTGCCCGGCATCGGTGTGGTGATCGACGACGACAAACTCCAGCACTACCGCATCGATCAGTGAGGCCGATACGCCCGCACGGCAGCCGCCCGCCGCGTTGAGGCCATCCGTCAGAACGGACTTCAGCAGCGAGGTCCACCCATCTCCTCAGGCTTTCACCGCGTGTCCGTCCCCTAGTCCGGTTGGCTTCTCAAAGGAGAGCAGCGCATGGCCCCGTCCCCCGGCCCCCACCCCCCGGTGACCTCACCGACTTTCGTCGGCCACCGGCCAGCCAGCGCCGAGACTGCCGCACCCAGAAAGGTGGCGTTGGCGGCCTCGATCGGCACGTTCGTCGAATACTTCGACCTCGTCGCGTTCGGTGCGCTGGCCACCGTCTTGTCACGGGTGTTCTTCCCCAGCTCCGACGAGACGGCCGCGCTGCTGAACACCTTCGCGGTGTTCGCGCTCGCGTTCGTGGCGCGCCCCCTGGGTGGTTTGCTGTGGGGCCCAATTGGTGATCGAATCGGTCGCAAGCGAACCCTGGCCACCATCATCATCGTGATGACCGTGGCCACCGCATTGACCGGCCTGCTGCCCAGCCACGCCACGGCAGGGATCTGGGCACCCACGATGCTCATCGGGTTGCGGTTCATCCAAGGCATCTCCGCGGGCGGGGAGCTGCCCGGCGCGGCGATCTTCATCGGCGAATACTCCGGGGACCGCCGTCGCGCCTACGAGACCAGCTTCCTCAGCGTCGCGCTGACCACCGCTCAGCTCAGTGCGGTCCTGCTGGCGACGGTGTTGATGACCACATTGTCCGACGCGGCGATGCAGAGCTGGGGGTGGCGGGTTCCGTTCCTGCTGGCGCTGCCCATCGGTGCCATCGGCCTCTACATCCGTACCCGGCTCGAAGAGACACCGGTCTTCGAGCAGATCGAACAACAGGGCGCCAAGAGCCGAGCGCCGTTGAAGGTCCTTCTCGGTGACGCCGCCGGGTGGAAGATGATCGGCCGAGCAACGCTGTTCAACCTGCCCGTGCAGGTTCCGGGGTTCATGCTGCTGACCTTCATGCCGTCGTATCTGACTCGATCTGCCGGGTTCACCACCGGCGCCTCGCTGCTGTGCATCACGATCGCCGTCGTCGTGTTGCTCGCCGTGGTCCCGCTGGCCGGGCGTCTCTCAGATCGCTATGGCCGGCGCCCGATGCTGTTCACCGTCGGCGCCGTCACGCTGGCCGGAGCCCTGCCGGCGTTCACGCTCATCCAGGCCGGCGGCTACGTGCTGCCCACCCTGGGACTGGTGTGCATCGGGGTCATCCACGGACTCGGTATCGGCACGCAGCTCGCACCGGTACTGGAGTCGTTTCCCACCCCCATCCGCTACACCGGTTTCGCCTTGTCTCTGGGCCTGATTGTCGCGTTGATCGGCGGCAATACGCCCTACATCGCCCAGTGGCTCATATCCACCACCGGGAACCTGTACTCGCCGGCGTTCTACATGATGGCCATCGTCGTGCCCTCGGTCATCGGCGCGTTCTTCGTGCGGGAGACCAACGGCAAGCCGTTGCCGAAATAGCAGCGCGCTAACGGTTTTGCGCATCCACCCATCACTACGACAACCAAGGCAAAGGATGACGATTATGGGCAA
>NZ_MVOC01000109.1 GCF_002043095.1 Mycobacterium sp. AT1 | reverse complement strand
AGATCGGCGACGTCGCCGATACCGAAGCGCGCCAACGCATCCCGGCCCGAGTCGTCGAGGCGGCTCAACTCGCTGGAACGGAACAGGCGACCGGGCCGAATCCCGGTCTCCTCGGAGACGTCGCGAAAGTTCCAGGCACCGGAGAGCTCGTTGCCCGAGGAGGCCACTACGAGGTCACCGCCGCTGCCAGTGCGCTCTTCTCCCGACCCAGCTCGGCCCTTGCGATGGTGCGCATGTGCACCTCGTCGGGACCGTCGAACAGCCGCATCGCGCGGTGCCAGCCGTAGAGTCGCGCCAGCGGGAAGTCGTCGCTGATGCCCGCGGCGCCGTGCACCTGGATGGCACGGTCCAGCACGTTGCACGCCATCTGCGGGGCGACGGCCTTGATCATCGCGACTTGGTTGCGGGCCTCCTTGTTGCCGTGCTTGTCGATCGTCCACGCGGCCTTCTCGCACAACAGCCGGGCCTGGTCGATCTCGTTGCGCGACAGCGCCACCTGCTGCTGCACCACACCCTGCTCGGCCAACGGCTTGCCGAACGCGATGCGGGTGTTGACGCGGTCGACCATCAGGGCCAGCGCGCGTTCGGCCACCCCGATCGCCCGCATGCAGTGGTGGATGCGGCCGGGACCGAGGCGGGCCTGGGCGATGGCGAAGCCGCCACCCTCCTCGCCGAGCAGGTTGCCGACCGGCACCCGGACGTTGTCGAAGACGACCTCCGCGTGCCCGTGCTGGTCCTGCCACCCGAACACCGGAAGCGACCGCACGATGGTGACCCCCGGGGTGTCCATCGGCACCAGGATCATCGACTGCTGCTGATGGCTTGCCGCGTCGGGGTTGGTGCGCCCCATGACGATGAGGATCTTGCAGCGCGGGTCGTTGGCGCCGGAGGTCCACCACTTGCGGCCGTTGATGACGTAGTCGCCACCGTCGCGGAGCATCGTGGTCTCGATGTTGCGGGCGTCGCTGGAGGCCACCGCAGGCTCGGTCATCGCGAAGGCGCTGCGGATCTCGCCGTTGAGAAGCGGCTCGAGCCACTGCTTGCTCTGCTCCGGGGTCGCGAAGAGGTGCAGGGTCTCCATGTTGCCGGTGTCGGGTGCGGCGCAGTTGAGTGCCTCGGGGGCCAGCTCCATGCTCCAGCCGGACAGCTCGGCCAACGGCGAGTACTCCAGGTTGGTCAGGCCCGACTCCGACGGGAGGAACAGGTTCCACAGGCCGCGGTCGCGGGCGAGCTTCTTGAGCTCCTCGACCACCGGGGGCACGGTGTGGTCGTCACGTCCGGCCTCGAGCCGGTACTGGTCGTAGGAATGCTCGGCTGGGAACACGTGCTCGACCATGAAGTCGGTGAGCCGTTGGTGGTAGTCCTGTGCCTTGTCCGACCTCGCGAAGTCCATGACAGTCACGATATGACACGTGTCGACTCAGGCTCCGAGCACGGTGACCTCGCCCGTCGCTCCGTCCACCTCGACGACGGTTCCTGTGACGAGCCGCGCGGTCGCGCCGCGCGCGTTGACCACGCACGGCACCCCGAACTCGCGTGCCACGATCGCGGCGTGTGACGTCGGTCCGCCCAGTTCGGTGACGACGGCCGCGGCGTAGGCGAAGGCCGGCGTGTAGCCCACGTCGGTGACCTTGGCGACGAGGACTTCGCCGGGCTGCAGGTCGTCGATCGTCTCGGCGTGCACCACGCGGACCCGCCCGCGGGCACTACCTCCGGACACCCCGATGCCGTGCAGCACCTCGCCGCCCTGGAACGCCGTGGTCGGGGCCTCCGTCGGGGTCCAGCGACCACTGAACGCCTCCGGCGGAACCAGCCCCTGCAACGTCGCCTGCTCGGCACGTCGGCGGGCGACGATGCCTGCCAGGTCCGGCGGCGGCGCGTCCAGCTCGTCGACCAACAGGTAGAACACGTCGTCGACGGCTGCCAGCTCGCCGGCGTCGACCATCCGCCTGCCCTGTTCACGCAGCAGTCTCCTGAGCACCCAGATCGCGCGCACCATGCGGTCGCGGCGTACCTCCCGCTCGCGGAGCTGGCTGGCGGCGGCCACCGCAACGGCTCGCGCGCGCAGCGGCACCGCAGGAAGGCGGGGCAGCTCGCGGGGCAGCGCCGTCAGCGCCTTGGTCACCATGCGGATGAGCAAGTCGGGGTCGTCGGCGTAGGTCGCCGACCGCATCTCGACCTCGCCGGGCCCGCGGTGTCCGATGAGGGCCAGCTCCGTGGCCAGCGCGGCCGAGAACGCCGGCGCCTGAGCGGCGAGCGCCGCGGCGTCGGTCTCCGGTTCCGACAACAGCCGAGCGGCGACGGGATCACGCCGCGCCGCGGCAGCGAGCCGGTGAACCGCGCTGAGTGCCTGTGCGCTGACCAGCTCGTCGCCCGCCGCGGGCATCACGTCGCGCCCGCAGAGCAGCCGCATCACCACCCCGTAGCCGGCGCACAGCAGGATCGACGCCGAGGAAAGCACCCAACCGTGCACGACGTGGTCGCGGCCCAGCAGGATCAGCTCCCGCAGCCGGTCGTCGTCGAGGGTGGCGGGGTCGGTGGCGGCCGCCTCGAGACGCTGGACGTCGGCGGCGAAGGCCTTGGTGTCGCCATGGGATCCGGCGGACAGGCCGACCAGGCAGTTGGCGAAGGTCAGCCCGCCGCGGAGTTGGCGGACGAGGCCGCGGGGTTCCACCGGCGGCAGGTGTTCGCCGAACAGCTCGAGGCCGTCCTCGGTGTGGCCGAAGAAGCCGGAGAGCACCAGCGCGGGGTCGATGAACGGCACGGTGTGCGCCATGAAGTGTCCGGTGGTGATGCCCGCGTACAGGCGGTGTCCGAACACGCCGGTGGTCCGCACCGACATCTCGCGCTGGACGGCCCCGCCGGGGCGCAGCCGCTCGGAGATCACCAGTCCCGCCGCGCGCGTTCCGAGCACCGTCACCGACGCCGACGACGGGGAGAACGGTCCGGCCAGCGCCTCGGAGAGGTTGGTGGCGATGAACGCGGGAAAGCGGGGATCGATGGGGGTGTCGAACTCGCCGGTGACGTCGCCGGGACCCGCGGGCACCGGCTCGACCCCGTCGGCGGCTGGCGCGTCGACCGCCGGGATCTGCAGCACGCGGGGGAGTCGCCATGGGATGTCGTGGACGGTGCCACCCACGGCGATCCGGCCCCGGCACGCGAGCGCGAAGTCCTCGATCGCCTGCGCCACGTCGAAGGTGGGGGTGAATCCCCAGTCGCGCAGACCGGCGGTGTCCAGCGTCGGCGCCGGGAATTTTGGGCCGGCGACGATGCGACCAAGCGGCCCAGGGACTTTGACGACGCGCCTGCCGACGGCCGCGGCGATGGCCCGCACGGTGGTGTGTCCTGAGGCGGCGACGTCGACCCGGCCGGCGGGCAGGTCGGACTCGAGCAGGGCCCGCACCAACACCCGCTCGACGTCGTGGGCGTGCACCACCTGCAGGGGTCGGTCGGCGGAACCGTCGTCGAACACGACGGCCCCCGTGAACCGGCGGAGAACGGCGTCGTCGACGTGTCTGCCCAGCACCAGTGCGGTCCTGACGACGATCGCGCTCCCACCGGAGTGCTCCACGGAGTAGTGCGGCGCGATGGAGGTACCTCCGCACCGCAGAACGGCGTCGGCGCCCGCGACCACGTCGGAATCGCAGTGCTCGGCGACGACGAACTCGACTGCACCCGACCAACTCTCGGGCCTTCGCACGCCGATGCCGACGACGTCGTGACCTAGGCTGACCAGTCGCGCCGACACACCGCGTCCAATCGCGCCGTCGGCACCCCCGACGACGATCCTCACCGAGGCCTAGCCAGCATCGTCGTCGCTGAAGGCCGCCAACAGATCCTGAAGGTCCATGTCGGCGATGTCCTGAGTCCGATCGGGCTCGTTCGACGTGGCCGCCTCGGCGGTGTCCGCACCGCTGCCCTGCGCGGCGAGGTTGAGCAGCATGTCGAGAACGCCGGCCTGCCGTAGCCGCTTGATCGGGATGGTGGCCACTACGCGCTGCAGTTCCTCGTCGACGGAGCTCGTCGCAGCGCCCTGCTCGGCCTCGCCGACCAGCTGGGTGCGGAAGTACTCCGCGATCGCCGCCGGGTTCGGATAGTCGAAGATCAGCGTCGGCGAGAGCGTCAGTCCCGTCGCCGCCTTCAACCGGTTGCGCAGCTCGACCGCGGTGAGCGAGTCGAAGCCGTGGTCCTGGAACGCCAGGTCCGGTGCGATCGACTGCGGATTGGGCAGCCCAAGCACCGTGGCCATGTGCGACCGCACCAGGTCCAGCAGCAGGTCGAACTGCTCGTCGGTCGGCAGCCCCGAAAGGCGTTGCGACAGAGCCGAACGCGACTGCGCCGCGGCCAGCGAGTCGCCCACCTGGCGGCGGGCCGGACCCGATATCAGCTCGACGAACATCGGCGGCAGCGTGCCCGCCGACGACTTGGTCCGCAGCGCCACCCGGTCGATCCGCGCGGGGACCAGGAACGGCTCGTCGACGGTCAGCGCCTCGTCGAACAGCGCAAGCGCGTCGTCGAGGGCAAGCGCCAGGATGCCGTCGCGGTTGAGCCGCGCCAGGTCGACGTCCTGAAGGTGGCCCGTCATGCCGCTGGCCTGCTCCCACAGCCCCCAACCGAGCGACATCGCAGGCAGACCGTTGGCCCGCCGATGCGCGGCCAGGGCGTCGAGGTAGGCGTTGGCCGCCGAGTAGTTCGCCTGCCCTGACGCGCCAACCAGACCCGCCATCGACGAGAACATCACGAACGCCGACAGGTCGTGGTCGCGGGTGAGCTCGTGCAGGTTCCACGCCGCGTCGACCTTGGCCCGCAGCACCGCGTCCACCCGTTCCGGCGTCAGCGACGTCACCACTGCGTCGTCGATGACCCCCGCGGTGTGGATCACCGCCGACAGCGCGTGCTGGTGGTCGATGCCTGCCAGGGCCTTGGCGAGCGCGTCCCGGTCGGCGGCGTCCGCGGCGACCACCTGAACGTGGGCACCCGCGTCGGTCAGCTCGGAGACCAACTCGGCAGCGCCAGGAGCGTCCGGTCCGCGGCGCGACAGCAGCACCAGGTGGCGCACGCCGTGGGTGGCGACGACGTGGCGGGCCACCGAGGCGCCCGCCATGCCGGTGCCGCCGGTGATCAGCACGGTGCCGCTCGCCCAGGCGTCCGGCATGGTCAGAACGACCTTGCCGATGTGGCGGGCCTGGCTGAGATGCCGCAGCGCCGCCGGCGCCCGTCGCACGTCCCACGTCGAGATCGGCAGGGGACGAAGCACTCCCGCGTCGCTCAGCTCGGCAACGCCCGTCAGGATCTTGCTCACGCCGTCCGCGCCGGCCTCGAAGAGGTCGAACGCGCGGTAGCGCACGCCCGGGTGGGCGGCGGCGACGGTGTCGGCGTCGCGGATGTCGGTCTTGCCCATCTCCAGGAAGGACCCGCCGCGCGGCAGCAGCCGCAGCGACGCGTCGACGAAGTCACCCGAGAGCGAGTCGAGCACCACGTCGACCCCGCGCCCGCCGGTGGCGGCGAGGAACTTCTGCTCGAAGTCCAGGGTGCGGGAGTCACCGATGTGGTCGTCGTCGAAGCCCATGGCCCGCAACGTGTCCCACTTCGGACGGCTCGCGGTGGCGAACACCTCGAGGCCCCAGTGCCTGGCCAGCTGGGCGGCGGCCATGCCGACGCCACCGGTGCCCGCGTGGATCAACACCGACTGCCCCGGTTGTACGTCGGCCAGCCCGCGCAGCGCGAAGAACGCCGTCGCGAAGCCGACCGTGAACCCGGCGCCCTGCGCGTAACCCCAGTCCGCCGGGATGGGCAGCACGACGCGGGCGTCGGTGGTGGCCATGGTGCCGGTGCCCTCGGGGAACAGGCCCATCACCCGGTCGCCGACGGACACCTCGGTCACGCCGGGCGCGACCTCGACGACGATGCCCGCCGCCTCGATGCCCATGGAGCCGCCGCCCGGGTACAGGCCGAGGGCGATCATGACGTCACGGAAGTTGGCGCCGATGGCGCGCACGGCGACCCGGATGCGACCCGCCTCCAGCGGCTCGTCGGCGTCGGGGATCGGTTGCAGGCTCAGGTCGTCGAACGTGCCCGATTCGGCGACGGTGAGCCGCCACGGCGCATTGTCGGCCGGGGGAGTCAGCAGCGACTCCGCGGCGCGGCTCGGCAGCACCCGCGCGGTGTGCAGGACACCGTCGCGGATGACGACCTGCGGCTCGCCCAGCGCCACCAGGGGTGCCGGGTCCACGTTGTCGGAGTCGGTGTCGACCAGGAGGACGCGGCCCGGGTGCTCCGTCTGAGCGGCCCGCACCAGACCCCACACCGCGGCACCGGCCAGGTCGGTGACGTCCTCACCGGGCATGGCGACGGCTCCGCGCGTCGTCACCACCAGGGTGGACGGCGGGCCGGCCTGATGATCCTGTGCAGCGCTCTCGGCGAGCCACGACTGCAGCCGTTCGAGCGCGACGTGTGTCGCGCCGTACACGCCGGCCAGCTCGTCGGATTCGCTTGTCGCGGGGACAGATTCGAACACCACGACCTCGGCGTCGGAGTCGGCCTGCTCGGCGGGGGTCGCCGGGGACCACACCACCTCGAACAGCTCACCGCCACCGGTGCCGCCGACCGCGGCCGCCAACTGCTGGGCCGTCACCGGCCGGGCCACCATCGCCTCGACCGACAGCACCGGAAGGCCGAGCCCGTCGGCGAGATCGATCGACATGGAGCTGGTTCCGTTGGGTGCGAGGCGCGCCCGGACCGCCGAAGCACCTGACGCGTGCAGCGACACCTTCTGCCAGGAGAACGGCAGGGCCATCTCGCCCTCGTTGTCCTCGCGGCTCATCACCACCGCGTGCAGCGCGCCGTCGAGCAGCACCGGATGCACGCCAAAGCCGCCTGCCTGCAACTCCTGTGGGATGGCCACCTCGGCGAACACCTCGTCGCCCCTGCGCCACATCGCCTTGAGGCCGCGGAACGCGGGGCCGTACTCGTAACCCCGAGCCGAGAGCTCGGCGTACGCGTCCGCCACGTCGACCTCGCGGGCACCGACGGGCGGCCAGATCGACAGGTCAGAACCGGGGGCCGACGACGCGACGCCCAGCTCACCCTCGGCGTTGAGGATCCAGGACGCTGAATCCTGTTGCGCACGGGAGAAGATCGACACGACGCGACCGCCCGCCTCGTCGGCCTGACTCACCACGACCTGCACGGCGACGCCATCGGCGGGCAGCACCAGGGGCGCGTGCAGCATCAGCTCGTCGACGACATTGCAGCCGACCTCGTCGCCCGCCCGGATGGCCAGCTCGACGAACCCGGCACCGGGGAACAGCACGACGCCGGCGACCGCGTGGTCGGCCAGCCAGGGTTGGGTCGACGTGGACAGGCGACCGGTCAGCACCACGCCGCCGGTCTCGGGGGATTCGACGACCGCCCCGAGGAGCGCGTGGTCGGTACGGCCGAGGCCAAGGCCGGTGGCGTCGGTCGAACCGGATCCGCCACTGGTCAGCCAGAAGCGTCGCCGCTGGAAGGCATAGGTCGGCAGGTCGAGCAGTCGACCGCCGGTGCACGCCGCCTGCCAGTCCACCTCGACGCCGGAGACCGAGAGCTCGGCCAGCGCGGTGATGAGCGTCCTTGGCTCGGGGGCGTCCTTCTTCAGCGTCGAGACCGTGACGGGCTCGGACTCGGCAAGCGACATCGCGATCGTGGCCGTCAGGCCGCTGGCCGGACCCACCTCGACGAAGCGGGTGACGCCCGCCGCCGCGAGGAACCGGGCGCTGTCGTCGAAGCGGACCGCCTCGAGGATGTGGCTGGCCCAGTACGGCGCGGTCGCGAAGTCTTGGCCCGCCAGCTCGCCGGTCACGTTGGAGACGATCGGAATCCTCGGCTCCGCCAACGACATGCCGCCTGCGACGGTGTTGAACTCCAGCAGCATGGGTTCCATCAGCGAGGAGTGGAACGCATGCGAGACCGCCAGCTGGTGCACTCGGCAACCCGTGGCCTTGGCCTCCTCGGCGATGGCCAGGACGGCGTCCTCGGGACCGGAGATGACGACGGAGTCGGGGCCGTTGACCGCCGCGATGCCGACGCCGTCGCGCAGCAGCGGCCGCATCTTGGCTTCGCTCGTCGCGATGGCCACCATTGCGCCGCCCTCGGGCAGCCGCTGCATGAGCCTGCCGCGCGCGGCCACCAGGGCAGCAGCGTTCTCCAGCGACAGCACCCCTGCGACGTGCGCCGCGGTCAGTTCGCCGATCGAGTGGCCCAGCACGTAGTCGGGCTCGATGCCCCACGATTCGAGCAGCCGGAACATCGCCACCTCGACGGTGAACAGCGCGGGCTGCGCGTACTCCGTCGAATCCAGCACGGCCGCATTGCTTCCCCACATGACGTCGCGGATCGGCCGCAGCAGGTGGCGGTCCAGCTCGGTGGTCACGGCGTCGAATGCCGCGGCGAACACCGGGAATTCGGCGTGCAGCTCGCGGCCCATGCCGAGCGCCTGCGCGCCCTGACCCGGGAACACGAACGCGGTCTTGCCCGATCCGGTGGCGCGACCGCGGACGGTGCTCGCGCCCGGCTGGTCGTCGGCGAGAGCCGTCAGCTCCGCCAGCAGCTCGTCGCGGTCGGCGCCGAGCATGACCGCCCGGTGGGCGAACGAGGACCGACCGCCAAGCGTCCAGCCGACGTCAAGGGCGTCGAGGTCGGGGTGGGCACCGAGGTGACCGGCGAGGCGGCGGGCCTGATCGGCAAGGGCCTCGGGAGTCTTCGCGGACAACGCCCACGGCACGACGGCCGGGCGACGCGCATCGACGACGGGGGCCGCCGACGGCGGCGCCTGCTCGATGATGACGTGCGCGTTGGTACCGCTGATGCCGAACGACGACACCCCGGCCCGGCGCGGCGAGCCGTTCTCGGGCCACGGCTGCGCCTCTGTCAGCAGCGCGACCGAACCCATGGTCCAGTCGACGTGCGGCGTCGGCTCGTCGACGTGCAGCGTGGCTGGCAACTGCTCGTGCCGCATCGACTGCACCATCTTGATGATTCCCGCGACGCCCGCGGCGGCCTGGGAGTGACCCATGTTCGACTTCACCGAGCCGATCCACAACGGATGGCGGCGGTCTTGGCCGTAGGTGGCCAGCAGCGCCTGCGCCTCGATCGGATCACCGAGCGTGGTGCCGGTGCCGTGCGCCTCGACGACGTCGACGTCGGCTGCGGTCAGCCCGGCGTTGGCCAGCGCCGAGCGCAGCACGCGCTGCTGCGACGGACCGTTCGGCGCGGTGAGCCCGTTGGACGCACCGTCCTGGTTGATCGCCGAGCCGCGGACCAGGGCGAGCACCTGGTGGCCGTTGCGCTGGGCGTCGGCCAGCCGCTCGACGACGAGAATGCCGCCGCCGTCGGCGAATCCGGTGCCGTCCGCCGCACCGGCGAACGACTTGCAGCGGCCGTCGGACGACAAGCCGCGCTGCCTGCTGAACTCCACGAAGATGTCGGGAGCCGCGTTGACGGTGACGCCGCCCGCGAGCGCGAGGTCGCACTCACCGGTGCGCAGTGCCGCAGCGGCCATGTGCAGCGCGACCAGCGACGACGAGCACGCGGTGTCGATCGACACGGCCGGTCCCTCGAGCCCGAGCACGTAGGACACTCGGCCCGACGCGACGCTGGAGGCCTGACCGGTCAGCCGGAAGCCCTCCGCACCCTCGGCGCCGACGCCGTAGCCCTGGGCGTACACGCCTGCGAAGACGCCGGTTGCGCTGCCGCGCAACGACGCCGGGTCGATGCCGCCGCGCTCAAGGCTCTCCCACGCCAGCTCGAGGAACAGCCGCTGCTGCGGGTCCATGGCCAGCGCCTCGGTCGGGGAAACCCCGAAGAAGCCGGGATCGAAGTCGGCGGCGTTGTCGATGAAGCCACCGGTGCGGGCGTAGGACTTGCCGGGAGCGTCGGGATCGGGGCTGAACAGTCCCGCGAGGTCCCAGCCGCGGTCGGTCGGGAAGTCGGTGAGGACGTCGCGGCCTGCGGCGACCATGTCCCACAACGCCTCTGGCGAGTCGACGCCGCCCGGGTAGCGGCAGGCCATGCCGACGATCGCGATCGGCTCGTCCGCGACCGACGCGCTGGACGCGGTCGTGGCGACCTCCTGCGGTGCGCCCGCGAGCTCCTGGCGGATGTAACCGGCCAACGCCAGCGGGGTCGGGTAGTCGAAGATCAGGGTCGGCGAGAGGGCCAGTCCCGTCGCCGTCTTCAGCCGGTTGCGCAGCTCGACGGCGGTCAGCGAGTCGAAGCCGTGATCGGAGAACGCCAGCTCGGCGGTGATGGCCTCCGGCTCGGTGTTGCCAAGGACGGCGGACATGTGCGACCGCAGCAGGTCGAGGATCAACGCTTGCTGCGCCTGTTCGGTCAACCCGTGCAGGCGTTGCGCCAGAGCGGACTTCGACTTGGCGGCGACCAGCGAGTCGTCGACCCGCCGGCGGGCCGAGGTGTTGGCCAGCTGGGTGAACATCGGTGGCAGAAGACCTTCGGCCGACCTGGCCCGCAACGCCGCCCGGTCGATCCGGACCGGGGCGAGCAGCGGCTCACCCACCACCAGGGCCGAGTCGAACAGCGTCATGGCGTCGCCGGTGGACATCGCGAGGATGCCGTCGCGGCCCAACCTGCTGAGGTCGGCGTCGGCGAGGTGCCCGGTCATGTCGCTGGCCTGCTCCCACAGCCCCCACGCCAGCGAGGTGGCGGGCAGCCCGTGGACGCGGCGGTGCGCGGACAGGGCGTCGAGGAAGGTGTTGGCGGCGCAGTAGTTGGCCTGCCCGGCCGAACCCACGACACCGGCCATCGACGAGAACATCACGAAGGCGGCGACATTCGTCTGGCGGCTCAGCTCGTGCAGGTTCCACGCCGCGTCGGCCTTGGCCCGCAGCACCGGGTCGACGCGCTCGGGGGTCAGCGAACCCACGACGGCGTCGTCGAGGACACCGGCGGCGTGCACTATCGCCGACAGCGGCTGGTCGAGGCCGTCGAGGACCGTCTGCAGGTCGGCGCGGTCGGCGGCGTCGGCGGCGAGCACCCGGACGTTCGCACCCGCGGCGGTCAACTCGGTGACCAACTCGGCGGCCCCGGGGGCGTCCGGTCCGCGGCGGGACAGCAGGACCAGCTGCCGCACACCGTGATTGGTGACGACGTGGCGGGCCACGGCGGAGCCGGCCATGCCGGTGCCGCCGGTGATCAGCACGGTGCCGCGGGTCCATGCGTCGGGCATGGTCATCACGATCTTGCCGACGTGGCGGGCCTGGCTCAGGTGCCGAAGGGCGGCGGGCGCGCGCCGAATGTCCCACGTGGTCACCGGGAGTGGCGTCAGGATGCCCTCTTCGAACATCCTGGACAGTTCGACGATGTACTCGTGCATCCGCGGGCGACCCGGTTCGAAGAGGTCGAACGCGCGGTAGCGGACGCCGGGGTGGGCGGCGGCGACGGTGTCGGCGTCGCGAATGTCGGTCTTGCCCATCTCCAGGAATGAGCCGCCGCGGGGGAGCAGTCGCAGCGAGGCGTCGACGAAGTCACCGGCCAGCGAGTCGAGCACGACGTCGAAGCCGCGGCCGCCGGTGACCTCGGCGAACTTCTGCTCGAAGCCAAGGGACCGGGAGTCGCCGATGTGGTCGTCGTCGAAGCCCAAGGCCCGCAACGTGTTCCACTTGGGCTGGCTGGCGGTGGTGAAGACGTCCAGTCCCCAGTGCCTGGCCAGCTGGACGGCGGCCAGGCCGACGCCACCGGTGGCGGCGTGGATCAGGATCGACTGGCCGGGCTGCACGTCGGCCAGTTCCCGCAGGCCGTAGTACGCCGTGGTGAAGACCACCAGGGTGGCCGCGGCCTCGGCGTCGGTCCAGCCGGTGGGGATGGGCGCGACGAGCCGGGCGTCGGCCTGCACCAGCGTGCCGGTGCCCTCGGGGAACAGCCCCATCACCCGGTCGCCGACGGCGAAGTCGGTGACGCCGTCGCCGACGTCGACCACCACGCCGGCACCCTCGCTGCCGAGCAGCGCGTCGTGGGTGAACATGCCGAGGGTGATCATCACGTCGCGGAAGTTGGCCGCGACG
>NZ_MVOC01000108.1 GCF_002043095.1 Mycobacterium sp. AT1 | reverse complement strand
CCGTTCCCGGCGCGAATGGGTCCCAAGGGCAACCTGATCTACAAGCTGGTGACCACCACCGATCACAAGTTGATCGGCATGATGTACTGCGTCGCCTGCTTCATCTTCTTCTTCATCGGTGGACTGATGGCGCTGTTCATGCGCGCCGAGTTGGCCATGCCCGGCCTGCAGTTCCTGTCCAACGAGCAGTACAACCAGCTGTTCACCATGCACGGCACGGTGATGTTGCTGTTCTACGCGACCCCGATCGTGTTCGGCTTCGCCAACCTGGTGCTCCCGCTGCAGATCGGCGCCCCGGACGTGGCGTTCCCGCGTCTGAATGCCTTCTCGTTCTGGCTGTTCCTGTTCGGCGCGTTGATCGCGCTTGCCGGTTTCATCACCCCCGGCGGTGCCGCTGACTTCGGCTGGACCGCGTACTCCCCGCTGACCGACGCCATCCATTCGCCCGGCGCCGGTGGTGACCTGTGGATCATGGGCCTGATCGTCGGTGGTCTGGGCACCATCCTCGGTGGCGTCAACATGATCACCACCGTGGTCTGCATGCGCGCCCCCGGCATGACGATGTTCCGGATGCCTCTGTTCACGTGGAACATCCTGGTGACGTCGATCCTGGTGCTGCTGGCCTTCCCGCTGTTGACCGCGGCGCTGTTCGGGTTGGCGGCCGACCGGCACCTCGGCGCGCATGTCTTCGATCCGGCGAACGGCGGTGTGCTGCTGTGGCAGCACCTGTTCTGGTTCTTCGGTCACCCCGAGGTCTACATCATCGCGTTGCCGTTCTTCGGAATCATCTCCGAAGTCCTGCCGGTGTTCAGCCGCAAGCCGATCTTCGGCTACACCACGCTGATCTACGCGACGCTGGCCATCGCGGCACTCTCGGTCGCGGTGTGGGCGCATCATCTCTACGCCACCGGTGCGGTGCTGCTGCCGTTCTTCTCGTTCATGACGTTCCTGATCGCCGTTCCGACGGGCATCAAGTTCTTCAACTGGATCGGCACGATGTGGAAGGGGCAGTTGACCTTCGAGACACCGATG
>NZ_MVOC01000107.1 GCF_002043095.1 Mycobacterium sp. AT1 | reverse complement strand
AGCTGCTCGCCGACGTCGACGCAATCGATCAAGCGGCCGCCGCGTGGCGGTCGTCGTTCGCCGAACCGCTGATCGCCACCATCCAGCCGGGTACCCGCACCGTGGTCGACGCGGGCGTCGCCGACCGCGGAAAGGCCCAATTCGACCGCATCCGAGCGCTTTTCGACACCCAGAACGAACACCTCACCGCGGCGAGGTCGGCCGGGATCGAGGATCTTGATCGAATTCGCTGGTGGCGCAACGCCGTTCTCGGCGCGATCGTGGTGGCGCTGCTGGTGACCGCGGCGGCGCTCGCGATCGTGATGCAGACGGCGGTCACCCGGCCCCTGGCGTCACTCGCGGCGTCGTGCCGGCGCATCACCGAGGGCGACTTCGGCAAGCAAATCGTCCCCCAGGGGCCCAAGGACATTCGCTCCATCGCCGTCGACGTCGAGAACATGCGGCAGCGGATCGTCGACGAGCTCGACGCCTCCCGTTCGGCCGAGGCGCAATTGGACGAACAGACCGTCGAGTTGCGTCGATCGAACGCCGAACTCGAACAGTTCGCCTACGTCGCCTCCCACGATCTCCAGGAACCCCTGCGCAAGGTCACCTCGTTCTGCCAGCTGCTCGAGAAGCGCTACCGCGACAAACTCGACGACCGCGGCGTCGAGTACATCGACTTCGCAGTCGACGGCGCCAAGCGCATGCAGGTACTGATCAACGACCTGCTGACCTTCTCGCGCGTCGGCCGGCTCAACGCCGCCCAGACCGACGTCGACCTCGACGCGGCGCTGAACGACGGTCTCGCCAACCTGGCCGTCGCGATCGAGGAATCCGAGGCCGACATCGTGCGCCCCGCCGAGCCGCTCCCCCACGTCGTCGGCGACCCGACGCTCCTGGCCATGCTGTGGCAGAACCTGATCGGCAACGCGATGAAGTTCCGCAAGGAGGGCGTCGCGCCGCGTATCAGGATCGAATGGCAACCCGCAGCAGATGCCGACGCCGATTACTATTCCTTCACCCTGTCGGACAACGGGATTGGCATCGCACCGGAGTTCGTCGACAAGGTGTTCATCATCTTTCAGCGTCTGCACGGCCGCGACACCTACGGCGGGACCGGCATCGGCCTCGCGCTGTGCAAGAAGATCGTCGAACACCATGGCGGCACCATCTGGATCGACACGTCCTACACCGACGGCACCCGCTTCCACTTCACCCTGCCGGTGCCCACCACGACCGAGAACCCTGCACCACTTCTGGAAGGAACGACCCCATGACGACAGCCGGTCGACCGATCGACGTTCTCCTGGTGGAGGACGACCCCGGTGACGAGCTCATCACCCGGGAAGCCTTCGAGCACAACAAGATCAAGAACAACCTGCACGTGGCACACGACGGCGAGGAAGGCCTCGACTTCCTCTACCGACGCGGCGTCTACGAGAACGCCCCCACACCCGACCTGATCCTGCTCGACCTGAACCTGCCGAAGTACGACGGACGGCAGTTGCTCGAGAAGATCAAGTCAGACCCCGACCTGAATCACATCCCGGTCGTCGTGCTGACCACGTCCTCCGCCGAGGAGGACATCCTGCGCAGTTACAAGCTGCATGCCAACGCCTACGTCACCAAACCCGTCGACCTCGACCAGTTCATGAACGCGGTCCGCCAAATCGACGAGTTCTTCGTCCAGGTGGTCCGGCTGCCTCAGGGCTGAAGTCGTGACTCGAGGGCGTGAATGCCAGGGACTGTGGGTACCGTCACATCCATGAAGCTGATGTCGCCGACGGATTCGATGTTCCTTCTCGGCGAATCCCGGGAACATCCGATGCACGTCGCCGGCTTGCAGCTGTTCAAGCCACCGGAAGGTTCGGGGCCCGACTTCATTCGGGACATGTACGAGACGATCGTCAAGAACGACGACTTCCAGCCGACGTTTCGCAAGCACCCCGGCCGGGTGCTTGGCGGAATCTCCAACGTGGCATGGGCGTTCGACGACGAGGTCGACATCGACTATCACCTGCGCCGGTCGGCGTTGCCGCGCCCGGGCCGGGTGCGTGAACTGCTCGAGTTGGTGTCGCGGTTGCACGGCACGCTCCTGGACCGGCACCGACCGCTGTGGGAGGCGAGCCTCGTCGAGGGCTTGGAGGACGGACGCTTCGCGGTCTACACCAAGATTCATCATTCGCTGCTCGACGGCGTCAGCGCCCAGCGGCTGACGATCCGGTCGATGACGACCGATCCGGACGACACCGAGATGCGGGTGCCGTGGACGTTGGGACCGCGGCAGCGAACCAAGGACTCCGGCGGCGGCCGGTCGGCTCTGCAGTCCCTCACCGGGACCGTCGGCTCGATCGCGTCGCTGGCGCCGTCGACCCTGTCGATCGCAAGGGCCGCGCTCCTGGAACAGCAACTGACGCTGCCGTTCCGCGCTCCGAAGACGATGTTCAACGTCCCGATCGGCGGCGCCCGGCGCGTTGCCGCACAATCGTGGCCGCTGGCGCGGATCAAGGCCGTCAAGTCCGCCGCGGGCGTCACCGTCAACGACGTCGTCCTGGCGATGTGCGCGGGCGCCCTCCGCACCTACCTCGTCGAACGCGCCGCGCTCCCCGACGCCCCGCTGGTGGCGATGGTGCCGGTCAGCCTGCGTACCAAGGACGAGGAGGACGCCGGCGGCAACATGGTCGGCACCATCCTGTGCAACCTGGCCACCGACCTGAACGATCCCGCCAAGCGGCTCGACGCGATCAGCACGTCGATGGACGACAACAAGAAGGTGTTCGCCGAGCTGCCGCGCACGCAGGCTCTCGCCCTGTCGGCGTTCCTGATGTCGGGCTTGGCCATGGGGCTGCTCCCCGGCTTCGTCTCGTCAGCGCCGCCGCCGTTCAACATCGTCATCTCCAACGTCCCCGGCGCGTCGGAACCGTTGTACTGGAACGGTGCCCGCCTCGACGGCAACTATCCGTTCTCCATCGCGCTCGACGGTCAGGCGCTCAACATCACCATGACCAACAACGGCGACAACCTCGACTTCGGCTTGGTCGGCTGCCGACGCAGCGTGCCGCACCTTCAGCGGCTGCTGATGCATCTGGAGAACTCGCTGGCCGAGCTCGAGCAGGCCGTCGGCGCCTGAGCCGATTAGTACTTCCCGAAGGTCAGCACCACGTTGTGGCCGCCGAAGGCGAACGTGTTGCTCACGGCGTAGCGATAGTCGGACCGGCGGGGCTCGCCGGTGACCACGTCAAGGTCGATCCGATCGTCGAGCTGAGCGAGGTTCAGGGTCGGCGGCACTACGCCGTCACGCAGCGCCTGCACCGTCAACACCGCTTCGATGGCGCCGGCAGATCCGAAGGTGTTGCCCAGGGCGGCCTTTGGCGCGTACACGGCGGGACGACGGTTGCCGAACACCTTCTCAAGGGCCGTCGCCTCGACGAGGTCGCCGTCAACGGTGCCCGCGGCGTGAGCGTTGACGAGGTCGACGTCGTCGGCGGTGAGGCCCGCCAGTTGAATGGCCCGCGTCAGGGCGTGGGCTTCTTGTTCCGCACCGGGATCGGGACGCAACGCGTCGAATCCGTCGGAGGTGGTCGTCGCTCCGAGTAGCCGAGCCAGGATGTGCGCTCCCCTGGCCTTCGCGTGCTCCTCGGTCTCGATGACCAGCAGGGCGCCACCTTCGCCGAGAACCATGCCACGACGGTCCTTGTCGAACGGTCGGCACGCGCCCGCGGGGTCGTCGCCGGCCGCCATGATGCCGTCGATCTGGGAGTAGGCCGCGATGGGCACCCCCTCGATCGGCGATTCCACGGCGCCACAGATCACGACGTCGGCGTCGCCGAACACGATTTGTTGCCAGGCCTGCGCGATGGCTGCCGCTCCCGACGCGTCGGCCATCATCGGTGCCGATACGCCGGCGCGCGCCGCGCGGTCGAGTCCAATCGCCGCGGCGGCTCCGTTGGGCATGAACATCTGAACGGCCAGCGGCGACACCGCCTTCAGGCCTCGCTTGCGCATGGCGATGTAGGCGAGGATGACCTCTTCGGCGTTGCCGAACCCGGTTCCGACCGACACCGCGAGCCTGGTGGGATCCATGTCGGGTGAGCCGGCGTGGGCCCACGCGCGCCGCCCGAGGACCAGTGCCATCTTCTGCTGGTACGACAGCCGACGCAGTTCCACCCTGCTGAGCTCGGCGTCGAAGTCTTCGAGGAGTTGACCACCGATCTTCACCGGCAGATCCAAGTCCTCCACGAATGCGCCGGACAACGGGCGAATTCCGCTGCCGCCGTCCAACAGGGCGGTCCAGGTCGCTTCGGCGTCCACCGCGAGAGCGTTGGTCATCGCCAGTCCGGTGACGACCACGTCTGGAAAGTCGCGCAGCATGGGAGCCTCTCGTCGAGTGTCGACTCGATTCTCCCGCTCCTCGTCACCGGATCTCACACGGGGACCGGCTTGGACGCCTCAGTAAGCCCGACGACCTCGCCGGACGATGCTCCCATCGGTTGCCAGCCCCACCCCCGACTGGCCGCTCATCTGAGCATGAAGGCCATCACCTGCAGAAATGTGACAATATCGTCACTCGACAGCGCAATGTCCGGCGCGATAACGTTTGCCATACCAAGGGAGGTGATCACATGACCCCTGCCGACACGACCATGGATCCGGATCCTGCCGTGGTCGCAGCAGCGATGGACGACGTCGCCACTGCCGGCCGAGAACTCGCCGCAGTCAAGCGGTCGGGAGCCGTCGGGGCCCTCGATCGGGCCCAGCGGGAGCTGCAGAGCGCCGTCGACGCGGCCCGTGAGCTGGGCGCCGGATGGGGGCAGATCGGCGCGGCGCTCGGAATCGCTCGCGGTAACGCCTATCAGCGGTTCCGCAAGAAGTCGTTCGGCTGGCCCGCTCGCTGAGGCACCATTGTCACCAGCTCATTCAAAGGCATTGCCGCCCTGGCACTTAGCGATGAATGACGACGGCCC
>NZ_MVOC01000106.1 GCF_002043095.1 Mycobacterium sp. AT1 | reverse complement strand
GGGCCGCCGCGAGCACGCCGAACGCCTTGCGGGCAACTGGAATCGCGCCGACGGACTGTTCGGCGCGCTCGACGCCAGACGACTCCCCCGATGAGCGCCCCCCTCCTTCCGCGAGCGTGCGTGTCTGCGACCGACACGCCGTCCAGGAATGCCACTTTGCGCACGCTCGCGCGGCGGGTGGGGCCGTCGTGAAGGTCCTCGTGGTGTCGTGGGAGTACCCACCGGTCGTCATCGGCGGCCTCGGCCGCCATGTCCACCACCTCGCCACCGCCTTGGCCGAGGCCGGCCACGAGGTCGTCGTCCTCAGCAGGCGGCCCACCGGCACCGACCCCAGCACCCATCCCTCCGGCGACGACGTCAGCGAGGGTGTGCGGGTGATCGCCGCTGCCGAGGACCCCCACGAGTTCGACTTCGGCACCGACATGATGGCGTGGACGCTGGCGATGGGTCACTCCATGGTGCGCGCCGGGCTGGCACTGAAGTGGCGCCCCGACGTCGTGCACGCCCACGACTGGCTGGTCGCCCATCCCGCGATCGCGCTGGCCGAACACTTCGACGTGCCGCTGGTCTCGACGATCCACGCGACCGAGGCGGGGCGGCATTCTGGCTGGGTGTCGGGGAAGATCAGCCGTCAGGTGCACGCGGTGGAATCGTGGCTGGTGCGCGAATCCGACTCTCTCATCACGTGTTCGGCGTCGATGGGCGAGGAGATCACCGAACTGTTCGGCCCCGGCCTGTCCGAGTCGCGGGTCATCCGCAACGGCATCGACGCGGGCCTCTGGCCCTTCGCGCGCCGCACCACTCGGCGCGGTCCTGCCCGGCTGCTCTACCTCGGCCGCCTCGAGTACGAGAAGGGCGTGCACGACGCCATCGCCGCGCTGCCGCGCATCAGGAGGACCCATCCCGGGACCACGCTGACCATCGCCGGGGACGGCACCCAGCAGGACTGGTTGCTCGAGCAGGCGCGAAAGCACAAGGTGCTCAAGGCCGTCGACTTCGTCGGTCGTGTCGACCACGAGCAGCTCGTCGCACTCCTTCACGACTGCGACGCCGCGGTGCTGCCCAGCCACTACGAACCGTTCGGCATCGTCGCTCTGGAGGCGGCCGCGACCGGCGCTCCCCTGGTGACGTCCAACGTCGGCGGGCTCGGCGAGGCGGTCATCGACGGCCAGACTGGCCGATCCTTCCCGCCGCGTGACGTGGCCGCCCTGGCCACCGCGGTCCGCACGGTGCTCGACGATCCCGCGGCCGCCCAGCGGCACGCCGTGGCAGCGCGCAAACGCCTCGACTCCGCATTCGACTGGCACACGGTGGCCGCCGAGACCGCACAGGTCTACCTCGCGGCGAAACGCGGTGAGCGCGAACCACATCGGCGAGCGCTCATCGTCGAACACGCGTTGCCCGACAGGGGCTAGCGTGGACCCGTGAGCGGACCCGACGTACTCGACCTCTTCCCGCCCGGCACCCACACGGCCGACGACGGCATGCTCGTCGTCGGCGGATGCCGGGTCGACGATCTGACCGCCGAGTTCGGCACCCCGGTTCTCGTCGTCGACGAGGGTGCGCTGCGCCGACGCGCCCGCGAGTACCTGCACGAGTTTCGCAGCAGACGTCCGGGATCGGACGTGGCGTTCGCGTCGAAGGCCTTTCCGTGCACCGCAATTCAGCGACTGATGGTCGAGGAGGGGTTACACCTGGACGTCGCGGGCGGCGGTGAGATCGTCACCGCGCTGGCCGCAGGAGCCGACCCGGCCCGAATGGTGCTGCACGGCAACGCCAAGACCGACGAAGAACTCGAGCTCGCCGTGCGCAGCGGAGTCGGCCTCGTGGTCGTCGACAACTTCGACGACGTCGACCGCCTCGAGCGCATCGTGCCGCGCGGCCACACGCAGGCGTGTCTGGTCCGGGTGATCCCCGGCGTCGACGCCACCACCCACGCCTCGGTGGCCACCGGCCACGCCGGATCGAAGTTCGGCCTGATGCCCGACGACGCCCGCGACGCCATCTCGCGCATCGAACGCAGCGGCGTGCTGCGCTGCGACGGTCTGCACACCCACGTCGGCTCGCAGCTGCTCAACGTCGAGCAGCTCGCCGCCGCCGTCGCACCGCTGGCCAAGCTCGGGACGTTCGACGTATACGACCTTGGCGGCGGTCTCGGCGTCCGGTACACCTACGACGAACACCCGCCGACGCTGTCCGACTACGCCGAGGCGATGGTGTCGGCGGCCGACGCCCTGCTGCCGACGAGCAGTCGGATCATCGTCGAGCCCGGTCGAAGCATGGTCGCCACGTCGGCCTGCACGCTGTACCGGGTGACGACCGTCAAGCGCGGCGAGGTCACCCACGTCGCGGTCGACGGCGGCATGGGCGACAACCTGGAGGTGTCGCTCTACGGGCAGCGCTTCGAGGCGACCGTCGCGGACCGCGTCGGCGGCGGAGCCCGCGTCAACCTCGTCGGACGCCACTGCGAGTCCGGCGACCAGCTGATCGACGGTGTGGCATTGAAGGATCCGACGGTGGGTGACGTGATCGCGGTGCCGGTCACGGGTGCCTACTGCTACACGATGTCCAACCAGTACAACGGCGCTCGCCGAATTCCGGTGGTGTTCGCCGACGGCGGGACCGCGCGCCTGGTGGTGCGCCGCGACACGTGGGACGACCTGCTGGCGCGTGACGTCCCCTAAGTCGCGGGACCCTGGCGCGCCGACTTCTTGCGCTCGATGTCGGCGAGTGCCGCCGCCAGTTCGGCGCGCTGCGCGGCCGACGTCTCCCACGACAGCTTGCGGTTCTTGACGACCTTGGCGGGCGAGCCGACGGCGATGGAGTAGTCCGGGATCTCGCCCTTGACCACCGCATGCGCTCCCAGCACGCAGCCACGTCCGACGCTCGTGCCGCGCAACACCGTCACCTTGGTGGCGACCCAGGTGTCCGGCCCAATCCGCACCGGCGCCTTGACGATGCCCTGATCCTTGATCGGCAGTTCGATGCTGTCCATCCGGTGGTCGAAGTCGCAGACGTAACACCAGTCCGCCATCAGCACCGAGTCGCCCAACTCGATGTCGAGATAGGTGTTGATGACGTTGTCACGACCGAGGACCACCTTGTCGCCGATGCGCAACGACCCTTCGTGGCAGCGGATGGTGTTCTTGTCTCCGATGTGCACCCACCGCCCGATCTCCATGTAGGAGAGCTCGGGGGTGGCCTGAATCTCGACGCCCTTGCCCAGGAACACCATGCCGCGGGTGACGATGTGCGGGTTGGCGAGCTTGAACTTCAGCAAGCGGACGTACCGCACCAGATACCAGGGTGAGTAGGCCTTGTTCGCGAGCACCCACCGCAGCGACTCCATCGTGAGGAACCGGGCCTGCCGGGGATCCCTCAATCGCGAGCCGCGCCAGCGCTTGTGGATGGGAGCACCCCACATCGTGGTCATGGCGGCACAGCCTACTTGAGCACCTCGTTTGGGCTGCTGCCCTCCGGCCGACATTCCCGGGGTGCTCCGCTCGCGGCGTCCGCTCACTGCTCTCCGATAGTGTCGGGACTCGATGTCTGCTCCTGGAATGACCGTGCGCCGCTTCGCAGCCGTGGCGGCAGCGGTGCTGGTGACGCTTGGAACGAGCTCCTGCGGCAACACCGACTCGTGGGTGGAAGCCCATCCCGCCAACGGCTGGTCGGCTCAGTACGGCGACGCGGCCAACAGCAGCTATTCGCCGGTCGACGGCGCCGGTACGCTCCGCTTGGACTGGATCCGGTCGGTCAAGGGACAGGTCGAATCGCAGGTGGCCATCGGGTCGGGTGACTACCTCGCCGTCAACGCCCAGACCGCAGGCGGCTGCTCGCTGATGGTGTGGGAGAACGACAACAGGGCCCGCCAACGCTGGTGCAGCCGGCTGTGGCAGGGCGGCGGCATCTCCAGCCCCCTCTTCGACGGCTTCGACAACCTCTACGTCGGGCAGCCGGGCGCCATCATGTCGTTCCCGCCGACCCAGTGGATCCGCTGGCGCAACCCGGTGATCGGGCTGCCGCAGACGCCACGACTGCTGTCCGCCGGCGAACTGTTGGTGGTGACGCACCTCGGTCAGGTTCTGGTCTACGACGCGCACCGCGGCAACGTCGTCGGGACGGCGCTGGATCTGGTGGAGGGCGTCGACCCGAAGGATTCCGAGCGCGGCCTCGCCGACTGTCAGTTGGGCAGGCCGCGGTGCCCGGTGGCGGCCGCGCCGGCGTTCTCGGCTGCGACGGGCGCCGTGGTGATGACCCTGTGGCAGCCCGACGCCCCCGCCCCCGAAGTGGTGGGCTTGCGCTATCGACCGGGTCAGACCCCGCTGCTGTCGAGGGACTGGACCAGCACCGCGGTGGGTGGCGGGCCGCTCGGCAGCCCGGTGCTGTCGGCCGACGGCGCCACGGCCTACGTCAACGGACGCGACGGACACCTGTGGGCGCTGAACACCGAGGACGGCACGGCGAAGTGGTCGGTTCCACTGGACTTCCAGCCCCAGACCCCGCCGTCGGTGACACCGAACGGCCTGATCGTGTCCGGCGGTGGCCCGGAGACCAAGCTGGTCGCCGTCAAGGACGGCGGCGACCGCGGGGACGTGGCGTGGACGCGCGACGACGTCGAACCGCTTTCGACGTCCAGCCTTGGCGGAACGTCGGCGGCGTACACGGTGACGCGGGACGGCGACGGCATGGCGCTGCTGGTGTTCGACCCCGCCGACGGGCGCACGCTCAACAGCTATCCGTTACCCGGCGCGTCCGGGTACCCGGTCGGGGTGTCGATCGGTCATGACCGCCGCGTCGTCGCGGCCACGAGTGACGGTCGGGTGTTCGGCTTCGCCCCTGCCTGAGTGCGTCAGGCGAGCATGGCGGCGACCGGGCCGCGGGGTATCGCGACCTGCAGCGCGCCCGCAGCTTCTGGCAGCACGTCACCCTGGCTGAAGAAGAAGATGAGCGAGTCGTCGGTGACGGCGAAGTTCTGATACTTCGACGGATCGAGACCGTCCCCGGGTGAGATGGTCACCGGCTGGCCCAGTTGCTTGTCCACTTCGGCCTGCACCAGCGGAAGGATGACCGGGTAGGGCGCGGAGCCCGCCTTGAAGAGGTTGTCGATCGTGATCGGCTTGCCAGCACCTTGGTCCCAGTTGAAGGACTTGTAGAACGTCGTCGGGTGGGCGCCGCCGACGCCCTGGTAGGTCTTGAACACCACGCTCTGGGTGCCTTTCGGCGGGACGCCCGACGTGAATTCTGTTTCCGTGGTGTCCAACTCGTACGGCATCATCCGGAAGTCGGGGATCTTGGCCACGTTGAGGAAACCGTCGCGGGTCTGCTTGACGTAGTCGAACACCGGCTGTGCATCCGGATAGTCGACCGGGTAGCTGATGTTCACCGAGTATCCGGGGTCGGTGACCTGGATCTGACAGATCTGGTTGGCGTCGACGACACCGTTGAGGTCGGTGCACTTCGGCGGCGCCGCGGAGGCGACCGCGATGCCCGACCAGCCGAGCACGGCGGCCGCCGAAATGGACACCGCCAGTGTGGACATGCGCATCTGTCGAGAACCCTCCGTCGATGTGCGGCACCGGCGCCGCCGACGCCACCCTACCCGCGGACTCACCGGGACGGTCGGCACAGATAGACCACCGATCGGCTCGCGCTTCCGGCCCCGATTCGGGTGATCACCAGGGAGAGCCGCTGCGATCCCCGCAGCCGCAACCGGGTTCGCAGTTCGTCTGGATCCACCGAAACGCCGCGGACGAGGATCTCGAGCGCGCCGACGTCGCGGGCCGACAGTTCTTGTCGCAGCGTGCGTTCGGTGAGACCGAACTCGGCGATCACCTCGAAGCCCCGGACGCCGGTGGGCAGTTCGTCACCGGAGAGGTAGGCGATCGCCGGATCGAGTTGCCACAGTCCGTGCCGCGCGCCGTAGTGGCGCACCAGGCCCGCCCTGACCACCGCGCCGTCGGGGTCGACGATCCAGCGCCCCGGGGCGGCGACGGGACAGTCGTCGGACTCGGCGTCGGTGATCTCCTCGGCCCGGTCCAGGATCGTGGCGCGGCGGGTCACGCCCGGCGTGCCCAGCCCCTGGGACCACAGGCACGCCTCTCGGACACCGCCGCCCAGCGACGTCACCTCGATCTCGCCGTCGAACCCCAGTCGGTGGACCTGGTCGAAATCGATTCCCGGCGCGCACTTCACGACGAGATCGCGGCCGGCATAGACCTCGAGCAGTTCGTCGAGCGCCGGGGTGTAGTCGCGTGGGTCGAAGGTGCGACGCCCACCACTGCGGCGGGCCGGGTCGGCGACGACCGTGGTGTCCCTGGTGACGGGGGCGAGCGCGTCGGCGCGGCACAGCAGGACCGTCGAGCCGTCCCCCCCGAGGTTGTGCCGGGCCATGGCGACGCGCACCTCGTCGAGGTCGCTGCCGACGACCCGGTCGGCGCGGTCGCGCAGTGCGGCGAGTTCGGTTCCGATGGAACAGGTCACGTCGTGCACGGCGCGACCCGTCAACCGTTCGGCGCGGTGCGCGGCCACCGCGGCGGCGGTGGACTGCTCGAGCGCCTCGCCGGTGAACAGCCACTGACCCGCGTGCGGGAACTTGACCTTGGCCTTGCGTCGAAGCAACGTCGTCTCGACGAGGACGGCCGCCCGGTCACCGAAACGCGCACGCGCGGAGGCGATGTCGGAGATGCGGCTGGCGTCGGTCAGCGCGAGCGCGTCGACCTCGGCGACCGCAGCGCCGCCCTCGTCGCCGCCGAGGTACGCGACGTCGTCGAGGGTGAAGCCAAGGCCGCCACCCTTCAGGACGGCTTGACCCCGGTGATCATGACGTTGTAGAACCAGCCCTTCGGCACGACGTGACGCCACACGTTGGAGTCGACCCAGCTCAGCGAGGTCCAGCTCTTGAAGGCGAACTTCGCCCAGCCCCAACCCAATCGGCCGGGAGGCACCGACGCCTCGAAGGTCCGAATCGGCCAGCCGAGCATCGCCGCGGTGAATTCCTCACTGGCGGTGCGCACGTCGACGGCGCCCGCGTTGGTGGCCATGCGTTCCAGATCGCCCGGCTCGAAGGTGTGCAGGTCGACGATGGCCTCGAGGGCCGCCGCGCGCGAGGACTCGTCGAGTTCCTCCTGGGGGCGACGCCACCCCTCGAGCCCCGGCAGCTTCGTGACGGTCGTAGCCGCGCGCCAGGTCAGGGTCGACAGGTTGCGCGCGTACACGTTGCCCTTGGTGGTGGGCTCCCCCGCGAAGACGAACCGCCCACCTGGCTTGAGCACTCGCACGACCTCACGCAGCGACAGCTCCACGTCGGGGATGTGGTGCAGCACGGCGTGCCCGACCACCAGATCGAACGTGTCGTCGTCGTAGGGGATGCCCTCGGCGTCGGCGACCTTGCCGTCGATGTCCAGCCCGAGTCCCTGACCGTTGCGGACGGCCACCTTGACCATGCCAGGCGACAGGTCGGTGACCGAGCCGCGGCGGGCCACTCCGGACTGCACCAGGTTCAGCAGGAAGAAACCGGTTCCGCAGCCGAGTTCGAGCGCCCGATCGTAGGGCAGCTCGCGTTGCAGCTCGTCGGGCACGATGGCGTCGAAGCGACCCCGTGCGTAGTCGATGCACCGCTGGTCATAGGAGATCGACCACTTGTCGTCGTAGGTCTCGGCTTCCCAGTCGTGGTACAGCACCTGCGCCAGCTTGGTGTCGTGGCGGGCCGCCTCGACTTCCTCGGCCGTGGCGTGCGGGTTGGGGGCCGGCTCGCGGTCGGTACTCGTCATGTAGGGCAGCCTAACGGCCCGGTGAGGCCGGGCGAAATGCCGCCTTGGCCGCCGCCAGCGCCTCCGGGGAGACGTCGACGAAACGTCGAGCCCACGCCACGGCGGCGTCGTAGACGTGGTCGGGGGCAACCAACTCGTCGACCAGACCCAGCTCGAGGGCCTCCTTGGCATGGGCGAAGCGCCCGGTGAACGCCAGTTCCTTGGCGTGGGCGTCGCCGATCGCGCGGGCCAGCAGCTCCGCGTCCTCGTGCGACGGTGCCAGCCCATCGAGGATCTGCGTCGCACCCCACTTGACGTTGTCACCGCCGATGCGCCAGTCCGCGGCAAGGGCGAGGGTCAGCCCGCTGCCGAGCACGTAGCCGGTGACCGCGGCGACCGTGGGTTTGGGGATGTCGGCGACCGCGCGCAACGCCACCGCCGTGGCGACGTCGGACGCGTCGGCACCGATGGTGCGCGCCTCTCCTACGTCGGCCCCTGCCGAGAAGATCTCGTGGCCCCCGAAGACGACCACGGCGGCCACGTCGCGGTGCTCACCAAGTTCTGTTGCGGCCGAATCGATCTCGCGACACATCTGTCGAGTCAGGGTGTTCGTCGGCGGTCGTGACAGCACCAGCGTGCCAACGCCGTCGACGACGTGCACGCTGACGAATTCCCTCACGGCTTGTCGTATCCGGCTGGCCCTCGCTGGTTGCGCGCCGCGTTGTAGCGGCCGCTGTCGAAGAACTCGATCTGCCAGTTGCCGGTGTCCTTGTCCGCCGCCAGGTGGGGCTCGACGGTCTCGATCGTGCGCTCCACCGCGAGTACCTCGGCGACGGTGTGCCCGTTGAGCGAGTCGAGTTGGGTCCACGTGGGTGGCAGCAGGAAGGACCGGCCTTGCGCGAAGTCGTCGAGACCTGCCTGCGGCGTCACCCACGCCGCCTGGTCGGTCTCGGTGTTCTCACCGTCGGCCCGCTGCCCCTCGGGGAGGGCGCCGACGAAGAAGTAGGTGTCGTAGCGCCGGGTGCGCTCCTCCTTGGGCGTCACCCAGTTGGCCCACGGCCGAAGCAGGTCGGCGCGAAGGACCAGCTTCTCCGTGCGGAGGAAGTCGGCGAACGCCAGCGAGTTGTTGGCCAGCGCGGCCCTGGCGTCGCCGTAGACCGAGGCGTCGCCGACGATCTCGTCGGGATCGCCAGCCGGACCCGCGAACAGGACTCCCGACTCCTCGAACGTCTCGCGGGCGGCGGCGCAGACGAGCGCCTCGGCCAGGTCGACGTCGACGTTGAGGCGCGTGGCCCACCACGACGGCTCTGGGCCGAACCAGGCGATGTCGGCTCCGCGGTCGCGCTCGTCGACCCCGCCTCCTGGAAACACCATCACGCCGGCCACGAAGTCCATGGCGGCGTGCCTGCGCATCAGGAAGACCTCGATGCCGTCGGAGTGGGCGCCGCGGCCCTCCCGCAGCAGCATCACCGTGGCTGCCGGTCTCGGAACGAGTGGATCGGCGTCAGCCACTTGGCTCACAGGGCTCTCCTTCGGTGCGCGGCGCGACTGCGGGTGCGGCGCGCGAAGTAGCGGCCGTCGATCACGTCGAGGGCGATCGACTGGCCGAACGCCTTGGACAGATTGTCGGAGGTGAGCACGTCGGTCAGCAGCCCCGACGCGACGACCGCGCCCTCGGACAGCAGCAGGCAGTGGCTGAAGCCCGGCGGGATCTCCTCGACGTGGTGGGTGACCAGCACGGTGGCTGGGGCGTCGGGATCGGCGGCCAGATCGGCGAGCCGGGCCACCAGCTCCTCGCGCCCGCCGAGGTCGAGTCCGGCGGCCGGTTCGTCGAGCAGCAGTAGTTCCGGGTCCGTCATCAGGGACCGTGCGATCAACACCCGCTTGCGCTCGCCCTCCGAGAGGGTGCCGTAGGTGCGTTCCGCGAGATGTTCTGCGCCAAGGCTTTCCAGCATGTCGACGGCCTGCGCGTAGTCGACGTCGTCGTACTTCTCGCGCCACCGTCCGAGCACGGCGTACCCGGCGGACACCACGACGTCGCGCACCACCTCGTCGTCGGGGATGCGTTGCCCCAACGCCGAGCTGCTGAGCCCGACGCGGGCCCGCAGCTCCGACATGTCGGTCCTGCCAAGGCGCTCGCCGAGCACGTACGCGGTGCCGGTGGACGGGTGTTCCATGGCGGCGGCGATGCGCAGCAGCGACGTCTTCCCGGCCCCGTTGGGGCCGATGACGACCCAGCGCTCGTCGAGCTCGACTGCCCAGGTGACGGGTCCGACGAGGGTCTTGCCGCCGCGTCGCAGCGTGATCTTGGCGAAGTCGATCAGCAGGTCTGCGTCGACCTGGGGTTCTGCGGAGCCTTCTCGGTCGCTGGGGTCGGCTGGCACTCGCCCATCGTAGTCAGGCGGGGTGTGACGACGGCCCACCCGCTCACGGCGAGCCACCGTTGCGGTGTCACCCGCAAGGTCAGCTGGACCAACGGGCCGATGCCGAATGCGTACACGACGGTGCCGATGCCGACGGTGCCGCCGAGCAGCCACCCGACGGCCAGGACGGTCGCCTCGATGGACGTGCGGACCAGCCGGACCGACAGCCCCGTGCGGGCCACCAGGCCCGTCATCAGACCGTCGCGCGGCCCCGGGCCGAGGCCCGCACCGATGTAGAGGACGGTGCTGACGGCGTTGAGCAGCACCGCGCCGACCATCATCGCGACGCGTACCGGCAAGCCGGTCGGCTCGGGCAGGAAGGCCAGCGCGGCGTCCACGGTGATCGCGATGACGACGACGTTGGCGACGGTGCCGATGCCCGGCCGGTTCCGCAGCGGGATCCAGGCGAGCAGAACGGCGACGCCGACCACGGCCGTCGCGATCCCCATCGTCATGCCGGTGCGGTTGGCCAGGCCCTGGTGGAACACGTCCCACGGGTCGAGGCCAAGGCCGGACCGCACCATGACGGCCATCGAGAAGCCGTACCCGATCAAGCCAATCAGCAGAGCCGCCCCACGCGCGAAGCCGCGCTTCACGCGTGGTCGGGGAATCGGGCGCGGATGGCGTCGAGGTCGTTGCGGATCCGGCGCGCGTCCGAGTCCTCCGCGACGAAGTCACCGATCCGTGGTGAGTTGCGGTAGACGCGGCTCAACTCACGCGCTTTGCGGGTCATCCTTGAGGTCCAGTGCTGTGCCATGAGCCCATGTTCGACCACAACTGGCCTTGCCATCAATATCCAGTTGAGGCAAACTGGCTCCGATGAGCGTAGAACTGGCGCGGCGACGGCTCAATGTGGACCTCTTGGCCCGCGAACTTGGCAACTGGCGTACCTCCAGTGCCAGCGGACCTGCCTATCAGGGCCTCTCCGACGGTCTGCGCATGTTGATCGTCGACGGTCGGCTTCCGGTCGGGGCGCAGCTGCCCAGTGAGCGAGCGCTCGCCGACGCCCTGCGCGTCTCGCGGACGACGGTCACCGCGGCGTACACGCAGATGCGCGAGGACGGCTACCTCAGGGGCCGTCAGGGCGCGCGAAGCACGACGGCGCTGCCCGTGTCGGCGGCGGTCACCACGCCCACCATCGTCGGAACGGCGTCGGCGAACCTGGCCGCCGCGACCCTGGCCGCACCCGCCGCCGCAGTGTCCCGCGCCTTCGTCGAGGCCGCCGAACAGGTCACGCCCTACCTGCACGACATCGGCATCGAGCTCGTCGGCGTCACCCCCCTCCGTGAGGCCATTGCCGAAAGATACTGTCGGCGCGGCCTTCCCACCGATCCCGACGAGATCGTGGTGACGACGGGAGCGCTGCACGCCATCGGGCTCATCATGGCGACCTACACCCAGCCGGGCGACAGGGTGCTCGTCGAACAGCCGACCTATCACGGAGCCCTTGCGACGATGGCCACCAAGGGTTTACGGCCGGTGCCGGTGGCGATGACCCATCACGGCTGGGACCTCGACGCGATCGACGCTGCGGTGCGCCAACTTTCACCGAACCTTGCCTATCTGATCCCGGACAACCACAATCCGACGGGGATGACGCTGCCCCCCGTGGGCCGACGACGTCTCGCCCAGATCATCGCCGAAACACGCACCCGCACCATCGTCGACGAAACCATCACAGACATGTGGCTCGACGAAGCGGTACCGCCGCCGTTCGCGGCGTCGATGACCACGCGGCGCGATCTGGTGTTGACGGTCGGCTCGATGTCGAAGTCGTGCTGGGGCGGTCTGCGCATCGGTTGGATCCGCGCCGAACGCAGTGCGCTCACCACCATCGGTGCGATGCGCCCTTCCGTCGACATGGGCACGCCGATCGTCGAACAGCTCGCCGCGGCAAGACTTCTCGCCATGGCCGACGACTTGCTTCCCGAGCGGCGCGACATCTTGCGCGGGCGAAGGGCGCTTCTTCTAGAACTGCTCGAGGAGCACCTGCCCGACTGGCGCCCCGATCCGAGCCGGGGCGGAATGTCGCTGTGGATACGGCTGCCAGCGCCCATGAGTACGGCGTTGTCGGCGGCGGCCTCGCGGATGGGTCTCGAGATTCCACCTGGCCCCCGGTTCGGGGTCGACGGCACGTTGGAGAGGTTCATCCGGGTGCCCTACACGCTGCCCGATGATCAACTCGTGGAAGCCGTCGAACTTCTCGCCAGGGCCTGGCGCAGCGTGACCGGAACGGGGCCGTCGGGCGCGGACGTCGGCGCCGTAGTGGTCTAGCCGTCACCTCACTCCCCCGCGAGCAGACGTAAACGGCCCTCTTCTGCGCCAATTCAGGGCCGTTTGTGTCTGCTCGCGAGGAGTCGCTCAGTCGTCGGGGATGTCGACGCGGCGCAGCGTCCCGTCGACCGCGTCGGCGGCTTCGATCTCCCCGCGCGTCACGCCGAGGATGAACAGCACGGTGTCGAGGTACGGGTGACTCAGCGACGCGTCGGCGACTTCGCGCAGCGCCGGCTTGGCGTTGAACGCCACGCCAAGACCCGCCGCGGCAAGCATGTCGATGTCGTTGGCGCCGTCGCCGACGGCCACGGTCTGTTCCATCGGGACGCCAACCTGCTGGGCGAAGTTCCTCAGCGCCTTGGCCTTTCCCGGCCGGTCCACCACCTCGCCGACGACGCGGCCGGTGAGCTTGCCGTCGACGATCTCGAGTTCGTTGGCGGCCACGAAGTCCATCATCAGATCGTGTGCCAATGGCTCGATCACCTGGCGGAAGCCACCGGAGACGATGCCGCAATAGTAACCCAGCCGGCGAAGCGTGCGGATCGTCGTCCGCGCTCCCGCGGTCAGCTCGATCTGATCGGCGACCTCGTCCAGCACCGAGGCGGGGAGCCCGGCCAGTGTCGCCACCCGCTTGTGCAGCGACTCGGCGAAGTCGAGTTCGCCGCGCATCGCCGCTTCCGTCACCTCGGCCACCGCGGCCAGTGCGCCGGCCCGCTCGGCCAGCATCTCGATGACTTCACCCTGGATCAGCGTCGAGTCGACGTCGAACACGATGAGCCGCTTGGCCCGTCGCGACAGGCTGTAGTCCTCCAGCGCGATGTCGACGCCCTCGGCAGCGGCCACCCGCGCCAGCGCCGTCTGCAGCTGGCCATAGGCGGCACCGGGCGGAACCGAGACTCGCAGTTCCAGACCGGTGACGGGATAGTCCGACACCCCGCGGATGAAGTCGATGTTGACCCCGAGCGTGGCAACTTCCCTGGCCACCACCCCGAAGGCCTCGGCGGTGATGGGTCGACCGAGCACGACGATGGTATGCGTCGACGGCTCCTCGAGCACCGGGAGGTCGTCACTGCGTTCGACGGTGACGTCCAAGCCGACCGCTCGAATCGCCGAGGTGACCTCGTCGCGAAGCTGCGCTCCCCCGGCGATGTCGTCGGGACCGGCAACCAGCACCCCAAGGGTCAACCGGTTGCGGATGACCACCTGCTCGACGTTCAGCAGGTCGACCTTGTGGCGCGACAACACCTCGAACAGGGCCGACGTGACACCTGGCTGATCGACTCCGGTGACGGTGATCAACACCGACACGCTTGACGTAGTCATTCTTGCGAACGGCGCTCTACGACTCGATCAGGAACGGACCTGGACGTCGTCGATCTCCGTGACGTCACCGCCGGAGGGGTGCGGTCCGCCACCGATGTGCGCCTCGGCGCGCATCCACGCTCCGAACGGATCCTGGGCAGCTCGGTGAAGTTGTGCCGCGGCGGCGGGCAGCTGGTGGCCCACTCCAGGGAGTTGCCGTAACCCCACGGATCGTCCACGACGACGGGCTCTCCGTAACGCCAGCTCTTGAACACGTTCCAGACGAACGGGATCGTCGAGATGCCCAGGATGAACGCGCCGATGGTCGAGACGACGTTGAGCGTGGTGAAGCCGTCGCTGGGCAGATAGTCGGCGTAGCGGCGGGGCATGCCCTCGTCGCCAACCCAGTGCTGCACCAGGAAGGTGGTGTGGAAGCCGATGAAGGTCAACCAGAAGTGCAGCTTGCCCAGGCGCTCGTCGAGCAGCCGGCCGGTCATCTTCGGGAACCAGAAGTAGATGCCCGCGTAGGTGGCGAACACGATGGTGCCGAAGAGCACGTAGTGGAAGTGCGCGATCACGAAGTACGAGTCGGTGACGTGGAAGTCCAGCGGGGGGCTGGCCAGCAGCACGCCGGACAGGCCACCGAGCAGGAACGTGACGAGGAAGCCGACCGAGAACAACATCGGTGTCTCGAAGGTCA
>NZ_MVOC01000105.1 GCF_002043095.1 Mycobacterium sp. AT1 | reverse complement strand
GTCACCCTGGAAGTCGCCGCCGCCCTGAACATCAGCCGCGACCTGGCCGCCAGCCACGTCCGCTACGCCCACGCCCTACGGTTCTCCCTACCCCGACTGGGGCGGGCGTTCATCGCCGGCGACATCGACGAAACCACCTTCCGGGCCTGCGTGTTCCGCACCGGGCTGATCGTCGACGACGCCACCCTGGCCATGGTGGACGCCGAACTCGCGATCACCGCCCCACGCTGGGGGGCCTGCAGCCGCGCCCAACTCGCCGCCCGCATCGACCGGGTGGTGGCGAAGGTCGATTTGGATGCGGTGCGCCGGCGCCGTGATCGAGTCGCCGGACGTGACGTGGTCGTCGGGGACGTGGACAACGGGCTGACCGAAATCCACGCCACCGTCACCGCACCCGACGGGCACGCCTTCGACGACCGCCTCACCGCACTAGCCAACACGGTGTGTGACGCCGACGGGCGCACCCTGGCCCAACGCCGCTCCGACGCCGTCGGGGTGCTCGCCGCCGGCGGGGACCGGCTCGGCTGCCGCTGCGGACTCCCCGACTGCCCGGCCGCCGGCGCGGTGGCCAGTGCAGTGGTGATCCACGTGATCGCCGAACAAGCCACCGTCGACGGAACGGGTGTCGCGCCCGGGGCGATGATCGGATTGGAGGGGCTGATCCCGCCGGAGATGATCACCGAGTTGGCGAAGGCTGCGCGGTTGCGTCCGTTGGTGCACCCGGTGGACTGCCGACCCGAGGGTGGGTACGTGCCGTCGCGGGGGTTGGCCGACTACGTGCGGTGCCGGGACCTGACCTGCCGCTTCCCCGGCTGCAGCGCCCCGGCCACCCGATCCGACCTCGACCACACCGTCCCCCACGGTCGGGGTGGGCCCACCCAGGCGTCGAACTTGAAATGTCTGTGCCGTTTTCACCATCTGGTCAAGACGTTCTGGGGCTGGTCCGACGAACAACTCGTCGACGGCACGATCATCTGGACCTCACCGGCCGGGGATCGCTACGTCACCCACCCCGGCAGCGCCATCGTCTCCCCATGGCTGTGCGCGCCGACCGCCCCGATCGTCCTCGACGCCCGAGACCACCTCTCGGACAATGTCGACCGGACCGCGAAGATGCCACG
>NZ_MVOC01000104.1 GCF_002043095.1 Mycobacterium sp. AT1 | reverse complement strand
ACTTCGATGAGCGCCGTCAGCTCACCAGTCCGGTCAAATTCGCTGAGCGGCGAGCGAACTTGATACAAGCGTCGGCCAGGTTGACGTGTCGAGGATGCTTCGATACCCGGCAATGGTCTTCGGCTTACGCTGCGCTCCTTGTTTGGTTATGAGCCGTAGCTCAGCTACGGCGCGGAAGCTGTCCGTACCCACGTCGGGACTCAACCCAGGCGTTCGTGACCACCTTGCCGCGTTTGCGCGTTCGACCACGCTTCGGCGTCAGCGTGGATGCGGAAGTCCTTCGTGCGGGGCTTACCGTCGACCCCGACGTACCACCCACGCCACCGGCTGCCGATGCCTTGCGGCTTGCCTCGACCCTGCACCCAAGCGCCAGTTGCCCGCTTCGATGGCGTGCCGTCTTGGTTCTTCCACAGATCGGACACACCACCGGTGCCGGGTGTGCGCCCGATCCGCGTGGGCTTGCCCACGTCGAGTATGCGTTCCGAACTGGTCTGCCGAGCCTCTGTCACAAACTCAGTCTGCAAGCTGCATACATCCTAGCTGCCGCGTTACGTTAAATCTTCTAGGCACAGGCGATCTAGCTGCGGTTACTTCCAGTGCCCCCAGTCGGACTCGAACCGACACTTAGCGGATTTTAAGTCCGCCTATCTGGGCGTTTGCTCGCACGGAGACCGCCCTACTCAGGCCAACGCCGAGACTGCTCAATTCGATCTGTACGGGCTCCCCGGTTTTAGTTGAGCATCTCGTATGGCGCTCTGCCGGTGTCAGCCCACACCTCTTCGGGTTGTATGCCGCTTGGTCGCATCGACGACTCACGCGCACGCCGGCCGATCGCATGACTGACGGCCCTAACTGCAGCTGCGAGCGTTTCACCGTCTGGTCCGATGCCTGCAATGACCAGCGGATGGTCATCTCCTTGGGCACTAATCTCGTCGAATAGCTGCTGCGCGATGTCACATCGCCACGTTGCTATGGGCGCGTGCGTGTCCCGTCCGAGTACATGCGGCCACAGAGGCTGAACCAACATGCCCTCGGCCATCCTGTTCAGCGCGAAACCCCACTCTCGTGAAAACGCCTCGCGATCGCGGCGTATCTCCAAAGGGTCTACGTCGCCTGTGTTGCCCAAATCGGGGTAGCGGTCTAAAGACTCGTCTAGGAGGCTTTGCTGTTCAAGGAAAACCGGGAGATTCGTATGGAATAGAAGTGCACGCTGGATGTTGTGGGCCAACCGGATTACTTCGAACCTCTGCCAGAGGTCCTGCAGTTTTGAATCGCTGAATCTGAGCGCTTCACGAAGTACCGCTGTCACCTTTCCGTAGTGGCGATGCGGTGCGTCGGAAGTCTCTTCATACGAAGACGCCGCAGACAATATTTCAGCCAACGGCTGCCGGGTATCTCCCCAGGACGGATCCGGCCTCTCCAAAGCAAGCAGGCGTGCAAGCAATCCGTAGCGCTTCTTAGCGACCGCCGCAACACCCGCGGCGTAGAACAGAAATGAGCTCGCTATCAGCCGCACCTTTAGCAGAGCGACAAGTCCGCTCGCTCGAGGTTGAGCACTAAGTCGACCGATCTCGTCGACCCACCAATCATCGGTCCCCTCGTCGCCCCAATACGCCATGACCGCAAGGAGTGCTGCAAGGATCTGCGAGTGTTCTTCGGTCGAGGCGACTAACGCTGCGAGGCCGCCATAGTCAGCGGCGTTTCGATAGTCCGGTAGATCTACTGTGTCGGAAGACCTGTCGAATTCCTTATTTAGGGTGTCGTGTAGCCGGATGGCCGTCCACCGCCCCGATAGCTCCCGCTTAGCTGTTTCCACTGCGGCCGGCATAGCGAGTGGTTGTCGAGCACGCCGAATCTGAAGGGACTCAACTGCTTCCGTCAGTTCGCCGAACCCTTCATCGGCACTGCTGCGCATAACAAGCGCTTTCTGATTGGTCGTGAGTTGTTGCGCCTCTTGCGACAAGTCAAACGGCTCCATCCAAACCATCGTGTATCTGCGAGACGCCTGTGCAGCGATTGCGCCGCGAAGTGCCTTGTCGTAGCGTGCCGACCATCCACTGACGAGAAGCCCGTACTGCCCCAGGACGTCGTTCAGCAGGCCAGCGACCGCAGGCTTGTATTCATTGAGCTCCGTCACGGTGTTCAGCATCGTTTCGGGGTACAAGTAGTCACCGTGGAGGTGAATAATGCAGCAGTCAAGCGTATGCAGAGGCGCCATCCCCAGCACGTCCGCATCGCCTGCGATAACTGTCGGTTGGATGAGCTCGTCGCGGACTGCTTCTTCAAGCAAGTGGTCAAAATTGGTAGTCAGAATCACGCGGACGACGCCGAGCTTGACGAGGCGCGCAATGCACCGGTGAGCCGAGTTCGGTCTGATCGCGCCTTCGCCATTGGGTCCGACCGCCTCAGGGGCGTTCTCAAAGAAACCGCGAAGCAGACGTTGCCGTTCATGTTGGGTAGGCGCAAGTGACTCCAAGACGTTTTCGTATGTTGCCTCCGTCCCGAAGGCGTCCGCCCACCACCGCTCTGCTTCGTCGGCTGCGACCTCAGCGCCTTTGAGGTGCGCCACGTCCACGATGAGGCTTGTGAGCACCTCCCATGCTGTGGGCACAGCGCCTTGCGAAACCCCGGCTCCGACTAAGACCGCGTACGCTCCGGGATTGCTCTGCAACGAAAATGCCACTGTGACGAAAGCATCGTCATCTGCGATGGTTGACACAAAATCGACCCTAGCCGCTAGCCCTGTCAGACGGACGGCTGTGGGTCGCAAGCGAACATCTATAGCTGACGACGTTGTAGATCTGTAACTACCAACATCGGATTGTTCGATCGTAGATAGATTTCGCTCGCCTCCCATTGGGCTACCCGCACGCTCGTCGCCTCGCTGATCTGCACGCCCCGCTCCTGAAGTTCGGCGCGCAAGCGCGGGGGCGCCAATGAGAAATGCTCTGGCGACGCAAAACGGACGCATAGTGCCACGCGACGACTGCACGGTGATTGACCACCGGCGCATCACTTGAGCGCTTCACAACAAGCCGATGCGTCGACGAAAGGCGCCGAACGGCGACCCTATGCCTGCAATCGCACGCATAGGGACTGTCTTCGCCGAACGCGCATCGCTCTGAGGCTCACCCAACAAACCCTCGCCGACCTTTCCGGTGTGTCCCGCTCCAGCGTCCAGTCGCTCGAGCGCGGAAGCGGCTCGATCAAGTTCGGCTCTGTCCTCGAGATGGCCGACGTCTTGGGCCTTCGCGTCGACGTCAGCGCGGCGGTTGAATGACGGGCCTGCACGGGATCGACCTACGCGACATTGGTGAAGCCGACGTCTACATCGGCGACGAGCTCATGGCTCGCCTGCTGCGCCACAGCGGCGACGACATTCGATTCGACTATGCTGCAGAAAAACATTCGGCCGACCGTAACGTGCGTGACCGGTCCGTGTCGTGGTCGCTGTTGCGCTCGCGCGACTATCCGGTGACGGTCACTGGAGGCGCCGTTCCTTCCTACTTCGCGGGCCTACTTCCGGAGGGCGTCAGGCTGGGCGCGGTGACGTCGTCGACGAAGACCTCAGCAGACGATCACCTCACCGTCTTGCTGGCGATTGGTGCCGACACGACTGGCAACATCCGGGTCCTCCCGGCCGGGACCGATCCAGTTCAACCGGGACCGATGTTCGACCCCGAGCGTGACGACGACTTCCGTTCGGTGTTTGCAAGATTGACCAGTTCGGTCGACGCCGACACGGTTGGTCTATCGGGGGTGCAGCCCAAGGTCAGTGCGGGCGTCCTCTCGACGTCGGCGCAGACGCGGTCGGGGCCCCGCCATCCTGAAGCTCGCGCCAGCCAGCCAGCCTTCCGCTGCTCGTCGAGAACGAGCACTTCTTCATGACGATGGCCGCCTCGTGCGGGCTGCGGGTCGCCAAGACGTCCCTGCTTCACGATATCGACGGGCGTATCGCTCTACTCGTGAACCGCTTCGATCGCGACCGACAAAGACGCATCGCCCAAGAGGACGCGTGTCAGGTATCCGGCGTCTACCCCGCGTCGAAGTACCGGATCACTACCGAGACCGCCATCACCAGCCTTGCCGAGGCATGCGCCCGCGGCGGGGGGTCCAAGGTGGTGGCCGTTGCAGAACTACTCAAAACCGTTGTCTTCTCTTGGCTTATCGGAAACGGCGATCTGCACGGCAAGAATCTGTCGATCTACAACCCTGACGGGATATGGCAACCAACTCCGGCCTATGACTTGCTGTCCACCCAGCCGTACGCAGGTTGGAAGGACCCGATGGCGCTCAACCTGTTCGGACGTGCAAACAGGTTGACGCGCGCGAACTTCGTCGACGCCGGTGAACGCCTTGGTCTGCGACCACGCGCCACCGTCGCGATGGTCGACGCTCTCGTCGACGGCGCAAGTCCCTGGCCGGAGCACTGCGATCGAATCGGGTTCGACGACAAGAAGACTCATCTCCTCGAGCAGATGCTCCGCAAGAGGATCGACAGCCTGAAGGGCGCCTAGTTCACGCTCAGCAGCCGGGCGGGGTTGACGCACAGAAGCGCGTCGAGATCATCCGCGGCGACGCCACGCTCGGCGAGCATCTCGGTGAACGTGGTGCCGAGATAGGTGTACCCGCGCTGCCCGAGGGTCTCCGGGTTGAGGGGGACCTGCGCTCCGACGAGGTCGTGGGACAACACGATCTGGTCCCGGTAGCCCTCGCCGACGAGGGTGGCGAGCCAGTCGGCGCGAACCTGGTCGGCCCGGAAGAGGGCCCGCTTGCTGAATTCACCGTTGGCGCTGGGGATTCGGTAGGGCTGGCGGGCGTCCCAGAACTGCTTGCCGACGGAGTCGAACCCGACGCAGACCCCGCGGTCCAAGACACGGCGTACGTAGTCCAGGTCGGTGTGGTTGTCCATGTGGCCGATCACCACCCGCGACGGGTCCAGCCCTTCGTCGACTACCACGTCGACCTGTTCGAGGGCCATCGTTCCGTGCGTCGTGTGGGTGGCCAGCGCCAGCCCGGTCGCGACGGCGGCGCGGGCCGCGGCACGCAGCCCCTTCTCGTCGTGGTCGGTGATCTCGTCCTCGCTGGTGGGTTGTTCCCCGAGAATGCCGGCACGAATCCCGGTGTCGGCGATCCCGGTGCGCGCGTCGGCGATAAAGCGCTCGGTGAGGTCGTCGATGCTGGCGTCGATTACCCACTGCGGGCTGAACTCCCGGCGGTAGGTGGCCGTGCCGGCGACAACGTTCAGCCCGGACTTCTCTGCGATCTGCCGCAGCAGCTGGACGTTCTCGCCGTGCGGGTCGCGGCCGGCGTCACCGTAGGGGCTCAGGTCGACGACGGTGCCGAACCCGAGCGCCGGCAGACCCGACAAAGCTGCGACCGCGGCGTCGACCTGCTGTCGGTGCAGCTCGGCGCGGTCCACCAGTCGACCGCTCTGCCATGGCCCGCAGAGCACCATCAGCAGGTGCTCGTGAAAGAGCACCCTTCCCAGCGACGACGGTGCGACCGTTCCGGTCACGGTGCAGACGTCAGGCATGCGACGAATGTAGCGGGTCGCCGTCGGTAGCGGTCCGCGCGATGTCTGGCAAATCGCCTAGTCACACCGCACGAGTATGCGAACCGGCAGCCAGTCCCCGCAAACGCATCGGGGAGATCGCTTGCCTGCGCTACCCTCTGGGCCTGATGAAGAAATTGACCGTTACGGCAATTCTGTTTGCCGCGAGTTACGCCCTGTGTCCGGTCGCAAACGCCCAGCAGAACGGCGACTGCGATCCCAACTACTCGGGCGCGTGTGTCCCGATCGCCCGCGACGTCGACTGCCAGGGTGGCAGCGGCAACGGCCCGGCCTACGTCGCCGGACCGGTCACCGTCATCGGCGACGACATCTATGACCTCGACCGCGACGGCAACGGCACCGGCTGCGAGTAGGGCTCTATTCGTCCTCCAGCTGGTAGCGGATCAGCCGGGAGCTGTTCGCCACCACCGCGACCGACGACGCGTTGTGCATGATGGCCGCCAGCACGGGGGACAGGGCACCGCCCGCACCCACCAGCAGCCCAATGGCGTTGACCGCGATGGACATTGCGTAGTTTTGCCGGATCACCGTGACGGCCCTGTTCCCGAGCGTCCGCACGTCGAGCAGCCGGCTCAGGTCGTCACTGGCCAACGCGACGTCGGCGGTCTCGACGGCGACGTCGGTGCCGCCAAGGCCCATCGCGATGCCGATGTCCGCGGCCGCAAGGGCCGGGGCGTCGTTCACCCCGTCGCCGACCATGGCCACCACGTAGCCCTCGGCGCGCAGCGCCTGAACCACGTCGAGCTTGTCCTCGGGGAGCACTTCGGCGCGCCATTCGTCGATGCCCAGCTCGGCCGCGATGGCGCGGGCGGTCTCCGGGTGGTCGCCGGTCAGCATGACGATCCGCCGAACCCCGTTGGCCCGCAATGACGTCAGAACCGACAGGGCTTCTGGGCGGACCTCGTCGCGCAGGCTGATCAACCCGATCAGCTTGCCGTCCACGGCCAGCAGCAGCGGCGTCTCGGCCGCGTGCTGCAACTTGGTCACCCAGTCGGACGCCTTCTTCGTCACCCGCACCTTTTCCTGGCGCAGCAGCGACGGGCTGCCCAGGAGCAGGGTGCGCCCGTCGGACTTGGTGCGCATACCCAACCCGACGAGCACCTCGCACTCCTCGTGCGGGGGAATCACGATGTGGCGTTCCTCGGTGGACCGAATCACGGCCTCTGCCAACGGGTGTCGTGAGTGGATCTCCGAGCTGGCGGCGTAGGCGAGTACCTGTTCGGGTTCCCAGGCCTTGTCGAAGGCGACGACGTTGGTGACGACGGGTCGGCCGATGGTGAGGGTGCCGGTCTTGTCGAACACCACGGCGTCGACTCGACCCGCTTCTTCGAGGTGCGAGCCGCCCTTGATCAGGATGCCGCGCCGCGCCCCGTTGCCGATGGCCGCGCTGATCGCGGTGGGGGTAGCCAGGCCGACCGCGCACGGGCAGGCCACCAGGAGGACGGTCATCGCTCGCCGGACGTCACCGGTCACGACGAGGCTCAGCGCGGACACCAGGAAGGACGCCGGGACGAATCGCCGCGAAAAGCTCTCTCCGACAGTCTGAATGGGTGCCCGATCGCGTTGGGCTTCCTCGACGCGCTGGATGATCCGCCCGATGGCGGTCTGGTTGCCGACGGCGTTGGCGCGGACGACGATTCGGCCCTTGACGACCACCGAGCCGGCGTGCACCCGCGTGCCGGTGGCGACGGTGACGGGCAGGGTCTCGCCGGTGATGGCGGACTGGTCGACGACGGCCTCCCCGTCGACGACGTCGCCGTCGACCGGGATCGCGATCTGATCGTGGACGATCACCAGATCGCCGACGATGAGCGACTCGATCTCGACTTCGACCTCGCTGCCGTCGGGCAACTGCACCCAGGCGGTGTCCTGGTTGCCCTGCAGCAGATTCGCGATGGCGCGGCGGGTCCGGCGCAGCGTCAGATCTTGCAGGTACTCGCCAATGTTCAACAGCCACAACACCGTCAGCGCGACGACGTTCTCCCGCAGGATCAAGCTCGCCACGGTGGCCGCGGAGACCAGCAGGTCGGTTCCCGCGGACTGGCCCCCGCGCAGCGCACGCAACGCGCCACGCAGGAACGGATAGCCCGTGACGATCGTCGCGCCCGTGACGACGGCCCGGCTCGTCGGCCCCAGCAAGGCGGGCCGCCCGAACACGTAGCGGCGAGATCCCAGCAGCACCAACGCAATTCCGCCCAGGGCCATGCGGGCGACGTCGGCATTCCCGACGTCGGCCGAGTGGGGTGCGCGGTAGGGCGCCAAGGCGGCCGGCGCGACGTCGCGGGTGCTCTCGATGGCGTCGAGAATCGCGGCGGTGTCACACCGCTTGGGGGAGTACCACACCACGACCGAGGCGGTCCGCGGATACGCGTGCACGGCACGCACGCCGGGAATCTTCTCGATGTCGTCTTCGAGCGCAACCGCCAGCGCCGGGCTCGAGCGGAACCACGGGGCTTGGACCCGCATCCGCCCGGCGGCGTCGGACAGGACCGTCGGCGCCGTCACGGGTTAGTGCGAGTGGCCGTCGGAGGTGTCGTGGATCGCTGGTGGCGGCGCCTCTTCGCCGATGCGTTCGCGTGCCTCGGCGACGACGTCGGCGACCTTCAGTCGGGCGCGCTCGGCGGTGCCCTCGGCCTTGCGGGTGCCGCGCAGGCCCCAGGCCGTCGCAGCCACCGAGGCCTCGTGCAGCGGCGCCTTGGCGACCGCCTTGCGGGCGAGTTCGTACGCTGCGACCCCAACCGCCCCGGTGACCACCGTCGTCGCCGCCTTCGCGACCAATCCGTGCAACACCATGCGCCCTCCGATCAAGCATTAACGACAATGACAATCGTTAACATAGTCGACGCGTGGCAGGCCTGGACGCCGGCCCAGAAGAGGGGAATTGGGGGCGCCCTTGGTGGCTCTAGTCGGAACCACCAAGGGCTTGAGAAGTCTCATCCCGGGATGCGGCTCCTCCGACAGTCTTGCTACCCAGCTCGCAGCGCTGCTACGCATCCGTCTTGGATTGGCCGTCGCGCTGACGACGCGCGACGGTCGCGACCCGCTGGTGAGCGGTGAGCAGCACCTTGTCGTGGTCCAGACGATTCTGGAGCGGCTTGCGCTTGACGAGCTCCGAGATGTCCTTGACGACCTGTTCGGCAAGCAGACGGAGCTTGACGTTGTGCTGCTGCGACTGCCAGCGCAGAAGGTCGAACGCCGCATGTTCGTCCAGCCCGTAGATCAACATCAGCATGCCCTTGGCCTGCTCGATGAAGGCGCGTTGCTCGGCGATTTCGCGCACCGCTTCGGAGATCCGCGCCTCGTCGTCTGGCTGCGGTATGCCGGACGGCCGGTAGCCGTCGGTTGCGGTACTCATTGATCCTCCCGTGCGAACGACTCCTACTCGTTGCCCCGTCGGGATGAGAACCGTGCTGAACCTGCCATCGCCGAGGTCTGGGGCAACACATTCCATGTTCCGCCGGGATGCGGGTCGTTTCAAGCGTCGCAGCGTAGTGACGCCTTGCCCGGTGCGTTCTACGCGCCGAGCGGGTCGCCGGTGACGACGTCGGTGACGGTGACGTCGACCGGCCGTTGGCCGTCGAGGGTGTCGCCGAGCAGTTCGGCGATGACGTCGAGGGTCGTGCTGCGGATGTGGCTGGCCAGTTCCCTGAGGTCGGTGCCGTAGCTGCCGGTGAGTTCGATGTCGACCCCGCGCAGCGTCTTGGTCCGGTCGTCCATGTCGAACGTGATGCGCGTGGGAGCGCAGAGGTAGCGCTGGCGAAGTTCGATCGCGAGGGTGCTGCGCAGCACGTGGTCACTGACGAAGATCTGGCCGGGACCGGCCTTGTCGGGCGGTGTCTGGGCCGCCAACGGGTGGCCGCCCGGCCGGGGAGTGGTGCGGACCGACGAGACCACGCGTCCCGCGATGGCGTCCCACCCGGGCTCTGGCGCGGCCCTGAGGAATTCGATCGCGCGGAACAACGGGTCCGGCGGCGTAGGCGAGGAATTCATTGCCACCTCTCCAGCCGGGTTCGCAGTGTTGCGGTGGCACGGAAGTGATGTCCGCGTGCCGCGTCGGGACTCATGTCGAGAGCAGTGCCGATCTCAGGGAACGTCATGGATTCTATTTCCCGCAGTACCCATGATGCGCGCTGTCGATACGGAAGTTCGGCCAACGCGGCCTCCAGTGCCGCCAGGAACGCCGTGTTCGACGCCGCCGTGAACGGGTCGGAGCTCCGCTGGGGGGCCGGAATCGCCTCCATGAGCTGGTCGTCGATGGGTTGAGCGCGCTTGACCCGATAGTTGTCGGTGATCTTGTGCGAGCAGATCGAGAACAACCACGTCTTCAACGACGACCGGCCCTGAAACGTCGCGAGCTGACGCCAGGCGGCGATGAACGTGGCCTGCACGACGTCGGCGGCGTCGGCCTCGTTGGCCACCAGCCGCCGCGCGTACCGGTGCAGCGGCGGACCGTAGCGGTGCACCACGACCTCGAACGCTTCCCTGTCGCCGAGCGCAGCGGCCCGGAGGAGGGCGTCGTCGCCCGCCTCGGCGATCCGTCCGCCGCCGCTGGCTGTCGTCACGCACGCTCCCCATACGTCCGCACCCGATCTCCGAGTGGGTCGGGGTAGTGCCACCGAACTCTACTGGCAAACGCGTGGGGGGCTTCTGGCCGGTGTGACCCGCTTCACGTCGCGACGACGTTCGGTTTGGGCCATCCCGTCCGACTCAACTCATGACCTGTTGAAACGGATTGTCTCCAATGCCTTTTGGAGGAAGACGCTCGCAGGGAGACGCCGTCGAGGACCACTCGACGGCGATGGGTAACACGACGAAGGGAAGAAACCATGGGCATCGTGGACAAGGCCAAGAACGCCGCAGAAGACGCCATCGGCAAGGCCAAGGAAGTCATCGGTGAGGCCACCAACAACGACGAGCTGGCCGCCGAGGGCAAGAAGGACCAAGGCGTGTCCGGCGTGAAGAAGGTTGGCGAGAACATCAAGGACACCTTCAAGTAGCGAGCACGGCCACAGGGCCGCGTCGCGCCGCAGCAAGGCGGCGTGACGCGACCCCCGCCCCGGCCGGACCCGACAGTTGCATGTGAGTCAGTTCACTGGACTGCGACGTTCGGATCAAGGCTTGGGCACCGACTACACCAACGAAGCACGAACATCACCACCAACTTTCGACGAGGAGTTTCGATCACGATGACCAGCACCCAGCCCGTCACCACCGCCACGGCAACCACCGGCAAGGACGTCGCCTCCGTCACCAGCTCGACGCTGGTGAGCTCGCAGGGCAAGACCACCATCGCCGACACCGTGGTGTCGAAGATTGCCGGGATCGCCGCCCGCGAGGTCAGCGGCGTCTACGCCCTCGGCGGCGGCGCGTCCCGCGTCGTCGGCGCGCTGCGCGAACGCATCCCCGGCGCCAACGTCAACCACTCGCAGGGCGTGTCCGTCGAGGTGGGGGAGAAGCAGGCCGCCGTCGACCTGGACATCGTGGCCGAGTACGGCGTGTCCATCGCCGACCTGGCCACCGGGTTGCGCCGCAACGTCATCACCGCCATCGAGCGCATGACGGGCCTCGAGGTCACCGAGGTCAACGTCACCGTGCACGACATCCACCTCGCCGGTGACGACGACGTCGACTCCGACGACGCGGTCACCCGGGTGCAGTGACCGACTCGGACACGGGTGAAGGACACGACTCGATGACGAGCGAGCCCGACCAGGCCGACCTCGTCGCCGACGCCGTCACCGCGGTGCCGGGGGTGGTTGGGTTGCACGCCGGCATGTTCGGTGAAGTCGCGACCTACCTTCCCGGCCACCGGGTGGCGGGGATTCGCACCAACCCCGACGGCGTCACCGAAGTTCACGTGACGCTGCGTTACGGCACACCGGTCCGCGACACCGCGGCACGGGTCCGTGACGCGGCGGCCGCCGTGGTCGGCGGCGTCGTCGACGTCACTGTCGAAGACGTCGTGACAGAAGCCTCCGCATCGTGACCGTGGCGCGGTGGGACCGCTACCCGGATCGGGCCAGCGCCCGCCGCGCCGCAGCTCGCGAGCTACATCCCGACCGGGGCGGCAGCCCGGCGGACTTCGCGGCGGCACTCGACGCGATCGACGTCCACTTCAGTGCGCCCCGCCCCCATTTGGCCATACGACGCACGCGGCGTCGCACGTTCACCGTCAACCCGCTACGCCTACTGCGTCGTCGGCGCCGCTTCATCGAGCTCTAACGCACCCCACGACACCACAGAAACGCTGTGCTGCAACATCTTCGGAGGTTCACATGACCACATCCAGTTTGGGCTTGATCGCCGGCCTTCTGCTCGGCATCGCCGCGGCCGCAGGCGGTTTGACCGGCTTCGTCGTCGCCCTGATCCTCGGCGTCGCCGGGTACCTGATCGGCGGCCAGCGCGACGGCGAATTCGACTTGTCCACACTGTTCCCCGGGCGTCGTCGTGGCTGACGACGTTCACGACGTCGACGCGGCCGACGACGATCCCGGCGCCCGCGGCGAGCTCACCGTGCGCGACAAGGTGGCGCAGCGACTCGCCGTCCACGCCGCCCGCCTCACCGGCGGGGTGCACCCCCACTCGGCGGGTCTGAACAAGATCACCGGACGTGAGTTGCCCCGCGCGACCGTCTCGATCGCCGGTGACCGCGCCCGTGTCGAGGTGAGCATCGCCGTCGCGTGGCCCGCACCCGTGGTCGACGTCGGTGCCGCGGTCCAACGCAACGTCGTCGACGCCCTGAGGACGTATGCCGCCCTGACCGTCGACCGCGTCGACGTGGCAGTCGACGCCGTCCTACCCGCCGCCACACCCTCGAGGACCGTGCAATGACCACCACTGAGGAACGCGCCACCGCCGTCGACCCCGCGTCGGGGCGCCCACCCGTGGCCGCACCAGCCGCCGGTTACGTCGGTGCGCTCATCGCGCTGCTGATCCTCGCCGGGGGTGCCGTCGCCCTGCGTGACGCCGCCGTCCACTTCGGCTGGCTGCAGGGGACTGCCTGGACCGACACCGCGGTGTCCGGACTCGACGGTCTGACCTACCAGGCCTGGATGCTGCCCGCGGGCATCGTGGCCATCCTGATCGGACTGTGGTGGGTCTCGGCGGCACTTCGTCCGCGACGGCGTACCGCGCTGGCGGCACCGGCCAAGACGAGCGTGTGGATCGCGAAGGCAGACCTGGCCCGATTGGCCAGTGCCGCAGCCGCTTCCGTGCCCGGTGTGCTGGACAGCCGGGCGTCGGCAAGCCTGCGCACCGTCAAGGTCACCGCCGACGTCACCGGGAGCGATCCCGCCATGAAGGCCGCCATCACGACCGCCGTCGCCGAGACGATCGGCGGATTCACCACGACCACGCCGCGCATCAAGGTGCGCACACGCACAGGAGCGAACTGACATGACCCGCCTGGCCGTCACCTTCGACCGGTTCGCCGCCATCGTCGCCGGGCTCGCGCTCGTGGCGTTTGGCGGGGCGCTGGTGGTGTGGAACACCACCTGGCTGCCCAACCTGCCCGACGCGATTGCGCTGCCCGGGTTGCGCTCGGCCACCACCACCGGCTGGTGGCCCTTCGCCCTGGCTGGTGCCGGCGTCGTGCTCGTCGTCGTCGCACTGCGGTGGTTGTTCGCGCACACCCCGGCCACCAAGGTCAAGGACCTGCCGCTGCGCTCCGACGCTGCCGGGTCGATCACCGTCGACCTCGGCGAGGTCGCGACCGCCGCTGCCGCCGCCCTGGCACAGTCGCTCGACGTCGAATCCGCCAGCGGCAAGGCCGTCGTCGACCGCGGAACCCGCACCGTCGACCTCACCGTCACCACCAGCGCCTCGCCGCGACCCGACCGGCTGCTCCCGGCCATCGACGCCGTCTGCGCCCAGATCGCGGGCATGCTGTCCGACCCTTCCGTCGCGACGCGCACCACCATCCACACCGGCACCCGCGAGCGTCGCCGGGTTCGGTGATCCGGTCACCCGTCAACCAGTAAGGACCGCACCATGCTTGCCCTCTTGAGCACTCCATTACGGCGTTGGCTGCTGGCCAGCTTGCTGCTCCCCGTCATCGCCACGATCTTGACCAAACTCGGCCACTACCTGCAGCGTCGCAACGGTGGCAAGCCGACCGCCGTCTCGCGCGTGCTCCTCGGGCTGTCGTCGATCGCCCGCCGTTTCACCAGGAAGCACCGGCCCGACGCCGACCCGGCCGGCACGGATTCGCAGCCGTCCGATACCAAGCAATTGCCGTAACAGGCGCCGTTGAGCAAATCACTCGAGGAGGCGACATGTCCGTTGAGAGCACGTTGACCGAACACGACCAAAGCGTGGCCGACCGGCGGCGGCCTCGCGCCCACGACGAGTCTCAGATGGACACGTTGCGGCGACTGCCGGCGTTGCGGGTGTTGGGCCAATTACCCGTGCCCGTGGTGGCAGTCACCGAAGAGGGCACCGTCCTTTACGCGAACGACGCCATGGCCGAAATGCTCGGCCTGAGTCGCGACCAGTTGCAGGCGATGAACTTCCGGGACGTCTTCGAGACGCCGCTGGAGTCGGACAGCGCTGTCGCCGAGTTGCAAAGACACGCGAATACGCTGGTCAAACTGTCACACGCCGACGGACCCGTGATCCGAGCCGTCATGAGCCGATCCGCTCTCCAGCGAGCCGACGACGACATCGCGTTGGTGACGTTTCAGGATCTGACCGAGCAACTGTGGTTGCAAGGCCGCTGACGAGTTTGCGCCAATAGGTTGGGTATCCGCGGAATTCGGGGTATGCCCCGAAGATGACAGCGATGTGTGAGCGAGGAGCGACCCCAACTCAGCTGCGTCGAACCCGGCCGGCCGACGCTCGACACGCATCCAGTTTGCGGTGCGAGCTCGACGCGTGGCTGAAGGACGCGGCACCCTCACTATCCGAATACCGCTGTGCGGACGTGCTTCTCGGGGTCAACGAGGCATTGGCCAACTGCGCCGAGCACGCGTACCGCGGTCGGGCCAACGGCGACATCACCATGCACGCCACCTACGACGATGCCGCGCACCGGATTCGCGTGCGGATCAGCGACCGCGGCAGGTGGCGGCTGAACTCGGTGACGCAACGGAACCGGGGCCGCGGCATCGCCCTCATGCACGCCCTTGCCGATCACTGCACAGTCGACCGTGACGGCGACGGCACCACCGTTCTGCTCGACTACGACGTGGCGGGCGATCTCCGGTAGACACCAAGATGGGCAGGCAGACCCGTTGGGGTTCTGCCCGCCCATCTGAGTGAGACGAAAAGTGCTTATTCAGCGGCCTTTTGGCGTGCCTCGGCGGTCTTCTCGGCGGCGCGAGCAGCTTCGGCCTCGGCTTCCTTCTTCGCCACGTCGCGCTGAGCCTCGGCCTTGTCCTGCTGTGCCCGACCCTCCTCGCGCAGATCGTCCTGCCCGCTGACGATGCCGATGACTTCCTTTGCCTTGCCCTTGACGTCCTCGACGACGCCCTTCACTGCTTCTTCGGGTCCACTGTCACCCATGTGAGCTCCATTTCGTTCGCGTTGACGACATTCCGGCTCTCGCCGAAACCGACGACGGAGTACCCAATGTGGTCGACGTCTGAAACCCGACCCTCTTCAGGTTGGGTTCAGGTTCGCGCCGTAGCGTCTCCCAGCGATCCGGCGGTCGCCGGTCAGCAAATCGATGTGCGACGACCGACGTGACCCGGACTTCGCCGCGCATCGGAGACGAATGGGGGGTGTCGTGAACTCCGTTGCTCGACAGCAGCACTCACGGGATCGGCCGGCGCTGTGACTGAGATGACATCACGCTCTGGACGTTTGGCTGACGGACCGGGCCGGAGACGTCGATGACGGGCAGCTGGGCCGAAATCGCCGCGTTGGTGGCGCTGGCCGCGGTGCTGGTGTTCGCGATGGTCCAACCCCGCGGACTTCCCGAGGCCACGCTGGCCGTCCCGGTCGCGGCGATCCTGGTGGTCTGCGGCGTGGTCACGCCCGCCGCCGCGCTCGACCAGATGGAACTGCTCGGCCCGACCGTTGGCTTCCTCGCCGCCATCCTGGTTCTCGCGCACCTGGCCGACGAGGAGGGGGTCTTCCGGTGGTTGGGCGCGGCGCTCGCCCGGGCCTCCGGCGACAACTCACGCCGACTGCTGGGGTTGGTCTTCGTCTCCGCGTCGGTCACGACGGCGGTGCTGAGCCTGGATGCGACTGTGGTCCTGCTGACACCGGTGGTCCTGGCGACGGCCCGCCTGGTCCGGGTGCGCGCCCGCCCCCACGTCTATGCGTGCGCTCACCTGTCGAATTCGGCGTCGACGTTGTTGCCGGTGTCGAATCTGACCAATCTGCTGGCATTTTCGGCCTCTGGTCTGACCTTCGTGTCGTTCGCCGCGGTGATGGCGCTGCCCTGGCTGGTCGTCGTCGGCCTGGAGTATGCGGTGTTTCGGCTCTTCTTCCGCAAGGACCTGAGCGCCGAACCCGATCCGGCGGAGCCGGCCGCCGACGACTCGACCTACGACCAGGCAACCCCGGTCTATGCCTTCGTCGTGCTCGGTCTGACCTTGGTCGGATTCGGCGCGTCGGGGTTCGCCGGCGTCGAGCCGGTGTGGGTGGCGGTGGTGGGCGCGGTCGCGTTGGCCGTGCCCGGCGTCCGCCGCGGTTCGGTGACGGTCTCGACGATCGTGCGTGCAGGCTCACCGCTGTTCTGTCTGTTCGTGTTCGCACTCGGCGTGGTGGTGGCCGGGGTCAGCGCGCACGGGCTGGGTGCGGCCGTCGCGAAGGCACTGCCCACTGCGCCGACGCTGGTCGGTCTGCTGGTGGTGGCCGGCGTGGCAGCGGTGCTGTCCAACGTCGTCAACAACCTGCCCGCCACCTTGCTGATGCTGACCGCGCTTGGCACGGGAGCGCCCCCTGGCCTCGTCATGGCGATGCTTCTCGGCGTCAACATCGGGCCGAACCTGACCTACGTCGGTTCCTTGGCCACCCTGTTGTGGCGGCGGGTGCTCTCCGGTGCCGGAGTGCAGCCGCGCCTGCGTGACTTCTCCCTGTTGGGAGTTGCGACCGTCCCCATCTGCATCGTCGGGGCGGTCGTCGCCCTATGGGCGGGCCTGGAGATGGGCCTGGCCTAGAGCCCGCCGTTCATTCCCCGGCAGAGGAGCGTCTGCCGGGGAACGAACCGCCTAGCGGGAAGGCTGCTCGGCAGGCAGCAGGGGTGTCGAGGGAGCGGCCGGGGCGGCCGGAGCAGGGGCGGCACTGCCACCGGGTTGCGGTGCGGGAGCCTGCTGCTGGTTGCCCGGCCCCGCGGGACCGGCAGGCCCACCGGGACCGGCAGGACCACCGGGACCACCGGGACCACCGGGTCCACCCGGAGCGCCCGGAGCGCCCGGACCACCCTGAGCACCCGGACCACCCGGCGGCGGCGGAGGCGGGCCGCCGAACTGTCCACCGGGAGCGCCAGGACCACCGGGAGGCGGCGGGGGAGGCGGTCCGCCGAACTGTCCACCGGGACCACCCGGAGGCGGCGGAGGCGGCGCGCACATCTCGCCCTGCGCCGCGTAGTGGGTGGACATCCCGGCTGCACCCACGTCCCGCGACGGCCCGCCGAACAGGGCGGCGCCCAGCAGGCCGCCCACGATCAGGGCCACGACACCCGTCCCGACGGCGACCCCGACGGGGTGCTGTCGAGCCTTGTCCCCGGTCTCCGACCACCGGCTGGTGGGCTTGTCGGCCATCGGCGCGGGCTGCCCGGGCTGCGTCGACTCAACGGGCTCGACCCGCTCCGCGGGCTGGGCGCTCAAGTTGTCGGTGTTCTCGGTGTTGTCGTCGTTCACGTCGTCCTCACTTGGGTTGGCGGTTACTGGTGACGACGTTGCTGGCTGAAGTTGAAGCGAACCTGAAGAATGCGGGTGCGGACCGATTCCTTCAGTTTCGCTTCAGGAATCGCCGCCCGGCACGGGACACAATGAACGCATGACCAGTCGCGCACCGTTGCGTCCAGACCCGCGCGCCAGAGTCCTGGTCGTCGAAGACTCCGAGACGATTCGCGAGATGGTGAGCGAAGCCCTCGACGACGCCGGGTACGTCACCGGCGCACGACCCGACGGGACGGGCCTCGAGGACACGCTGCGCGGCTTCCGCCCTGACCTCGTCGTACTGGACGTGATGATGCCCGGCCGCGACGGCTTCGCGCTGATCAACGTCGTCCGTGACTACGGCGACACCGGCATCGTCCTGCTCACCGCGCGCGACGGCCTCGACGACCGGCTGCGCGGGCTGGACGGCGGTGCCGACGACTACGTGGTCAAGCCGTTCGAGCTGGCCGAATTGGTGTCGCGCGTCGGCTCGGTGCTGCGGCGCCGCGGGCGGTTGCCGTCCGCCGTGCAGCTCGGTGACCTGGTGCTCGACGTCGACGCAGGCACGGCCACGCGCGCCGGTCAGCCGCTGGACCTCACGGCGACCGAGCTGCGTCTGTTGGCCTACCTCGCCGATCAACGCGGCAGGCTCGTCAGCAAGGAGCAGATCCTCACCGCGGTATGGGGTTACGACGCCTACGACCCCAACCTGGTTCAGGTCTACATCAGTGCCCTCCGTCGTAAGCTCGAGGCCCACGGGCCGCGAATCCTGCACACCAGCAGGGGAATTGGCTACCAACTGCGACCGACACCGTGACCGAGACCCCGTCGCTGCGCCGTCGCGTGACGCTGTCGGCGTTGGCTCTGCTGGCGACCGCGCTCGTCGTGTTCGGGGTGGTGATCGACTTCGCCTTCGGATCGCAGGTCAGTCGCGACCTGCACGACCGGCTGGTTGCCACGGCGGCAAGGGCCGACGCGCTAGCCGAGGCGGGGGCGTCACCGGAGCAGACGGCGGCCCAGTTGAACGGCGGTGGCATCCGGGCGCTATTGGTGACGGCTGACGGGCAGGCCTACGGGGATCCGGCCATCAGCCCCGACACCCGTCCCGGTCCGGGCACGGCCCTTGCGCCTCCAGCGCCACCGCCGCCACCCGACCGTGGGGACGGGCCCGGCAAGCCGGGCGGCCCGCCGCCGCCTCCTCCTCCGCCGCCCGGGCCCCGCGACGAGACGAACACGGCGATCGTGCAACCGCTGCCCGACGGGGCTCGGCTGATTCTGGTCGCCGACACCACCCAGGCCACCGCCGCGGTGCGCGACCTTCGCGAGCTGCTGATCGGCGCAGGCGCGATCACCCTCGCCGTGGCCGCGGCGTTGCTGATCGCCGTCGCCCGTGGCGCGTTGCGCCCGCTGGACCGGCTCACGGGGTTGGCGAGGGCCATCAGCACCGGCGACCGTGGCCGGCGTCTGCGGCCGGATCGCCCGAACACCGAACTCGGCCGTGCCGCAGCGGCTTTCGACGGGATGCTCGACGCACTGGAGGCCGCCGAACGCCAAGCACAGGAGGCGGCCGAGGCGGCTCGGCGGGCCGAGGCGCAGACGCGGGCGTTCCTGGCCGACGCCGCGCACGAACTGCGTACGCCGCTCGCCGGAATCCAGGTCGCGGCCGAGCAGCTGACCAACACCGCCGACGACGCCTCGCCGGACGCCCGGACGCGCACCAAGCGCCGCGTGGCGCTGTTGCTGTCGGACGCCCGCCGGGCCGGACGGCTCGTCACCGACATGTTGGACCTGAGCCGCATCGACGCCGGGCTGCCGTTGCGGGTCGCCGAGGTCGACGTGGTCGGGATCGCCGACGCCCAGGTGGAACGCGCCGACATGCTCGCGCCGCAGACCACGGTGGTGCGTACGGGGGTCGACCGTCTGGTGATCACCGCCGATCCGCACCGCGTCGGTCAGATCCTGGCCAACCTGCTCGACAACGCGCGCCGCTACACGCCGGCCGGTGGTCGGATCACGGTGCACGTCGAGGTGCTCGGCCCCGTCGCCCACCTGGTGGTCAGTGACACGGGCGAAGGCATCGCGCCTGCCGACCGCGAGCGGGTGTTCGACCGCCTGGTGCGGTTGGATGCCTCCCGCGACCGCGATCACGGTGGGGCGGGACTCGGGTTGTCCATCGCCCGGGCCTTGGCGCGGGCGCACGGCGGCGACCTCGTCTGCGAGCCTCGGGACCACGGCGCGCAGTTCCGTCTGACACTGCCGATGACGCCGGCACGCCCGTAACCAGCGCCGACGCCGCCCGGCATTGACCAAGGGGCCGGTCCATGGGCACTATTGGACTAAACGTTCAGAAAAGAACTACTCGTTCAATTGGTTTGGGGGCGTCATGCAGTCGGAGCGGCAGCGGATGGCCATACCGTGCCAAGACCCAGGTCACTCGAAGGCCGAGGCCGACGCCGTCTACGAGTTCGGCGTGAACCGCGCGATCATCGAACAGGCCAAGGGCATGCTCATGTTCGTCTACGGGATCGACTCCGACGAGGCGTTCGAGCGTCTGCGCGAGCAGTCCCAGCAGCACAACGTGAAGCTGCGACTGATCGCCAAGCAGGTGTTGACGGATTTGGTCGAGCTGGCCCGCACGTCGTCGCCGGCGCGCAGGATGGAACACGATCTGCTGCTGCGAACCGCGCATCAACGGATCTCCGATGCCGCCGCCCGTCATCAGGCCTGATCCGGGCTTCCGCCCAGCACGAACGCCGAGCTTCGTGCCCCGCCGAAAATAAACCGTCCTCCGCACCACGCCGGACCCCCGTCGGCTCCGAATGCCTCTGCGTGGGGACTAGCGCAACCAGATCGACGGACCAAAACGCACGGAGTCGCAAGACATGGAGAAGCGAGGCGTGAGGCCCATGCCGAATGGGCAAACAGTGCACATGAGCAGCGACGACCACGACGCGTCCGGACTCGTTCTGTCCCGTCGTCGATCGCGCTGGCACCGTGGCAGTCCCCCGAGCGGAGCCGTTCGTGGCCCGGTCGACGTGCGCGCCGCGGTGCGGACCCTGTTGACGGACTTCGTGACCACCGAGTGTCTGCCCCAGCTCGACGGCACCGGGATCGGCGTCGCGAGCCAGGTGCTGTCGGACTTCCTCGACGGCGGCAAGTACGTCCGGTCGACGTTCATGTACCTGGGTTGGTTGTGCGGCGCGGACGAAGACGAATCGGCACTGCGGGCCTCGGCCAGCCTGGAACTGCTTCACGCCTTCGCCCTGCTTCAGGACGACGTGATGGACGAGTCGGCATTGCGGCGCGGCAGGCCCGCCGCACACGTGGCGTTGAGTGCATGGTATCGCGGGCGCGGGCTGACCGACTCGTCGGATCGCTTCGGGGAGTCGGCGGCGACCGTCCTCGGCGACCTTTGCCTGGTGTGGGCCGAGAAGATGCTCCGCCAAAGCGGCGTCGACGCCGACGCGCTCGCCAGGGTGTGGCCCCGCTACGACGACATGCGCGTGGAACTGGCGGTCGGTCAGCTCGCCGACCTCGTCAACGACTCGCATGCCTTCCCCACCTTCGACGAGGTTCTCGACGTCGCCCGTCGGAAGTCGGGTAACTACACCGTGCGGCGGCCGTTGGAGATCGGCGCGGCGATGGCCGGGTGCCGAACCGAGGTCGTCGACGCCGTCGGTCAGTACGGCGCCGCGATCGGCGAGGCGTTCCAGCTGCGCGACGACCTGCTCGGCATCTCCGGCTCGCCAACGGTGACCGGCAAGTCCGTCGGCATCGACCTCGAGGCGCAGAAGGCCACCAGCGTCGTCGTCGCCGCCCATCAGTTGGCCGACCCCGGGATGCGCCGTCAGCTCGCGGAGCTGATGACCACCCCCACGCTGACCGTCGCCGACGCCGAACGATGGCGAACGCTGATCATCGCCAGTGGCGCCGCCCAGTGGATCGAGGAGCTCATCGACGACCGGCTCGCGCACGCACTGCGGTGTCTCGACGTGGCGGGAATCCCCCAAACAGCCCGCGCGGCAATGGAAGACATGGCCGTCTACTGCACCAAGAGGAGTGCCTGATGCGCACCGTCAAGGGTAAGACCGATCGGGTCGTCGTCGTCGGCGGTGGCCTGTCTGGCCTGTCGGCGGCGCTGTACCTGGCCGGCCGCGGCCGCAACGTCACCGTCGTCGAACGCGAAGACCATCCCGGGGGACGGGTGGGCCGGGCCGACGTCTCCGGCTATCGCCTCGACATGGGGCCGACCGTGCTGACGATGCCCGACATCATCGACGACGCGATGGCCGCGGTCGGGGAGAAGCTGACCGACCGCCTCGAACTGACGTCGGTCCACCCGGCCTACAACGCGGTGTTCGCCGGGGGCGAGACCCTGCAGGTGCACACCGATCCCACGGCGATGTACTCCGAGGTCGAACGGTTCGCCGGCCGCAAGGAGGCCGACGCCTACCTGCAGATGCGCCAGTGGCTGACCGCGCTCTACGAGACCGAGTTCGACGGCTTCATCGGGGCCAACTTCGATTCGCCGCTGTCGCTGCTGACTCCGCAGCTGGGGCGGCTGTTGGCCATGGGTGGTTTCCGCCGGTGGGAGAGCGTCATTCGCAAGTTCCTCAGCGACGAGCGGCTACTTCGGGTGTTCACCTTCCAAGCCCTGTACGCCGGGGTGCCGCCGCAGAGCGCACTGGCGGTGTACGCGGTGATCGCCTACATGGACACCGTTGCCGGCGTCTACTTCCCCGTCGGCGGCATGCGAGCCCTCCCCGACGCGATGGCCGCCGCGGCAGCCGATGCCGGCGTCGATTTCATCTACGGTGCAACGGTTTCCAGCATCGAACGAAGTGGCTCGCGGGCCACCGCCGTGATCACCGACGGCGGGCAGCGGGTATCCGCGGACGCCGTGGTGCTCACCACCGAGCTGCCCGACACCTACCGGCTGCTGGACTACTCACCACGTCGCCTGCTGAAGTTGCGGCCCGCACCGTCGGCGGTCGTGGCCCACGTCGGCGTTCCCGCGGTCGACTCGTCGGTCGGCCATCACACGATCTTGTTCGGCGAGGCCTGGAAGCAGACGTTCACCGACATCATCACCGACGGCCGGGTCATGGGTGACCCCTCGCTGCTCGTCACGCGACCCACCGCTGGAGACCCCAGCCTGGCCCCACCCGGGCGCGACCTGCTCTACGTCCTCGCGCCGACGCCGAATACCGAAGTGGGCAAGGTGGATTGGGACGCCACGTCGTCGGCCTACGTCGACCACATGCTTGGCGCGGTCCGAGAGCGGCTGCCCGCGGTCGGAGACGACATGGAGGTGCTGTCGGTGGTGACACCCGCAGACTGGGGCCGCCAAGGCATGCTCGCCGGCACCCCCTTCGCGCTGGCCCACACCTTCGCCCAGACCGGCCCGTTCCGGCCGGCGAACACCGTCCGCGGCGTAGACAACGTGGTCCTGGCCGGATCGTCGACTGTGCCGGGGGTCGGCGTCCCGACCGCCGTCATGTCCGGCCGGTTGGCCGCCGACCGAATTACCGGAGTGCCGGCGCGGCAGGAGAATCGAGAGGTCGTGGGGCGATGATCAGCTCCGAACTGGACGCCGCGGGTGTGATGGACCCGTCGCTGCGGGAGGCCTACCGGCAGTGCCGCGAGATCAACGCCCGCGACGGCAAGACCTTCTTCCTGGCGACTCGGCTGTTGGCACCCGCCCAGCGTCCTGCGGTGCACGCGCTCTACGGGTTCGCCCGCCGCGCCGACGACATCCTCGACGAGTTCGACGAGACCCGTGGCGACGAGGAGCGCGCCAGGCAGCTCCAGCAGTTCTCCACCCAGCTGTTCAACAGCCTGGTCGAGAACCAGGCGAGCGCCGACGACCCCACCCTCACGGCCGTCGTGCACACGGCGCGCCGATACGACATCGGGTGGCAGCTTTTCGACGACTTCCTGGCCTCGATGCGGATGGACCTCACCGTCACCGACTATCCGGATCGAGCCTCACTCGAGCGGTACATGTACGGGTCCGCCGAAGTCATCGGGCTGCAGATGTTGCCCATCCTGGGGACCGTCGGCCCCAGGGAGGACGCCGCGCCGGCGGCCGCCGCGCTCGGAAAGGCGTTCCAGCTCACCAACTTCCTGCGTGACGTCGACGAGGATCTGGACCGCGGACGGGTGTATCTACCCGCCGACGAACTGGCCGCGCACGGCGTCGACCGCGACGTCCTGCGTTGGTGCCAGACAAACCGGCGGATCGACACCCGGGTGCGCCGCGCGCTGCAGGAACAACACGCCATCACGCGGCGGGTGTACGCCGCGGCCCGGCCGGGAGTCGCCCAGCTGGCTCCGGCGTCACGGCCGTGCGTGGAGACGGCGTGGAAGTTGTACTCCGAGATCCTCGACCGCATCGAGGAGATCGACTTTGAGATCTTCGCCCAGCGTGCCACTGTCGGCAAGGGACGGCGCCTCGCCGTCGCCGGTGCGGGTGTCGTCAGGGCATGGGGTGCCCGACTGCGGCACCGGAAGGAGTAGTAGTGGATCGCTTGCGCGAGACCGTACCCGCGGAGCCGGGTTTGCCCGACGCGAGCACGCTGGAACGGACGCCCCGGGTGGTCGTCGTCGGTGCCGGGATTGCCGGCCTCGCGGCCGCCGCCGGGCTGAGTGAACGAGGCGTCGAGGTCGACGTCGTCGAAGCGGCCGACTACGTCGGCGGTCGGGTCGGCGGCTGGTCGGACACCCTCTCCGACGGCTCCGCGGTGGCGATGAACCGCGGCTTCCATGCCTTCTTCCGGCAGTACTACAACCTGCGCGCCCTGCTGCGCCGGTCGGATCCGCACCTGTCGGCACTGACCCCCGTCGAGGACTACCCGCTGGTTGACGCCGACGGACGGCGCGACACGTTCCGCGGTCTGCCGCTGACGCCGCCGTTCAACGCCTTGGCGTTCGCGTTGCGCAGCCCCACTTTTCGGCTACGCGACCTGGTCAGGATCGACGGCAAGGCCGCAGCGCCGCTGGCCACTGCGTCGGTGCCGAAGACCTACCACGACCTCGACGACAGGACCGCAGCGGAGTTCCTGCAGGACATCAACTTTCCGGACGCTGCGCGCCACTTGGCGTTCGAGGTGTTCGCCAGGAGTTTCTTCGTCAAGCCGGAGCGGCTCTCGGCGGCGGAGCTGGTGACGATGTTCCACATCTACTTCCTGGGGTCCAGCGAAGGCCTGGTGTTCGACGTCGCCAACGCGAACTTCGACGAGGTGTTGTGGAATCCGCTACGAAAGTACCTCGAGGGCAGGGGTGTTCGGTTCCACACCGGGACGTCGGTCGAGTCCGTTGGGCTGGGCGACGGGGTGCGGGTCCGATGTGCCGGCGACGAGGTCTTCGCCGCCGACGCGGTGGTGTTGGCCACCGACGTCGGCGGACTGCGGCGGATCGTCGCGGCCTCACCCGACCTCGGTGACGAGGATTGGCGGCGACGGGTCGACGACGTCGGCAACGCGCCGCCGTTCGTGGTGCTGCGGCTCTGGCTGGATCGACCGGTGCAGTCGGACCGGGCGGCTTTCTTGGGCACCGGTGGCCGGTCGCCGCTGGACAACGTCAGCGTGCTGGAGCGGTACGAGCGTGAAGCCGCTCAATGGGCTGCCCGCACAGGCGGTTCGGTGGTGGAACTGCACGGCTATTCGGTGACCGGTGGTGACGCCGAGGTGCGTGACGGTCTTCTGGCCCGCATGTACGAGCTGTATCCGGAGACCGCCGCGGCGACCATCGTCGACGAACGACTGGTACGTCGCGATGACTGTCCCAGTTTCGGGCCCGGAGACTTCGCGCGTCGGCCCACGGTCGGCACGCCGGATCCTCGGGTGGTGCTGGCCGGTGACGGCATTCGCATCGACCTTCCGGTCGCCCTGATGGAACGCGCGGCGACCACCGGCTGGACCGCGGCCAACCAGCTGCTCGCCGGCTTTGGCCTGGCTGGTCACGTGCTGCACACCGTGCCCAACCGCGGCCGATCCGCATGGCTTCGACGACTGGTGGCGCGAACGGAAGGTCAACGGGCATGAGCGCTTTCACCGAGTTACGGGCCAACGTGGCCAAGAGTTGGCCGTTCACCACGTTGCCGGCACTGGATTGGTCGGCGCAGACGCCGACCTTCGCCGACGCCGATCCGCGGATCATCTCGTCGGCGTTGGCCCGCGCGCAGCGCCGCCCGAGCGGCAACTGGTTTCCGTTCGCCGCGAGTTCGGAGATCGCCACCAAGGCAACGGGTTCGGTGGTGGCCGACGTGCAGATCGTCGCGTGGCGCGGGGTCGACGGTCGGCTGCTGGTGGCCCCGCGGGCGTGTCCGCATCTCGGCGCCGACCTGGCGACCGCGCCGGTGGAGTGCGGCACGCTGGTCTGCCCGTGGCACGGTCTGCGGCTCTCGGATCGTCGGCACGGGGCCTGGAAGCCGTTCCCCGCGTTCGACGACGGCGTGCTGTGCTGGGTGCGGCTCGACGCCGCCGGTGGCGAGGACCCCACCGACGCCCCGATCGTTCCCGAGCGGCCGGGTAGCCCGCAGATGGCCGCCGTCGCCCGCCTCGAAGGGACGTGTGAGCCGAGGGACATCGTCGCCAACCGGCTCGACCCGTGGCACGGCGCCTGGTTCCACCCGTACTCCTTCACTCAGCTCAAGGTGCTCAGCTCGCCCCCTGCCGTCGACGTGCTCCCCGACGCGCAAGACCGCTTCGTCGTCGACGTCACCTTCCGGCTCGGCAAGCTCGGCGTTCCGGTCATCGCCGAGTTCACCGCGCCGGGCCCGCGGACCGTCGTCATGCGCATCGTCGAGGGGGAGGGCGTCGGCAGCGTCGTCGAAACCCACGGCATCCCATTGGGTTCCGGGCCGGACGGGCGGCCGCGCACCGCGGTGCTCGAGGCCGTCATCGCGCATTCGGACCGACCCAACTTCGGCAAGGGCCTGGTCGCACTGCCCGTGATCCGCCCGCTGATGAGGCATGCCGCGGCGCGCCTGTGGCGTGACGACTTGGCCTACGCGGAGCGGCTGTACACGCTGCGCACCTAGGCGGTCGACGGCACGCATCTTGTACGCATCGGCCGAGAAGGGCCGCAAACAAGCGTGCGGTCGGCCGCCCCCAGTGCGGTCGGCGGCCTCTAGCGTGACCGAGCGGCGTCCAGCAGCGGCACCTGCTCGACGGCCCACGGGCTGATCGCCCACGGCATCTCGACGGCCGCGCGCAACTGGTCCCACGGCACCCACGCCGAGTCCATGATTTCCTCGGGGTCGACGTCAAGCGGTCCGGCGATGCGGGCGCGGTAGACCGGGCAGATCTCGTTCTCCACCACGCCGCCCGCGTCGACCGCGCGATAGCGGAAGTCGGGTAGCACGCACTGCAGATCGGTGATCTCGACGCCGAGTTCGGCGCCCGCGCGACGCACCACCGCGTCGTCCATCTGCTCGTCGGGCCCCGGATGACCGCAGAACGAGTTGGTCCACACACCGGGAAAGGCTCGCTTGTCCAGCGCCCGACGGGTCAGCAGGACCCGGCCCGCGTCGTCGAACAGGTAGCACGAAAAGGCGAGATGCAGGGGAGTCGCTGCGTCGTGGACCTCGGCCTTGCGCGCCGTGCCGATGCTGCGGCCCGCGTCGTCGACTAGGACGACCAACTCGTCGGTCTGGATTGAGTTCATGGGCACCCGCAACATCGCTCGTAGGAATCTGGCACTAAGGATTCGTCGCCGCCGCCGGTCTGGACGGGTCGTCGGTCAGAGCACCCGTGTGCCATACATCTCACCGAGCGGGTCGGCGATCAGTTCGATGCGGGCGCCGTCGGGGTCACGGAAGTACAGCGACACCCCGCTGTGCTCGGCGACCTCGACGCCAGCCGCGGCGAGCTTGTCCTTGAGGTGTTGCCACCGCTCGGGCTCGACGCTGATCGCCACGTGGTGCAGGCCTCCGAGGACCTCCCGGTACGGGACCAAATCCAATCCGGGAAAGTCGAAGAACGCCAACAGGTTCGAGTTGCCGATGTCGAAGAAGAAGTGCGTCGAACCGTGGTAGTCGCGGTTCTCGATGAGCTCGGTCAGCGGGAACTCGAGCAGCTCCTGGTAGAACCGGACGGTCCGTTCGACGTCACCGCTGATGAGCGCCGTGTGATGCAATCCGCGGCCCGACGAGGCAGGCCGTTCGGCGGCGGGGCGAAGGTACGCCGTGGCGAGTTCGCGGCGCCGCGCATCGAATTGCTGCGGGGACCCTTCACTGGTGGCGGTCATCCCTGCATTCTTCCCGAGATCAGCGATTCGGCGCGGGAATGGCCGATTCGCCGGCCGGGTCGACGCGGGCCGGCCACCAGATGCGCGGCCCGACCAGAGTGAACAGGGCGGGGATCATCACGGTGCGCACCAAGAAGGTGTCCAGCAGGATGCCGAGGCCGACGATGATGCCGATCTGGGTGAGCACGATCAGGGGCAGCACGCCAAGGACGGCGAACACCGCGGCCAGCACGATGCCCGCGCTGGTGATCACCCCGCCGGTGGCCGAGACGGCCCGCACGACGCCTTCTCTGGTGCCGTTGTCGTGGGTCTCCTCACGGGCCCTGGTGATCAGGAAGATCGTGTAGTCCACGCCGAGCGCGACCAGGAACAGGATCGCGAAGAGGGGAGTGGTGTTGTCCAGCGCGGGAAAGCCGAGTGCGTGCACGCTGAGCCAGCCGCCGAGGCCCAACGCCGCCAGCGCGCTGAGCACCGTCACCGCGACCAGGATCAGCGGCGCCAACGCAGCCCGGAGCAGGACGTACAGCACCAGCAACACCACGACGAGGATGGCAGGGATCACCACGCGCTGGTCACGCTGGGCGGCGGTGCGGGCGTCGAGCGCCTGGGCGTCGGTGCCGCCAACGAGGGCCTGCTCGTCGGCGCCACGGACCGATTCGCGTAGGTGTTCGACGACGTCGAAGGCGGCCGGGGAGGCGGGGGCGGCGTCGACGACGACCGAGAACTGGGTGAGACCCGTCGGGGAGGTGCCGGCGTCCCGGACCGAGACGACGCCGGGCGTGGCGTCGATCGCCCGACGAAGGTCTTCGGCGTGGTCGGTGCGGCCGATGACCGACGTGGGTGCCGAAAGGCCGCCGGGGAAGTGCGCGGCGAGGGTGTCGTAGGCCGACACCGACTCCGCCTTCACCCGGAACTGCTCGGTCTGCGACAGTCCGATCGGGGTGCCAAGCACCCCGGTGCACAGGACCGCCAGCAGGGCAACGGTGCCGACGGCGACCCGGCCGGCGTGGTTGCTCACCCACGTCGCGACGCGGTACCAGGCGGTCGGACGCGCTGTCGCGTGCCCCGCGTCCCGGCGAGGAATGAACGGCCAGAACAGCTTTGGTCCGAACAGTGCCAGTAGCGGTGGCAACACGGCGAGGACGAACAGCGCGGCGACCACCAGCCCGCAGGCCGCTTGGGCGCCCAGGCTGCGGGTGGACGGCACCACGGCGAGCAGCAGGGTGAGCAGTGCGAGCACCACGGTGGCGTTGCTGGCCAGGATGGCCGGGCCTGCGTGCCGCAGTGCGACTCGCAGCGCGTCGCGGTGGTCGGGTGCCTTGGCGAGCTCTTCGCGGTAGCGCGAGATGAGGAGCAGTGCATAGTTGGTGCCCGCGCCGAAGACCAGCACGCTGGTGATTCCGGTGGTGGAGCCGTCGGACGTCAAGCCGGTCAGTTCGGCCACCACGCCACCGATCGCGGCGGCAGTCTGGTCGGCGATGGCGACGACGGTGAGTGGCACCAGCCACAGGATGGGCGAACGATAGGTGACGATGAGTAGCAGAGCGACCACCGCGGCGGTGACCGCCAACAGGGTGAAGTTCGCGCCGGAGAACGAGTCGGCGATGTCGGCGCCGAAGGCCGGTCCGCCGGTGATGCGGAACTGGAGTCCTTGCGGCGCTCCGTCGTTGGCTGCGGCGCGGAGGCCCGTGACGGTGTCGGCGAGGTCGAAGCCGGACAGGTCGGCGGCGATCGGCACCGGGGCCACGGCGACGACGCCGTCCTCGGAGGTCGAGATTGGTGCGCCCCCCTGCGCCCCGGCGCGGTCCAGTACCCGTTGGCGGGCGTCTTGCGCGCTGGCGAGGTCGGTCGGCGAGAGGGCGGCGCCGTCGGCGCGCGAGACCACCAGCAGCACCGGCGCCTCGTTGCCCGATGGGAAGTCCTTGGCGAGAACGGCCGCCCGCGCCGACTCGGCCGACGCCGGCACCGGGACGGGCGACTGGGTGGACCCGGCGTTCGCGCCGGCGAACGCCATCAGCAGGCCCGCCGCGACGGTGATCAGCAGGGCGACGATCCACGACCGCCGGCCGGAGACAATGTTTGCGTATCGGTCCCACGAGCTCATGGGCCAAGTATATTAAGATACTTAATGATTAATCAAGTGAAGGACTGGTCGATTGAGTCGCTTACCTGCGTCCAAGCGGGATGCCGTCGAGGCGTTGATCGTGTCCGACGTGCAGTCGCTGTCCGCCGAGTCCGACGACCTCAGTCGCGTGTTCTGTGCTCGACATGATCTGAACGACAACGACTTTCGGGCACTGCTGCACGTCATGGTGTCCGAGCGCGACGGCGAGCCCTTGACGCAGAGCCAGCTGGGCCAGCGCATCGGCGTCTCCGGCGCCGCCATCACCTACCTCGTCGACCGCATGGTGCAGGCCGGGCACCTGACTCGAGAACCACACCCATCAGACCGGCGCAAGGTCCTCTTGCGCTACGCCGACCACGGCAACGCGGTCGCCCGCTCGTTCTTCAGCCCGTTGGCCCAGCACACCGCGGCATCGCTCGAGGAGTTCTCGGCGACCGAGCTGGCGACGGCCCACCGCGTGCTGACGGCAGTGATCGGCTCCATGCGGGCGTTCAACGCCGAACTGCGAGAGTGACGGGTCGGCCGGCACGTCACATCCATGACCGATTGATGACGAAGCCGCCGTAAGACTTTGGGACGAGCAATGGGACGCGTCGCGCGCGCACAATGAAGGTCGAACCACGGGAGCGCACATCATGAGTCCCAAGCTCGCTGAACTAGCCGCCCATCAGGGTGATGC
>NZ_MVOC01000103.1 GCF_002043095.1 Mycobacterium sp. AT1 | reverse complement strand
CATGTCACTTGACGTGTGGAGAGTGCCGCACCTAACATTGGCCGTGCTGTAATACAGACTGTCGTCCCGCATTTGGGACGATAAGCCTCTTCGGTCGCCGACGGTCTCGCAACGATCGAAGCCCCACCTCGGCGCACGCCAATCCGGTTTCATGGCGACCCCGACCGCCGAACACCATGCAGGACAACAGATCTGCCAGTGACATGCTAGGCAAGCAGAACGGAGAGCAAAGTTGACCGGGGAACATCTGAAGGCCGAATCACGTCGAGTCGTTGCCGGCCTCGACGCCAACGGACAATCGACCATCGTCAGCGACGAGAACACTCCGGCGCGCATCGCGGCACCGACCTTCACGGTCATGAACCTGTGGCAGGTCGACCGACTTCCCGTCCACGTCGACGACGGGGACGGTCTGGGACGTGTGACCTTGATGCCGCCGATGGGCAGCCTGATCTACCGCAAGGCCACCTTCCCGCCCGACAGCGAGTGGGACGCCGCCGAATACCAGCAATCACTGCAGGCGCTCGACAGTGGCGACTCCCACGACGGGGACAGCGGAATCGCGGGCTTTCACCAAACAGACAGCATCGACATCATCACCATGCTTGACGGGGAGCTGTACGCGGTGCTGGAGACCACCGAGACGCTGCTTCGCCCGGGAGACACCTTCGTCCAACGCGGCGGCAAGCACACCTGGAGCAATCGCGGCGACACACCCGCCACCTACGTCGCACTGACCATTCCCGCACACCGCTAAACCCCAACCACCACAACACCTTCAAGCCGCCGATCCACCCGGACAGTGAACCGGGTGACGATCTGGGCGGGCGCATTTGCCCCATCGGCTTGGGTACGACGAACCAACGAACAAAGGAAGATCAATGGGAATACTGGATGGACGGGTTGCTCTGGTCACCGGGGCTGCGCGAGGGCAGGGACGTGCTCACGCTTTGACCCTTGCCCGCGAGGGCGCCGACGTCATCGCCCTCGACATCGTCGACCAGATCGAAACGGTCCCGTTCCCGATGGCCAGGCTCGATGATCTGGCCGAGACTGAACGTCTGGTCAAAGAACTCGGTGGGCGCGTGATTGCGATGCAGGCCGACGTACGATCCCAAGATCAACTCGATGCGGCTGTGTCGAGAGGGCTCTCTGAGTTCGGTCGGATCGATATCTGCATCGCCAATGCTGGGATCTGGCAGCTTGCCCCGATTTGGGAGATGACCGAGCAACAGTGGTGCGACGTCGTCGACGTCAACCTCAACGGAGTATTTCGTACCGTGCGCGCGGTTGCGCGCCCCATGATCGATGCCCGGCGCGGCGCCATCGTGATCACCGGATCGATGAACGGGATTGAACCCGGGATGCATTACGCCCACTATTCGGCGTCGAAGGCTGGGGCCATCGCATTGATGAAGAACGCGGCGCTGGACCTCGCGCAGTTCGGTATTCGATGCAATGCCATCTGCCCCGGCATCGTGGATACGCCCATGCTGAACTGGCAGGGCGGTTACGATATGTTCGCCGGTCATTCCGGCGGTACCCGGGAACACCTTCTCGACGCCGCACGGCACGATCACGCACTGGCGGGGGTCGCCGCGATCCCTGCGGAGGCAATGGCGGAGGCGGCGCTATGGCTTGCCTCGGATGCCGCTGCGTACGTCACCGGAGTCGCATTGCCTGTGGACGCAGGCCACTTGCTGCTCCGTGGCCACAACTTCACGCCCGCACAGGCCTGAGGAGCGGAAGTCGTGGTGCTGCAGGTCAGCAGCCCCAGGCTGGGCGGCGTCGGGGTAGCACTGCGACCTCGGTCTAGGGTCGTCTCGGCGCTCACACGGGCACTTCTCGTTCTGGCTGCAACCGTGCTCGCTGTGCCGCTGGCTGGCTGCGGATCGGGTACATATGGCGCGCCCCACCCTGTCGGTGAGGGCCGAACTACCAGAAGCACCATTCCCGCAGTGGATTTGGCGACGCTGAAGAGGATGGCCCGCAAGGTCTTCAATCCTGATCTAGACGTCGCGCAGCTAGCACCAGAGTTGCAGACGGCCCTCATGGCGGGGTCCGTGCCGCTCGATGATCATCAGCGCAAGATCTTCGATACGTGTATGACGAGCTCCTCGTGCGAGACCGGACAGGGTCGGTACACCCTCGCAATCCTGTCCGACCTGGTGCATCCTTTCAGCGCAATCGCCCGCGCCGAGATGGTCTCCTTTGCCATCAAGAGTGGTGAAATCGCCAACATCACCTATTCGAACAGCGGTCCAGATGTTCAACGGCACATGACCGACTGGCGCATTGCCATCGCCAGAGGCGACGATCTGATCGGCCCACAGTTCAGTGCGGTTGGTAATCAGCTAGGGCCGGTCATCACTCAGGCCAAGGCTGCCGGCATTCCGGTTGTCAACGGCGCCGTGCAACTGGATCCTGTTGTCGCCGAACGGCTTACGGTCAACATTCACTTCGATCTGTGCGGTATGTGGGAGTCGGCAGCCCCCATTCTCAAACAGCACCTCACCGAACGGGGTGTACATGACCTGACCTACGCCATGTTCACTGGCGTTCCAGGCAACGTGTACGCGCCCACCTGGCAGCCGTGTGCAGAGAAATCCCTCGATGCGGCCGGTTTCACCAAGGTGTACGACGGCACCACCAATTGGACTCCGCAAGGAACGGTGGAAGCGGCCGGTCAGTTGCGCGCCTCGGGTAAGAAGCCCGCACTCATCGCCTACGACGAATCGGCGGCCGACTTCATCAACGCCTACACCGCTGCAGGTGACCATGCCATTCCCACGCTGATGCTGTCGGGCAGCACGACGCTGGGCACGCTGAAGGCCTATCAACAGGCCAAGCAGGACGGGTTTGACCCGGATGTATTCATGATGCCGGGCAGCCACTGGCTGTATGGGGCGGCTTTGGCGACTTCCCTGGAAATCAAAGACGGCAAACAGCCGTCGTCGCGAACGATCGAGTACCCCATGGGGATCGTCAATGCGGCCGACGTCATGGCGCAATCTGATCTGTCACTGCCTGACGTTGCGATCAACGGCACCTTGGTCGACAGCCAAGACCAGACCGAGGCTCTCGCCAATTGACTACTGACCTGACCGCCGCGGAAGGCACCTGACATGACCTTGGACAAAGCGCCAGCCCCAGGGCAAGCCGACACCGCCCTGCTTCGGGATTCTCGACCATCCCGACGCGCCACCCCGTCCGAGGACGATGCGGCTCTCCGGCTCTCCGGTGTGACCAAGGCCTACCCGGGCGTCACCGCATTGAACGAAGTCGATTTCGCGTGCTCGGCCGGTGAGGTTCACGCACTCGTCGGAGAGAATGGTTCCGGAAAGTCCACATTGATCAAGGTCGCTGCCGGTGTCTTGGTGGCCGATGCTGGCACCGTGCACATCGATGGTGCTGTCATCCGAGGCGGGGATCCTCGGGAAGCCCGCCATCACGGCCTGATGACTGCCTATCAAGACACATCGTTGGTAACGGAACTGACCGTGGCCGAGAACATCGCCTTGTCGTTTCACACGCTCGGCGTACGGGTGCCCCGAGACATGGAGTCGATCCTCTCGCGGTACGGCCTGCCCTTCGGGCCGACTGACTCGGTCAAATCGCTCGGGCCAGGTGGTCGAGCGATGCTCGAGGTCGTCAAGGCCGTGATTCATTCACCCAAGGTCTTGGTGCTCGACGAACCGACCGCTGCACTCGACATGCAATCGGCCGAGCGGCTGCAGAACTTGATCCTCGCCGCCCGCGACGACGGCGTGGCCATCGTGTACGTCAGTCATAGGCTTGAAGAGGTGCGCCGTTTGGCTGACCGGCTCACGGTGATTCGTGACGGGGTGATACGGGGCACCCACGCTCGAATGGACTGGCAGATCGCAGACATCGTCGAGCTGATGGTCGGCGCACCGGTCGATCTGGAATATCCGCACCGCCGAGACGACCGCGCCCATGCCGCGCCACCGCTGCTGGATGTGCGCGACATTGAAGGCCTCGGGCTGGGCCCCGTATCGATCGCCGTCGGCGCTGGCGAAATCGTCGGCATCGCCGGCGCCGAAGGCAATGGGCAACGCAAGCTACTCAGAGCAATCGTTGGATTGAATCGAACTGGCGGCTCCGTGCATCTGGACGGCAGACCAGTTCGACCTGCAAATCCGACTGAATCAGTAAAAGCCGGGATAAGCTTCCAAAGCGGTGACCGCGCAGCCGAATCCATCTTCCCGACGATGTCGATTCTGGACAACGCCTCTCTCCAACTTGGCCGCGATGCCGGTCCCGTCGGACTATCGTTGCGGCGGTCCTTGATGCCACGCTTGGAGGCCGTGACGGCCAAGCTCGGAATCGTCGCGGCTTCCCCCTACCAACCCATTGGGGCCCTGTCCGGAGGCAACCAGCAGAAGGTCGTGCTGGCTCGGCCGACGTTACAGCGACCGAGGGTGCTCATCGTCGACGAGCCGTCGCAGGGCGTCGACGCCAAGGCTCGTCTCGACATCTACACGTCACTGGTGGAGGCGGCGGACGCCGGGGTTGCCGTGCTGATCAACTCGTCGGATTCTTCGGAGCTGGCCGGTTTGTGCGACCGTGTTTACGTCATGGCCGACGGCCTTGTCATCGATGAGTGCACAGACCAGATCAGTGAGTCAGACATCGTCGGGCGGTTCGTCGGCGCGAAAGGCACGCTGCTTGCAGGGTTTCAGGCTTCGGCGCATGGTTCGCGCGGCCGCCGACTGGCCGCCGCATTCGCCTCGCCGCAAGTACCCGTGGTCGTGCTTCTCACGATGCTCGCGGTGGTAGGCATCGTCACCACCGCCAAGATCCCCTACTTCTTAACCTCCTTCAATGTCGTCAACATGTTGGTGTTGGCGCTGCCGCTGATTTGTCTGGCCGTCGGTCAGCAGTTCGCCCTTCTGGCCGGCGAATTCGACATATCCATCGGTGCCTCGACCACGGTGGCGGTATGTACCGCATCCTTTGTGCTGGCCGACTTCACCGCCAGGTCGGTCACCATCGGTGTTCTGCTCATCATTGCGTTGGGCGTGGCTATCGGCGCGCTCAACGCTTTTCTGACCAGGTCATTAAAGATCAATCCCATCGTCGCCACGATCGCCACGATGGGTATCTTGACGGGGGTCGCGGTCCTCCTGCGCCCTCGCCCGGGCGGGTCAATCGCACCCGAACTCGCCGAGGCCACCTACCTCGGCTTCGGGCCCGTGCCATTTGCGTTCCTTGGCCTCATCATCGTCGTGGTGGCACTGGACTACTGGCTTCATCGGACCGGATCGGGGCTAGCGGCGCGGGCCGTTGGCTTTGACCACGAATCAAGTCATCGAGTCGGCGTGCGTGCGAACCGATTCAAGACCCTGGCTTACATCGTCGCAGCGATTGGCGCCGTAGTTGGCGGAGTGTTCTTGTCCACCCAGGTTGGGGTCGGAAGCAACACGGTTGCCCTGGGCCTTGCGCTGCCGACCTTCACTGCCTGTTTCCTTGGGGGAGCCACCCTCGCCGGTGGGCGCGGGACATTCGTAGGCGCGATGCTGGGAGCGCTGTTTCTCACCGTATTGAGCAACGCGACGCAATTCCTCGGAGTGCCCTACGAGACCAGTCAACTGATGTACGGCGGGATACTCCTCGCCGCCGTCGCTACCTACGCACTGGCTGCGCGACGCACCTGACGGCAAGTGACGGCAGAAACGAAGATGCACCAAACATGCAGCTATTTATGGACGTTGGCCGTCGTCCCGACCAGTGTCACCTCCCGTGGAGGACACGCCTCACACTCCAAAACATCTCGTCTTGCGGACCGTCGGCGAAGGCTGGCGGCCGACTTTCCTCAAACCAAGAGACCGAAGGCAGGTACGTAATGGAAATCGCGGCCAATCAACCCTCCGTAAAGGGCCTGGCGGACATCGTCAGCGGAGACGTATATTTCGATAGCATCGCCAAGGGGAGCGAGCCATCCCGAATCCGTGTGGTGATCGCCCATTTCGCTCCCGGAGCGCGCACCGCATGGCATTCCCACGCAGTCGGCCAAACACTGCACATCATCCAGGGGATAGGTCTGGTGCAATGCCGCGGCGGAGATGTGATTGAAGTTCACCCCGGTGACACCATCTACACCCCACCCGGAGAGTGGCATTGGCACGGCGCCGCGGCGGATCGCTATATGTCACACCTGAGCGTGACCGAAGCTCCCGAGCCCGGAACCGTGCCCGAGGCCGACTGGGGTTGCCACGTCACCGAAGACGAATACTTAGCACCTCGCACGCAGACCAGGCGCTAGATCCACGCATGTCACTTGACGTGTGGA
>NZ_MVOC01000102.1 GCF_002043095.1 Mycobacterium sp. AT1 | reverse complement strand
ACGGCAACGGCAGCAACGGCAACCACTAGACAGTCGTCCCCGAGGTCGGGCCGACGGCAATGGCTCGACGTCGTCTCCAGGCCCGGTGGCGGTCTGCCTCCCGGCTGACAGCGAAGCTGGCGACGGCTTTTCCGAAAACGCCCAGCAAAGAAAATGGGTGAACTACGGTGGCGGGGACCAGGAGGTGTCCCCATGAAGACCATGCTCGTGGCTGCGCTCGCGGCAGGCGTAGCGATCGGTGTCGCACCACCCGCCGCCGCTGGCGAGACCGACTACTTGAACCAACTCTCGCCGCGGCTCACGTTCCTCAGCGCCGAGCAGTTGCGGACCGAGGGCTACAAGGTGTGCCGGTACGTCAGCGTCGGCAGACCCACCGCCGACGCGATTCCGATGGTGATGAAAGACCTCGAGGTAACGGTGGCCGCCGCCCTGGACATCATCTCCGCGGCGGTCCAACAGCTGGACTGCTGACGCACGTTCCTAAGGTGGACGGCAGACCCACCACAGGAACGAGGCATCACCCATGACCGAAGACTTGCCCGACACCGCACTGGAATTGCGTTCGTTGGTGACGTCGCAGGGCACGCTCGAACTCTCGCTGCAGGACGTTCCCGTGCCCACGCCCGCCGACGACGAGGTGCTGGTCCGGGTGGAGGCCGCACCGATCAACCCGTCCGACATAGGCCTTCTCGTCGCCTCTGCGGACATGGGTGCCGCGACGGTCGGCGGCACCCCCGAGCGTCCCGTGGTGACGGCGACGATCAGCCCCGATGCGCTAGACGCACTGAAGGCGCGACTGGACGATTCACTGCCCGTTGGCAACGAAGGGGCGGGCACCGTCGTCGCCACGGGGTCCTCGGCCGGTGCCCGAGCGCTGCTCGGCAAGATGGTCGGGCTCGCCGGCGGCGGGATGTATGCGCAGTACCGCGTGGCGAAGGCCGCGGCGTGCCTGGTGCTTCCCGACGGCACACCGGCGCGGGACGGGGCGTCCTCGTTCGTCAATCCGTTGACCGCGCTCGGAATGGTGGAAACCATGGAGCGAGAAGGACATTCGGCTCTGGTTCACACGGCCGCGGCGTCAAACCTCGGTCAGATGCTGGTGAAGATCTGCCTGGAGGACGACATCCCGCTGGTGAACGTCGTCCGCAAGCCCGAACAGGAGGAGCTGCTGAGGTCGATCGGAGCGGTGCACGTGTGCGATTCGTCGTCGCCTACGTTCACCGACGACCTCTTCGAGGCGCTGGTGGCGACGTCGGCAACGCTGGCGTTCGACGCCATCGGTGGCGGCACCATCGCCGGTGACATCCTGAACGGAATGGAACGAGCCGCCAACGCGACCGGCACCGGGTACTCGCGCTACGGCTCGACCGTTCACAAGCAGGTCTACGTCTACGGTGCCCTCGACACGGGCCCGACGACGCTCACCAGGAAGTTCGGCATGGCCTGGGGTATCGGCGGGTGGCTCCTCACCCCGTTCCTCCAGAACGCGGGCGCCGACACCATCGGACGGTTGCGGTCCCGGGTCGCAGGAGAACTCACCACGACGTTCGCGAGTTCCTACAACCACGAGGTCTCCCTCGCGGGAATGCTCGCCCCCGAGGCGTTCAACGCCTATCTGCGGCGCGCGACGGGCGAAAAGTTCCTCGTCACACCGCAGGTCGCACCGTAGGTCGGGGCGGCCGAGGTCCGCTCGGCCGCCGAAAATGAGGTGCGTGGCGGCGCTGGCGACGAGTACCGTGCACGACGCGATGACCACCACGACGACACGGCGCAACACCTCCCCTTCCGCGTCTCACGCCGTCGCCAACCCCGACGACTTCGACCGGACCGTCGGGTGGCGGCGGCTGAAGAGTCCCGGCGTCACCGTCGCCCTCGTCGCGATGATGATCGCGGCGGTCCTGCAGTCGCTGGGCACCGTCGTCATCGGCCGACTCGCGACCAACCCCGTCTGGACGACGGTGGGAGTGCTCGCCGCGTGCTTGTTGGGCGCGGCCGTGCTCGACACCGTGGGCCGCACCGTCTGGGCGCGCATCGCCGACAGGGCGGAGGGTCGGCTGCGGGCCGACTTGCTCACCGCCGCGTTGAGTCAGCCGCTCGAGCGGTTGTCCGAGCAAGCGGTCGGCGAGATCCTCGACCGAGTAGACGACGACACCCACGAGGTCGGGTCGCTGGTGCGCACGCAGGTGTGGGACGCCATGCGCACCGTCTTCTCCGCTCTGCCGATGTGGATCGTCGCGGGCCTGACGTGGTGGCCGGCGTGGATCGTGTTTCCCGTCGTCGTCCCGCTGATCACGCTGGCGATCCGGCCGCTGCTGCGCGAACTCGGCACCCGCAAGGTCGTCGAGGAAATCGCCTGGACGGACCACGCCGCCGCGATGGAGGAGGGCATCGCCGCCCGAGATGACTTGCGCACCAGCCTCGGTCAGGCCTTCGTCCTGAGACGGTGCGCCGAGCTGTCCGCCAACATCCAGCGGTGCTTCCGCGCGGTGGTGGCGATCGAGTCGCGGATCACCCTGCGCGCAGGAGGGCTGCTGCACGCGCTGCTCGGTGGTGTGGTGATCGCCGGTGTCGCCCTGGTCTCCGGCGGTGATCTCGACGTCGCCCAACTGATCACCCTGTTCCTCGTCAGCGCGACCCTCGTCGGCGAGATCTCCCAGCTCACCCGCCAACTGCCCGAACTGCAGGCGGGGATGGGTGCGGTCATCCGGCTGCGGCAACTGATCGACGCCGAGTCCGAACCCGCTGGCGGAGGCACGCTCTCGGCTGACGTCGTCGACGTCGAGCTGAGGGACCTCAGCTTCTCCTACGCCGACGGGCCGCGGGTTCTCCAGAACGTCGACCTTCGAGTGCGAGCCGGCACGACGTGCGCACTGGTTGGCCGAACCGGTTCTGGCAAGTCGACTCTCGCGTCGCTGGTGTCGCGGGCCGTCGACCCGGAACGGGGATCGCTGTTCCTCGGTGGGGTCGACGTGCTCGACCTCGACCTGCAACGGCTGCGGGCCTCGGTCGGCGTGGTGACCCAGCGGACCGAGATCCTCGCGGGCACGCTCGCCGAGAACATCGCGCTGTTTGCCGACCTGCCGCGGGACCGGGTGCTGGACGCCGTCGCCGAGCTCGAATTGACCGATTGGGTCGACAGCCTGCCCGACGGCGTCGACACGCTCCTCGGTCCCGGTGGGACGACGCTGTCTGCCGGTGAAGAGCAGCTCGTCGCCTTCGCGCGACTGCTCGTCCGTGCGGTTCGCGTCGTCGTCCTCGACGAGGCGACTGCGCGCATGGACCCGCTCACCGAGGCGCGAGTGGTTCGCGCCGCCGACCGGCTGCTGACCAATCGCACCGGAATCTTGATCGCGCACCGGCTTTCGACCGTCGCGCGCGCCGATCACGTCGTCGTGCTCGACCACGGTCGCATCGTCGACCAGGGTCCGCGGGCCGAGCTCTCCTCCCGGCCGGGGCCCTTCCTGCGGCTGCTGGAGGCCAGCGGTGTTCCGGACGCACCGCCGCCACCTCTGCCGTCGGCCGACGACGGGGTCGGTGTCGGTGGCGCCCGCCGCCACGGGGCCGAACCGGAACGACCCGACGTCGACGGCGGGCCGAGCTTGGCCCGCGGAATCTTCAAGATGATCCGCACCCATCCCAGCTGGGGCCTTCTCGGGGCCTCGCTGTTCGCGCTGTCCGGGCTGGTCGGGGCGACCGGTGCGATCAGTGGCTTCGCCTGGGGTCACCTCGTCCAAAACCTCAGCGAGGGAACGAGTTCGGTGCCCATCACCGTCGCCGTCGTGGCGAGCATCGTGGTGGAACCGTTGGTGCTGGCGTTGGCGCTTCGCCGGTTCCTGCCGTGGTGGTCGGCGTGTTCGTTGCGCATTCGGATGACGGTGCTCGAGGCGCAGACCAGGCAGCACCGGCTGGCCAGGACGCCGCCGGGTGAGGTGGTCTCCCGCGTGCTGGACTCCGACCGGTTCCTGCACTACGCCGACCGGTGGAACGACGTCATCGGCGGTCTGGTCATCGTGGTCATCGCGTCGTTCCTCAGCGGCACGCCCATCGCAGGGGCGATCCTCCTCGCGGTGATGGTCGCCGCCGCCGTGACGTCGGTGGCCGGCAGGCCCGTCGCGGGCCGCTCGGCGGCAGCGGCCTCGAAGACTCGCGCCGACTTCGGCCGGTCGCTGGTGTCGGTGCTCGAGTGCGTCAGGACCGTCAAACTCGCCGCCGCCACGACCGACGTTCGTGCGCACCTGGACCGCGTCGACGGTGGTCGCGTCGGCGCCGCCGTCCGCGAACATCGGGTGCAGTCAATTCTTCTCGGCGTCCCCGTCGTGATGGTGCAACTAGGCGTCGTCGCGGCGTGGATCGTCTACCTGCTTGGCGGGTGGGACCTGGCGGCGGCGTTGCTCGTCTCGGGTGCGGTGGTCGGGTTCGACTACTTTGGCAGCGTGGCCGGGGCCGTCGTCACCGACGCGCCGGGCACGCGGTCCTGGCAGCAGGCGACCAGCCGACTCGCCGGAGGCGCCGACCTGATGGACATCCCCGCCGGTGTCGACCTGGAGGCGGGAACCGCACCGCTACCGGCGCCAGCCGCCCGAAAGTCGTTGCAGCGTCTCGATCTCGTCGATGTGTCGGCCGTGCACGACGACGGGACCCGCGGTGTCACCGGCGTCGACCTCACCGTCGAGGCAGGCGAGCTCGTGCTCTTGCTCGGGCAGGTCGGATCGGGAAAGTCGAGTCTGCTCTCAGTCCTGTGCGGTCTCGTCGGGCACACCGGCCAGATCCGCTGGAACGGGGTCGACGTCGCCGACGCGCAGACGTTCCTGCGGCCCGGGCAGGTCGCGCACGTCGCCCAGGTGCCGATGGTGTTGTCGGGGACGTTCGCCGACAACGTCCGCCTGGACCACGACCGTGACGTGCTGCGAGCCGTCGACGACGCTCGGCTCGGGTCCGACGTCGCGGAGGCGGGCGGGGTCGACGCCATCGTCGGTCACCGCGGGGTGCGGCTGTCCGGGGGGCAGGTCCAGCGGTTGGCCCTGGCCAGGGCGTTGGCCGTGGAGCCGGAACTCCTTCTGGCCGACGACATCTCGAGCGCGCTCGACGCCACCACCGAAGTGGAGCTGTGGACGAGTCTGCGGGCACGGGGCATCACGGTGCTCGGCGCGACGTCCAAGAGTTCGGCGTTGGCGAGGGCCGACCGCGTCGTCGTGCTCGTCGACGGCGCTGTCGCGGCAACGGGACCGTGGACCGAGCTGGCGCCGCAGTGGGGTCACCTCGCGGCCTGATTCCTTCGCCGAGATCTGCAGCATGGTCGCGATCGTCGACGTATCGCAGCCCTCGCGCAGATCTCGGCGGGAGCTGCTAGCCCTGCCACGCCGCGGCGGCGACCAGTTCGGCCACCAGCACCTCGGTGAGCAGGCGAACGTCGTCGTCGGTGTCGCCCGGGTAGCGCAGGTGATACCCGGCTCCCGGGACGTCGCCGCCGATGCCGACGACGGTGCTGCCGCGGGCGGTGGTCCACTTTGCCAGCTGCGCCTCCCACGCCGAGCCTGCGAAGACCGCGAGCCGGTAGTCGGTGGTCTTCGTCAGGTAGACGTCGACGTGACTCCAGTCCCCGGTCTCGCAGCCGACGGCCGCCAGGCGCGGACCCTCGCGGAGCATGAGGGCGGCCTGCTGGGCTGAGCAGAAACGGTGCGCGGGCGCCGCGAAGTGGGTGCCCGTCGGGCCGATCAGGAGATCGGAAACCATTGGCCGCCAATCCGATTCGTTGTCCAGCAGATGGGCGGAGCCGTCGGCCGCGGCGGCCACCGATGCCGCCAACGCGGTGGTGCCCGTCCCGGTGAGATGGCATTCCAGCGCCAGTAGGAGCGCCAGGGTGTGCTGGTAGCTGCGGCAGGCGACCCCGCCGACCTCGGGCTCGGCGGCCAGCTCGACGACGTCGCGGCACCGTTCGGTGATCGCCGACCCAGCCGTATTGGTCAGGGCGACCGTGTGCGCGGCGGCGGGGAGACGGCCGAGGGCGTCGAGCGTCTCGACCGAGCCGCCGCTGGCCGAGGTGGCGACGACGAGAGTGCCTGGGCCCCAATCGGGAAGCAGCGTCGACGACGCCAGCTCCGAGGTCACCGTCAACCCCTTGGCCCGCATCCGCGCGGCGGCCACCCCGCCCGCGTACGCCGAGGAGCCCATGCCGAGCAGCACCACCCGGTCGACGTCCTTCGGCACCACCTGCGCCCACGGGTTGCGCGTCGCCAGCGTGGCGGAGAGGCTTTCGAGCACCTCGGGCTTGCGTCGGAGGTCGGCGGCGAATCCGTCGGGCTTCACGTGGGGGTCCCTTCGTCGAGGAGGGCGGGCAGCGCCGCATCGGGAACATACATCCAGCGGGGAAGATGCTTTGTGGCGTAGACGATCTCACGGAGCACCTGCTGCGCGCGAAACGCGCCAAGCGCAGCCGGGTCGAACAGGTGCGCGTGCCCCAGCGTGTCGAGTCGGCGGGCGTAGGCGGCCAGGAATGCGGTGCGCCCTGCGGCCGACACCACGGCCAGGGTCGCGGGGTCGAGTGCGGCGTACTTGGCGGCGACGATCGCGGCGTGCGCCAGCGACTGCGTCATCCCGGCGACGTCGAGCACCGCGGGGATCGGCAACATCCGCTCCGGCGCAGTAAGCACCGGGTTGCCGTCGAAGTCGGTGACCACGAAACGGCCACGACTGCACAGCACTTGGCCGACGTGCAGGTCGCCGTGTCCTTCGATGACGGGCGTCCCAGCCAACCCGCCGAGATCGCTCAGCAGCACCTCGATCTCACCGCGGCGGGCGACGACGCCGGGGTGACCGAGCCGGACAACGGTGTCGAGGGTGTCCGTCGCGTCCTCGCGCCACCGCGCGGCGTCGGCGGCCGACGCGACGGTTGCCGTGGTCGACAGTGCCGCGTGGAGCTCGGCGACGACGGTGCCGACGTCGGCTGCCGCGGCCGAGAATCCGCCGGGCTTGCCCTTGCGCACCGCCGCGGTGACCAGGTCGACCGCCCACGTCCAGCCGTCGGTGGCGTCGGGCAGGTAGTCGTCGACGTAGGCCACCACGGTGTCGGCGCCGGTCGGCGTTCGCCAGGTCACCACGCCCCACGGCGTCGGCATGCCGTCGAAGCCGGCCGCGCGGAGCACCTCTATGCGCCGCGGCGCGGGGTGCGGGCCCTCCTGCAGGTGGGTCGCCCACTTGACGACGGCGACGTCGTCGACGATCACCGACTCGTTGGTCTGGTCGACGCCGACGGACCGCTCGCCCGTGGCGGTTCGCGTCGACCAGGACCGCACCGTGAAGTCTTCGCGCGCAGTCGATCCCGCGGCAAGGACGTCGAGGAGGGCCGACGCGGCACCGTCGCCGGGTAGGGCGCGGCGCCACCGTCCGTCGACGTCGAGCACCTGCGGGATCGCGGCGAGGCCGTCGCCGTCGTCGACTACCGCGAGACGTCGCCCGTCGCGGAGCGTCAGGGTGTCCAGGGGCTCAGGCACCCGAGTTCCGGTGGCGCGCACCGACCTCCTCGATGACGTCGGCGCCGACCCGTAGCCCGTCGCGGCCGCGGATCGCGGCGCCGATCTCGTCGAGCCGGGCGCGCAGGTCGGTGTCGGCGAGCAGTCGGTCGACGGCGTCGGTCAACTCGGCGTCGGCGAAGGAGTAGGTGTCCAGCCGCACCCCGAACCCGAGTTCGTCGACGCGCTGGGCGTTTTCGTACTGGTCCCAGAACAGCGGCAGCACGATCAGCGGCTTGCCGAAGTGCAGCGCCTCGGTCGTGGTGTTGTTGCCGCCGTGGGAGATCACCAGGTCGACCTGGGGGATGACCTTGGTCTGCGGCAGCATTTGGGCACCGACCATGTTGTCGGGCAACGTGATCTGATCGGCCTGGGGTCCCTTGCTGACGATGAAGCGGTGCCGGGTCGTGCCGAGGACCTTGACGAGCCGACGCATCAGCTCCACGTCGGCCCCGCCGAGTGAACCGAGCGACAGGTAGATCAGGGCACTGTCCTCGGGCCGGTCCGCGACCTCGGCGGGCACCTCGTAGTCGCCGTCGGTCTCCCGCACGCTGGAGTCCATCCGGGTCCAGCTCTCGTCCAGGGGCCGGGCGTCGAGGTAGTCGGCCTCGGTGGGGTAGACGTACAGGTTGGCGGCATTGTCGCGCGGCATGAACTCCAGCTCGGGTAGCGGCTCGGCGCCCTGGGCCCGGACCCAGGCGTCGAAGTCCGCCCACATGGCGCGATGGGTCCGGTCGAACTCGGCGCGGTAGGTCTGCCACTGAGACGGGTCATCGCTCGGAAGCCCCGAAAACGGCGGCGGCACACCGGGACCCGGCACCTCCAGCGGGCTGCACGACACGATGCGCACGAATGGCGCTCCCGAGGTCACCAGCGCGGGGAAGAGCACGACGTTGTCCTCGACGAGGACGTCGGGGCGGTGCGTGGCGATGATCTCGCGCAACCGCGGCTCGCAGTATTTCGCGCCGTCGATCAGCGCCTGATAGGTCGGTGCGATGAACGACTCCAGCTGTTCGACCGTTGGCTTGCGGAATTCGGGCGCCGTCTCGGCGATGAAGTCGGTCCAGAACTTGCCGGCGTCGGCGTCACCGTCGGCGGCCGGCTCCGGCTCGGCCAGGTCGACGAGCTCCTCGACGAACCCCAGCGGCGCCAACTTGCCGGCCCACGAACTCTCCGCCGCGAAGACGATCGTGTGACCGCGGTCGCGCAGGATGGCCGCCAGGCCGATGCACTGGTTCGTCGGGCCGTAGGCCGATTCCGGCCAGAACATGATCGTCAGGGGCGTCGGGGGCATGGCCATACTCGGACGATACTGCCGAACCGGCTCCTCAGCGATCGGGCGTCCCACGTCACCGGCGCGATCCTGCGGGTGGACGGCGGCGCCTGGGTGTGACCGTCGGCGTCACGGGCACTGGTTGGTTACCGGCTTGCCCGCGAATCTGTCCGCCAGCCAGGTGAATTGGCCGCTGATGTCGACGTCGCCGTGCCCCTTGCCCGGCTGCAGATCCCACTGCATCACGCCCCCGAGTGCGCACTGCCTGGCAATGGCGTCGGTGGTCCACGTGGCGTCGACGAAGGTGTCGTCGGCGCCGTAGTCGACCGACAGCGGCGCCGACAACGGTCCGCGCGGCAGCGCCCAGCCGGCGAGCACGGCGCGGAGGCCGTCCGCGGCGGCGGGAGTGCGTGGCGCGAATTCGGCTGGGGTCAGGCGTTTCTTCTGCGCGGCGCGGTAGGTGCTGGTCTCCGGGTTGCACGACAGCAGTGGCACCCAGTAGCTGGCCGCCGCTCCCGAGCGGAAGTCGCCGCGCTCGACGTCGGGGTGCAGCCGGGCCACCGACTCGACGATGGTCAGGAACAGCGGCATCTGGTCGGCGCTCAACCGATCGGCTTGGGCCTTGTCCACTATGCCGGTGACGTCCGCCGCCGGTGAGTTGGCCACGGCGCCAACCAGGTCGAGCTCCGGTGCGTACGACGATGCCAGTTCGTCGGCGGCCCACGCCGCGCCACCACCCTGGGAGCCGCCGAAGGCCAGCCACCGGGCGGAGACGCCGGTGAAGGCGTGGCGCAGTGCGCGGACGGAGTCGATCACGTTGAGCCCGGCGGTCTTCGAGTCCATGTACGGATGCCCACCGTCCTCGCCGAGACCCAGGTAGTCGGTCATGGCGACGGCGTAGCCGCTCTTCAGATAGTTGAGCACCGGGTCGGACAAGCCCCACAGGTCCTTGGTGAGTGACGGGGCGCATTCCTCGTCGAGCCCCGTCGTGCCATGGGCCAGCGCGATGACCGGCCAGCCGCCCGGTGGGGGCTCGCCTTCGGGGGTGAAGACCGAGCCGGAGACCGTGGTCTGGGCGCCGGTGTCGCCGTTGGTGGACCGGTAGACCACCCGCGCGGCCCTGAGGTCGCTGCGGCTGGCGGCGGCGAGGAACTTGGGCATCGTCGTCGCGCTGAGAAGGCTGCCGGGTTCCGAGCCGCCCACCTGGGCACCGTCGACCGCGACGGGCTCCTCGGCCCGGGTGCCGCCCGTGAGGGCACCCCACGCCGGTGACACCGCCACGACCAGTCCGACGACGCCGGCGAAGGCGACGGCGATCCACAGCGCACGACGACGCCTCTGGTGGGTGGGCACGCCGTCAGCCCGCCACGGCGGGGCGGAGGAAGTCCCCGGACACCGCCACGGCGGGGGAGGACGTGTCGCCCCCGACCACCAGCGTCGCGAACGCGATGTCGCCGGCGATGCCCGCGAACCAGCCGTGCGAGTGGGTGTTGTCACCGAATTCGGCGGTCCCGGTCTTGCCGCCGAGACCGGGAACGTCCTGCAGCGTCGTCGCGGTGCCGTCGGCCACGGTCTGGCGCATCATCTCGCGCAGGTCGTCGACGACGGGGCCGGGGATGGGTTGCGACGGCGTGTCGGCAGTCGTGGTCTCGCCGACGACGAGGGTGGGCGTGATGGTCGAGCCGTGTCCCAGGCTGGCCTCGGCGACGGCCAAGCCGAACGGGCTCACCGTGACGGTGCCCTGGCCGATCCCGTTCTCGACCTTCTGGGCTGGGGTGTCTGCGTTGGGCACGTTTCCGGTGATGGTGGTCAGGCCGGGGACGACGAAGTCCACGCCAATGCCGAAGAGCCGGGCCATCTTCGGGAGCGCGTCGGCGGGCAGCTGGTCGGCGAGCGCCGCCATCGTGGTGTTGCACGACTTCGCGAACGCCGTCGACAGCGGAACCGTGCCCAGGTCGAATTCGTCCTCGTTGGGGATGGTGCGGTTCTCGACGGTCACCGTGCCGGGGCACGCCTCCGGGGTGCCGGGCTCCGCGAGGCCCGCCTGCAGGGCCGCCGCCGTGGTGATGGTCTTGAACGTCGACCCTGGCGGGTAGGCACCCGAGAAGGCGATCGGCCCCTGCGCGCTGGCTGCGGCGTTCTGCGCCGCGGCCAAGATGCCGCCGGTCGACGGCGAGATGGCCACCAGGACGGTGGGCCGCGCTTCCTTGGCCACCGCCTGCTGGGCCAACAACTGCAATCTGATGTCGAGGGTCGTGCGCAGCGGCGGGGTGTCGCGGGGCGGCGTGGAGGCCAGCTGTTCGGTCGGTTGGCCCTTGTCCGGCCCCTCGGTGGAGACCAGCGTCACCGACCAACCCGCCGAGTCGTCGATTGCCTTCTGCCACAGCTCGTGCAGACCGTCGACTGCCGGTGAGTAGACGTCGCGGTTGGCGGTGAGAAGCGCGCCCTGCTCGACGACGGACACGCCGGGAATCTGGGTGAGTTGGTCGTTCACGGTCGCGAGGTCGTCCTGGCGCAGCTTGACCACCGTGACGACGTCGTCGGTCGTCGCGGAGAACTGTGCGGCGACGGACTCCGCGGTGATGGTGTCGTCGAAGGCGTGCAAGACGTTCGCCAGCGCGCCGGCGGAGTCGAGGTGTTGGCGCGTCAGGTTGACCACCCCGATCGTCTGCCACGTCAGCAACGGTTGTCCGTCACGATCGGTGACCGGGGTGAGGAAGTTCTTCTCGTCGCTGTACTGGAACGTCATTCCCGGTTTGAGCTTGGGGTTGAGCACCGTCGTGTCCCAGTGCACCCGCCAGTCGTCACCTGCCTGGGCGGCGGTCGCCTTGGCGGCGTAGTCGAGGGCCTTGTCGTTTCCGAACGACCACGAGTAGTTCAACGTCGCCGTCTTCTCGTCGTCCCCGGGTTGGCTAGTGCCGATCTTCAGCGTCGCGTCCTTCGCCATGCCGTTGAACATCGAGGTGATCGCGGCGGTCGCGGCGGGCTGGTCGTCGGTGACCGCGCCGGCGGCCGCGGCGTCCTTGCGACCCAGCGCATCGGCAAACGCGCGAAACGCGTCTTGCGGGCTGGGGTCGGAGAACAGCGAACACCCCGTCGAACCGAATAACAGGGCGCAGAGCAGAATCCACGGGATGCAACGTCTCGTCATGACGTGCCGAGCCTAGCCGCGGGACCCGCCGAGGGCGCGCAACCGCGCCCGGCTACAGCGCCTCGGCGACCCTGGCCAGCACCTCGAGGTGGTCGTCGACGTGCGTCAGGCCCGAGCCCATCGTGTCGACCGACAGGTGCGACGCACCCGCGTGCGACCACGCCGCGATCTTCCCGGCGACGGCGTCGAGGTCGCCGGCCCATCTGACGCGCGCCTCCATGCCGATGGACGCCGGATCGCGGCCCGCGGCGGTGGCACCCCGCTCGATCTCGGCGAGCGCCTCGTCGAGCTGCGGACCCGGTGACATCATCGGGAACCAGCCGTCGGCGAGCCGGCCCGCCCTGCGGTATCCGGCGGCCGACGCGGCGCCGATCCAGATCGGGATGGGCCGTTGTACCGGCATCGGGGCGAGACCGGCTCCGGTGACCGTGTCAAAGGTGCCGGTGAAGGTGACCGACGGCTCGGTCCAGAGGCGACGGAGCAGCTCGATCTGCTCGGCGGATCTCTTGCCCCTGGTGCCGAAGTCCTCGCCGAGGGCTTCGTATTCGACGGCGTTCCAACCTATTCCGACGCCGAGTCGCAGACGTCCGCCGCTGAGCAGGTCGACCTCGGCGGCCTGTTTGGCGACCAGCGCGGTCTGGCGCTGCGGCAGGATGACGACGCCGGTGACCAGCTCGAGGGATTGGGTGATCGCGGCGAGGAAGCCGAACATCACCAGCGGCTCGTGGAACGTCGTGCGAATGTCGTACGGGCCGTTCCAGCCGGCGTGGACCTCGGGGTCGGCGCCGACCACGTGGTCATAGGCCAGCAGGTGGGTGAACCCGAGTTCTTCGACGCGCTGGCCGTACGCCCGGACCGCTCCGGGGTCCCCGCCGAGCTCGGTCTGGGGAAACACCACTCCAACGCGCACGTGCACTCCTTCGCTTGAGACCCCGTCCGAAGGCTAACGGGACGAGCAGTCCAGCGATACGGTGACGGTCCTGGCGACCACGATGGGGACGACGCGGTCGCGGCCGCCGAAGCGGTCGACGCGAACGAACTCGGTGCGCTCCTGCGGATTGCGGACGTCGGTGACGTTGCACTGGGACAGCGGCGCGCTGCCGATGCGGTCGACCCGCACGTCGAAGCCCTGTGCCTTGAGCTGGCCGATGGTGACGATCGCCGAGTCGGCGGCGTTGGCCGAGATGGGCGGCAGCGCAAGGGTTCCGATGGCTGCGGCGGCAACGGCTGCGGTGATGATCGATGCGGTACGCATGACCGCTCCTTTCGTTCGGGTCACATCGGAGACATTCCGATTCGGGGTGCTTCGTGACTCGAATGAATGGTGCTTGGCGGCGGTACCTCGGTGCTTGAAGGTTGTGTGGAGATCGTCTGGAGATCGCGGGCCGGTTTCCGATGGCCGTGGCGCACCGCTGGAGGGGCCGTCGACCGGGGTGCGGCGTGGCTCACACCCGATTGGGGTGGATGTCGTTGCGCACGAACCGGATTGGCGTCTCTGTGGGCGTCCTGAGGCGGGCCGGGCAGTGTCGCACCGAGTTCGCGTGGACCCCGACCGCGAAACGCATCGCGTGCAAACCGTGGCCGCGTCGTGCTCTAAATGTTACAGAAGTAGAGCAGTGTTCCAGAAGTTACAGCAGTGATTCGCTTTCGTGATCAACCTAGGGAGTTCCCATGACGGTCATCACCGGCTTGATCGACGTATCGGCGAAGGCGTCGATGGCGATGGCCCTCTCCGTGGGCATCGTGGTCGCCGCCAGTGCACCTCCCGCCCATGCCGACGCCGTGAGCGACAGCTTCCTGTCCGCACTCACCAACTCCGGCGTCTCCGTCGCCGACCCGAACATGGCGGTGAGCATGGCGCAGTCGATCTGTCCCATGCTGGTCAAGCCTGGCGGAAACTTCGCCGCCATCGCCTCCCAGATGGGCGGCACCAACGGCGTGTCACCGGGGATGGCCAACCTGTTCACCAGCATCGCGATCTCCATGTACTGCCCGTCGATGATGGCGTCGCTGGCAGGAGGCAACTGGCTCGGCCAGGGCGCTCAGATGGGCTTGCCCGGTCTGTCCGGACTAGGCATCCCCGGGCTCTGAGGGCCGCCGGTCAGCCGAAGTGCGTGATCGGGCGCGCCTGCGGCACCCCGTCGACGACGACGTCGACCTTCTCGTCGTAGAACGCGATCAGGCCCGCGATCGCCGAGACCGCAGTCAACGGATAGTGGTAGCTCCAGGCCAAGTCGGGGTGGACGTCCCCACCCACGCGGACCGACCAGTACTCCGAGGTGGTGCCCTTGTAGGGGCACAACGTCTCGGTGTCACTGGGGGTCAGGCTGTCGAACGACACGTCGGTGCGATCGATGTAATACCGCGTCGGCAAACCGGTTTCGAACAGCAGCACGGGGCTGTGGGTGTCCGCGAGCAGGGTGCCCTCCAGCTCGACCCTGACGTGGCGGTGCGAGCGCAGGGCGTCGACCCGGGAGTACGGGTTGCGGGGGTGGCCGACGATCTTCTCGTCCTCTTCGAACCACTCCACGCTGTCCCACTCGAACCGGACGAATCCCGCCACCGGTCCGTCGCCGTCGGCGTCGAAGATCCGCACCGCGGGCTTCGCGTCCGAGGCACCCGTGATCGAGTACAGCTTCGACGGGCCGAATTGCACTCGCTGAGAATGGTTTTCATCGGTCAGCAAGTCGAGGTCGACGTCTGCCAGCGGAATGTAGTACTGCGGGTAGTACGGCACCTCCCACACGTAGCGAGCGGCCATCGTGTCGAAGAGCACGTGGCCCCCGACGATGCCGCGCACGCGGCGCGGAGCCGGCTCGGTTCGGCCGCGCACCGCCGCCATCTGCGGGTAATTCGGAGCAGGTCCCGACGTCATGTACCCACCATAGGATCGGGTAGCCCCTCTGCCCCAGACTCGCACGGAGATCTCACATGGACCTGAAGAACGACACCGCGTTGATCACCGGCTCCAGTGGCGGCATCGGCGAGGAGTTCGCGGTGCAGCTGGCCAGGCGCGGGGTCAACCTCGTGCTCGTCGCCAGGCGGGCCGACAAGCTGGCCGCCCTGCGCGACCGGCTGCTCGAGGCCCACCCCAGCCTGCAGGTCGACGTCGTCACCGCCGACTTGGCCGTACCCGGCTCGGCCGCCGAACTCGCCTCGAAGGTGGCCGACCTCGGGCGGCAGGTCGACCTCTTGGTCAACAACGCCGGTGTCGGCCTGCACGGTGACTTCGTCGGCCAAGACGTCGCCACCAACGCCGACCAGATCCAGCTGAACTGCGTGACGCTGACCGAGCTCACCGGGATCTACCTGCCCGCGATGACCAAGGCCCGCCACGGCGTGGTGCTCAACGTCGCGTCCACCGCGTCGTTCCAGCCGACCCCAGGGATGGCCGTATACGGCGCCACCAAGGCGTACGTGTTGTCGTTCACCGAGGCACTGTGGAAGGAGACCAAGGGCAGCGGTGTCCGCGTGCTGGCGCTGTGCCCGGGCGCCACCGACACCGAGTTCTTCGCGCGCACCGGCGAGGAGTTCCTCACCAGCGGCAGGCAGACCTCCAAGCAGGTCGTCGACGTCGCGATGGCCGCGCTCGACAAGTCGACGCCCACCGTGGTCTCCGGGTTGGCCAACACCCTGCTGGCCTCCGGCTACCGGTTCACACCGCGGCGGGTCATGCTCGAGGTGTCGCAGCGCTTGCTGAAGGCGAATTAGCCGGCGGGCGCCGGGCTCACCTGGTAGTGCGCGATCAGCCACCGTCGTCGACGACGACCGCCGCTGCCGTGGTCATGTCAGTGACCCGCGCTCTGGCCGCCGTCGATGTGCAGGATCTCGCCCGTGACGAACGATGCCGTCTCCAGGTACATGATCGCGTCCACCACGTCGTCGACCTCGCCGAGTCGACCCATCGGGTGCAGCGCGGCGAGCGCCTCGTGGGTGGACGGGTCGTGCATCGGAGTCTTGATGATGCCCAATGCCACGGCGTTGCTGCGGATTCCGCGGTCTGCGTACTCGACGGCGAGTGCCTTGGTGACGGCGTTGAGTCCGCCCTTGCTGAGCGACGCCAGCGCCGCGGGCACCTTTGCGTTCGCCTGGTCGACCAGGCTGGTGGACACCGTGACGAGGTGGCCGCCGCCCTCCCGGGACGTCATGGCCCGCACCGCGGCGCGCGAGATCTCGAAGTAGCCGCGCACGTTGACGCCCATCACGGCCTCGTAGTCCTCGTCGGTGTATTCGGTGAAGGGCTTCGAGACGAAGATGCCCGCGTTGTTGACCAGGGTGTCGACCCGGCCGAATCGTGCGATCGCCGCGTGGACGACGGCCGCGCCGACACCGGGCTGGCCGATGTCGCCGGGGACCGCGAGCACCATGGGGTCCTCGCCGTCGACGATGTTTCTGGAGTTGGCCACGACCGCGTAGCCGATGCGGCGATATGCGGTAACCAGCCCCGCTCCGATGCCCTGCGATGCGCCGGTGACGATGGCGACTTTCTGGTCTGCGTTCACGAGTGCCCAGCCTTCCTGTTGGAGTCATTTGATTGAACGCACAACGCGGGGCACGAAAGTTCTCGACGGCACGACCGATTTGCTCGCTGCTGATAGGCGGAGCCTCCCACTGCATTACGATCACCAATTGTGGAGCTCAGGCAGCTGCGCTACTTCGTCACCGTGGCCGAGGAACTCAACTTCGGCCGCGCCGCCGAGCGTCTCCACATCGCGGGTCCCTCACTCTCGCAGCAGATCAAGGTGCTCGAACGCGACCTGAAGGTCCGCCTCTTCGAACGGGACCGCCGGTCGGTGACGTTGACGCCGGCCGGGGCGGCGCTTTTGCCCGGTGCCCGCACGTTGATCGCTCAGGCCGACGAGTTGCGCAGGCAGGCAGGCGGTCTCGTCCGCTCCGAGCCGGTCCGCATCGGCTACGTGAAGTGGTGTCCCCCCGACCTGTCCGAACGGGTCGCCGGGGTCGCGCGCCTGAGGCTCGACACCTGGGTGCTGCCGTCGCACGCCCAGGCGGCCAGGGTCGCGGAGGGCAGCCTCGACGTGGCGATCTGCTGGGTGCAGAACTCAGACCTCGCCGAGCAGGGGCTCGAGGCGCGGCTCATCGGGGCCGACCGGCTGTACGCGGTGGCCACCGGCGGTGACCGCTCGCCGGTCGAGGCGAAGGACGTCGTGGTCCTCCTCGACGCCGACACCGCGACGTGGTCGTCGTCGAATCGCTACGGGGAGCAGTTCGCCCGCGACACCGGTGCGACGGCGCTGCCGATCGACGACGGCGGCATCACCGGGCCCGCGTTCTTCGAGCACGTGCGCAGGCTCGGCAGACCGCTGCTCAACTCACCGAAGGGGCAGGGCGAGGTGCTGCCCGTGGGATTGGTCGCGCGTCCCGTCGTGAATCCCGCACCGTATTGGACGTGGTCGCTGGTCTCCTGCCGCGGCGAGGTCGACCAAACGGTGCGCGCGGTCGTCGAGGTGCTGACGGCCCGGGTGAGTGTCACCGGGATCGGCGACGAAGGGTCGTGGGTGCCGGCGACCGATCCCCATGCGCCTCAGTCGAATTCGGGTTCCGGATAGCCGACTCGCAAGACGGTGGACGTCGCGGCGGCGCACGCGACCACGCCGGCTCCGACCAGCAGGACGGTGTGGAACCCGCGGTGCATCAAGGGTGCGACGAGGAGGGGGCCGACGATCTGGCCGACCGAGTACCCCGCCGTCAGCAGGGCGACCGCACGCGGAACGCGAAGGTGCGCGCCAGCGGCCAGCGCGATGGTGCTCACTCCGATGAACGTGACGCCGAACAGGATTGCCCCGACGAGCGCGGCCACCGGGCCGGGCGCCAGGGCGGGAAGCGCGATGCCCGCGGCCTGCAAGGCCAGCGCCGCGGTCAGCAGATCCGGGTGGGAGAACCGCTTGCCGAGCCACGCCCACAGGGCGGCCGACGGCGCGGCCGCCAACCCGACGACGATCCAGGCGCTCTTGCCAAGCCAGCCAGGGGAACTCCGTTCGATGGCGGCGACGAGAAAGGTCCCCGCCACGATGTAGCCGACGCCCTCCAGGGTGTAGCAGACCAGGAGGGTCGCGAACCACCGCCCGGTCGTGGGTCTCGGTGAAGGACTCCGATCCGCGGCGACCGCAGCGTGGCCGGGATGACGGTGTCGGGACCAGGCGCCACCGGCCAGGACCGCGGCCAGCACCGCCACCGTCCACCAGGCGCCCCGCCAGTCCACGCCCTCGGGTAACAGCAACACCAGGAACCCCGACGCGGCGATGCCGACACCCACGCCGCTGAACCCCCAGCCGGCCAAGTGGGGGGAGTGGTGGCGCAGTCGGTCGGTCATCAGGTTCACCGCGGTGACGAACACCAGTGCGCTGGCGAAACCCGCCACCAGTCGTACGACTGCCCAATGAATCGGACTGTCCGACAACGGCATTGCGAGAAGTGTCACCACCACCGCGACAAGGGACGACCGGAGCACTGCTGGAGAATTCGCCAGGCGCGGCGACAGCGTGGCGGCCAACGCGCCTGCGAGGTATCCGACGTAGTTGGCGGTGGCCAGCGTGGCGCCCGCCTCGGCCGTCAGCCCGGCGCCCGCGGTCATCATCGGCAGGATGGGCGTGAACGCGAAACGTCCGATCCCCATCGCCGCTCCCAATGCCGCTGCGCCCCTTGCGGCATGCACCCAGCCGGCCGTGCTGCGTTCGGCCACAGTCTGATTCATCGGTCCATCGTCGCCACCCGCCGTCACTCGTGGCCACGACCGAAATCCTCGTTGGTGGGAGTCATTGGCTACCAGTCGTCCCGGCGGTCCGGGATGCTCGAGGTGACTCTGAGATTGCTGAAGTTTCACTAATGCGGCGAGTTGTGAGCTGCCTGCGCTATTCGATGCCGTTAAGCTCGCGGCGAGTTCGACGGACCGGTCCGTCGCTCGAATCGACGGGAGATGTGCGCGTGTCTGACGTCGAGGCGGCAGATGCTTCACGGCTGAGGCGACTCATCGACCGCTTGCCGGCAATGGTCGCCTACTGGGACGGCGACCTTCGCAACGTCGTTGCCAACGAGGCCCACGGCGCGTTCTTCGGAAAGTCACCCGATGAGATCCGGGGCCGGCACATCTTCGAGCTGCTGGTCGGAGAACTTGGCGAGATGAGCCGCCCTTACGTCGCAGCCGCCATGGCCGGCGAGGACCAAGTCTTCGAGAAGTCGCTGATCGACCACCTGGGTGCCACCCGGCACGTGCAGGCGTCCTATCTCCCCGACGTGGACGCCGGCAACGTCCGCGGTCTCTACGTTCAGGTGGCCGACGTCACCTCGCGGGTGGAGGCAGAACGGGCCCGCGACGATGCTCAAAGGTTGCTGCACATCAGCAGGGAGAACGCCCCCTTTGGCGAGGCGGTGTTCACCACGGCGGGGCGTGCCCTCTACGTCAACCCGTCGCTGTGCCAGATGTTGGGCTACACCCGCGACGAGGCCGACGGGCTGGGATATCTCGACGGCCTGCATCCGGATGACCGCGACGCCGCGGAACGAGAGTGGTGCGAGCTCGTCGACGGGTCGGCGTCGCAGGTCTTCGCCGAGGCGCGTTACTGCCGGCGCGACGGCATCACGATCTGGATACAGCGGCACGGGGTGTTCGTACCCGGCGCCCGCGGAAGCGCCGACGTGGTGCTGACCCAATTCCAAGACGTCACCGACCGTAAGATCGCCGAGGCCGAGTTCGCACGTCTCGCGGTGACCGATCAGCTGACGGGACTGCGCAACCGGCATTCGCTGGTAACCCAGATTGCCGATCGCCGCGCGTGCGACCCCGCCGCCTTGGTCGGTATCGTGTTCGCCGACCTCGACGGGTTCAAGCACGTCAACGACGTGCACGGCCATGCGGCTGGGGACGCGGTCCTCCAAACCGTGGCCAGTCGTCTTGCGGACGCCGTTGAACCGCCGAATTCGGTCTACCGTCTCGGTGGCGACGAGTTCGTCGTGCTGGTCGTCGACTCCGTCTCCGACACCTTCGTCGCGCAGCTGGCCGAGCGGGTCGGCTCGGTGTTGAGCGGGAGTCACCGCCTGGAGCGCGGCGACGTGACGCTGACCGCGTCCGTGGGGTGGACGTGCAGCGTCACCGACGACATCGGCGAACTGATTCGAGAGGCCGACGCCGACATGTACCGGCACAAGGCGCGACATCAAGGCATGCCGTCGACGCGTCGTTGACGAGCGCGTCGCAATTTCGCCTGGGACTGCAGTGGGGCGGTAATTCGCAGACGGCCCAGTTCAATTCCGGCATTGGCACCGCGATGCGCGTCAGGACCGCCGTGATGAGGGAAGGCCGAGCGGCCTACGAACGAGTTGCGTCGCCCGACCGTCGTGCCTTCGGCGACAATGCAATTCGTCGGCCGTCGTCGGCGACTACCGTCGCTCATCGCCACTGTCGAAAGACTCGTGGATGCGCAACGACACCCGGCGATCCTGCTGACCCACGCCGCCGGTGCTGCCGGTGTGCGAGCATCTGCGCATGAGCTCGCAAGACGACCCGGAGGCGCGCATCCGGGACCTGGAACGGTCCTTGAGCGAGCAGGCCTCGGAGCTGACGCACAGCTCGTACGACACGACGGGCGCCGGCGGTCGACCGACGACGGAAGGGGGCCACTGGCCACCCCCGCCACCGCCGAACCACACCGCCCCGATGTACGGCGTCCCGAACTACACCGCCCCGCAACACCAGCCGTACGGCACGCCCTACCCGCCGACGATGACGACGTCGACCGGCGGTGGCCATCGCGGCTGGATCCTGTACGTGGTGATGGCGGTGGTGGTCGTGGCGATCATCGGTGGCGCCGTGTCGTTCATCGTGAACGCGTTGTCCACCGTGAGCTCCGTCGTCGAGTCGTTCGACGGCAGCCCGACGGCGGCGCCGACGATGCCCGGTGGTGGCGGGCCGTTCGACGTGCAGCCCAGTCGGAGCGGCGGGAATCGCCCACCCGCGCCGACGATCACCCCCGTCGCGCCGCCGGAGCCCGGGGACGTCGTCACCGTGTCGGGAGTGGGTGAGGTCAAGACGATTGCCTGCAACGGCAACGTGGTCAACATCAGCGGGGTCGACAACACCGTCGTGATCACCGGACAGTGCGCCAACGTCTCGGTGTCGGGCGTGAAGAACGAGGTGACCGTCGAAGCATCGGTGCAGATCAGCGCCTCAGGTATGGAGAACCGGGTGACGTACCTGTCGGGTACGCCGGTCGTCGACAACTCGGGCATGTCCAACGTCGTCGAGCAGGGCTGAGAACTGCACTGCCGCAGCGGATTCGAGTGGCCGGTCCGTCGACCTCGGGGATGAAACGCCGACGGACCGAGCCATCTGGTGTAACGCCGAGAGCGACGCGGTTATTCTCTTCGGTCAGCACCACCCTTAGATGGCCACATCTGCCTCAGCAGCCACGTGCGCCCGTCCCGCCCAGTGTGACGGCAAATTTGCTGGTCGTGTCGGATGTGATCTGCCGCTCACTTTAGGAACCAAAGCTAAGAATCCGTGACCTGAACCACTGCTCGGGGTGTCCGGCATCCGATTGCCGTGACGTCAAACGTGCAGGTGGAGGCTGACTCCTGCGTTGCGGCCAAAAGATAACAATTGGATAACATCAGGTTTCTTAAGCATGTCCTGAGAGGATCCGGAAGGCGTCACCGAAGGCTCCGTTGCGCCCCCTGGGAACCACATTTTCCGTCGCTACAATCTAGAACGACCACGTTCCCGTCGGGAACGTCAATCTATTGCCGGCCCCAAGTGATGCCGGCGGAGGTGCCGAAGACATGGCTAATGCTAGTGCGCGCTCGAATAGCGTCACCGTGGAGAATCAGGACGTCGCCCTGCTTAAGTCGACGACTGTCGGGCGTGGCCCGATCTCCGACATCGCGGTCGACGGACACACCGTCGTGACCACCAACTTCGGCGACGATTCGATCGCCGTCCTCGACTCCGACACCCTCGCGGAGCACGGCGGCGTGTTCGCCGGCCAGCCCACCACCGTCGCGGTCGTCGGCGACCGCGCCTTCGCGGCAGTGTCCTCGGCGAGCTACGACGCCATCGCCGTGATCGACACCGTCAGCGGTGAGGTCGTCAGGGAATACCCGCTGTCGTTCAAGGTGACGGCCGTGGTGACCAGCGCCGACGGCAAGCGCGTCTACGCGGGTCGAACCGGCGAGGAGGGCGTCGACGTCGCCGTTGTCGACGTCACCGCCGAGCGCGTCGGCACCATCTACGTCGCCAAGGCCGCTGACGCCACGATCGACGCGATGTGCCTCGACACCACGGGTCGTCGGCTGTATGTCGGCGTCACGGACTCCCGCAGCAGTCGCCTGATCACCGTCGACGTCGAAACCTCGCGTGTCCGACGCACTTTGGAGGTCGGCGCACCCATTCGCGGGCTGGCGCTCGGCATGGAAGGCGTCGCGTACGTCCTGACCTCCGACATCGCCGACGGCGGCGTCCTGTACGTCGTCGACCTCGTGAACAACAAGATCACCGCGGACGTCGCGGTGGCCGCAGCTCCCACGCAGCTGGTCCTCAGCGCGGACGGCACGCGGGCCTACGTCGTCGACTACGACCACGTCGCAGTCGTCGACACCGACAAGCGTGCCGTCGTCGCAGAAGTATCCGTTGGAGCGCGTCCGTCGGCCATCGCCCTCGGGAGCGACCGGCTGTACGTCGCCGATTACGACGGCGGGGTCACCGTGTACACCGTCGCCGCCTCGACGCCGATGTTGTACTCGCAGTTCGCCTCGACGCTCGCCTCGACGCTCGCCGTGCCCGCGCCGCGCGAGCTCCAGCCCGCGGTCTAAGCGCCGCTAGCGCCACTGATAGCGGGTCTTGGGACGGCCTGCGCCGCCGTAGTCCGTCGTCCGCGTCACCGTGCCCTCTTCGGCGAGCCGTTCGAGATAGCGCCACGCGGTAACTCGAGACACGCCAACCCTTTTGGCGACCTCGTCGGCGGTCACTCCGTTGGCGTCGTCACGGACGGCGCGCGCGATGTCGTCGTTGGTTTGCGGGGCCGCGCCCTTCGGTGCCACGGATTTGTCGGTGGCAACCCGTAGTTCGGCCATCGCGCGGTCGACCTCTTCCTGACTCGCCGCGTCGACCCCGGCCGGCAGTGCGGAACGGTAACGCCGGTAACGCTCGAGCCGGTCGCGAAAGGCCGCGAACGTAAACGGTTTCAACAAATAGGCGAGCGCTCCGTGGGCCACCGCGGCGCGCACCATCTCGAGGTCCCGTTCCGAGGTGATCGCGATGATGTCCGGGGCGGGACGCAGACCGGCGAGCGCCGAGGCCAGGCTGATGCCGCTGGCATCGGGCAGACCAAGATCCAAGAGCACCAAGTCGACCGGTGAGTCGGTCGACGCCGCCGCAGCCGCAGTCTGCATGGCCTCCCTGGCGGTGTGGACCACCGCCACTGCCGAAAAGCCCTCCAGGCGTGACAGATACGTGCGATGCGCCTCCGCGATGAGGAGGTCGTCCTCGACGATCATCACCGAGATCATGCGTCGCCCCCTGGAACGAGCACCGTGACGACCGAGCCGTAGGTGACGTCGGCGGTCAACGTGCCACCGTGGCGTCGCACCACCTGCGCGACCAGAGCCAGACCAAGGCCGTGCTGCCCAGGCTCGGTGTCGGTCTTCGTCGAGTAGCCGCGCTGCATCGCCCGCTCGAAGGCCTCGCCCGCCATGCCGCTTCCGCTGTCGGCCACGCGCATCAACAGCTCCGTCCGCTCCAGTGAAACCGTCACCTCCACCCACGGATCGTCACGGTCGCACGCGTCCATCGCGTTGTCGATCAGATTGCCGAGCACGGTGATCATCTCCTGTGCCGACAGCGGCACGTCGGTGTCGGCGGGCAGGTGCGTGTCATCGGTGATCGTCAGCGCGATGCCTCGCTCGTCGGCCTGCGCGGTCTTGCCGAGCAACAGAGCCACCAGGGCAGGCTCGCCCACGTCGTGCGACAGCCGGTCCACCAGGCGCTGCGACAGGGCCAACTCCTCGGTGGCGAAGCGGACCGCGTCGTCCGGCTTGCCCATCTCGACCATGGTGATCACGGTGTGCAGCTTGTTGGCCGCCTCGTGAGCCTGCGCGCGTAGTGAATCGGTGAGGATCTGTAGCGAGCTCAGCTCGCCGAGCGCACCCTGCAACTCGGTGCGGTCGCGAACCGTCACCACCTCCGAATGCGCGGAGTTGGCGACGGGCGACCGGTTGACGACCAGCACCCGGTCCTCGGTGACGTGCACTTCGTCGCGGGCGCCCGGCGCGTACGCCCGCAAGAATTCCGGCAGATCCGCCTGCGTCACCCGCCCCGGCGCCAGCCCTAGCAGCCGGCGCGCTTCGTCGTTCACCAACACCACCCGGTCGCGGTCGAGCACGACGAGCCCCTCGGACACCGAATGCAGGATCGCGTCGTGGTGTTCGTACATCACCCGCAGCTCGTCGGGCCGCAGGCCATGCGTCTGCCGGAGGAGACGGCGACGGATCGCCCACACCCCGATCATCGACAGCAAGAGGGCCCCGACGCCCACGGCGGCGATCATCGGCCACTGGTCGCGCCACCGCTGGGCCAACGTCTGCTGCGTGATGCCCGCGGAGACCAGGCCGATCACCCGGTTCGACGAATCGCGTACCGGCGCGACGGCCCGAATCGACGGACCGAGGGTGCCGGTGTAGACCTCGCTGAACGTCTCGCCGCGCAGGGCGGGCTCGATGGTCCCGAGGTAGTGGCCACCGATCTCGCTGGGGTCGGTGTGGGTGAACCGGGTCCCGTCGGGCGACATGATCGTGATGAACGCGATCTCCGTGTTCGTCCTGACCGCTTCGGTCACCGGTTGCAGGATCTGCGTCGCACGGCCGGACTCGATCGCCTGCGCGGTCGACGGCGAATCGGCCAGCGCCGTCGCGATGCTCACCACCTGCTGGCGGGCCGCGGAGTCGCCGTCGCGCCGGGCGTCGAGCAGGGCCAGGGCGCTGCCCACCAGCACGACCACGGCGATCACCACGATCTGGAGCGCGATCGCCTGGCCGGCCAACGAGCGCGGCCACCACTGGCGCATCTGATCTCCGGACCGTTTCGAGGTGAACACAATGAACTAAAGCGTGACCTGGGTCACGTGGGGGAACATCATCCTTACAGACCACTTGCAGACCCAGGCCGACCGCACCAAGGAGCACCCGCCATGACCGACCAAGTCGACACTTCCTCTCCGCCCAAGAAGCGTGATCGCACGCACTGGCTGTACATCGCCGTGATCGTCGCCGTAGTCGCGGGCGTCGCCGTCGGCATCCTCGCACCCGACGTAGGCAAGAGCGTCGGCGTGCTCGGCACGATGTTCGTCAGCCTGATCAAGATGATGATCGTCCCGGTCATCTTCTGCACCATCGTGCTCGGCATCGGCAAGGTGCGCGCCGCCGCCACGGTCGGCAAGGTCGGCGGCTTGGCGTTCGTCTACTTCTTGGCGATGTCGACCGTCGCACTGGCCATCGGTCTGGTCGTCGGCAACGTGCTGAGCCCGGGCACCGGCCTCAACATCGAGTCGACGTCCAGCAAGGGCACTGCGCTGGCCGAAACCGCCGAAAAGGCGGGCGGGCTGATGGAGTTCATCCAGCACATCATCCCGACGTCGCTGTTCTCCTCGCTGACCGAGGGCAACGTGCTGCAGGCGCTGTTCGTCGCACTGCTCGTCGGGTTCGCCCTGCAGTCGATGGGTTCCGCGGGCGAAGGCATCCTGCGCGGTATCGAAGCCGTCCAGAAGCTGGTGTTCAAGGTGCTGGCCATGATCCTGTGGCTGGCCCCGATCGGTGCCTTCGGCGCCATCGCCAACGTCGTCGGCCAGACCGGCTGGAGCGCCGTCACCCAGCTGCTGACGCTGATGCTCGGTTTCTACATCACCTGCCTGCTGTTCGTCTTCGGTGTGCTCGGCGTGCTGCTCCGCGCGGTCGCCGGCGTGTCGATCTTCCGGCTGGTCCGCTACCTGGCCCGCGAGTACCTGCTGATCTTCGCGACCTCCTCGTCCGAGTCGGCCCTGCCGCGCCTGATCGCCAAGATGGAGCACCTCGGCGTCGAGAAGACCACCGTCGGCGTCGTCGTCCCGACCGGCTACTCGTTCAACCTCGACGGCACGGCCATCTACCTGACGATGGCGTCCCTGTTCGTCGCCGACGCCATGGGCAAGCCGCTGGCGCTCGGTGAGCAGATCTCCCTGCTGGTCTTCATGATCGTCGCCAGTAAGGGCGCGGCGGGCGTCAGCGGCGCCGGGCTGGCCACGCTGGCCGGCGGGCTGCAGAGCCATCGCCCCGACCTGCTCGACGGCGTCGGCCTGATCGTCGGCATCGACCGGTTCATGTCCGAGGCGCGGGCGGTGACCAACTTCTCCGGCAACGCCGTCGCGACGATGCTGGTCGGTTCCTGGACCAAGACGATCGACGGCGAACAGGTCGAGCGAGTGCTCAGCGGCAAGGACCCGTTCAACGAGTCGACGATGGTCGACGATCACGATTCACGCGCCGAAGAGCCGGCGCAGGCGAAGCTCCCTACGCCGGCATAGGGCGCAACATGTGAAGAGCCCGGTCGGGTTTCCCCGACCGGGCTCTTCCATGTGTGCGTGGGGTCAGCGCGTGCAGTCCAGCGACACCGAGATGGTTTGACTGGTCTGCTGCTCAACCAGGATGCGGTCGCCGTTGTTGCCGGGCCCAACGAAGGGCACTAGCTGCGAGGTGCGTTGCGGGTTGCGCACGCTGGTGACCTCGCACTGCGAGATCGGTGCGGTACCCAGCTTGTCGATCGTGACGGTGTAGCCCTCGGACTGGAGCTTGCTGATGGTCTCCTGCGCCGTCTCAGCGCCTGCCAGCACCGCCGGTGCCAACGCGGCCCCACACACGCCGATTGCTGCCGCGGCGATCGTCCACTTCGTGCGCATGAGGCGCCTTCCTGTCAGGTTGCTGGCAATCATCCACCATTGGAGCCGCCAGCGAAACTGCGCCGGCGTCAAGGTCAGGTACTGCAGTCCAGGGACACCGAGATCGACTTGCTGACGACGACCTCGACGATCCGGTACTTGCGGTCCCCGTTCGCATCGCGCCCGCCGTAGTAGTCACGGACGTTGCGGGTCTGGGACTGCGGGTTGCGCACGCCGGTGACGACGCAATTCTCGATCCGTCCGCTGCCGACGCGGTCGACGTTGACCGTGAAGCCCTCGGACTGCAACTGGTTGATCGTCTCCTGCGCGGTCTGGTCGGCACTGGCGACCGCCGGTGCGACGAGCGAGGTGACGGTTACTGCGGCACAAGTGACGAATGTGGAAAGAATCAACGATGGACGCATCTGCGCCCCCTATCTTTGGAGGAAATCCTTCACCCATACATCGCCGCGCGCGGCCAATTCGTTGCACTCGCGGACCGGCCCAGGGAGATCTCACATGCAGAGCACGATGCAGGACGTTCCCCTGACCGTCACCACGATCATGCGGTACGCCTGCGAGGTCAACGGCGACCGCACCGTCACCACCGCGATGGGCGAGGGCCGCTACCGGTCCGTGACGTACCGCGAGCTCGGCGAACAGGTCGGCCGACTCGCGAACGCGCTGCGCGAGATCGGAGTCACCGGCGACGACCGGGTCGGCACGTTCATGTGGAACAACGCCGAGCACCTCGCCGCGTATCTGGCGGTGCCGTCGATGGGCGCGGTGCTGCACACGTTGAACATCAGGCTCTCAACAGAACAGATCGCCTTCATCGCCAACGAGGCCGAGGACAAGGTGATCATCGCCGACGTCTCCTTGACCGCGCAGCTGGCGCCGGTGCTGCCGTTGCTGGACACCGTGCACACCGTCATCGTGGTCGGTGACGGCGACGTCGACGCGCTGGTGGGGTCGGGTCCGGCCGTGGTGCGCTTCGACGAGGTGTTGGCCATGCAGTCACCCGAGTTCGACTGGCCGGCGATCGTCGAGACCGACGCCGCCGCGATGTGCTACACCAGCGGGACGACGGGAAACCCGAAAGGCGTTGCCTACAGCCATCGTTCGAGTTACCTCCACGCCATGAGCACGTGCTCGGCCAATACGCTGGGCATCGGCGCCGAGGACTCGGTGCTGCCGATCGTGCCGATGTTCCACGCCAACGCCTGGGGTTTGCCCTACGCCGCGCTGATGGCAGGCGCCGACCTGGTGCTGACCGACCGCTTCCTGGACGCGACGTCGGTGGTCGACGTCATCGAGACTCGACGTCCCACGGTGGCGGGCGCGGTGCCGACCATCTGGAACGACGTCATGCACCGGTTGGAAAACTCACCGGGACATGACATCTCGTCGCTGCGGCTGGTGTCGTGTGGCGGATCGGCGGTGCCGGTGTCGCTGATGAAGGCGTTCGAGGCGAAGTTCGACGTCCAGATCCGGCAGCTGTGGGGAATGACGGAGACGTCCCCGGTGGCGACGATGGCCTGGCCGCCGCCCGGCGCCTCCGCCGAGGAACACTGGGCGCTGCGGGCCACCCAGGGCAGGCCGATGTGCGGCGTCGAGGTCCGCATCGTCGACGACGCCGGCGAGCCGCTCCCCAACGACGGCAAGGCCGTCGGCGAGCTGGAGGTCCGCGGGCCCTGGATCACCGGCTCCTACTACCAGAATCGCGACGAGTCCAAGTTCGCCAGTGGCTGGCTCCGCACCGGCGACGTCGGCCGCGTCGACCCGCTGAGCTACGTCACCCTGACCGACCGCGCCAAGGACGTCATCAAGTCCGGTGGGGAGTGGATCTCGTCGGTCGAGCTGGAGAACCACCTCATCGCGCACCCCGCCGTGCTGGAGGCCGCCGTGGTCGGCGTGCCGGACGAGCGCTGGGACGAACGACCACTGGCCGCGGTGGTGCTGCACGAAGGCGCCGAGGTGACGCCGACCGAGCTGCGAGAGTTCCTCGCCGACAAGGTCGTCCGCTGGTGGCTGCCCGAGCGGTGGACGTTCGTCGACGCGGTGCCGAAGACCAGCGTCGGCAAGTACGACAAGAAGACCATCCGAGCCCGGCACGCCGACGGTGTCTACGAGGTGGTCACCCTCACCCGCGAGCAGACGTAAACGGCCCTCGATCGACCGTGATCAGGGCCCTTTATGTCTGCTCGCGGGGCGGGGTCAGCGTTCGGCGCGCTGATAGGCCGTGACGACGGCGGCCCCGCCGAGCCCGATGTTGTGCTGAAGGGCGGCGGTGACACGAGAGACCTGACGCTTTTCGGCGGTGCCGCGCAACTGCCAGGTTAGCTCGGCGCACTGCGCCAACCCCGTCGCGCCAAGGGGATGGCCCTTCGAGATCAGCCCGCCCGAGGGGTTGACCACCCAGCGGCCGCCGTAGGTGGTGTCGCCGTCGTCGATCAACCGAGGCGCCTCACCCTCGCCGCACAACCCCAGCGCCTCGTACAGCAACAGCTCGTTGGCGCTGAAGCAGTCGTGCAATTCGATGACCTGGAAGTCCTCGGGGCCAAGGCCGGATTGGTCGTAAACCTGTTTGGCCGCTTGGACGTTCATGTCGTGGCCGATGATGTTGGCCGCACTGCCGTCGAACGTGCTGGCAAAGTCGGTCGTCATCGCCTGGCCGACGATCTCCACGGCCTGGCCCGCGAGCCCGTGGTCGTCCACGAACTGCTCACTCACCACGATCGCCGCGCCCGAACCGTCAGAGGTCGGCGAGCACTGCAACTTGGTCAGCGGATCGGAGATCATCCTGGCGCCGAGGATGTCGTCGAGGCTGTACTCGTCCTGAAACTGCGCGTACGGGTTGTTCACGGAGTGCTTGTGGTTCTTGTAACCGATCTTCGCGAAGTGTTCGGCAGTGCTTCCGTACTTCTTCATGTGCTCGCGGCCCGCGGCGCCGAACATCCACGGCGCCACCGGGAATGCGAACTCGTCGATCGCAGCCAGTGCCTTGACGTGGTTGCCGAGCGGTGATTCGCGGTCTTGGGCGCCACCGCCGAGCGAACCCGGTTGCATCTTCTCGAAGCCAAGGGCGATGGCGCAGTCGGCGAGTCCGCCGCGGATGGACTGGGCCGCCAGGTACAGCGCCGTCGAGCCGGTCGAGCAGTTGTTGTTCACGTTGACGATCGGGATGCCCGTCATGCCGAGTTCGTAGAGCGCCCGCTGGCCGGACGTCGAGTCACCCGAGCAGTATCCGACGTAGCCCTGTTCGACGGCGTCGTAGGAAATGCCCGCGTCCTCGAGAGCCTTGGTGCCCGACTCCTTGGCCATCTGCGGGTAGTCCCACCCCTCCCGTGACCCGGGTTTTTCGAACTTCGTCATCCCCACCCCGACGACGAAAACCCTGTTCTTGCTCTTGGTCATGGACTTCTCCTTCGCGACGCTGCGTTTCTCGCAACATAACAGCGCGGTTTAGCTGTAGTTCAGCCACCAATCGTGAAGGCCGCTCATGTCACCGCTCTGGATGTCGGCCAACAGCAGGTCGTCGTCTTGGGTCCACACGATGTCGGCGTTGCCCTGATACGTGCCACAGGCCAGCGATCCGGCGACCACGTCGGGGGTGGCCTGGTAGTGCCAGGTGATCGGCGACTCGGCGTCGGCACCTGGGCAGCGCTGCAGTTCGTCGTTCTCCTGGATCGAGGACTCGAACTGCCGGCTCAGCGCGTTCTTGTTCGGGAAGAGCGAGTACCGCGCGGCGGCCGGGCCACCCGATTGCGCGGACTCGCGGCAGTCGACGGTGGCCAGCGCGCCTGGCGCAGGCGGAATGGCTTTCTCGCACACGCTCGTCGGGTACCCGGGCGGAAGCAGGGCCATCAACTGAGCGTCGAACCCGCTGGGGTCGCCGGCATCTGTCGTCCTCGGTGCGGTGGTGCGTGACGTCGACGGCCGCTCCCGTGCCGTCGACGTCTTCGCGGTGGTGTTCGGCGGAGTGGCCCTTAATCCGTCCGCGCTGTCGGATCTGGTCAGCACGAACGTGCCAATGGCGCCGAGCACGAGGACCGTGACGGTGGCCGCGACGGCGATCGGAACCCACGGAGTCTTCTTGCGGCCCAACGGGTTCTGACCAGGCGGCGGTTGCTGCCAAGGTGGCGGGCCGCCATGCGGCGGGGG
>NZ_MVOC01000101.1 GCF_002043095.1 Mycobacterium sp. AT1 | reverse complement strand
TTGCCCATAATCGTCATCCTCCAGGTGTGTGGGGTCTGCCTACGCGTGCGTCGAGCGGGCGCGTGCCGCATCGCCGCAATGCCCGCCGAGTAGCGTCGTGAGGCCCTCCGCCTCGTCAACGCCGTCCATCATTCTGTATCTGTCTTCAGCATATAGGACGCTCGAGACTCCGGTGGGTCGTCCGCTGGGCTAGGGGGTCACAGGCGCTCAAGGGCCCGCCTGCCACCAAGGGCCATCGCCGCCACGACGCCCACGCCGGTCACGACCGTCATGATGAGAGCGATGACCGCGACTCGGGCGTAGGAGCCACCGGCGTATTCCTCGTAGAGCACCACCGACAGCACCCGGACGTTGGGTCCGCGCAGCAGCAGCGATACCCCGAATTCGTGGGTGAGCAGGACGAACATGACCGCTGCCGAGGACACGATGCCAGTGCGCGCCAGCGGCAGGATGATCTGAACGAAGGTTCGGATCGTGGTGGCTCCGCTGACCTGAGAGGCCTCGACGGTCTGTTTGCCCAACGACATCAAGGTGGCGAGTTGATAGCGCACCGAGTACGGGATCATGATCGTGACGTAGGCCAGGATCAGACCCGCGGCCGTGCCGTAGAGGCCCACGCCGGGTTGGGAGAACGAGAACAAGAATCCGAAGCCGAGCAACGCCGCGGGTACCGTCAGCGGGAGGTTGGCAACCAGGTCGAGTACGACCGGTATTGGGCGCCACAGCTTTTCGCGGTTGTAGAGGCCGAGCGCGACGAGCATGCCCAGGGGGATCACGATGAGCACCCCGACCACCGAGACCGTGACCGTGGTGAGGATGGAGTCATAGATCTGGGGATTGGTCAGGACCTCGGTGAAGTGCTGGGTGGTGAAGGCGTCCAACGACAGTGATCCGCTCCAGAACGGGGACAGCGCCACGAACAGGATGGCCAGCAGGGGCAGGACGGCGGCGATCATGACGTAGCCGGCGACGACGATCGCCGACAGGGCGCTGGTGACCGGGCTCAGCATCCGGTTGTCGATCGTCGACGTGCCTTGCCCGACGTAGCGGTTCTGGTTGCCCAGCGACCGGGTTTGGAAGAACACCAAGACGATTGCCAGCACCAGGAGCGGGGTTCCCAGGGCGGAGGCGAGGTGGTAGTCGACTGGGTACTCGGCGCTGAGGGTGTACATCTTGGTGGTGATGACGTCGAGCTGTTCGCGGCGCCCCAAGATCAACGGGCCGGTGAACTGGCCGAGCGCGAGCAGGAATACGACCACCGAGGCGTAGATGAACGTGGGGCGCAGCAGCGGCAGCGTGATCGTGAACAGTGCGCGGGTAGGAGATGCTCCGTTCACCCGCGCTGCCAGCGCGTAGTCGGAGCCGAGGTTGCGCAGCCCGGTGTAGACGAACAGGTACACGAACGCCGCGAGATGGGTGGCGGTGTAGATCACCACCCACTGAAAGGTGTAGACGTTGATCGGGCCCGAGGTCCCGTCGAAGAACGGTGTTGCACGCAAGAACGTGTTGGCATAGCCGTTTTCGGGGGAGAAGAGGAACACGAATCCGACGACGTGGGCGACTGCGGGCATCACCATGGGAAGCACCGGGAGGAATTCCAGCCACTTGCGCAGGCGGGGCCTGATCGAATAGGCACACAGCGCCAACACGGTCCCGAAGAACATTCCCAAGACCAGAGCGCCCGCACCCAAGGTGAGCGTGTTGATCAGGACGCCGCGCAGGTCGGCCATCCGGGTGAGGCGCTGCATGCCGTCGCCGCCGTCGGTCCAGGCCTGCCACTGCAGGGGGAGCAGCGGCACCATCACCAGGCCGGCCACGACCGCGGCCAGCAGCGCCCACAGCAGCTGGCTGCGGGTGATCCGCCGAACCCGGCGCGTGCGCGCGGATGGGGTGGGGCCGGGGGGTTCTGGTGCTGGGCGGGCCGTGGTCTGCGGTTCAAGCAACATGACGCCACCCCTCGACGAGGGCACCGTCGGCGTCGTAGCACAGCGTGCGGGCCGGGTCGATGCCGATCTCCACCGACGAGTCGGGCGGCAGCTGCCGGTCGGCATTGGGGATGTCGACGAAGAGCGTGTGACCGCCCAAGATGACGACGTGTTCGGCGTGGTCACCGCCCGGCAGGACCTCACGCACCGTGGCACCGGTGAGCCAGTGGCGGCCGCCGTCGGGTGCTGTCGACCCGGATTCGCGCAAGGTGAGGTCTTCGTCGCGGAAGTGCATGCTGTAGCGGCCGGCGATCCCGGGCCGGACGAGGTCGCGCAGCGGCTGGTTGGCGACGATCGCCTCGCCATCTCCGGTGACGGTCACCTCAACCCGGTTGCGTGCACCGAGGAAGTCGGCGACGTACTCGGTGGCGGGTCGGCGGTAGACGTCCTGGGGTGCACCAATCTGCTCGAACTGCCCTGCGCGCATCACCGCCACGCGGGTTCCGAGCGCCAGCGCTTCCTCCTGGTCGTGGGTGACGTACACGCCGGTGAACTTGAGTTGCCGGTGAAGCAGGCGGAGCTGGGCGCGAAGTTCGATGCGCAACAATGCATCCAGATTGCTCAGTGGCTCGTCGAGCAGCAGCAGCGCCGGCCGGGGAGCCAGCGCACGCGCCAGCGAGACACGCTGCTGCTGCCCGCCGCTGAGCTCGGGGGGATATCGATCGGCCAGGTGGTCACACTGGACGAGCTTGAGGACCTCCTCTACGCGGTTGCCGCGCAGATCGTCCTTGAGGCCACGAGACTTCAGCGGGTAGGCGACGTTGGCCGCCACCTTCATGTGCGGCCACAGCGCATAGTGCTGAAACACCATCCCCACATCACGTCGGTTGGGTTGGACGAATACCCCGGCGCCGGCGTCGACCACGGTGCGCCCGCCCAACTCGATACTGCCGGCGTCGGGTTTTTCCAAGCCCACCAGGCAGCGCAGCAGCGTGGTCTTGCCGCACCCGCTCGGCCCGAGCAGGACGAGCAACTCCCCGTCGGCGACCTCGACGGTGACATTGCGCAGTACCTGCACCGATTCCTTGTGCCGGCGAAACGTCTTGTCGAGGTTGGTGACCTTGACCTGAACCGCGTCGCGTTCGGTGGCCGGCGTCGTGGATCCGGGATGCTCCGTCGCGGTGCGTGCGGTGGTGCGCGGGTGGTCGGTGATGCTACTCATCGGGGTAATCCTCTGCGTTGGTGACGGTTCGGTGGCATCGATGCGATCGGTGGTCGGCCGGGACGTCCGTAGGGTGATCGCTGGCTCAGTGATTCCTTGTCGCTGACGCGGCGGACCGGTTTGGTGGTGCTATTCGTGCAGCGTGCGCGCCGGGCCGGCTGCTCAGCTGAACCACTTGGTGAACTTGGCCTGGAACTCTTCGATGACCGCGGGCGAGCTGTACTTCTTGGAGTCCAGCATGGTCGCTCCCTGCGGTTGGATCGTGCCGGCGATGCCGTCGCGTCCGGCCGCACCGAAGCCGTCGCCGTTGAGGGCGGTCTGACCCTCCGGTGACATGACGAAGTCGAGGAATACTCGAGCAGCGTTGGGGCGGTAGGACTTCGAGAGAACTCCTGCACCCCACTGGCTCCAGAACGCGGGATCGGGTATCAGCGATTGAATGGGCGCGCCCTGGCTCTGGAGCTCCTTGACCACCGAGGGCATCGAGGTATTCGAGACCCCGATCTCACCGGCGGCGATGGCCTGCGTCATGGGCACCACGGAGGTGTAGTACTTGGGCTGTTGAGCACCCAACCGCACCATGTAGTCGTTGCCCAACTGAGTCGACTGGAAGTCGAGGAACCCGGCCATCGACGTGGTGACGTCTCCGCGCAGGCCGAGTGACCCCTTGACCGACGGGTCGAGGAGTTGGTCCCACGTCTTGAAGCCGTCGGGGAACTTGTTGGTGTTCCAGACCAGCATCGAGTAGGGGTAGGACGAGGGGATGATCGCCTTGCTGGGGACCTCCCAGCTGTCGTTCCTCCAGCCGTTGATCGACGGACCATCGATGGTGACGAGCTGGTCGGCGTGGTTGGAGAACCACGCTCGATCGCTGTAGAGGAACACGTCTGCGCCATCGGACTTCGCCGTGATCTCGGCCTCCACCCGCGGGGGCAGCTCACCGGCGCCGCGGGTCACCGCGACCCGGATGTTGGGGTACTTCTGGTTGAAGGCGTCCACCAGCCGCTTGTTCTGGACGGTGGACATCACCGAGTAGAAGTTGACCTGCCCTTCGGCGTTCGCCGCGTCGACGACGCTGTCCCAAGGTCCGGTCACGACTTCGGCAGCAGTGCTGCTCGACCCGCAGGCCGCCAGCATGTTGGCGGTGAGCAGTGCGATGGCGGCGACGGCTAACTTCGACCGATTCCAGCGACGATGCATTTTCAACCTCCGATGGTCCGAGACGAACAGTCAGACCCGTAGCGTCCAAAATACTGACCGGCTGTCCCTATTACTGGACCGACGCTATCGGCCGCTCAGTGTGACGTCAAGGGTCTGCGGGGGACCGATGTGATGCCCGCAACAGTGCTGGTAGCACTCGGGCGAGCGTCCAGGTGGCGTGGCGCGGTCGTCGAACATCACGCAGCGGACGCTGGCACGTTCGTCAAAGGCGTTGCAGCGCATGCCAGCTCCACCAGCCCCCGCGCGAACCACTCGCGGCGCTCCCGGGGTCGAGTGAAGCCACTCTGCACGGCGGGACGGGGTGGCGCGTCGCTGAGGCCCGCGGGCTCGACCGTTGCGGAACCCAGTGGGTCCGTCGACCCTCGGATTGCCAGGCCGCCGCCGGGTCACGGCTCGCGAGCCCGGGCGCACTATTGACGACGGACTTCGCCAGGGCCTATCGTTGTCCCGTATTCGAGACTCAAGTTCTGAATATTGGACGCGGTTGCGGGCTGGCAGAGACGGCCCATCGCGACGTCGACACCCCCTGCTGGCTCCGACTCCATCACGCGCTGGCACCCAACGAGAGGAGCGGTGATGGCAGAAGCAGTCATCGTCGAGGCAGTGCGAACGCCGATCGGCAAGCGGGGGCGATCACTGTCCGACGTCCATCCCGTCGATCTGTCCGCCCATGTCCTGCGCGCGCTCGTGCAGCGGTCGGGACTCGATCCCCATGCGATCGACGACGTGTTGTGGGGATGCGTCACGCAGGTCGGGGATCAGTCCGCCCAAATCGGCCGCTACGCCGTCCTCGCGGCGGGTTGGCCCGAGAGCATCCCTGGTGTGACGGTGAATCGCGCGTGCGGATCGAGCCAATCCTCGGTCGACTTCGCCGCCGGAATGGTCATGTCCGGACAGTATGACGTCGTCGTCGCCGGCGGTGTGGAGTCGATGAGCCGGGTGCCGCTGGGTTCGGGACGGGACCTCGGGCGTCCCTTCGGTCCCCTCGTACGCGCCCGATACGCCGACGACCTGACCAGCGGAGCCTTCCCCAATCAGGACTTCCACCAAGGAACGGGAGCAGAACGCGTCGCAGCGAACTGGAAACTGTCCCGGCGACGTCTGGACGAGTATTCCTCACGCAGCCACGAACTGGCAGCAGCCGCAACCGATTCCGGAGCCTTCGACAATCAACTCGTCGCGGTACCCGATCACCCCGACTTCGTCGCCGACGAGGGAATCCGTCGCGGCACCACCGCCGACAAACTGGCAAGTCTCAAACCGGTGTTCAACGAGGCCGGGGTCATCCACGCCGGCAATTCCAGTCAGATTTCCGACGGCGCATCAGCGGTACTCATCATGACCCCCGAAAAGGCCCAGGAGTACGGGCTAACGCCCATCGTCCGCTACCACAGCGGCTCGGTGGTCGGTGCCGACCCGATAACGATGCTCACCGCACCAATCCCGGCGACCCAGAAGGTCTTGAGCAGAAGCGGGCTCAAGGCGTCTGACATCGGGGCCTTCGAGGTCAATGAAGCGTTCGCGCCCGTGCCTCTAGCCTGGCAGGCCGAGATCGGCATCGACGAGAAGGTGCTCAACCCGCTCGGCGGTGCGATCGCGGTGGGGCACCCGATGGGCGCGTCAGGCACCGTGCTGCTGACCCGGCTCGTACATCACATGCGAGACAACAACATCCGTTACGGCCTGCAGACGATGTGCGAAGCCGGCGGCACCGCCAACGCGACGATTGTCGAACTATGCGAGTAGCCGAGCGACCCCCGAAGCTCGACGATCCCCCCGCGGAGATGATTCCGACGACCCGTGTTGTCGGCGTGCCCGAACGCGAAATGGCAACGCTCAGACTGCCGATCGACGCAGCAGCGTCCCGGCGACCGGACCCGACGTGGACCGGCCACGACCAAGGAGGACAAGATGGCCAGGTTGGACGACGCAGTAACGATCGTTACCGGCGCAGGTGGAGGAATCGGTCGGGCGACCGCGATCCGGTTGGCCGCTGAAGGCGCCCGCCTCGGCTTGACGGATCTCGACGCCCAAGCGCTCGACGAAACCGCGGTGCTCGTCCGCGAGGCAGGGGGCGCCGTGGTCACCGTTGCCGGCGACGTCGTGTCACCCGATACGATCGACGATCTCACGACACGGGTCATCGACACCTACGGACGGGTGGACGGCCTGGTCAACAATGCCGGCATCGTGGTTGCCAAGCCGCTGTTGGAGCACACCACCGAGGACTTCCAACGGCTCATGAGCATCAACATGTTGGCATGTCTGATCACGGCGAAGCGGGTGGTGCCCGAGATGCTCAAGGCTGGTGGTGGCTCCGTGGTGAACGTCGCCTCGATTGGCGCCCTCGCAGCGATACCGCTTGTCGGCGTCTACTGCGCCTCCAAAGCCGCCGTCCTTGGCTTCACCCGTTCACTCGCGCTCGAATACGCACCAGACATCCGCGCGAACGCGATCTGCCCTGGTGGGGTCGAGACACAGATGGCCGAGGAACACATCAAGAGCTTCCCCACCCGAGAAGAGGCGATCACCACCCTCGCGGGCCGTCAAATGCTCAAGCGCTACGCCCGCCCACAGGAGATCGCCGAAGCCATCGTCTTCCTGGTCAGCCCGGAGTCTTCCTTCATGACTGGAGCGGTAGTTCCCGTCGAGGCTGGCTGGACTGCCTGGTGATGAGGTCGTAGTGCAGCCCATCGCGACCCGCTGTGTTGGTCTGCGATCACCGGCGGTGCGATGGGGCTGCCGCCGATCCTGGCGCCAGGTCGCAGCGCTCTGCTGCGGAGCAGCCAGCGGATACGTCGGGCACGGCGAGGATCACCAGCACGTCGATAGTGCGTCGGTCGGCATTAGGTCAGCCCACCTCCCAGGAACAGGTTCCGAAGCACCGGATCCTTCGATTCGGGCCCACTCGTCTGTGCTACGGGCACCGCTGCATAACCGTTTGCGATGGGGGATTCGGCGTCGGCGACCAACTCGGTCGTCGAGGTCGATGGCTGTGGCGTGAAGGCGTCGCAACACGGCTGTCGACTGTCAGTGGGCATTCTCCCTCGGCTCACACACCCTGCGTCTGGACGCGCGAGGGCTTACGAATGACCAGCGCGCACGAGCTCGACGGATCCCATGACAGGCAACACGGTCGGCCTGGAAGCCAGGGCGGCACCACCTCAGCCTGGGTCCTACGACTAGCGCCCTAAAGGTCGGGAGCGCCGCCACGAGCGCCGCGCGTGGTGATGTCCAGGACGACTTCGGGGGAGTCGGAACAATCCACGTGCGGGGCTGTCGGCGCAGCCCGACCTGTCGGGGTCTGTCGGCGGGGCAGACACCGCCAATCCTTACTCGGCAATGTGGGCCCGACTATGCGCCCGGCCGCCAACGCATCCGTGCTGGGCGTTGCGGGCGCAACTAGGCCACGGTGCGTTGGGAGCGAATGCTGCAAGCTGATCGCAGGAATTTTCACCGGTTGTGGCGCAATCCGGGGTTGAAGGTGCGGGGTGCACAGTCGCACGGCGGGCGGGGTCGTCGGCCCCGCCGGTCGAGGCCGATGCGCCCAAACGTGCCGTACGGCGTCGAGTGCGACTGCACCCGCGACGGGCAGGCCGTCAGGATCGGTCGGACGGAGGACCCGCGAACGGGCCCGACCTTTTCCCACTCCTCGGCGTGCGGAGCGGGTCATCGCGGCATTCAGGGTGGGTCCAGCTCATGAAACGCGGGAGCGCTGGACCACGGCGTACATCGCGATCGCCAGCAGGAGGATGATGCCGTAGACGGTCTGACTCCACGCACCCGAAATATTCAGCAGCGGTGCCACATTGTCGAACAGGGAGAGGAACACGGCTCCGACCAGGGCGCCGACGAAGGACCCCCGACCGCCGGTGAGCACGGCACCCCCAAGAAACACCGCCGCAAAGCAGGGGAGCGCGTAGCTGGCGCCGACGGCATTTGACCCCACTCCCGCCAGCGAGGCCAGGCAGAGTCCTGCGATCACTGCACCCAGGGCGCAACAGATGAGCGCGCCCGCGCGAATGGTGGTGACGGACCATCCGATTCTGCGGGCCGCCTCGTCGTTGAACCCAACTGCGCGCAGAGCGAGTCCCTTGTGGCTGCGGTACAACCACACTTCCAGGGCGACCGCGAGAACCACCACGATGATGAATGGCGTGGGCACGAAACCGATCCCGAGTTCGAACGCTGCCCCGAGCTCGGGTGCGATGATGCCGGATGGCTCTGGGCGCAGCACGATGGCGATTCCCTGAACGATGCCGAGTGTGGCGATGGTCGCCACGATGGGGTTCACCTTCAGGGCGGCGATCATGAAGGCGTTGAAGCCTCCGATGCCGAGGGCCGTGAGCAGGAGTAGGGGGATCGTCCGCAGCAGGGAGCCGGCAGACAGGTCGGGTAACGTCATCGACGCCAGCACCACCGTGACGCTCATCGTCGAACCGACTGAGATGTCGAAACCCCCTGAGAGCAAGGCCATTTGCTGCCCTATCGCGACAAACGCCAGCGGCAGACTCAGGAGCAGGAGGTTCGCGAGATTCGCCGACGTCCAGAACACATCGGATTGGGTGCCGGTGTAGACCGCGACGATGACGGACAGCACCAACAGCATGAGGATGGGTAGTTGGGCGGAAAGCCTCGCGCGCAATCGGGAGCCCAGATCGCCGCTGCGCGCGATTTGTTCGGGTTGATTCTCGTTGACTTCGGTGGCGCTGACGAAGCTGCGTACGATCGCGGTCTCGGTCGTTGGGCCCGCGAGTTCGTCTACGATTCGGCCGCGCGACATGACGTATACGCGGTCACACATTCCCGCCAATTCGGCGGAGTCCGACGAGTTGATCACGACCGCTTGGCCGTCGGTGGCCGCATCGGCCAGTATCCGGTAAATGTCCATTCGGGCCCGAGCGTCGACGCCCTGGGTGGGTTCGTCGACGACGAGCACCTTGGGCGGTGTCAACAAGGGGCGGGCCAAGACGGCCTTCTGCTGGTTGCCGCCCGACAGGGCGCTGATCGGCTGGTAGGGCGACGCGGTGACAATGCCGAGCTGGTCGGACGCCTCCTCGAACCGTGCGCGCAACCGGCTGTTCAGCGCCGTGCCGACAGGCCCGCTGGCAGCTCCGAGCTGGGCGGTGGTGTTGTTCATGACGGGCAACACCGGATACACCGACTCTGCCGCCCGGTCGCCGCTTTGGAAGCTGATGCCGGCACGCAGTGCCGCCGCCGGGGTCGGTCGGCTCAACTCCTCGCCGTTGATGAAGACTTTCCCGCGGCTGCGTCCGATACCGATGAGCCCGCGCAGGACGGCTCGTTGTCCGTTGCCTTCTGCGCCGGCGATGCCGATGATCTCGCCGGGACGAACATGGAGCGAGACGGGACCAAACTGGGGCCCAGATAGATCCCGTACCTCGAGTTGGTTCGTCTCGGAGCGGGGTGCAGATCGCTTCGGATACTCGATGTCCGTCGCGGCACCGACCATCAGTTCGACGATTTCGTCGACCTGCCATTCACGCGAGTTGAACGAGCCGCGCAACACACCGTCGCGTATGACGGTCAACCGGTCCGCGAGGCGGCCGACTTCCTCGAGCCGGTGGCTGACGTAGACGATGGCGACGCCTTGATCGCGAGACTGTTTGATCAGTTCTTCCAGATGCGCCGCCAAGTTCATGTCCAGTGTGGCCGTGGGTTCATCGAGCATGAGCACTCGTGGTTGATGGCACATCGCTCGCGCGACTTCGAGCAGTTGCCGGGCGCCGGGGCCCAAGGCTCCCACCAGATCGGTGGATTTGAACGGAAGGCGGTAGCGGGCCAAGACGCCGTCAAGGTCGGCGGGGCATGGTTCGCCCACTGCGTTGAAGGAGAGCGCGATGTTGTCTGCGACACTGAGCTCGTGGACCAAAGACGTGTCTTGGTAGGCGGTCATGAGTCCCAATTGGCGTGCACGCCGGACGGTTCCGCCGGACAGCGCCTGACCACTGATGTACACCTCGCCGGAATCTGCGGGCAGCACACCTGAAGCGATTTTGATCAGCGTTGATTTGCCCGATCCGTTTTCCCCGACCAGGGCGTGAACTTCGCCTCGCTTGCATTCGAAGTCCACGTCCGCGAGGGCCCGGACGCCGGGGAAGGACTTCGATACGCCCCTGAGGACGACGCCAGGCTCGCTGTCGGGGTGGTCGTTGTTGAGGATGCTCACAACGGGAGCCCCTTCGATTCTCGTCATGCGACAGCTTCCTTAGATTGGTTCAGTGCCCGGACCGCGTACACATGTCGGGCGGTTCAGGCCGCGGCGAGCGCCCAGGTCAGCTGCTCTGGGGTGAGCAGGCTAGATATTGGAACGGCCGCCGGGATGGCCGGGCTGGTGGCGTCGAGGATCGACGTGGTGGGCACGGTGGGGATGTGGACCGGAATGGTGTCGGCGAGTTGCTCGCCCTGCCGTATCTTGATGGCTGCGGTGACCCCGAACCGGCCGAACCAGACGTGGCCGCTGGCCAGCCATGACTTGACCTCGACCCCGGCGGCGTCGGCCTCGCGCAGAGCCGCGAACCATGAGTGGTTGGCCGCATCGGTCATCATGGCTGGAGGCGTACTGCGTTTTGCCACATAGGGTTTCAGGAAGTCGTCGACGGAGTAGTCGTAGAGGATTGCCGTCGGGTTCTTGCCCGAGGCCACCAGAGAGTTCGCTTCTTGGGCCTCACCCTGGGAGGTCCACTGCGTGAACCCTTCGACGACCTGCGTCCAGCCGGCGCCGTCGAGGACCTTCTTCGCGCAAGGTTGCCATTCAGCCGCGTTGCTGTTGCCCGGCAATCCGGTGTAGAGAGCATAGGTGTTGTTGGGGCCCAACGCATCTACCAACTTCTGGGCTCCGTCGGTGTAAAGCGCGCACAACGAGTTGGGAATCTGGGTCGACAGGGAGCTTGCTGCCGATTCCGGAAGGGGGGTGTTCACCGAGACCACGGTGATACCGGCGCGTTTGGCTTTTTCCAGCACGGGCAGCACGGTCGGTCCGAACACGGGGTCGGTCACGATGATGTCCACCTGTTGGGTGATCATGCTGCGCAGGTTCGCCAATACCGTAGCGATGTTGGAGTTTCCGTTGCTGTAGATGATGCGGGCGACTTGGGGACTTGCGATCGCCTGCGCTGTTGCCTCGCCACGAAAGATGTTCGTCCATGAGTTGTTGCCCTCGAGGGCTAGTCCAACGGTCAACGAGCCGCGACCGGTGTCGCACGAATTCTGCTCTATGCACTGCTCGAACAGTCGATTCTGTTCTGGCGTCAGCGGCTGAGATGCAACTGCCAACGCATCGACAATCACGGGATCAAGCCGGGAGACGGGAACATCGGTGAGGAACGTCTTCTTGATCGCTTCGGCCAGAGCGCCCGGGTCGACCGTCTTCGCGGTCAGTTCAGAGCCGGCTCCGAGGATCTGCGCTCCGGTGGGTTTCGTCGTCGCGGTCGTCACCGTGCATCCGGCTAGCAGTACGACCGCGAGCATCGCCGCCACGATGCGTACCGCCAGGCCGATCCTCGCGGGGCTGGCTTTCGACGAAGGCGGCGTGGCGGCTACGGGGGTTCCGGGTGTAGGGCAGGGCGACCGGTCGGTGTCAGGCGAGGATGACTGCACTGCGTGGTAGTTGATGTTCATGCGCCTCGGCCCGTCGTGTTCGCCTTGCGGTAGCCCCTGCGGACGCCTGCGAACGCGTACTGCCCGAGAGTGGTTGCTGCGACGGCGATCACCAGTGCGACTCCCTGAGCCACTACGCGTGCTCCAGCCGAGAGCCCCATCGAAGCCAAGGTCTGATCCAGCAGTTGCAACAAGACGCACGCGCTCAGCACGGAGGCAACGCTGCCGGGGCCGCCGTTGAGTGCCACGCCCGCAATCGCCGCAGCCGTGATCGTTGCGAGTTGATAGGGAGCTCCCACTGAGATGTCCGGTGTTCCGATGAAGCCGGTGAGCAAGACACCAGCGATGCCGTAGAGCAGACCCACTACGGCGAATACGGACATCTCAACGGCGATGACGTTCACCCCGAGGGCTCGTGCGGCATGGCGATTGGATCCGACAGCCGCGACGTGTCGGCCGGCGCGAGTGCGCGCCAGTACCCCGGCGATCACGATCGCCACCACCACGGCGACGAGAAAGCAGGTGTTGACGTTCAAGATCGACCACGTGCTGAACTTTTGCAACGCGGCAGGTGCCTCGCCGGTCACCGAGAAGGATGTCCCCGTCCACAGTCCGATGACGCCGGTGACGGTGCCGAACGTGGCGAGGGTGACGATCAGGGCGTTGAGCCGCAAGACGGCGATGAAGAACCCGTTCACCAGGCTGATCGCGACCGCCACCAGGATGGCGGCAAGAATGACCAATGGTTGACTCGAGCCGTCTACGCCGAAGTGCACGACGACGCCCGCACTGACGGCCAGGATTGCCGGTACCGACAGGTCGATTCCGCCGATCATGATGACCAACATTTGTCCGAACGACGCCAGTCCCAGCACGCCCGCCAAGGCACTCACGATGAGGATTGATTGGCCCTGCACCGTGGTCGGTGCAGCGAACGCCGCGACGACGACCAAGACGACAAGGGCCCCCCAGCTCGCACGGTAGCGAGCGGGGAACCGGTATTTCAGGTCGGTCAGCCACGCTGAATCGGAACGGCCGCGCATTCGCGATGAAGGTTCGGGCGCTGCCGACGCAGGCGGGGCCAATGACACGGCCGTGGGGACCTTTTCGACTCCGTGTCGTTCAGCCACGACGCACCACTGACGACATGGCCACGACGACGGCGGAACCTTCGATGCGGGGGCACGCGACGTTGACGAGCCTTGGTTGATCGGCTTCGTGCACGTGCGTTCTACAGCCATGACGTGGCCAAGCTCGCGCCTGGAGTTGACCACGGTTCCGAGAACTCATCCCAATCCCTGTCTATCATTATGGACGATCGTCTGTGATATGGAACACAACATAGACCGGCGGTGTCGCGGCGTCAAGAGCGCTGGCGGGTTTCGAGCGCCGCGTAATCGAGGGCCAATCAAGGGCTTTCGCAACCGGTGCAGCCAAGGGTCGCTCGACTGCGGCCGCGAGAGGGTGGTCGCGAAGCGGATGACGACGGCAGTCATTCCTCGCGTCCCGCAGCATCCCGCCCGGGGCGGCGCTGGTAAAGCCCGCTCAGGTTGCGGGCGATGTCCACCGATAGCGCGATCCGTGGAGCGAAGTCCTCGCCGGTGACCGGCGTCCGACGTGGGCAGCGTCGTGCTGAGGGTGGAGCTCGAGGTCGCCTCACCAAGGGAGGGGACGCCGGGCCTTGACGGAGTGACGTACGCCACTCTAACCTAGTCCTCGTCCTCCATATAGAACATCGGTCAGTATGTGGGACGGCGGTTGCAACCGGCGACGGTCGGCGAATCGCCGCGGGAATGAATCGCCCGCGTGATAGGCGAACCACCACTGAATGGAGCAACGAAATGGCCGGAGATTACCTCGAAGTGAAGGGCCGTCGCGTCATCGCCGGAGTGGACGCGAACGGGCGCTCGACGATTGCCGTCGATGAGTTCACCCCCGGGCTCTTGGACACCCCTGCCTACAAGGTCATGGACATGTGGCACGTGCAGAAGTTCCCGCCCAGCGTCGATGACGTTGACTCCGTGGGCCCCGTGGCTCTCCTGCCGCCGCTGGGCGCTTGCACCTACCGCCTGACCACGTTTCCTCCCGACAGCGAAGTCGATGCGTCCGGCCATGCCGAATCGCTAAAAGCTCTTGGCAGCGGCGATACGCACGATGACGAAAACGAAGTGGCGGGCTTTCACTACTCCGACAGCATCGACGTCATCACGATGCTCTCAGGCGAACTGTATGCAATCGTCGAGACTGGCGAGACGCTGCTTCGACCGGGTGACACGTTCATTCAGCGGGGCGGAAAGCATTCGTGGAGCAACCGGGGTGACGTACCCGCCACCATGGTGGCGCTCAACGTCACCGCAACGCGGGGAGCGAGCACCCATGGCGCTCACGGTCCGCTCAACGAGTGAGACGCGTGCGTCAGCTGCTCTAAACTGTTTTCACGTGTGGCATCGGTGGCGCCATTACTCAACGAGTACCTCCCGCTAGGGAGCGGGCACGGATAGTGGAGCTGTGATAAGGCCACTCAGCCGCCTTGTCGCCGAACGAGGACGCGGGGTACTCGTCGTGACGCGGCGCTCTGACCAGCGAAGAGGAACAGTCTGCACCCTGGCAAAGTCGATGCGTCGGTCCCCCGCTGGCAATGTGTCACCGCGCAACCTGCGCCGCGAGACGTCCCGCGCCGCGCGGGCCAGCGGCTCGCTCACCCATATAGGCGTGAGCGCACGCTACAGGCGGTACGACACTCGGTGGCGGGGTGCGCTGACCACGTGGGCCGGCGGCCTCAGGTGACAGTCGTTGGTGCAAAGCCAGATTGCGCACCCCATGCTCGTTGAACGGGATGCCACTATGCGCAGCGCGCGTAGCTCCACGGCCATACTTTGCCACGGACTAGGTGCGCTCCGTGAGTACGAAGATCGGGATCTGTCGCGTCGTCCGGGCTTGATAGTCGGCATAGAGCGGCCAAGCTACGACTGCGCGTTCCCACCAAGTATCGCGGTCGGCTCCCGTGGCGAGGGTGGCGGTGTAGTCCCGTCGCGTCGCGGCGTCTCGGAGTTCGACGTGCGGTTGTCGAAGAAGGTTCCAATACCATTCAGGATGTTTGGGGGCGCCGTCTCTGGAGGCAACGGCGGCGTATTGACCGTTGTGTGTGACGCGCATCAGCACGGTCTTTCGCAGTTTGCCGGTCTTGGCGCCGACCGAGGTCAGCACCACCACAGGGTGCCCCTGCCAGGTGCTACCGTCGGCTCCGCCCGTGCGTTCGATCATTTCTGCCTGCTCCCGGGCGAAGTCCAACGAGCCGGGTTCGTAGTCTCCGGTCAGGGGCATTATGTTCCTTCGATCGAGATGTCCTCTCGGGCAATCGTCGCCGGTCTACTCCAGCTGTCCGAGAACGGGTGATGCTCTCCAAATATATTGTCTTCCGGCGCTTTCGGCGAGGGCGAGGGGTGAACGCACGGTCGATGACGGGGATGAGAGCGCGGGCCACAAGTGCGTCGGCCACGACCACGACGACCTCTTCCACCGCTGTCTCCTTGCTTGCGTAGCGTTTGCGAAGGCTGCCGAGATCACGTTGAATTCGGGTTGCGTGTCGATCTTGTCGGCGACCAATCGGGGGCTATCGAGTCGGGATGGAATACGCCGGCCCCTATGCCCTGGGGTGCGAGTTCGCCAGCGCCGCGATTCCCGCCTTCGTGGCAGCGCACGCGCTCCGGCCGGGCAAATTTTGGAGAATTGTGCTTTGGGTCAACGAAATCGGGGCTCCCGGCGCGACCTAGTCGACGTGATGCACCGCTTCGCTGCGAAGGCCAGCGCTAACCACGGCGCGTCTGTGGCCCGGCCTCCGGGAATGTCGTCAGCGGTGCCGGCGCATGTTGGTCCGTAAACGACGACCCTCTCTGACATCGCCGCGCTGACCGTTAGAGGCGCGAAGCCGAATAGGTTGAGGTCGGCGAACGCTCCGACTTGCGTCGCCAAGAGGTATCGGCCTTCGGGCAGCCAATGCGGTAGGTATTCCATGTCACTTGACGTGTGGA
>NZ_MVOC01000100.1 GCF_002043095.1 Mycobacterium sp. AT1 | reverse complement strand
AGAGCAATTGCTCTGTTATCAACGCGTCCTAGGCTCGGGTCGACCACGGGAGGCACCGATGCCTGACCCTCAGCAAGACCCAGACCGAGCACGTCGAGCGGCTCTTCGCCGCATCGGACAGCCCTCGGTCCAAGCGGGTGCTGCTGCAGGGGTGGGAGCAATTCGACGAGCCGGTCGACCGCATCGTGTCCATCGGCGCCTTCGAACACTTCGGTCACGACCGCTACGAAGCGTTCTTCGAGATGGCCAACGGCGTCCTGCCCGACGACGGAATCATGTTGCTGCACAGCATCACCGGGTTGCACCCCGACGAGATGCGCGAGCGGGGCATGCCCCTGACGTTCACCTTCGCGCGCTTCCTCAAGTTCATGTGGACCGAAATCTTCCCCGGCGGACGGCTGCCGACGATTCCGATGGTGCAGGAGCGGGCCACCGCAGGCGGATTCCGGGTGACGCGCGTGGACATGTTCCGCGTCGGCTACATCGACGTCAACCAGTTCACCTGCGCGAAGTAGGCCCGGTGGCGTCGACGGCCTTGGCGAAGAACACCCGGTGGTACCCGTCTTGGACCCCGCGGCCCGTCTCGTGGAAACCGCGCCGGGGGTAGAACTCGAGGTTCTCGGTCATCGCCTCGTTGGTGCACAGCCGGACTTCCGTCAGTCCCTGATCGCGGGCGTCCTGATCGGCTCGTTCCAGCAGGGCCCGCCCGTGGCCGCCGCCTTGGGCAGTCGGCGCGACGGCGATGGCGTCGAGCAACAGGTGGTCGGGCTGGGCCTGCGTGACGAGGACGCCGACGACGTCGCCCCCGTGCTCGACCACCCAAACCCGCGACGTGTCAAGCAGTTCGGCGTAGTCCGCGGTCATCGGCGCGGGCGGCTTGCCGATCCGGTCGACGTACTTTTCGAACGCGTCCGCCACCAGTCGCCGAATGCCGTCGACGTCGTCGCGGGTGGCCCTCCTCGTAAGCGCGTCGCTCATCCCCAGGACACTAGCCGGGCCTTGCCATCAGGTCCGACTGGGCCTAGGCGGCGGCCTCGGTGCTGGTACTCGTGTTGGCCGAAGGCTCTTGTGCGGCAGCGTCATTCGTGGTGACCGGGGTTGCGGTCGGAGTCGCCTTGGTAGGCGGCGTGGCAGTTTCCGTCTCGTCTGTCTTGTCCGTCGTGCCGGTCGCCGTGGAGGTCCCGGTCCCGGGAGTGAACTTGTTGCCGTCCGACGTCGCCGTCGGATGCCGGCCTTCGGTGGCCGCGGCCGCCAACTTGGTCACCGCGGGAATTGGCTTGACCGGTTTGACCGGCTTCTCGTCGAGTTCGAGCTTGGAGACGTCCTCGGTGGGCGCGATCGATGCGGGGCTGTCCTGGAGTTGGGGTGTCGACGACGGAGCCGCCGGCTTCGGGGTCAGATTCCCAAGGGGGTTCGGCGGCGTCACGGTGGCGTGGCCCCCGGAGGCGAGATTGGCCGCGCCCTGCGCCAGCGCACCGGGGATCGCACCGAGTGCCTCGATGACCTTGGCCGGCGGTGTGAAGAGCGAAAAGGGCGTCAGCGCAGCCGGCTTCGCGTTCACGCGATCGGTGTAGCCCATGTCGACGAGCACCCGCAGAAGGGGCTCGACGGAACTGATCACCGGCTCGGCGAACTTCGAGGTGTTCGTCATCTGCGCCAACTCGCGCAACGGACCCAGCAGCGGCAGGTGGGGGTTGTAGTACAGGACGTACTTGTCGGTGCTCTTGGTGGAGGGGTTGTAGACCGTCGTCTGGTAGGCGTAGGACGAGGCCGGATCGAGCGGGTCGTAGTACGCGGGGGAGTGGCCGTAGCGGATCGACAGCGCGGTGTTCAGCAGTGAGACCGGGTTGAAGTAGGCGGGGAAGTCGGCGTACGGGTCGTACATGTTGGCGATGTAGGTGGTGTCGTAACGTGAGGGCTGCGCGGGGCCCATACCGGTTGTGATGAACGGGATTCCGACACCGGGCAGGCGGCCGAAGACGCCACCGTTGCCGCCGAAGGGCGACGCGATCATCACGAAGGACAGCTGTTCGTGTGACGGAGCCGCGGACTCGTCGAGCAACTGCAGGTTTCGCTTCTCCTGCTCGGCGGCCAAGGCGCCAAGGGAGTAACCGGCGACGATCAGGTGGGCTTCGTCCTTGCCCGTGTTCGTCAGATAGTCGTGGACGACCGGAACGGCCGCGTCGCGACTCTTGTCCAACTCGAACGTCGCGGGGTAGGGCACCCCGAAGTAGCCGTAGTCGCCGACCTTGGGTATTACCGTGCCCGACAACTTGGTGGGGATGCCGGAGCTCGTCGCGTCGTCCTTGCCGCCGATGCCGATCACGGTGTTGGTGAGTTGGACCATCGCGGTGGTGCTGGTGGCGTGCCCGAGCACCAGCGACCCCGACAACCCGAAGGTGGCCATCGTGCCAACCGCAAACTTGCGGGCAGTGCGTCTCGTCGACGTCCGATGCTTTGCCACTTCTCCCCCTGGTGTGCCGCGCCGCCTTGCACGGCTCGGAGGCTACCGTATGCCAGCGGTACCTACGGGCGAAACCGGTTCGGCCATTCCGGACGAGACGGAAGTCGACGAACGACGGCGACGTCCCACGTGGGGACGTCGCCGCCGACTGGCTGTCGATTGCTGCCTAGGGGCAGGTGAACTCGAGTTCGAAGGGCTTCTTTGCCGGCTGCATGGGATTGGCCATGTCGATGCCGAATGCGTTGCCAGTGATCTTGTAGGTCTTGCCATCCTTGGTTGCCGTGGCATCGCCCTGGCCGGCGCCCACCGCGAGGGTGATTCCGTCGACGTTGCCCAGTGCCACGGACGTGACCGTTGGCGGGTCGGATTCGCTGATGACGGCGGCAATCCCGGTCATCGACTCGCCGATGGCGACGTTCATGTTGCCGCCCATCGGGGCGCATACGACGGTGCCGCCGACGTCCTTTGGCTGTCCGTCGATGGTGACCTTGGTGCCCGCGGCTGCCTCCGCACTCGTCGAGGCTGCGCTCGAGCTGCTCGAGGACGACTCACTCGAGCTCGAGCTGGAACTGGAGCTCGACGAACCCGTCGTCGACTTGTCTCCCGACGAACAGCCCGCCAGGCCGGCGACGACGATCGCGGCGCCACCCACGGCAATCAGCAAACTTTGCTTCACGTCTGTTCTCCTCGTTGTCGGTGCGATCCATCAAGATCAGCGGATCGTCCCCCGCATTATGAGGCGAGACGGTCCGACGGACAGTAGATTGCCAGAATTGCCCGCCCCGGGGAGTCTGTTCGGTCGCGCAGCGCGGCGGTAGGTTCACGGGCATGGAGTCGCTGCGTACCCCCGATGACCGTTTCGCCGCTCTGGCGGACTTCCCGTACCCGCCGCGCTATTGCGACGTCGACGACCAAGAGGGCGGTCGCCTTCGGATGGCGTGGGTCGAGGACGGTCCCGCCGACGCCGATCCGGTGTTGCTGTTACACGGCGAACCGTCCTGGTCCTACCTCTACCGTCGGATGCTTCCCATTCTGGCGGCGGCCGGTCACCGCGTCATCTGCCCCGATCTGGTCGGATTCGGCCGGTCCGACAAACCGACCCGCATCGAAGACCACAGTTATGCCAGGCACGTCGAGTGGGTCAGGGCGCTCGTCTTCGGCGAACTGGACCTGGATCGCGTGACGGTCGTCGGCCAGGACTGGGGCGGCCTCATCGGTCTGCGCCTGGCGGCCGAGAACCCGGACCGTGTCGCCCGCATCGTCGTCGCCAACACGGGTCTGCCCACCGGCGATCTGCCCATGCCGGAGATCTGGTGGCAGTTCAGGAAGGCGATCGAGGAGATGCCCGAGATCGAGGTCGGCCGGTTCGTCCAGTCGGGTTGCCTGCGGCCGATGAGCGACGAGGTCCGCGCGGGTTACGACGCTCCGTTCCCCGGCGATTCGTACTGTGCGGGCCCGCGCGCGATGCCCGGCCTGGTGCCGACGTCGCCGGCCGACCCCGCGAGCCCGGCCAATCTGCATGCATGGGAGGCGTTGCGCGCCAGTCCCACTCCGATGCTGGTCGCCTTCAGTGACGGCGATCCGATCACCGGAGCCATGGCGCCGATCTTCATCAGCGAGATGCGGGGCGCCCAGGGCGTCGAGCACCCCGTGATCCACGGGGCGGGCCACTTCCTTCAGGAGGATGCCGGCGAGGAACTCGCCGAGGCGATCGTGCGCTTCCTGGGTTAGGAGCGGCGTCCGAGCGCGCCGATTCCGGCGAGGATGAGGTCGATGCCGTCGAGGAACTGGGTGCGGTCGTCATGCTCGCGCATCTGTTGGGCGACGTCGCGGGTGAACGGATATTCGTCCGCGTCGAGGTTCGCCCACGCCGCCGAGACGGTGACGAGCAGATCGGTCCGGTTGGTGTTCTCCACGGCGCGAGCGTTCGCGGCGTTGAGCCCGCCCACGCCGAGGATGTAGTTGGTCAACGCCGACGTCGACGTGAACAAGGCGGCCTCGGGGACGCCAAGTGCCCGAACCTGGCGTCCGATGCTCTCGAAGAGGCGAACCATCGCGGGTTGCAGTGGATTGGCGAGCTGCGCGCCGACCCACGGGTGTGCGTCGATCGCGTCGAACACCGCGAGCGCGACCGTCCTGACGGCGTCCTCCTCCCGCAGTCCGTCGACGCTAGCCACGGTGGTCGCCGACGCCAGGACCGCTTCGGTGGCGGCGACGAGCAACTCGCCCTTGTTCGCCACGTGGTGGTAGATCGCGCCTGGCCCGGTGACCAGGAGGTCGGCCAGTCGGCGGAACGTCAGGCCGTCTTCCCCCTCGGTGTCGAGGATCGCCACGGCGGCGTCGACGATGCGCTCGGCAGACAGCCCGTCGGTGCGTCGCCGGGGGTGACTCGTCCTGGGCGGCATGTCCTCATCCTCACATGACCGGATGCTCGTGGGTCGGCCGATCGCGGGGGTGTGAGAATCTACAGCGGTGAGCACCCCGCCGTACTTCGAGGTCAAGGCCCAACTGCCAGGACGATCCGGCCGGGTAGGCGTCATCCACACCCCGCACGGCGACGTGCACACCCCGGCCTTCGTTGCGGTCGGGACGGCGGCGACCGTCAAGGCCGTTTTGCCCGAGTCGATGAAGGACGTTGGCGCTCAAGCGGTTCTGTCCAACGCCTATCACCTCTACCTGCAGCCGGGTCCCGAGGTCGTCGACGAGGCGGGCGGCCTTGGCGCCTTCATGAACTGGCCGGGTCCGACGTTCACCGACAGCGGCGGGTTTCAGGTGCTCTCGCTCGGCGTCGGCTTCAAGAAGGTGCTCTCCATGGACACCGGGCGGGTCCAGGCCGACGACGTGATCGCCGAGGGCAAGGAACGGCTGGCACACGTCGACGACGACGGCGTGACGTTCCGCTCGCACAAGGACGGGTCGATCCACCGGTTCACCCCAGAGGTGTCGATCGGCATTCAGCATCAGCTTGGCGCCGACATCATCTTCGCCTTCGACGAGCTCACCACCCTGATGAATACCCGTGGTTACCAAGAGAGTTCGGTTCAGCGCACCCACGACTGGGCGGTGCGCTGCCTTGCCGAACATCGTCGGCTTGGCATCGCGCGGGCGCACAAGCCGGCTCAAGCCCTGTTCGGCGTCGTGCAGGGCGCGCAGTACGAGGACCTCCGCCGACAGGCGGCGAGGGGTTTGACCGAAATCCGCGACGAGGACGGCAGGGGCTTCGACGGGTACGGCATCGGTGGGGCGTTGGAGAAGCAGAATCTCGCGACCATCGTCGGCTGGGTCACCGACGAGCTGCCCGACGACAAACCCCGCCACCTCCTCGGCATCAGCGAGCCCGACGACCTGTTCGCCGCCGTCGCCGCGGGCGCGGACACGTTCGACTGCGTGTCGCCGTCTCGGGTGGCGCGCAACGCCGCGGTGTACTCGGCAACCGGCCGATACAACATCACCGGCGCGCGCTACAAGCGCGACTTCACCCCCATCGACGCCGAGTGCGACTGCTACACCTGCGCCAACTACACCCGGGCCTACATCCACCACCTGTTCAAGGCCAAGGAAATGCTGTCCTCGACGCTGTGCACCATCCACAACGAGCGATTCGTCATCCGCATGGTCGACCAGATCAGGGCGGCCATCACCGCCGGTGAGTTCGACGAGCTGCGAGAGTACGTCCTAGGGCGCTACTACTCGCGCACAATGGAACGATGACGACCACCGCTGGGCCGCAGGCGCTGCTGATGCAGCTGCTCGACCCGTCGAACCGGGCCGACCCATATCCCGTGTACCGGCAGATCCTCGACGGCGGACCGATCCAGATGCCGGAGAGCAATCTGGTCGTGTTCTCGTCGTTCCAGGACTGCGGCGACGTGCTGCGGCACCCGTCGTCGGCGAGTGACCGGCTGAAGTCGACCGTCGCGCAGCGCGAGATCGCCAAGGGTGTCGAGCCCCGGCCGTTCGGTCAACCGGGGTTCCTGTTCCTCGACCCGCCCGACCACACGCGGCTGCGCAGGCTCGCGCAGCAGGCGTTCGCGCCGAAGCGGGTGAGGGCGCTCGAGGCCGACGTGGTGGCGATGGTCGACGGCCTGCTCGACCGGGTGAGCGGCGATTCCTTGGACGCCGTCGCCGACCTCGCGTACCCACTGCCGGTCGCCGTCATCTGCCGGATGCTCGGCGTGCCGATCGAGGACGAGCCGCAGTTCAGTCGGGCCTCGGCGCTGCTGGCGCAGGGTCTCGATCCGTTCATCACCTTCACCGGCGAGCTTCCCGACAACTTCGCCGACCGGATGAGCGCCGGGCACTGGTTGCGTGGCTATATCGCCGGCCTCGTCGAGGAGCGCCGGACCGCCCCGCGCGAGGACCTCATCTCGGCGCTGATCGCGGCCGAGGAGGACGGCGACCAGCTGACCACCGACGAGATCGTCGCGACGTGCAATCTGCTGCTGATCGCGGGCCACGAGACGACCGTGAACCTGATCGCCAACGCGATCCTGGCGATGCAGCGCGAGCCTGGTCATTGGTCGGCGTTGGCCGAGGATCCCGACCGCGCGGCCACGATCATCGAGGAGACCCTGCGGTACGACCCGCCGGTTCAGCTGGCCGGGCGGACGGCGGGCGAGGAGATGACGATCGGTGGCGTGACCGTGCCGAAGGGCGACACGATGATGTTGCTGCTGGCCGCCGGGCAGCGCGATCCTTCCGCGTTCGGTCAGCCTGACACCTTCGACCCGGAGCGAGATGATCTGCGGCACTTGGCCTTCGGTCATGGTGTGCACTTCTGTCTCGGCGCGCCCCTGGCCCGACTCGAGGCCAGGGTGGCGTTGACGGCGGTGACGAGGCGGTTCCCACGTGCCACGCTCGCCGCCGAGCCGCCGTACAAGCCGAACGTCACGCTGCGGGGCATGGCGTCGCTGCCCCTCGCCCTCTAACCCCCTGCGATTTCGGCGCGTTCAGCCGCGCCTACCGCGGATCTCCGCGCCCAAATCGCGGCGGGGGATAGGGTCGCGCCATGCCCACCGAGCTCACCGCCGAGCAGGCCGCCGCCCGACTCGACAACCGCGACTCCCTTGGCATCCCCCTCGGGCCGGGCCAGCCGCCCGCGTTCCTGCGGGCGCTCGGCGAGCGCAAGGACTGGACGGACCTGCGGGTTTACGGCGCCTTGCTCGCGGTCCTCACGGAGTTGTTCTCGCGGCAGGGCGTGCACTACCTGTCCGGTTTCTTCGGTCCGCTGGAGAGGGCGTTGCTGGGCACTGGAGCCGACATCCAGTTCACACCAGCCGACTTCCGCCGTTTCGGGCCGCTGCTCCAACGTCAGGCGCCACGGGTGATGACGACCGTGGCCACGCCGCCGGACGCCGACGGTTGGTGCTCGCTGTCGCTGCACGCCGGCGGTACGATCGACGAATTGCGAAGGACGGGAGCTGATCCCGACCGATTGCTGATCGTCGAGGCGTCGGACGCCTACCCGCGAACGTTCGGGCTTGGTGAACACCGCCACGCGCTGCACGTCGACGAGATCGACATCCTGATCAGCTCGACCGAGGAGCCGTTCGCGCTGCCGGAGGGCGAGCCCACCGACGTCGACGACGCCATCGCACACCACGCCGTCGGCTGCATCCGGTCAGGCGCGACCCTGCAGGTGGGCATCGGCGCGATCCCCAACCAGATCGCGACCCTGCTGGCCGAAGGCGGCGGCGGGGACTACGGGTTGCACACCGAAATGTTCACCGACGGCTGCATGAAGCTGCACCGGGCGGGCAAGGTCGCCAACGACCGCAAGGGTCAGTACGAGGGCGTGAGCGTGACGACGTTCGCATTCGGCTCACCGGAGCTCTACCGGTGGCTCGACGGCAACTCCGACGTCGCGTTCCTGCCGGTCGAGATCGTCAACTCGCCGGAGGTCATCAGTGCCAACGCCGACATGGTCTCGGTCAACGGCGCGCTGGCGGTCGACGCACAGGGCCAGGTCGTCGCCGACACCCTCGACGGCAAGCAGTTCAGCGGCATCGGCGGTGCCGAGGACTTCGTGGCGGGCGCCGGGCTCGAGCTGGCGGATCGGTCGCTCATCTGCCTGCCGTCGACGTTCACCAAGGACGGCGAGCTGCGGTCGCGGATCGTGCCGTCATTTGGCCCCGGGGCGGTGATCACCACGCCGCGCCACCACGTCGACGCGATCGTCACCGAATACGGCGTCGCGGAGTTGGAGGGCCGGACCGTCCGAGAGCGTGCCGAGGCGTTGGCGGCGATCGCCCATCCTCGCTTCCGCGACGAGCTCCTTGGGTGATTTCGGCGCGTTCACCCGCGGTGAGCGCGGATGAACGCGCCGAAATCGCTCTAGGTGAGGGAGTCGACGACCGCCAACGCGGCGCGCTCGCCCGCCTCGACGGCACCCTCCATGTAGGCGCTCCAGTGGGTAGCCGTGTCGGTGGACGCCCAGTGGATCACGCCGATCGGCGCCGCGAGCGCTTCACCGTAGGTGGTCCACACGTGCGGGCCGTGGTTGGCGTTGTAGCAGCCGCGCGTCCACTGTCGATCCGACCATTCGCCGTCGACGTAGAACTCCGGCGTCGCGGCCTTGGCGCCGTAGTGGCGCACCAACTCCGCGGTGAGGGCGGCGCGCCGCTCGTCGACTGGCAGGCGTCCGAAGGTGCGGGCCTGGTCGCCCTCAAGAAACAGCAGGATCACCCCGTGGTCGTCGTCGGGAATGCAGGTGTCGTTGGACATTCGTGCCGGGCCGACGTCGGAGATGAGCTGACCATTGAATCCGTCTGCGCGCCAAAAGGGTTCGTCGTAGACGAAGAACGCCTTCATCGCCGAGCCGTTGGGCAGTCGCTGGGTCAGCTGATCGCGGATCCCCGACAGCGGCGGGTCGTAGAGAATACGACCGGCCAGCGTGGGTGAGATGGCCACGATGACACGGCGGCCGCGGGCCACCAGTCCACCGCGGCAGTGCACGACGACGCCGTCCGTCGAGTGTTCGATGGTCTGCACCGGGGAGTCGAGCACGATGTGGTCGGTGATCAGCGCGGCCAGTCGGCGCGGGATCTCGCTGGTGCCGCCGACGAACCGGGTGGTCTGGGCGCCACCCTCGGATTCGGCGAAGAGCTCGGCCGTCACACCGCAGGTCTGAATGGTGAAGAGCAGGTGGAGGAACGACACCTCGACGGTCGGCACCGCAAGGATTCCGACGGTGCAGATCTCCAACAGCGTCCGCGCGACTGGCGAGAGTCCTTGGTGGTCGTACCACGTGCCCGCGCTGATGACGTCCCACTCGTCGGCCCGCGGCGCCAGCCAAGGTGCCTCGACGGGCACGTCGGCGGCAAGCTCGTCGAGACGGCGGAGGACGCGCTCCAGCTCTGCCAGCTCGTCGGCGAATCGGGTGTGAAACACGTTCTCGCGCAACACTCCCGAGCCGCCGAGGTCGTACGACGTCTCACCCTCGTCATACTGCGGGAACGTCTCGACGCCGAGCTCGTCGGCGAGCCGGAACATCCGCGCGTGCGTGTCGCCGATCCACTGCGCCCCGAGTTCGACGCTAACCCCCGGCATCACGTCCTCGGTGAGGATGCGTCCGCCGACGCGGTCGTCGGCTTCCAGGACGACGGGCACCAATCCTGCGGCGAGCACCGTGCGGGCGGCGATCATTCCGGAGAGCCCGGCGCCGACGATGACGACGTCCGCATCGACGCTTCGTGGTTGTGACATGGGGTCAGCCTCTCGCACTTGCCCCGCGAGCGTGCGTGTCTGCGGGCAAACGCCGGCTTTCGTTCGAACCTTGCGCACGCTCGGCGGGCGACGGGCACGGCGTACGTTGGGCGAATGGGCGGACGCTACGTGGTCATCGGGGGTGGGCTGGCCGGTCTGGCCTCCGCGGTCTGGTTGGCCGAAGCGGGCATGGACGTCACGCTGCTGGAGCGACGCGGACGGCTCGGTGGCCGGACGCACGCGATGCGGGCCGAGCAGGTCGAGGATCTGCCCGACAACGGCCAGCACGTCATCGCCAGCGGGTACGAGCACCTCTTCCGCTACCTCACCAGCGTTGGCACTCGCGAGTTCGTCGTCTTCCCCAAGCGGTCGACGCTACGTTGGCCCGACGGTCGCAAGAAGGTCGTGCAGACGACGGGGTTCGGCGCGGTGCGCACGCTGTTTGGCGTGCACCCCGACGCCGGGATGCTCGACCGTCTGCGCGCCGCCCGCGCCACCCTGCGGCTCGGCTGGCAGGCCCTGCATCCACCCGCCGACCTGGCCGAATTGAGCACCGACCAGTGGTTCGACCGAGTCGGCATGCCCGCACCGGCGCGAGAAGCGTTGTGGGACTGGCTCGCTCTGGGGATCGCGGCCGAACCGGTGACGCGTGGCTCGGCCGCGGTGTTCGCCAAGGTGATGGCCACCGGCTTCCGGATGGGTGTGCGACACCGGACGCCGGTCACCATCGGCTATCCCACGGTCGACCTCGACACCCTCTTCGTCAAGGGCGCGCTCGAGGTATTCGAGGAGCGCGGCGTCGACGTCCGCTACCGGGCGGTGGCGCGGCGGGTCGAGATCGAGGACGGGGCGGTCACCGGGGTGCTGCTGGCCGACGGATCCCGCGTGCCCGCCGACGGCGTGGTGTGCGCCGTACCCAACTCCAACGTCGCCGGACTGCTGGACGAGCTGCCCGAGCACGCCGAGATCTGCGCCGCCGCAGACAAACTGGGCTACACCCCGATCGTCAGTACCAACCTGTACCTGGACCGGCCGCTGGGCACCGAGTCGGCGTTCGAGGGGCTGATCGGGGGAACGGGTGTGATCGACGAGGTCTTCGACCGGCAGATCATGCACGGCAGGGGCACCGACCGCGGGTGGCTGTATTGTCTGACGACCAGCGGCGCCTACGAGCAGATCGAGAAGGCAGGCGACGAGATCGTCACCGAACAGATGTCGTTGCTGCGGCGGTACTACCCGGCCGCCGTCGCCGCCGAGGTGCTCGAAGCGCAGGTGGTCAAGATGCCAAGGGCGACGTTCTCGCAAGTGGTGGGGATGGATGCGCTGCGGCCGCCGCAACGCACGTCGGTGCCGTCACTGGTGCTGGCAGGTGACTGGACCGCCACCGACTGGTCGGCCACCATGGAGAGCGCCGCGCAAAGTGCCTCCGTCGCAGTCGAATTGCTGCTCGAGAACGCGCGCGAGCGTGCGTGAACTCCGACATCCGAACGGCGTGTCGCCCGCAGACACGCACGCTCGCGGGAAAGGGGGGAGAGCTACAGCGGGTTGAGGATGCGGTCCAGGAACTGGCGGGTGCGCTCTTCCTTCGGATCGCCGATCACCTCGGCGGGGGTGCCCTGCTCCAGGATGACGCCCTTATCGGTGAACAGCACCTGACTGGACACCTGGCGGGCGAACTGGATTTCGTGGGTGACGATCACCAACGTCCAGCCCTCGACCGCCAAATCCTTGATCACCGAGAGCACTTCGCCGACCAACTCGGGATCGAGCGCTGAGGTCGGCTCGTCGAACAGCACCAGCTTGGGCTTGAGGGCCAGTGCGCGAGCGATGCCGACGCGCTGCTGCTGACCACCAGAGAGCTGGAACGGGTACTGGTCCCTCTTCTCGGCCAGGCCGACCTGGTCGAGCAGGGCGACCGCCTCGGCGACGGCCTCGTCCTTGGGCCGCTTCTGGACGATCACCGGTCCCTCGATGATGTTCTGCAACACCGTCTTGTGGGGGAACAGGTTGTGCCCCTGGAACACGAAGCCACTGCGCGACTGGAACTTTCGGATTTCGGGCTTGGGTGTCGGGGTGGAGAAGTCGATCTCGACGTCGTCGACCCGGATCACGCCCGCGTCGGCCCGGTCGAGCGCGTTGAGCGTGCGCAACAGCGTCGTCTTGCCCGATCCGGACGGTCCGATGATGGCGGTCGCGGTGCCGTGCTCGACCTTGAACGACACGCCCTTGAGCACCTTGTTGGCACCGAAGGCCTTCTCGACACCCTCGGCGACGACGAGGTAGTCGGTCTCGGTGTCACTGTCAACGGGGTCGGTCATCGCGCCACGTACCTTTCCAGTCGGTGTTCCAGGCGGCCCTGGCCGAACGACAGCACCAGGCAGATCACCCAGTAGTACGCCGCCGCGGTGCCGTACAGGGCGAAGAACTCGAACGTCGGCGCCGCGACGATCTGGGCCTGCCGCAACAGTTCGGTGACCAGGATCGTCGACGCCAGCGAGGTGTCCTTCACCAGGGAGATCAACGTGTTGGACAGCGGCGGCACCGCCACCCGCGCGGCCTGCGGCAGAATGATGCGCTTCAGCGCTCCAACGTAATTGAAGCCAATCGTCTCGGCGGCCTCCCACTGTCCCTTCGGGATGCTCTGGATCGCGGAGCGAATGATCTCCGCCCCGTAGCCGCCGACGTTGAGGCTGAACGCGATCACCGCCGCGGGGAAGGGGTCGATCTTCACCCCGAGCTGCGGCAGTGCGTAGAACACGATGAACAACTGCACCAGCAGGGGAGTGCCGCGGATGATCGAGATGTAGAACCGCGCGACGTTGGTGAGGATGACGTTCGGCGACAGCCGGGCCAGCGCCACCGCCAGGGCGATGACCAGGCCGACGACGAAGCTGATGATGGTCAGCGGGATGGTGGCGGTGATGGCGGCCTTCGCCAGGGGCCACAGGTTGTCGAGGATCAGCTGCCACGCCGACCGCACCGGCGGCGCGTTCTGCTGCGCACCCCCGGCCTGCGGAGCCTGCCCGGCGCCGGTGGCGTCGGCCTTGAGGTACTTCTGTGAGATCTCGGCGAGCTTGCCCGAGGACCGGAGTGCGTCGATTGCGCCGTTGAGCTCCGGTAGGTAGCCGCTGTCCTTGCGGGCGGCGAGCGCCTGCTCGCTCTTCTCGTCGGTCTTCGCTGCGATCTTGATCGACTTGTCGCCGGTCTCGGCGAGGTAGGCGTAGACCGCGATGCTGTCGTTCACGGTGGCGTCGATGCGGCCCTGATTCAGCAGGGTGATCGCCTGGCTGAAGCCCTCCACCGACTCCACGTTGGCGCCTGCGTCACGGGCGACCTGCGCCCAGTTGCTGGTGATCGACTGCGCGGTGGTCTTGCCCTTCAGGTCGGCCAGACTCTTGATCGAGTCGTCGTCGGCCTTGGTGACGATGACGCCCTCACCGACCGAGTACGGCTCGGACAGGTCGTACTTGGCCTGGCGTTCCGGGGTGATGGTGACTTCGTTGGCGACGACGTCGAAGCGGTTGGCCTCCAGCGCGGCGAAGATCGAATCCCATGGGGTCTCGACGAATTCGACCTTGACGCCCAGGTTCTCGGCGATGGCCTTCGCCACGTCGACGTCGTAGCCGGCGAGTTGGCCGGTCGCCTGGTCGTGGTAGCTGAACGGGGAATAGGTGCCCTCGGTTCCGACCCGCAGGACTCCCGAGGAGCGGATCGGCGTCGACGCGGGTGTTCCCGTCGCGTCGGCCTTGAGGTACTTCTGCGAGATCGTGGCCAACGTCCCGTCGGCGCGCAGCTCTCCGAGTGCCTTGTCGAGTTCGGGGAGCATGCCGCTGTTCTTCCGCGCGGCGAAGCCCTGCTCGCTCTTCTCGCCGACGGTGCCGGCGATCTTGACCGACTTGTCGCCGGTCTCGGCGAGGTAGGCGTACACGGCGATGCTGTCGTTGATCACGACGTCGACGCGGCCCTGGTTCAGGAGCGTGATGGCCTGGGTGAAACCCTCGACCGATTCGACCGTGGCGCCCGCCTTGCGCGCGACCTCCGACCAGTTGCTGGTGGCGTTCTCGGCGGCCGTCTTGCCCTTGATGTCGGCGAGCGTCTTGATCGAATCGTCACCTGCCCGCGTGACGATGACGCCCTCGCCGACGGTGTAGGGCTGCGACAGGTCGTACTTGCCCTGACGTTCGGGGTTGATCGTGACCTGGTTGGCCACGATGTCGAAGCGGTCGGCCTCGAGTGCGGCGAAGATGGAATCCCACGGCGTCTCGACGAATTCGACCTTCACGCCCAGCTTCTGGCCGACGGCCTTGGCGACGTCGACGTCGTAGCCGACGAGGTCACCGGTGGCGGGGTCGTGGTAGCTGAAGGGCGAGTAGACGCCCTCGGTGCCGACGCGAAGCACCCCGGACGACTTGATCGGGTCGGCGCTCTGCTCCGACGACCCGCAGGCCGCCGAGCCGAGGATCACCGCAGCGACGATGAGGACGGCAAGCATCGCCCGCCGGAAGTATCCGAACACCGGCGGAAGCTACCAACCCGACGGCGACCCGCATAGGGTTTTCCTCACTCGGGCTGGTAAATCCAGGGTTCGCGGGGTATCGCGGTGGGGTCGAACTCGGTCAGCATGCCGGCGACGGCCCTCGCCGAGAACCCAAGCGATCCCGCGATCAGCGTCAGTGCGCGCGACGTTCCCAGTTCGGCGAGGGTGACCGCGCCGTCGCGTTTGGCCAGTCGCTTGCCATCGGTGTTGAGCACCAGTGGAACGTGGGCGTAGGTCGGAGTGGGATGGCCGAGCAGTGCACCCAGGTAGGCCTGGCGGGGCGACGACGACAGCAGGTCGTCACCGCGCACCACCTGGTCGACGTCTTGGGCGGCGTCGTCGACGACGACGGCGAGGTTGTAGGCGGGGACGCCGTCACCGCGGCGCAGCACGAAGTCGTCGACCACTCCGGTGTAGCTGCCGTGCAGCAGGTCGGTGACGGTGAACTGCGTGACCTCCGACCGCAGTCGCACCGCGGGCGGTCGGCCGGTGGCCGCGCGTTCGGCGCGTTCGGCGTCGGTCAGATCGCGGCAGGTCCCCGGGTAGGCCCCCTCGGGGGCGTGGGGTGCCCGCGGCGCCTGAAGGATGTCCCTTCTGCTGCAATGGCATTGGTAGGTCATCCCCCGACCGGTGAGCTCGTCGACCACCACGTCGTACCGCGCTTCGTGGGCACTTTGGTACTCGGGTCGTGCGTCCCACGTCAGGCCGATCGCGGCCAGGTCGTCGAGTTGACGCCTGGCGACGTCGTCCCTGGCGCGGTCGTCGAGATCCTCGACGCGTACCAGGAACTGACGTCCCGTCGACCGCGCGAAAAGCCACGCCAGCGCCGCGGTGCGCAGGTTTCCGATGTGCAGATCGGCCGACGGGCTCGGGGCGAACCGTCCTGCGGGGCTCATGCCCGTAAATCTAGTGGTCTACGCGCACGCTGCCGCCTCCGCCAACCCCGCCAGCGCCAGGGCAGTGTCTGCCCGCCACTGCTTCCCTGGCGCGTGCACGGCGGACTCGCCGGGGAAGGCGCTCGAGATCACCAGGTCCGGTGCCAGGGTGCCGAGTAACCGCAGGCTGTCGGCCAGGGGCTGAGCCTCGCTGATTGGCGGTATGTAGCCAGCGAACCAATTGCCATCGGCCCCAAGCATTATGGTGTCGCCGGTGAACAGGTAGCTCTGGCCGTTCACGCCGGGCACCAGGTAGCAGGTGCTGCCCGGGGTGTGCCCCGGCGTCGGGATCACCTCGATGCCGTTGCCGTCCACGTGCCGACCGGCGAGGGGTACGTCGACGTGCCCGTGTTGGCCGATCTCGAGCAGTTCGATTGCGGGTGCGTGCAACCGGGCGCCGAAGTGGCTTCGAACGCGAGCCAGCATCGGGCCCGCCTCGTCACGGTGTGACAGATAGTGGTGGGCCACCCCGCCCAATCGGTCGAGGTCGCCGAAGTCGGCGTCGGTTTGGGTGCCGTAGAACAACACGTTGCCGTCCGGGCCGCCGGTCCAGAGATAGGCGTGGGTGGTCAGCCCGGGAAAGGGACTGTCGGCGCGGGTTTCCCAGAGATCGGCGCGGATGGGTCGCATGTGTCCTCCTCGAGTCGTGATGATGTCATCGTCGAACATCAACACGACTTGAGGTCAAGCGTCAGCTGTGGAGCGCCACCGTCGCCGCGGCGACCGGTGACTGAACACCGATTCCCCTGCCCTGCACGGTGACACCCAACCGGGTGCGGTCGCCGCGGAACAGGTCGCGGGAGAACTCACATGCCACGTCGTTCTGGTCGTAGGTGACGCGGGTGATGAGCAGCAGGGCCGACCGGGGCCTGATCGCCAGCAGCGAGGCCTCGTCGGGGGTGGCGTTGACCGCTTCGATCCGCTCGTCCGCGCGGGAGGTGACCAGTCCGTAGTCGTTCTCGAGGATCTCGTAAATCGAACCGCCGAGCCGCTTTTCAAGTAGCCCGGGAAAGGACTCGGCGGGGAACTGCGCCAACTCGAGCGAGATGGGAGAGCCGTCCGCCAGGCGGACGCGCTGGATCTCCAGAACGAAGTCCGCCGCGCCGATCTGCAACGCCGTCTGGGTGATGCGGTCCGGTGCGGTGATCTTGGTCGAGAGCACCCGGGTGCCCGCGACGTAGCCCTGGTTCGCGAGGAAGGCGGGCACCCCAACCACGTCGGACAGGCTGCGTTGCACCTGGGCGTGGCTGATGAAGATGCCACCCGCGCGACCGATGACGCGATGGACGAGGCCCGCCTCCTCCAACGCCGCGAGCATCTGCCGCAGGCTGGAGCGACTCGTCGAATAACGTTCGGCAAGGTCGCGTTCGCTCCCGAGCTTCGCACCAGGAGTGCCGGCGTTGATGTCGGCGACGATGCGACGCCGCAGTTCCTCGGTCGACTTCGACATCACCGGCCCCCTCTCGCCATTCGGTTGGACCAATTCTAGGCGAGGCCGAGCTACTGCTCGGCGATCGCCGCCTGCGACTCCGGAAGAATCTGGCCACCGTCGACGACCAGGGATTGCCCGGTGACGTACCCGGCCTCCTCGGTGGCGAAGAACAGCGCCGCGTTCCCGATGTCCGCCACGGTGCCGAGGCGCCCGGCGGGCACGGATGCGGTCATTTGGTCCATGTAGTCCTGGCCCATTTCGACGAGACCTTCGGTCATGATGTTGCCGGGGAGGACGGCGTTGATGGTGATCTTCTTGGGTGCCAACTCCATTGCCGCGGTCCGGATGAATCCGAGTTGAGCGGCCTTGCTGGCGCCGTAGTGGGACCATCCCGGGTACCCGGTGAAGGGGCCGGTGATCGACGACGTCACGACGATGCGGCCGTGGCCGCTGTCGGCCAATGCCGACAATGCGGCCTGGATGACGTAGACCGTGCCCTTGAAGTTGACGCCGAGCACCTCCTCGAGATCCTCGGGGGTCATGTCTTCGAGTCGGGCCGACGGGAAGATGCCCGCATTCGCGCACACGATGTCCAGCCCGCCGTGACGTTCCACCGCCGCGGCGACCACCTTCTTGCAGTCGTCGGGGCTGGTGACGTCGGCGGCAACCCCGGACACCCTGCCGGGCGCATCGGCCAGTGCGGTGACGGCGGCGTCGACGTCGACCTGACTACGACCGGTGATGACGACGTTGATTCCTGCGGCCGCGAACGTCTCGGCGATGCCGCGACCGATACCGCGACTTCCGCCGGTGACGATCGCCGTGCGGCCCTGCAATGACTGGAACATGTGTTGCCTTTCAGAGCTCTTCGGGTGGGTGGTCGTCAGGCCAGACGTCGGCCGTCGAAGCCGAGATAGCGTTCGGCGAGTTCACAACTGCCCTTGGCGTAGGTGATCGACATCGCCTGGGACTCCTTGGAATGGCTGTGCGAGCCCATCCAGGCCAGCAGCAGCAGTCTGCGTAGCAACACGAAAGACGGCAACATCGCCTCGTCGGATGCCGACATCGGGCGCCGGGTCCGATACCCCGTTGCCCACGCGTCCTGCCACTCGGGTACCGCGGGGTCGTCCTCGAAGAAGGACACCGCCGTCCCGAAGTCGTAGAAGTGCCAACCGAACCCGCAGTCGTCGAAGTCGATGACGGTGATCTTTGAGGGGTTGGAGTCTGGACCGTCGCCGTCGACGAGCAGGTTGGCCAGCCGTAGGTCGGCGTGGACCAAGCCGAAGACCTCGCGTCCGGTGCCGTACTCCTCGAGCCGACGTCGCAGAAGGTCTCGGGCCGGTTCGAGCACCCGCCGTTCCGCTTCGCCCACCCCGGTCGCGTCCTGCCATCGGCCCCATCGCGGCCGGTCGCCGAGACTGTGCTGCCAGTCCCATGCGAACCTGCCGAAGCCGTCCGGACGGGCCCACGTCGTCGAATGTTCGTGCAGCGCAGCGGTTATCCGGCCCAGGGTGTGAAAGTCCGAGGCGGCCAGCGTCTTCTCGTCGGGCTCGACACCCGCGACCATCTCGAAGTGCACGACGTAGCGCTCGACGCCGTCCTGGTCCACGGTCACGACTCGCCGGCCGTCCCGAGCGGGTCGTACGACGGGAACCGTGACGTCGGCGTCACTCTGGAGCGCGGCGAGCCAGTCGAGTTCGGATTCGATTTCGTGAGGCTGGTGATAACCCTTGCGGTGCACGCGCAGGATCGACCGCACGCCGGTGTCGGAGTCGACGACTTCGTAGGTGGCGTTCTCCGAGAGGTTCAGCAGGCGCAGTGTCGAGGCGGGGGAGAGGTCGTACTCCGAGAGCGCGGCCCCCGCGACGTCGACGTCGTCGGAGACGAACGGATCGCCGGAGTCGTCCGCCACGAAGCCCTCATCGCCCATGGGTCACCCCGCCTTCGCTGCGACGGCGGCCTTGCCCACCGCCACGTCCAAGCGTTCTAGCACGTCGTCGCACAGCTCGCGACTCAGAAGCAGGCCCGGTTTGAATTGCAGGACACGGGGATCCAGCGTGGAGAAGATTGCCCAGACGCCGTTCTCGTACAGCTCGCGCATCACGAACTTGGCGCCTTCGGGGTGGTTGAACTCCAGCCCGATGACCACGCCGTTCTGCCGGATGCCCACGAACCAGTCCGCGTGGTCGGCCTGGATGCGGGCCAGGCCGGCGGCGAACACGTCGGTGATGGCGTGCACGTTCTCCCGGACCTCGGGGCGACTGGTGATCTCGAGGGTCTTGATGGCTGCGACGCAGCCGAGTTCGGCGCCACCAAAGGTCGAGATGTGCGCGAAGCCGTCTTCGTCGAGCCATTGCGCGGCGCGCTCGCCGAGCATCGCGGCGGCGATGGGGTACATGCCACCGGAGAGACCCTTGCCGGACACCATGATGTCGGGTTCGATGCCGTGCTTGGTGATGCCCCACATCTCGCCGGTGCGCATCAGTCCGGTCTGTACCTCGTCGGCGATGTAAAGCGTGTCGTGGCGTTCGGTGAGTTCCTTGACGGCCTCGAGGTAACCCGCTGGGGGCAGCGGGAATCCGTAGGTCGCGGGGATGGTCTCCATGATCACGGCCGCGACGTCGCCACCGGACAGTGCCTGCTCCATCGCGTCGACGTCGCCGAAGGGCACCTGGATGAACTCGTCGGGCCGGTCGGAGAGAAACAGCTTCGAGAACCGGTCGTCACCAGTGGCGACGGCCAGGCCGGTATGTCCGTGGTACGCCTTGACGATCGAAATGATCTTGCGACGCTTGGTGGCGTGCCTGGCACTCTTGAGCGCGATGTCGATGGCCTCGCCACCACCAGATCCGAAGGCCACCTTGGTGATCGACGCCGGCGCCGAGTCGACGAGACGTTGCGCCAGCGCGGTGCGCGCCACGGAGGGGAAGTGGTGGTTGCCGATGTCGAAGTGCTGCATGCCGTCGACGAGGGCGGCCATGATCTCGGGATTGCGGTGGCCGAGGTTGTAGGTGCCGCCGTTGAGGTGCATGTCGATCAACCGGCGACCGTCCATGTCCCACAGGAAGTACCCCTCCCTGCGGTCGAGGACGAGGTCGACCCCCGCGTCGGTCCAGAACTGGGTCTTGTCGGGGTTCCAGTACTTCTTGGCCTGCTCGAGCACCTGTGCCTTGGACTCGAACGAGAACGTGCCGTAGTCGAACAACTGGACTCCTGACTGAGGTGCCTCGCGCTCACGGTGGATGCGTGTTCGTTTGGCTGCGCGTTTGGCTGGGTGCGAGCGTCCACCCTAAAAAGGGTGGACCATTTATGTCAATGGACGGCCGTAACGGTTGCGCGATCTATTTGGTGGTGCCAATATACGGAAGTTCGACTGTGAGCCGCAGCACACGGGCCATTGCCGGACCCCCATCGCTCGCCTGGAAGGTGACCCCGTAGATGACCGATCAAGTCGTTTCTCGCGACGAGAACACAGGTGACTCCGTCCAACGGCTGAAACGAAACGCCGTCGGAACGGTCGGCGTCATCTTCATGGCGGTGGCTACGGCCGCGCCGATCACCGCGATGGTGGGCAACGTGCCGATCGCCGTCGGCTTCGGAAACGGCTCGCACGCACCGGCGGGCTACATCGTCGCCACCGTCGTGCTGGGCCTTTTCGCCATCGGGTACGCCACGATGGCCAAGCACATCACCGCCACCGGCGCGTTCTACGGCTACATCTCGCACGGGCTGGGCCGGGTCATAGGCATGGCCAGCGGACTGCTGATCACCATGGCCTACATCGTGTTCGAGGCCTCGTTGATCGGGATCTTCTCGTTCTTCTTCCAGAACCTGTTCAAGACCCAGTTCGACATGACCGTGCCGTGGTTGGCGCCCGCGATCCTGATGCTGGTGCTCAACTGCATCCTCACCTACTTCGACGTCAACCTGACGGCGAAGGTGCTCGGGGTGTTCCTGGTGACCGAGATCGTGATGCTGTCCCTCGGCGCACTGGCCGTGCTGTTCAAGGGTGGCGGCCCCGACGGGTTCGCCGTCGCCGAGACGCTCAACCCCATCGGCGCGTTCACCCCGGCGGCCGTCGCGGGCGCCAGCGCCGGGCTCGGATTGTTCTTCGCCTTCTGGTCGTGGGTCGGCTTCGAGTCGACGGCGATGTACGGCGAGGAGTCCAAGGACCCCAAGCGGATCATCCCGCGCGCCACCATGATCAGCGTCCTCGGCGTCGGCATCTTCTACGTGTTCGTGTCGTGGATGGCCATCGCTGGCACCGGTCCCGCGAAGTCGGTGGAGCTGGCCCAGAGCGCGGACACGTCCTCGGAGATCTTCTTCGGCAACGTGCGCAGCACCTACGGCGAGTGGGCCATCACGCTGTTCAACATCCTCCTGGTGACCGGATCGTTCGCCTGCGGCATGGCCTTCCACAACTGCGCGTCGCGCTACCTGTACGCCCTTGGCCGCGAAGGTCTGTCGAAGGGACTGCAGAAGACGATCGGCGCCACCCACCCCACGCACGGGTCGCCGCACATCGCGTCCTTCGTGCAGACCGGCATCACGCTGGTGCTCATCCTGGCCTTCTACCTCGCCGGCATGGACCCCTACATCCACATGTACACGCTGCTGGCGATCCTCGGCACGATGGCGATCCTGGTGGTGCAGGCCCTCTGCGCCTTCGCGGTGATCGCCTACTTCCACTTCCACAAGAACCACCCGTCGAGCGCACACTGGTTCAAGACGTTCCTGGCACCGCTGCTGGGCGGCGTCGGCATGCTGTACGTCGTCTACCTTCTGTGGGAGCACAAGGACGCGGCGGCCGGAGCGGCGTCCGGGACACTTTTGTTCCAGCTGACACCGTGGATCGTGGTCGGGTTGTTCGTGTTCGGCGCGGGGATGGCACTGTACTTCAAACTTCGCGACCCGCGGCGTTACGATCTGATCGGTCGAATCGTGTACGAGGACAACGTTGTTCGAGATTAGGCCGTAGCACCCGTCCACGGTTTGCCAGCTATCGAGCACAGGAGGCCAGGCCGTGGACGACACCCCGGACCGCACGGCGGATCTCGACCAGGGCCGGATGCGCATCCTCGACGCCAAGCCGGTGAATCTGGACGGCTTCAGCGTCACCAACCCCGACCTCGGGTTGGTCGCGATGCACAGTCCGTTCGACCCCGAGCCGTCGCTGGTGGTGACGGACGGGGTCGTGGTTGAACTCGACGGCAAGTCGGTCGACGACTTCGACGTGATCGACGAATTCATCGCCCTGTACGGGTTGGACCTCGACGTGGCCGAGGAGGCCATGGCGATGGACGACACGGCGCTGGCCCGGCTGATCGTCGACTTCAACGTGCCACGGGCCGAGGTGGTTCGCCTCGTCGGCGGCATCACCCCCGCCAAGCTGGCCCGGGTCGTCGCGCTGCTCTCACCGGTGGAGATGCAGATGGCGATGACCCGGATGCGGGCGAGGCGGACGCCGAGCAATCAGGCGCACGTGACCAATCAGCTCGACGACCCGCTGCTGATCGCGGCCGACGCGGCGAGTGCGGTCGCCTATGGTTTCCGCGAGGTCGAGACCACGGTGCCGGTGCTGGGTGACGCGCCGTCCAACGCCGTCGCGCTGCTGATCGGCAGCCAGGTCGGTGTTCCCGGCGCGATGGCGCAGTGCTCGATCGAGGAGGCGCTGGAGCTGCGGCTGGGCCTGCGCGGGCTGACCAGCTATGCCGAGACCATCTCGCTGTACGGCACCGAGCAGGTCTTCGTCGACGGGGACGACACCCCGTTCTCGAAGGCAATCCTGACCTCCGCGTACGCCTCCCGAGGTCTGAAGATGCGGGTGACCAGCGGTGGCGGCGCCGAGGTGCTGATGGGCGCCGCGGAGAAGTGCTCCATCCTGTACCTGGAGTCGCGATGCGTCTCGCTGGCGCGGGCGGTGGGATCTCAGGGCGTGCAGAACGGCGGCATCGACGGGGTCGGCGTGGTCGCCTCGGTGCCCGACGGGATGAAGGAGCTGCTCGCCGAGAACCTCATGGTCATGCTCCGTGACCTCGAATCATGCGCGGGCAACGACAATCTCATCTCCGAGTCCGACATCCGGCGCAGCGCGCACACCCTGCCCGTGCTGCTGGCGGGGGCCGACTTCATCTTCTCCGGCTTCGGGTCGATCCCGCGCTACGACAACGCCTTTGCGCTGTCCAACTTCAACTCCGACGACATGGACGACTTCCTGGTGCTGCAACGCGACTGGGGAGTCGACGGCGGGCTGCGCACCGTCCCTCCTCTGCACCTGGCCCGGGTGCGCCGCCGCGCCGCGACCGCCGTCCAGGCGGTGTACCGCGACCTCGGCCTTGCCGACTTCGACGACGAGCGCGTCGACGCGGTCGTGGTGGCCAACGGTTCTCGCGATCTGTCGCCCGGTGACCCGAAGGCGGTCGCGGAGGCGGCCACCTCGATCGAGGCCAAGCAGTTGACGGTGTTCGACGTCGTCGCCTCGCTCAAGCGCACCGGCTACGACGTGGAGGCCGAGGCCATCATGGCGCTCACCAGGGAGCGGCTGCGCGGAGACCAGTTGCAAACCTCGGCGATCTTCGACGGAGACTTCCGCGTGCTGTCGAAGATCACCGACCCCAACGACTATCGGGGCCCGGGAACCGGTTACGCGTTGACCGCGGAGCGGCGCGCCGAGATCGACGCCATCCGGCAGGCGCGGACGGCGGACGAGTTGACGGCCGACCAGGCCGAGCACCACGGCCACCTGACGTTCACCGACGTCGAGACCGCCAGGCAGGGAAGCGATCCCCGCGAAGTATGCATCGGACTTTCGCCCGCCTTCGGCAAGACGGTGTGGCTGTCGCTGTGCGGTCTGACCATCGGCGAGGTGCTTCGACAGATCTCGGCCGGGCTGGAGGAGGAGGGCTGTGTGCCGCGACTGGTCCGCGTCCGTTCGACCATCGACGTCGGCATGATCGGGCTGACCGCAGCCCGGCTGTCCGGCTCGGGGATAGGAATAGGGTTGCAGGGCAAGGGAACCGCGCTCATCCATCGTCGTGACCTCTCACCTCTGGCAAATCTGGAGCTGTTCAGCGTCGCACCGCTGCTGACCGACCGGATGTACCGGGAGTTGGGCAAGAACGCCGCCAGGCACGCCAAGGGCATGGCTCCGATCCCCATCTTCACCGGCGGCACCGACGAGTCCATCTCCGCGCGCTACCACGCACGTGCCGTCGCGCTGGTGGCACTGGAGCGCGAGGCGAGTGAGCCGGGACAGCCGCCGATGACCGTCAGCGTGGTCCGATGAAGCCCGAGGACTTCACCGTCGAGGCCGCCGTCAACGGCAACCTGAGCCTGGCCGACCTGCGGATGGACCCGGCGATCCTTGCTCACCAGGCCGTCGTCGCCGAAGAGGGCGGAAACCCGCAACTGGCCGAGAACTTCTTGCGTGCAGCGGAATTGGCGCTCATCGACGACGAGGACGTCATGCAACTCTACGAAGCGCTTCGCCCGCACCGCTCCACGGCCGCGGAGTTGGAGGCTCTGTACACGTCGCTGGAGACCCGTGGTGCCGCGCGCTGCGCCGAACTGGTGCGCCAGGCGGCCGCCGTCTACGCCCGACGAGGTTTGTTGCGGTGACCGTCGTGGTGGCCGGGGTGGACGTCGGCAACCACACCACCGAGATCGTCGTCGCGCGCGTCAGCGGGGGTGCCGTCGAACAGGTCGTGCACGGGCAAGCCCCCACCCGCGGACGCAAGGGGTCGCGCGAGTCGCTGGAGGGCGCCGCGGCACTGTTGCACAAGCTGCGGGTCGAGGCGGGCGTCGAGGTCGACGAGATCCTGCTGGCCGCCCTCCGACCCGTCGACACCGCCACCGCGCCGCTGCCACCGCCGTCCTCGCCGAGGTCCCCGGTGCGCAGTCTGCGAGCCGTCCACGCCAGCACGCCGGCCGGCACCGGCTTCGGGGTCGGCAGACACCGCCCGATACACAGCCTGTCCGGGGGCGTGATCGCCGGTCCCGCAATCGTTTCCGTCGACTCGTCGACCGACTTCGAGGTGGCGGCCGAGAAGATTTCGGAGGCGGTGGCCCGGGGCTGGGACGTCGTCGGGGTGATCGCCGCCCAGGACGACGCGGTGCTGATCCGCAATCGAATCTCCGTCGACGTGCCCGTCGTCGACGAGGTGGTCCTCGACGGTGTCGAACCAGGGGCGTTGATCGCCGTCGAGGTCGTCGCCGAGGGCCGCGCCTACCGTGCCATGGCCGACCCGATCGCGCTGTGCGTCGCACTCGACATCGGGCCCGACGACATCGCCGACGTCGCCGAATTCACCAGGGAGTTGGCCGACTCACCGGCCATCGCCGTCACCCGACGAACCGGTCCTCCCGACCCGCCATCGGTCGACGACGACTACGTCGACTGCACCGTCGACGGCCATGTCGTGCGGTACTCGCCCGCCCAGGCGCACGTCGTCCTGCGGCTCGCGCCGCCGGGCAACGTCGTCGAGGTGCGGCTGAAGTCCGTCCGCTCGGCGAGGGACGGCCTCGCCGTCGACGACGCGTTCTTCACCGATCTGTCGTCGATCGACAACGGAGCGTGGCTGCGGCGCGGCGTGGCCGACACCCGCGGCACCGTCGTCGCCCTGCTGGCCGCCGACCTGGTCGCCGACGCGGCGTCGACGCTGCAGGAGCTCACCGGACGCCCGACCCGCACCGTGGCCGGCGAGCCGGAGGCCGCGGCCGTCGGCGCCCGCACCACCCCTGGCCTGCCGCCGGGCACCGTCGTGTGCGACATCGGCGGCGGGACAATCGATCTCATCGGCGACGACCGGGAGGTGACCGCGGCCGGCGCGGGCGAGGCGATCACCACCGCCGTCGCCAGGGTGCTCGGGATCCCCCGCGCCTTGGCCGAACGGGTCAAGCGGACCCCCGCCCTGCGGGTGGAGGGCCCGCACGTCGCGCACGAGGAGGACGGCCGTCGGCTGTTCCTCGACAGTCCGGCGGCCTCCGATGCGATCGGCAGGTTGTGCACCCGCGGAAGCGCTGGGCTGGTGCCGTTCTCGAACAAGCTGGCCGCCGAGGAATGGCGCAGCCTGCGGTTGGCGGTCAAGCAGGAGACCGTGGCCGCCAACATCGTCCGGTGCCTGCGGGCATTCGACGAGCCGCCGCCCGCGTTGGTGTTGGCCGGGGGAGGAGCGCTCGAC
>NZ_MVOC01000010.1 GCF_002043095.1 Mycobacterium sp. AT1 | reverse complement strand
TCGAACACGTGTTCGACACGATGGATGAGGCGGCGCTGATCGACCGCATCGCCGTGCTCGAACGCGCCAAATCGACCGCCGCCGCCGAACAAGCCGTCCTGACCGCCCAACTCGACACCACCCGCCGGGCCCGCGAAGCCGCCGCCGGCGTCCCCACCGCCAAACGCGGCAAGGGATTGGGCAGCGAAATCGCCCTGGCCCGCCGCGACTCCCCCAACCGCGGCGGACGCCACCTCGGCTTCGCCCGCGCCCTGGTCAACGAAATGCCCCACACCCTGGCCGCACTGCAGGCCGGGTTGCTCTCCGAATGGCGCGCCACCCTCATCGTCCGCGAATCAGCCTGCCTCGACCTGGCTGACCGCAAGCGGTTGGACGCCCGGATGTGCGCCCACCCGGCCAGCCTGGACGGCAAGGGCGACAAACGCATCGAAGCCGACGCCAAGGCCATCGCCTACGAACTCGACCCCCACGCCGTCGTCGACCGCACCGCCCGCGCCGAAACCGAACGCTCGGTATGGGTCCGCCCCGCCCCCGACAACATGACCTACGTGACCGCCCTGCTGCCCATGCCCCAAGGAGTGTCGGTCTACGCCGCCCTACGACGAGAAGCCGACACCTGCGGCGACGGCCGCCCCCGCAACCACGTCATGGCCGACACCCTGGTCGAACGCATCACCGGCCGCCCCGCCGACATCCCAGTACCCGTCGCCGTCGACCTCGTCATCACCGACGACACCCTCCTCGGCGGAGACCAGGCCGCGGCCCGGGTCCCCGGCTACGGACCCATCCCGGCCACGGTGGCCCGGCGGTTGGTCAACCGCGCCGCACATGACGCCCGGTCACGGGCGACCCTGCGGCGGCTATACCGCCACCCCCGCAGCGGGGCGTTGGTGGCGATGGAGTCCAAGGCCCGAATCTTCCCCAAGGGGTTGGCGAAGTTCCTCGACCTGCGCGACGACACCTGCCGCACCCCGTACTGCGACGCCCCGATCCGCCATCACGACCACGCTCGCCCCCACCGCCGCGACGGACCGACCAGCGCGCTCAACGGGCTCGGCGAGTGTGCGCACTGCAACTACACCAAGGAGGCACCGGGCTGGTCGGTGACCACCACCAGTGACGAAACCGGTTGTCACACCGCCGAATTCACCACGCCCACCGGCGCCAGACACAGGTCGGTGGCGCCGCGAATGCCCGGGCGGCAGACGACGTTGGCGTTGCACAGCGCCCTCGACGTCCGCCTGGCCCTGGCGCTCTCCGAGCATGTCGCCTAGCGCAGCTCGGTCGGCCCACTGGGCGCGGGAGGCGGCCACGGCTCGTGGGGCGGCTCGGGCGGCGGGGTCGCGACGATTCCCCACTTGTCGGGATTCTTCGCCGAGTAGACGACGGGCATCAGTTGGCCCATGCTCGGCGCCGTGCCGACGGCCATCTGCATGCGCGCGTAGACCTCGTGCTCGCGCACCGTCGGGCCGTTGATCACGCCGGTGATCGTCACGAATTGCGAACCGTCGGACTCCGCACCCGCGCTCACCCCGGTGACGAGAAGGGTTCCGGATGTGTTCTGTCCGCTGCCACCGGGACCCCGACGCCCGCCGAAGTTGGCCATGCCCCCAGGTCCGCCTGGTGCGCCAGGGCCGTCAGGTCCGCCGGGACCCCCCTGGCCGCGCCTTCCCATGATGCGCGGTCCTATCAACAGCGCGATCCCACCGATGACGAGCAAGAGCACGAAGATTTCAAACACGACTCCCATGGTAGGACTGCACCCATGAGAACAGTCTCAGATGACCTCGGCCTCGCACTTCAAATGGCCGACGAGGCCGACGTCTTGACCCTCGACCGGTTCGGCGCGCTGGACCTTCACGTCGAGACGAAACCCGATCTGACCCCGGTCACCGACGCCGACAAGTCCGCCGAGGAGTTGCTTCGTGGCCTCCTCGTCGCGAATCGCCCCGACGACGCCGTGGTCGGCGAAGAATTCGGCGGCACTGCGGTTTTCGAGGGCAGGCAATGGGTGCTCGATCCGATTGACGGCACCAAGAACTTCGTCCGCGGCGTGCCGGTGTGGTCGACGCTCATCGCCCTGCTGCAGGACGGCGTTCCCACGGTCGGCGTGGTGAGTGCCCCGGCCTTGGCTCGACGGTGGTGGGCCAGTTCGGGTGATGGCGCGTTCACGTCGTTCAACGGCGTCACCCGTCGCATCTCGGTGTCGGGCGTGTCCGAGCTCGATTCGGCCAGCCTGTCGTACTCCGACCTGACCACGGGCTGGGAGGACCGTCGCCCGCAGTTCGTCGAGCTCACCGACGCCGTGTGGCGCGTCCGCGGGTACGGCGACTTCTGGTCGTACTGCCTGTTGGCGGAGGGGGCGGTCGACGTCGTCACCGAACCCGAAGTCAAGCTCTGGGACCTCGCGCCCCTCGACATCGTCGTCCGCGAGGCCGGCGGCCGGTTCACCAGCATCGACGGCGCCCCTGGCCCGCACGGGGGAAGCGCGATCGCCACGAACGGACTCCTGCACGACGAGGTGCTGCGCAGGCTCACCAGCCGGTAGTCGGGTGCAGGCGGGCCCCAGATGTAGGGGAATCCCTGATTCAGTCCACCGCCAGCTTCCCTAGCGTCGTCGGGATGAAGAAGTCGACCCTCCTCGCTGCCGCTGCCCTCACTGGATTGGGCGCCGCTCTCGTCGCTCCGACCGCCGTGGCGGACCCTAGGATCAGCGTGCCGTTCCATCCCGTGTCGGTGCCCGTCGAACCCCCGGCGAGCGGCCCCCGTTAGGCGCGCCTGACCATCTGGTGACGTTGATAACACCTTCGCTTTATCTTACTCAATAGTAAGATACGGTCATGGCGTACTGCCCCAACGATTCGAGGCTGTCGATATGACCAACACCCTGCCGTCCCCGAGCGGCACCAACGAACGCCCGAAGCGCACCGGCCGCGAAAGCGCAGTCGGCCTTCGGCGGCACAAGCGGACGGCGACCGACATCGGACTCGCCCTCATCACTCCCCTGCTCGGCCAAGAGTTCCTGGACCGCCGCGGCCTGCGGGATCCGCTCAACCGCGGTCTTCGCAACGGCGTCCAGACCGTCTTCTCCGCGATCGGCACCTCGACGCGTCAGTTCAACCGGGTGTCGAGGATCGGCAAGCCCGCCACCCGGCTAAAGCCAAGCGGCGCAGACTATTTCGATCTGACGCCCGACGACGAGCAGAAGATGATCGTCGAGACGATCAGCGAGTTCGCCGAGGAGATCCTGCGGCCAGCGGCTCACGACGCCGACGCCGCGGCGACCTATCCCCCGGAGCTGATCGCCAAGGCCGCCGAACTCGGCATCACCGCCGTCAACGTCCCCGAGGACTTCGACGGCATCGCCGCGCAGCGCACGACGGTCACCAACGCACTGGTGGCCGAGGCCCTCGCCTACGGTGACATGGGCCTCGCCCTTCCGATCCTCGCGCCGGGCGGCGTTGCCTCGGCGCTGACCCACTGGGGCAGCGCCAGCCAGCAGGCCACCTACCTTCCCGAGTTCGCAGGCGAGACCGTGCCGCAGGCCTGTGTCGCGATCGCCGAGCCCCACGCGTTGTTCGATCCGACGTCGCTGAAGACCGTCGCCACCCGCACGCCAGGCGGCTACCGGTTGACCGGCGTCAAGTCGCTGGTGCCTGCCGCCGCCGACGCCGAGCTGTTCGTCGTCGCCGCCCAGCTGAATGGCAAGGCGACCCTTTTCATCGTCGAGGCCGGCTCGGAGGGACTCTCCGTCAAGGCCGACCCGAGCATGGGAATCCGTGGCGCCGCCCTGGGTCAGGTCCGGCTCGACAACGTCGCGGTGCCGCTGCACAACCGGCTCGGCGAGGACGAGACGAGCGAGGCCGACCATGCCCACAACTACTCGGAAGCCATTGCCCTGTCCCGATTGGGTTGGGCTGCAATGGCAGTCGGCACGTCGCATGCCGTGCTCGACTACGTCATCCCCTACGTGAAGGAGCGGGAGGCGTTCGGCGAGCCCATCGCACGCAGGCAGTCGGTCGCGTTCATGTGCGCCAACATCGCCATCGAACTGGACGGACTGCGCCTCATCACCTGGCGCGGCGCCGCGCGCGCCGAACAAGGCCTGTCGTTCGCGAGGGAAGCCGCGCTGGCCAAGAAGTTCGGCACCGACAAGGCCATGCAGATCGGCCTTGACGGCGTGCAGCTGCTCGGCGGACACGGCTTCACCAAGGAACACCCCGTCGAACGCTGGTACCGCGATCTGCGTGCACTCGGCGTGGCCGAGGGTGTCGTAGTTCTTTAAACGCAGTAGTTCTTTAGTCCCCGACTTCTCGACACTAACCGAAAGTCTTGTCATGGCAATCAATCTCGAAATGCCCAAGAAGCTCCAGGCCGTCATCGACACGAGCCACGGAGCCGCCGCCGAAATGCTCCGGCCGATCTCGCGCAAGTACGACCTCGCCGAGCACGCCTACCCCGTCGAGTTGGACACGCTGGCCGAACTGTTCGAAGGCATGACGGCGGCCAACACCATCTCCTTCGCAGGGGCCGAAGCGTTCCGCGACGGCGCCGACTCGAAGGTCAACGTCAACGGCGCCAACATGTCCGCGTTGGTCAACGCGCTCGAGATCAGCTGGGGCGACGTCGCCCTGCTCCTGTCGGTGCCGTTCCAGGGGCTCGGCAACGCCGCACTCTCCGGTGTCGCGACCGACGAGCAGCTGACGCGCCTCGGCAAGATCTGGGCGGCGATGGCCATCACCGAGCCGAGCTTCGGCTCCGACTCGGCCGCGGTGTCGACCACGGCCAAGCTCGACGGCGACGAGTACGTCATCAACGGCGAGAAGATCTACGTCACCGCAGGAGCCCGGGCCAGCCACATCGTGGTCTGGGCGACGCTGGACAAGTCCAAGGGCCGCGCGGCGATCAAGTCGTTCATCGTGCCGCGCGACCATCCCGGCGTCACCGTTGAGCGGCTCGAGCACAAGCTCGGCATCAAGGCGTCCGACACGGCCGCCATCCGCTTCGACAACGCGCGGATTCCGAAGGACAACCTGTTGGGCAGTCCGGAGATCAACGTCGACAAGGGCTTTGCCGGCGTCATGGAGACCTTCGACAACACCCGGCCCATCGTTGCCGCGATGGCCGTCGGCGTCGCCCGCGCGGCACTGGAGGAACTGCGCACCATCCTCACCGACGCAGGCGTCGAGATCTCCTATGACAAGCCGGCGCATGCCCAGAGTGCGCCAGCCGCGGAGTTCCTGCGGCTGGAAGCCGACTGGGAAGCCGGGTACCTGCTGACGGTCCGGTCCGCCTGGCAGGCCGACAACAAGATCCCCAACTCCAAGGAAGCCTCGATGGGCAAGGCGAAGGCCGCCCGGGTGGGCAGCGACGTCACCCTCAAGGCCGTCGAATTGGCCGGGACGACCGGCTATTCCGAGAGCACGCTGCTCGAGAAATGGGCGCGCGATTCGAAGATCCTCGACATCTTCGAAGGCACCCAGCAGATCCAGCAGCTGGTCGTCGCACGCCGATTGCTTGGGTTGTCCTCGGCAGAGCTGAAGTAGCCGAACCGCCGCGGAGTCATTCCCCGGTCGCTGCGCTCCTGCCCGCCGGCAGGCACGATAACGTCGTCCGCATGGATGACTTTCAGGCCCTTGTCGCGCGGCAACACGACGATCGCATAGACGCTGCGGTCGAGACGCTGACCGAAGCGGATCTGCCACCCGGCGAGGTGACGATCCGCGTCGCGTACTCGAGCGTCAACTTCAAGGATGCGTTGGCACTCACCCCCAAGGGTGGCGTGGCGCGGGACTACCCGCTGGTGCCGGGTATCGACCTGACCGGCGAGGTGGTGGCGTCGTCGTCCGACGAGTTCGGGGTCGGCGACGCCGTCCTGGCCCACGGCTACGACATCGGCACCGGCCGCCACGGCGGCTACGCCGAATACGCGCGAGTGCCCGCCGACCAGGTCGTGAGCCTTGGGTCACTGACCCCCTACGAGGGGGCCGCGATCGGCACCGCGGGTTTCACCGCCGCCATGAGCGTGCAGGCACTGATCGCCAGGGGCATCCAACCCGAGGACGGCCCCATCGTCGTCACGGGCGCCACCGGCGGCGTCGGATCGGTGAGCGTCGACCTGTTGTCGGCCGCGGGCTACCAGACGGTCGCGTCGACCGGCAAGAAGGACGCCGAGGAGCGGCTGAAGGCGCTTGGCGCGGCCGAGGTGATTCCGCGACTGCCTGCCGACCCCGACGCCAAGCCGCGGGCACTTGGCAAGACGCGCTGGGCGGGTGCGGTGGACTGCGTCGGCGGGGCCACCCTGGCCGACGTGCTGAGCACCATGTCCTACGGCGGCGCGGTGGCGGCCAGCGGCCTCACCGGCGGGCCGGCGCTGAACACGACGGTGATGCCGTTCATCCTGCGAGGTGTCGCCCTACTGGGCATGGACTCGGTGATGATGCGGATCGGGCCGCGCCGCGAATTGTGGGCTCTGCTCGGCGGTTCGTTGAAGCCGCAACGCCTGTCACAGATCACCCATGACGTGGACGTCAAGGACGTCGTCGACGTGATCGACCAGGTGCGCGCCGGTGCGTTCTCGGGTCGCGCGGTCGTGAAGGTGGCGGGCGGGTTCTAAAGCCACCACTCCGAGCAGCAGAATGGCGGGGGGGTCCTAGCCCCGCCCGCCATTCTTCACACTCGAACCAGCATCAGCCTCAGAGCAGGTGGCTGATCAGGTCGGGCTTCATCTGCTGCAGCTGCGCGCCCCAGTACGGCCAGTCGTGCGTGCCGGTGTCCGGGAAGTTGAAGACGCCGTTCTTGCCGCCCGCTGCGATGTAGTTGTCCTGGAACGTGCGGTTGGTGCGGATGGTCAGGCCCTCGAGGAACTTGGCGGGCAGGTTGTTGCCGCCGAGCTCGCTGGGGGTGCCGTTGCCGCAGTAGACCCAGATGCGCGTTCCGTTGGCGACGATGGTCGGGATCTGCACCATCGCGTCGTTGTACTGCCATGCCGGATCGGTCTCGGCCGGGCCCCACATGTCGTTGGCCTTGTAGCCGCCTGCGTCACCCATGGAGAGGTTGATCAGGCCGGGCCACTGGCCCTCGGACGGGTTCAGGAAGCCCGACATCGAGCCGGCGTAGGAGAACTGTCCGGGGTGGTGCGCCGACAGGACGAGCGCGGCGCCACCGGCCATCGACAGACCGACCGCGGCGTTGCCCGTCGACTTCACGCTGTTGTTGGCCGCCAGGTAGGAGGGCAGCTCCTGGGTCAGGAACGTCTCCCAGTTGTAGGTCAGGCAACCGGTCTTGCCACATGCGGGCTTGTACCAGTTGGAGTAGAAGCTCGACTGCCCGCCGACGGGCATGACGAGCGACAGGCCGGAGTCGAGGTACCACTCGAACGCCTGGGTGTTGATGTCCCAGCCGTTGAAGTCGTCCTGCGCGCGCAGACCGTCGAGGAGGTAGACCGCGGGAGAGTTGGGGCCACCGCTCTGGAACTGGACCTTGATGTCGCGTCCCATCGAAGGCGAGGGGACCATCAGGTACTCGACCGGGAGGCCGGGACGTGAGAACGCCCCTGCGGTCGCGCTGCCACCTACCGCGCCGATCATGCCTGGCAGCAGAAGCACCGCCATGGTCGCCATGAGTAGTCGGCGCGTCCAGCGCCCGAGAACACCGTCAAACAACATCTACGAATCCATCCAGTTCCTGTTACGGGTAAACCGACGACGTGTGCGATGCGAAATCGCCCTAGCGGCGACGGGATCGCCGCCTGCCGCGCCCGCGCAGCCGTAGCAGGCGGACCTGAGTATTAACTTGTCGGTACGAAGTAAAACATGATGCGACGACCACCAGCCACTCTGGCAGACGTCCGTTGAATGACGTGTCCGTCAACGGCTGGGCATTTCAGAGCCCTAAACTGCTGGTCGCGGCAAGTTCCCGCGGCGCTGCCGGCAACGGGCTCCGGGAGGCCGCCGCGCAGCGCAACCGGCCCCCAGACGACGTTCGTGGTGTGGAATGACCAGCATGTCCGGTGCGAAGGTGACCAACTTCTTTCAGAAGCGGGTGGCCAACCCGTTGATGCGGCGCAACCCGCTGCAGACGCTGCTCGAGACCACCGGCCGCACGTCCGGTCAACCCCGCCGGACACCCCTGGGCGGCAAACTGGTCGGGCAGCAATTCTGGTTCGTCTCCGAATTTGGCGACAAGTCCCACTACGTGCGCAACATCCAAGCGGACCCCCACGTCAGGGTGCGGCTGCGGGGCACGTGGCGCTCCGGCACCAATCTCCTGACGGTGCGGGTCGACCTCGACTGACCACGACCGAGCGACGGGGTCTTGTCGGTCACCGGAAATAAAAGTAACGTCAGTTTCATTTCGCTGGTCCCACGTCATCGGAGACAGTCATGGAATCGTTCGTTCACCTGCGCAAGGGCAAGACCCCGCGACGCCTGCACGCCGACCTCGACGGCCTCAAGGACGACGAGTTGGGCCGCGGCGGATTCACCGGACGCACCGCCAACCTCTACCGTCGCGACGATCCCACCGCGTACCGGTCGGTCGGGCCCCTGCGCCCAGTCGACGTGCTGTCCGCCGAACTGAAGCCCACCGACGCCACCGACAGCGCTGGCAGCCCGCTGCTGATGTTCTCCAACCCCGACTGCCTCGTGCTGCTGTCGCGGCGCGCCAAGCCCATGCCCCACTTCGTGCGGTACGTCGACGGTGATCTGCTGTTCTTCGTCCATGACGGGTCCGGGCTGCTCGAGACTGAGTTCGGCCCGCTGCGCTATCGAGTCGGCGACTGGGTCTACCTGCCAAAGGCGTGCACGTGGCGTCAGGTGCCGGACTCACAAACCACACTGCTGATGATCCAGGCCACCGACGAGTTCCGGGTGCCACCTGCCGGGCAGCTGGGCAGGCACTTCCCCTTCGACCCGTCGCAGATCGAAATCCCAGAACCCGCCCCCATCGCCACCGGCGAGGGCCCGCAGCACGACGGGGAGTACGAGGTCCGGCTGGTGCACTCCGAGATGGCCGGCGTCGGGTCGACGTCCCTGTTCTACCAACACCACCCGCTCGACGTCGAAGGGTGGCGCGGCGACAACTTCCCGTTCACCTTCAACATCGCCGACTACAACGTCGTGACGTCCGACAGCGTGCACCTGCCGCCAACGGTGCACCTGTTCATGCAGGCCACCGGCGTCTACGTGATGAACTTCCTGCCCAAGCCCGCCGAGGGCGTGCCAGGCACCGAACGCACCCCGTGGTACCACCGCAACGTCGACTTCGACGAGATCGCGTTCTTCCATAGCGGGTCGCTCTACGGCATCCCGATGCCACCGGGGCTCATTTCCCATGCGCCACAGGGGGTTCACCACGGCGCGCCCGAGAAGGCCCGCGAGCGGGCTCGTCGCAAGTTCGACGAGTACAACCGGGTGGACTGGTCGGTCATCTCGATCGACACCAGGCGCCGGCTGGTGCCGTCGGCCGAGGTTCTGGCCGGCGACCTCGGGCAGCACTGATGAGCGCTCCGACGAAGTACGACTACCAACGCATCCCCTATCTCGTCGCCTACCAGAACACCTCTGGCGTGCGCGACGTGTACGGCGGCGTCGCCGAGCTCGTCGTGCTGGAGAGCTACCTTCTGAAGCCGAACCAACCGAGCGACACGGTCCTGGTGTTCATGCACCCCATCGGCGGCGGCGCCTACCTCCCAATGATCAACGGCCTGGCCCGCGCCGGGCATCACGTCATCTACTGCAACAGCCGTTTCCGCGGCACCGACTCGGCGCTGCTGATGGAGAAGGTCGTCGAGGATCTCGGAGAGTGCATCAAGGACGCCAAGAACCGTCTCGGTTACGCCAAGGTGGTGCTGGCCGGCTGGAGCGGCGGCGGCTCCCTGTCGGTGTTCTACCAACAGCAGGCACAGCACCCGACCGTCACGGCCAGCCCGTCCGGCGACGGGCCCGACTTGACCACGCTGGGATTGATCCCGTGCGACGGCATCATGCTGCTGGCGGCTCACGTCAGCCGACATGGCACCTTGACCGAGTGGCTGGACGCGTCGATCCTCGACGAATCGGATCCGACCCGCCGTGATCGCGAGCTGGACCTGTACGACCCCGAGAACCCCAACCAGCCGCCGTACACAGCCGAGTTCCTCGACCGCTACCGGTCTGCGCAGGTGGCCCGCAACCGCCGAATCACCAAGTGGGTCAAGGAGAAATTGGCCAAGCTCTCCGACGAGGGACGTCCCGAGGACGAGTTTGCGTTCGTCGTGCACGGCACCATGGCCGACCCGCGCTGGCTGGACCCGATGGTGGATCCGAACGATCGCGCCCCCGGCACCTGCTACCTAGGCGATCCTGCAGTGGTGAACAACTCGCCCGTCGGGCTGGCCCGATTCTGCACTTTGCGCAGCTGGCTCTCCCAATGGAGTTACGACGACGCCAACGGTGACGCCCTTACCTGCGGGCCCGACATCGCCGTCCCCACCCTGGTGATCGGCAATCTCGCCGACGACGCGTGCACCCCGAGCCACACGCGCAGACTGTTCGAGGCGATCGGTCACCCCGACAAGGAGATGCACGAGATCGCAGGCGCCAACCACTACTACGCGGGCCCCGACCAGCGCGGCACCCTGCGGGAGGCAGTCGGCGTGGTAACGAATTGGCTTCGTCGACACGGGTTTTCGGCATGACCGCCGTTACCGGACCACTCGACGGCATCAGGGTGATCGAAGTCGGCACGTTGATCTCCGGGCCATTCGCCGGACGCCTGCTGGGTGACATGGGGGCCGACGTCGTCAAGATCGAGCCGCCCGGCTCTCCCGATCCCCTGCGCACCTGGGGCCAGGCCGAAGTCGACGGCCACCACTTCTTCTGGACGATTCACGCCCGCAACAAGAAGGCCGTCACCCTCAACCTGAGGGAGCCCAAGGGTCGCGAACTCTTCCTTGACCTCGTCGAGAAGTCCGACGTCATCGTGGAGAACTTCCGGCCCGGCACGCTGGAGAAGTGGAATCTCGGCTACGACGTTCTGCGCGAACGCAATCGGGGCATCATCCTCGTCCGCGTCTCCGGGTACGGGCAGACCGGACCCGATTCGCACAAGGCCGGCTACGCCTCGGTGGCCGAGGCCGCCAGCGGGCTGCGACACATGAACGGCTTCCCCGGTGGCCCTCCCCCACGACTGGCACTGTCCCTCGGCGACACTCTCGCAGGCATGTTCGCCGCCCAAGGCGCCCTGGCCGCGCTGTACCGCCGAACCGTGACCGGTGAGGGCCAGGTCGTCGACGCCGCCCTGACCGAAGCGTGTCTTGCGGTGCAGGAGTCCACCATCCCTGACTACGACGTCGGCGGCGTAGTGCGTGGACCGTCGGGCACCCGACTCGAGGGCATCGCACCGTCGAACATCTACCCGACCGCCGACGGCAGTTGGGTGGTCATCGCGGCCAACCAGGACACCGTCTTCCGACGACTCTGCGGTGCCATGGGCCAACCCGGACTAGCCACCGACGAGCGCTTCGCCGACCACGTCAGCCGCGGCCGCAACCAGGACGCGATCGACGGCATCATCGCCGCGTGGGCCGGCGAACGGCAACCCGCCGAGATCATCGCCACGCTGAGTGAGGCCGGGGTGATCAGCGGACCCATCAACACCGTCGCCGAGGTCGTCACCGACCCACAGTTGGTGTCCAGGGGCATGATTGCCGACCACTGGGACGAGCGGATAGAACGCAACGTCAAGGGACCGGGCGTGGTGCCCGTGCTGTCCGAGACACCGGGAACCATCCGCAGCGGGGGCTCGCTCACGCCAGGGCAGCACAACGACGAGGTGTACGGAGAGTTGTTGGGCCGGTCGGCCGACGAACTCGCCGCGTTGCGGGCGGAGGGAATCCTGTGAGCCTTCCCGAGCACGTCATTATCCGTGAGGTCTGCCTGCGCGACGGCCTGCAGATCGAAGCACCGATTCCGTTGGCCGCCAAGCTCGCACTGCTCGAGGCCGTCGTCGCCACGGGGATACGCGAGGTCGAGGCGACCGCGTTCGTGTCGCCGTCGAAGGTGCCTGCCCTCGCCGACGCCGAGGCCCTCGCCGCGGAGCTTCCGCGCTTCCGCGCCACGCACGGGGTCGAGTTCTCGGCCCTGGTCGCCGGGCCGGGCGGTGCGAATCGGGCCGTCGCAGCCGGGATGGACTCGATCGAGTACGTCGTGTCGGCGTCCGACGCGCACAGCCGTGCCAACGTGGGACGGTCGACGGCCGAGTCCACCGACCTGATCGCCGACATCGCCCGCACTGCGCACGAGGGCGGCGCCACGATCGAGGTCATCGTCGCCACGGCGTGGGACTGCCCATTCGACGGGCCGACCGACCCCGCGCGAGTGGTCGACATCGCCACCGCCGCCGTCGAAATCGGCGCCGACCGCATCGCCATCGCCGACACGATCGGCACCACGACGCCGCGGCGGGTGACCACCCTCGTCGAACTCCTCCGCCCCGTCGTCGGCGACCTGCCCTTCGGTGCCCACTTCCACAACACCCGCGGCGCGGGGCTGGCCAGCGCCTACGCCGCCGTCACCGCAGGCATCCGCCGGCTCGACTCGTCGGCAGGCGGACTCGGCGGCTGCCCGTTCGCGCCAGGCGCAACGGGCAACATCGCAACCGAGGACCTCGTCTATCTGTTGCGCGACAGCGGCATTGGTACCGACGTCGACCTGCAGGCCGCAATACGAGCCGCGGACGTTGCACGAGGCGTCGTCGGCCACGACCTGCCCAGCGCGTTGTTGCGTGCCGGCGATCGCGTCCTGGGCCGAGTGCGGCCATGACATCCCCCGAGTCGCTCACCGCCAAGGGGCTCCAGACCCGTGAGGCCATCATGCTCGCGGCGCGGAAGTTGTTTGCCGAACGCGGCTTTCACGGTACGACGCTGACCGACATCACCTCGGCGGCGGGCAAGTCCCCTGCCGCGTTCTATCGGTACTACTCCGACAAGGAGGATCTCCTCGCCGTCCTCGCCGAGTCGTTCCTCCGCGACGTGGTCGCCCCGCTGGGGTCCCACGTACACCTCCCAGCGTCGCCGCAGGACACCGACTTCTTCGTCTCCACCGTCACCGGATACTGGAACATGTTCAAGCAGAACATCGGCATCATGGTGGCCGTCGACCAACTCGCGGCGAACCAACCGCGGTTCGCCGCCGTGCAGAACGAGTTCCGCCGGTTCGGCATCGACATCGTGCGGTCATCTGTGCTTCACGCTCAGGACCAGGGGTACGGAGCGGACCTCGACCCCGAACACACCGCGCTGGCCATCTCACTTCTCTTCGAACGATTCACGTCGGTCTACCTTCGTGAGGAGACCGCGGCGTTGGGGGTGGCGCGCACCGACGAAGACGCGGTGCGCACCCTGTCGACGATTTGGAAGAAGACGCTCTACGGCATTTGACCGTTGCACCTCCAGAAGGGAATCACCGTGGATTTCGCTCTGCCCGAACATCTTCCCGGCTTGCTCGCCGAGATGGACGCCTTCGTCGACGCCGAGATCAAACCACTGCAAGACGAACACATGCAGTACTTCGACCATCGCCGGGAGTACGCCAGGACCGACTGGGAGAACGGCGGCGTTCCGCAGCGTGCCTGGGAGGACCTCCTCGACGAGATGCGGCGTCGGGCCGACGCGGCGGGTTGGCTGCGCTACGGACTGCCGTCTAAGTTCGGCGGCCGCGACGGGACCAACCTCGACATGGCCATCATCCGAGAGCACTTGGCGCACAAGGGCCTCGGTCTGCACAACGACCTGCAGGACGAGTCGTCGATCGTCGGCAACTTCCCGCAGGTCATCATGATGGACCGCTTCGGCACCGACGAGCAGAAGGAGGAGTGGGGCGAGGCCCTCCTCACCGGTGAGCGCTCGATGGCGTTCGGACTCTCCGAACCGGATCACGGCTCCGACGCCACCTGGCTGGAGACGACCGCCGTCGCTGACGCAGACGGCTGGGTGATCAACGGCACCAAGCGGTGGAACACCGGTGTGCACCGCGCCACCCATGACCTCGTCTTCGCCAGGACGTCGGGCCAGGCCGGGTCCGCGACCGGTATCACCGCGTTTCTGGTGCCGTGCGATTCACCGGGTTTCAGCGTGCCCTTCTACTGGTGGACGTTCAACATGCCGACCGATCACGGTGAGGTCGAGTTGAAGGACGTCCGGGTGCCGTCCACTGCCGTACTCGGTGAGGTCGACCATGGCCTGGAGGTGGGCCAGACCTTCCTGCACGAGAACAGGATTCGACAGGCGGCGAGCAGCCTCGGCGCAGCGCAGTACTGCATCGACCGGGCCGCGCGGTACGCCTCCGAGCGCGTCGTCTTCGGCAAGCCGTTGTCGGTGAACCAGGCCGTCCAGTGGCCGCTCGTCGAATTGCAGACCGAGGCACAGATGGTTCGGCTGCTCGTCTACTACGCCGCCTGGCATCTCGACCGCCCCGACCCATCTGCTCCTCACGTGCGCGGCAACCACATGGAGGTGTCGGACAAGGTGTCGATGGCCAACTACCGCGCCAACCGCCTGGTGTGCGAGGCCGCCGACCGGGCGATGCAGGTCCACGGCGGCCTCGGATACAGCCGTCACGAGCCGTTTGAACACATCTACCGGCACCATCGCCGATACCGGATCACCGAAGGCGCGGAAGAGATCCAGATCCGGCGAGTGGCGCAACGGATGTTCAAGTTCGGCCGATCGTGAACCCCGACGAGCTCGCGCCCGCATTGGCCGCGGTACTTCAGCCCTCGTTGGGCGCCGTGACCGTATCCGACCTACGGGTGCTCACCGGCGGCGCCAGCCGGGCCACCTGGGCGTTCACGGCGGTCGACAGCGTCGGCTCACGGGATCTCATCCTGCGCATCGGTCCGCCCGACGAGATTCATGCCGGGATGGAGTTGGAGGCAGCCGCCTTGACCCGTGCGGCCGCGATGGGCGCCCCGGTGCCCAACGTCCTCATCGCGCAGGATTCGTCTGCGGCACTGGGCAACCCGTTCCTGGTGTGCGACTTCGTCGACGGCGAGACCATCGTGCGGCGCATCCACCGGGCGCTGGACGACGCGTCTCGGGCCGATCTGCTTGGCCAGTGCGCCACTGCGCTGGCGGCAATTCACCGCGCCGACCCGACGGGCATCGGACTCGAGGCGTCCGACCAGCTCGACGAGTGGCACGGTCAACTCGACCAAATGGCCGACACGACGGCCACGTTCGAGTGGGCGTTCCGGTGGCTGGCAGCCCACCGGCCCGACCCGTCGCCGAAGGTGTTGGTGCACGGCGACTTTCGGATGGGCAATCTGATCGTCGACGCCGCCGACCACGAGGCGCGGCTCGCCGCGGTACTCGACTGGGAACTCACCCACAGTGGCGAGGTGTACGAGGACCTGGCGTGGTTCTGCATCCGGGCATGGCGCTTCGGTGCGCCGCCGAGGCTTGGCGCCGGCGGTCTCGGCAGCGTCGAGGACTTCCTCATGGCCTACGAAGACGCCTCGGGCACCGCCGTCGACCGCTTGGCGATGCACTGGTGGCTGGTGCTGTCGACGCTGCGCTGGGGCGTGATCTGTCGTTACCAGGCCGAAAGACACCTGTCCGGGCAGACGCGATCGGTGGAGCTGGCCGCCATCGGCCGTCGGGTCTGCGAAACCGAATTCGATCTGCTGACGCTGATGGAGGCCGCATCGTGACCGACCTGCACGGCACTCCCACCGCCGCCGAACTGGTAGCGGCCGTCGCTGAATTCCTGGAGACCGACGTGTTGCAGGCGACGTCGGGCGCGGTCAACTTCCACACCCGCGTCGCCGCCAACGTGCTGCGCACTGTCGAGCGCGAGCTACTCGACCACTCCCCCACCCCTGACCTACTCGGCTTCGAGGACGAGCGCGCGCTGGCCGCGGCCATCCGCTCCGGGGATCTCGACGATCGCGCCGCCGAGGTGAGCGCGGCGTTGCGTGACCTCGTCACCCACCGCCTTGCCGTCTCGCATCCGGGCTACGACGCGCAGTGACCGCGCTCAGTCGCGTCGGATCCTGGCCAACCAAGCCGGTTCCTCGACGACCGTACCCACCGGCAACCCGAGCGCCTCGGCGTGCGCCTCCCCCACGATTCCCCGATAGGTCGTGACGGCTAGCGTCTCGATCTGCCAACCGTCGACGAAGGCGGTCCGCACGACGTCCTCGCTCACCGACGGGCCAAAACCCCGGCCAGCGTCCGAGAGGGCCAGCAGATGCAGCACGCCGCCAGGACGAATTGCACGATGCAGGCTCGTGACGTAGCGCGCGCGGTCGGCGTCGTCACCGAAGGCACCGAAGACGTGAAACAGGGCGCTGTCCACCACGGTGTCGTAGCCGGGTTCGGCGTCCAGGGTGAGTGCGTCCCGAACGTCGAAGCGCGCGTCAACCCCCCGGGCGGCCGCGTTGGCCCTGGCCTGTTCGACCGCGTGCGGGGCGAAGTCGATGCCCAGCACGTCGTAGCCGAGCGCCGTCAGCATGATGGTGAGTTCGCCGAGCCCGCATCCGACGTCGAGCACCGCGCCCCGGATGTTGCCGGTTCGCTCGAGTGCGACGACCGCGGGCTGCGGTTCACCGATAACCCAAGGCGGAGTGCCGGATTGATATGCCTCGTCGAATCTGTCCCTTGCTGGTGTGGTCATGAGTCGAGTGTGCAACCTGAACCGAACTCGAGGTCAACCCCCGGTTGGCCGAACCCGGGGTCATCGGCACTGTCACCGTCGTAGCATCGCCCTTGTGCCCGACGCCCCCCTGAAGATTCTGGTCTACAGCGACAACGCCCGCACCCGCGACCAAGTACGGAGTGCGCTCGGCACGCGGGTGCACCCCGACCTCCCGGAGTTGGAGTATCTGGACGTGGCCACCGCACCGGTCGTCATCGCGAACCTGGACCGCGGCGGCATCGATCTCGCCATTCTCGACGGCGAGGCCAGTCCTACCGGCGGGCTTGGGCTGGCAAAGCAGCTGAAGGACGAGGTGGCACATTGCCCGCCGATCCTGGTGCTGACGGGACGTCCAGACGACGCATGGTTGGCGTCGTGGTCACAGGCCGAAGCGGCCGTGACGCACCCGATCGACCCGATCGAGCTCGGCGAGGCCGTGGCGGCACTGCTACGCCCTCCCGCCAGCTAACCAGCACGAAATACGCTGGCGCCATTGGGTTCTCGCGATGAACCGGCCGCGAGACCCTGATGGGCACTTGCTTCTTCGGATCCTATCCAAAATGCGCCAAGCCGACCGTTAACGAGACTAAGCTGTGTCGTAGCTCACATCGACAGCCCAACGAGGGAGCGACACAGCTGTATGAATGCCTATCTGCCCATCCTGGTTCTCGGCGCAATCGCGGCTGCTTTCGCGGTCGGATCGGTCGGAATTGCGGTCCTAATCGGGCCGCGGCGCTACAACCGGGCGAAACTCGAGGCCTACGAATGCGGCATCGAACCCGTAGCCCCCGGATCGCCCGGTGACCTGCTGACCGGACAACGGTTCCCGGTGAAGTACTACCTGACCGCGATGCTGTTCATCGTCTTCGACATCGAAATCGTGTTCCTCTACCCGTGGGCCGTCGCATTCGACTCGCTCGGCCTCTTCGCCGTCGTCGAGATGCTCCTGTTCATGCTCACGGTGTTCGTCGCCTACGCGTACGTGTGGCGACGCGGCGGACTGAGCTGGGATTGAGCTGACATGGGACTCGAGGAACAACTACCAGGCGGCATCCTTCTCTCGACGCTGGAAAAGGTCGCCGGATACGTGCGCAAGGGGTCGCTGTGGCCCGCGACGTTCGGGCTGGCGTGCTGTGCCATCGAGATGATGGCGACGGCGGGACCGCGGTTCGACATCGCCCGGTTCGGCATGGAGCGCTTCTCTGCGACACCCCGGCAGGCCGACCTGATGATCGTGGCGGGCCGGGTCAGCCAGAAGATGGCACCGGTGCTGCGGCAGGTGTACGACCAGATGGCCGAGCCGAAGTGGGTTCTCGCGATGGGGGTGTGCGCCTCCTCAGGCGGGATGTTCAACAACTACGCGATCGTGCAGGGGGTCGACCACGTCGTCCCCGTGGACATCTACCTGCCGGGATGCCCACCGCGACCGGAGATGCTGCTCAACGCGATCCTCATGCTGCACGCCAAGATTCAGGAGATGCCGTTGGGCGTCAACCGTGCCGAGGCCATCGCCGCCGCCGAGGAAGCGGCCCTTGCGTCCCGGCCTACCATCGAGTTCAAGGGGCTGCTGCGGTCATGACGGACGAGCCCGAGAAGATCGGCCAACGCCGCGGCATGTTCGGCGTCAAGGGCAGCGGTGACACGTCCGGTTACGGCAGGCTGATCCGCGACGTAGCACTCCCCGGCAGCTCGCCGCGACCCTACGGCGGCTACTTCGACGACGTCGTCGACGCGCTGGTCACCGTGCTCGGCGAGGACGTCTTCACCGCCGCCGTCGAGCGCGTGGTGGTGTTCCGCGACGAGCTCACCCTCCACGTGCGGCGGGAACACCTGGTGGCGGTTGCGCAGGCGCTCCGCGACGACGCCGCGTTGAGATTCGAGCTCTGCCTTGGGGTCTCCGGCGTGCACTACCCCGTCGACCTGGACCGCGAACTGCATGCGGTCTACCCGCTGATGTCGATCACCCACAATCGTCGGATCCGCGTCGAGGTCACCGCGCCCGACGCGGATCCCCATGTGCCGTCGCTGTTCTCGGTGTATCCGACGACCGACTGGCACGAGCGCGAGACGTACGACTTCTTCGGGCTGGTCTTCGACGGCCACCCGTCGCTCACCCGCATCGAGATGCCCGACGACTGGGTGGGTCACCCGCAGCGCAAGGACTACCCGTTGGGCGGCATCCCCGTGGAGTACCACGGCGCCGAGATTCAACCGCCCGACCAGCGGAGGTCCTACAACTGATGGCCAAGCCCGACACCCCGCCCAAGGAGACAGTCGTCACGGTGGGCGGTGAAGACTGGCAGGAGGTCGTCGACGCCGCGCGCGAGAAGTCCGTCGCCGGCGAACGCATCGTCGTCAACATGGGACCTCAACACCCCTCAACCCACGGCGTCCTTCGCCTGATCCTGGAGATCGAGGGCGAGACCATCACCGAGATTCGCTGCGGAATCGGCTACCTGCACACCGGAATCGAGAAGAATCTCGAGTTCCGGAACTGGACGCAGGGCGTCACGTTCGTGACGAGAATGGACTACCTCTCACCCTTCTTCAACGAGACGGCGTACTGCCTCGGGGTGGAGAAGCTGCTCGACGTCACCGACGACATTCCCGAACGCGCCAGCGTCATCCGGGTGATGCTGATGGAACTGAACAGGATCTCCAGCCACCTGGTGGCGCTGGCCACCGGCGGTATGGAGCTCGGTGCGATGTCGGCCATGTTCTTCGGCTTCCTCGGACGCGAACAGGTGCTTTCGGTCTTCGAGACCATCACCGGCCTGCGCATGAACCACGCCTACATCCGGCCGGGCGGCCTCGCCATGGATCTCCCCGACGAGGCCATCCCGCAGATCGAGGAACTTCTGGCGACCATGCCTGCCAAGCTCACCGACCTCGAGGACCTCCTCAACGAGAACTACATCTGGAAGGCGCGCACCCAGGGCATCGGGTACCTCGACCTGACCGGCTGCATGGCGTTGGGCATCACCGGACCGTGCCTGCGTTCGACGGGTCTCCCCCACGATCTACGCCGCGCCCAGCCGTACTGCGGATACGAGACCTACGACTTCGACGTCATCACCACCGACGAGTGCGATGCCTACGGCCGGTACATGATCCGCGTTCGCGAGATGCGCGAATCGCTCAAGATCGTCGAGCAGTGCCTGAGCCGGCTGAAGCCGGGGCCGGTGATGATCACCAACAAGAAGCTGGCCTGGCCCGCCGACCTCCAGCTGGGGCCCGACGGGCTCGGCAACTCACCCGAGCACATCGCCAAGATCATGGGCGGCTCGATGGAGGCCCTCATCCACCACTTCAAGTTGGTCACCGAGGGCATCCGCGTCCCCGCGGGCCAGGTGTACGTCGCCGTGGAGTCGCCGCGGGGCGAGCTTGGCGTTCACATGGTCTCCGACGGTGGAACGCGTCCCTACCGCGTGCACTACCGCGATCCGTCGTTCACCAATCTGCAGGCGGTGGCGGCGATGTGCGAGGGCGGGATGGTGGCCGACGCGATCGCGGCGGTGGCGTCGATCGACCCGGTCATGGGCGGTGTCGACAGATGACTCTCGTCGATCTCCACCTTGGCCCCCGGCCGGACGAGCCCGGGCCGCCCATTTCCCGCGGGCCACAATCCTATTCGGCCGAGGTGACGGCACGGTTGGCCTCCGACGCCGCCCAGATCATGGCCCGCTACCCGGAGTCGAGGTCGGCACTCCTGCCGCTGCTGCACCTGGTGCAGTCCGAGGACGGCTACCTCACCCCGGCCGGGATCTCGTTCTGCGCAGGGCAATTGAGTCTGAGTCCCGCCGAGGTGACCGCCGTCGCGACGTTCTATTCGATGTACCGGCGCACACCCACCGGCGAATACCTGGTCGGCGTGTGCACCAACACGCTGTGCGCGGTGATGGGTGGCGACGCGATCCTCGAAGTCCTCGAGGAGCACCTCGACCTGCATGCCGGCCAGACCACCGCCGACGGCAAGGTCACCCTCGAACACCTCGAGTGCAACGCGGCGTGCGACTACGCGCCGGTGATCATGGTGAACTGGGAGTTCTTCGACAATCAGACGCCGGCGTCGGCCAGGAATCTGGTGGACGACCTCCGCGCGGGGACGCCCGTGGCCGCCACCCGCGGCGGTTCGCCGTGCTCCTTCCGCGACACCTCGCGGATCCTTGCCGGATTCGTCGACCAACGGCCGGGCGCCAACGACGGCCCGACCGCGGGTGACGCCACCCTGGCCGGGCTGCGAGTGGCGCACGAGCTCGGGATGACTGCGCCCGACCCCCACGAATCTCATTCCACCGCAGCGGGACCCGACGACGAGGAGATCACCGAAGAGGCGGCCCGCAACGAGCCGGCGCCCGGTCCTCAGGCCGATCTGCCACCGACGAACGGGGCGCACTCGTGACGCTGACACCGGTGTTGAGCAGCTACTGGGACGAGCCGTCGTCGTGGACGCTGGAGTCCTATCAGCGCCATGACGGTTACCAAGCGCTGCGGACGGCGTTGGCGATGGACGCCGACGCGGTGATCGGCCTGGTGAAGGACTCCGGCCTGCGCGGCCGCGGCGGCGCAGGGTTCCCGACGGGCCAGAAGTGGTCGTTCATACCGCAAGGGACCGAGGGAGCGGCCGCCAAGCCGCACTACCTGGTGATCAACGCCGACGAGTCGGAACCCGGTACCTGCAAGGACATTCCGCTGATGATGGCCACGCCGCACGTCCTGGTGGAGGGCGCGATCATCGCGGCCTACGCGATCAGGGCGCGGCACGCGTTCATCTACGTTCGCGGCGAGGTGCTGCCGGTGCTGCGTCGGTTGCAGACCGCCGTCGCCGAGGCCTACGAGGCCGGCCTCCTCGGCACCGACATTCTCGGCTCGGGTTTCGACCTCGATCTGGTGGTGCACGCCGGCGCGGGGGCGTACATCTGCGGTGAGGAAACCGCGCTGCTTGACTCGCTGGAGGGTCGACGCGGCCAACCTCGGCTACGGCCACCGTTCCCCGCCGTCGCCGGCCTGTACGCCTGTCCGACGGTGGTCAACAACGTGGAGTCGATCGCCAGTGTCCCCGCCGTGGTGCGCGGCGGTGTGGAGTGGTTCAAGTCGATGGGCTCGGAGAAGTCGCCGGGGTTCACGATCTACTCGCTGTCGGGGCACGTCACCACGCCGGGTCAGTACGAGGCCCCGCTCGGCATCACCCTTCGCGAGCTGCTCGAGTACGCGGGCGGCGTACGGGCGGGCCACGAACTGAAGTTCTGGACACCCGGCGGGTCGTCGACGCCGCTGTTCACGCCCGAACATTTGGACGTGCCACTGGATTACGAGAACGTGGCCAAGGCAGGCTCGATGCTGGGCACCAAGGCACTTCAGATCTTCGACGAGACGACCTGCGTGGTGCGGGCGGTTCGTCGGTGGACGCAGTTCTACGCCCACGAATCCTGCGGCAAGTGCACGCCGTGCCGCGAGGGCACCTACTGGTTGGCGCAGATCTACGAGCGCCTGGAGAACGGAACCGGTCGCCCGGACGACCTCGACAAGTTGCTCGACATCGCCGAAGCGATTCTCGGCAAGTCGTTCTGCGCCCTCGGCGACGGCGCGGCGAGCCCAATCATGTCGTCGGTCAAGTACTTCCGCGACGAGTACGTCGCGCACCTCGACGGCGGATGCCCGTTCGATCCGCACGCCTCGATGCTGGCCGCACCGGAAGGAGCTCTCTCGTGACCGCGAGCAGACGCAAAAGGCCCTCATTTGGGGCCTTCCAGGGCCCTTTACGTCTGCTCGCCGGGGAGGGGTGACCGCGTGACGACAGCAGAGGACAAGGCCGCGCCTACCACCGACGTCGAGATGGTGTCGCTCACCATCGACGACCACCAGATCAGCGTTCCCAAGGGCACGTTGGTGATTCGCGCGGCCGAGCTGATGGGCATCCAGATCCCCCGGTTCTGCGACCACCCGTTGCTCGAACCCGTCGGCGCGTGCCGGCAGTGCCTGGTCGAGGTCGAGGGTCAGCGCAAGCCCATGGCGAGTTGCACCATCACCGTCACCCCGGACATGGTGGTGCGCACCCAGCTGACGTCGGAGGCAGCCGACAAGGCCCAGCGCGGCGTGATGGAACTGTTGCTGATCAACCACCCGCTGGACTGCCCCGTCTGCGACAAGGGCGGCGAGTGTCCGCTGCAGAACCAGGCAATGTCCAACGGGCAGGCCGACACTCGCTTCACCGACGTCAAGCGCACGTTTCCCAAGCCGATCAACCTGTCCGCCCAGGTGCTGCTCGACCGCGAACGCTGCGTGCTGTGCGCGCGGTGCACCAGGTTCTCCAACCAGATCGCCGGCGACCCCTTCATCGAATTGCTCGAACGAGGCGCACTTCAACAGGTCGGCATCGCGGACGAGACGCCATTCGACTCGTACTTCTCGGGCAACACCGTCCAGATCTGCCCCGTCGGGGCGCTGACCGGTACCGCGTACCGGTTCCGCGCCAGGCCGTTCGACCTGGTGTCGACGCCCAGCGTGTGCGAACACTGCGCCTCTGGCTGCGCGCAGCGCACCGATCATCGACGCGGCCGGGTGCTGCGCCGCCTCGCCGGCGACGACCCCACCGTGAACGAAGAGTGGAACTGCGACAAGGGCCGCTGGGCGTTCACCTACGCCACGCAGGGCGACCGCATCGCCACCCCGCTGGTACGTGACGCCGACGGCACCCAACGGCCGGCGTCGTGGTCGGAGGCCGTTGCGGTCGCCATCCGAGGCTTGACCGCCGCGGGCGGGCGCACCGGCGTTTTGGTCGGGGGCCGGCTGACCCTCGAGGACGCCTACGCCTACGCCAAGTTCGCCCGAATCGTGTTGGGCACCAACGACGTCGACTTTCGTAGCCGGGCCCACTCCGAGGAGGAAGCCGACTTCCTTGCCGCGGCCGTCGCCGGGCAGCCGATGTCGGTCACCTATGCCGACCTCGACGCCGCGTCGTCGGTCCTACTGGTGGGGTTCGAACCCGAAGAGGAATCCCCGATCGTCTACCTTCGCCTGCGCAAGGCGGCCCGCAAGCGCGGACTCGCGGTCACCTCGATCGCACCGTTCGCCACCCGCGGCTTGCAGAAGATGGGCGGCACCCTCGTCCCCACGGTGCCGGGTGGGGAGGCCGCGGCCCTGGACGCACTCGACGGCATGGACGCCGGGACGGTCGTCCTGGTCGGCGAACGCCTCGCGACCGCTCCGGGGGCGTTCTCCGCGGTGCTTAGACTCGCCGAGCGCACCGGCGCCAGGATCGGCTGGGTCCCCCGCCGCGCCGGTGAGCGTGGCGCACTGGAAGCCGGTGCGGCGCCACATCTTCTGCCCGGTGGCCGACCGTTGTCGGATGCTACGGCCCGCGCCGAGGTCGCCACGGCGTGGAACGTCGACGACCTGCCTGCCGCCCCAGGCCGGGACACCTCCGCCATCCTCTCGGCCGCCGCTGACGGCACATTGGGTGCGCTGCTGGTCGGTGGCGTCGAGGTCGCCGACCTGCCCGACCCGGCGGCTGCCCTGGCGGGGATCGACGCCGCCCCGTTCGTCGTCAGCCTGGAATTGCGGCACAGCGCCGTCACCGAACGTGCCGACGTGGTGTTCCCGGTGGCTCCGGTCACCGAGAAGTCGGGCACATTCGTCACGTGGGAGGGACGCCCACGGTCCTTCGAGCCCGCGCTACCGCCCAATGCGACGTCGGATTCCCGCGTTCTCGCGGCGTTGGCCGAGGAGGTCGGCGTCGCCCTTGGCCTGCGTGACGCGGCCGACGCCCGCGCCGAGATCCAACGGCTCGGAAGCTGGCAGGGCCCATCGGTCGACGGTCCGAACGTGCCCGTGCCACAGCCGGAGCCGCCGGGGCCCGGACGCGCCGTCCTGGCGGGCTGGCGGATGCTGCTGGACGCCGGCCGGCTCCAAGACGGCGAGCCCCACCTTGCTGGCACGGCACGGCCCTCGGTCGTCCGATTGTCGCCGTCGACCGCTGCGGAGATCGGTGCGCTCGACGGGCAACCGGTCACCGTCGCGACCGACCGGGGTGCGGTCACCTTGGCGCTGGAGGTCACCGAGATGCCGGACGGGGTGGTGTGGCTGCCGCTGAATTCGACTGGCTCCCGGGTGAACGTGACGCTTGGCGTCGCCCCGGGGGCCATCGTGGACGTGGCGGCCGGAGGTGAGCGGGCATGACCTATCCCGATCTGAGCTCCTTCGGGCACGATCCGTGGTGGTTGGTGGTGGCGAAGGCGTTGGGGGTCTTCGTCTTCCTGCTGTTGACCGTGCTGGTCGCGATCCTTCTCGAGCGCAAGATCCTCGGCCGCATGCAGATGCGCTTCGGCCCCAACCGAGTTGGACCGTTCGGCGTGCTGCAAAGCCTCGTCGACGGGGTCAAGCTCGCGCTCAAGGAGGGCCTGATCCCGGCCGGAGTCGACAAGCCGATCTATCTGGCCGCCCCGGTCATCGCCGTCATTCCCGCCTTCATGGCGTTCGCGGTGATTCCGATGGGCGGTCTGGTGAGCGTCTTCGGCACGCAGACTCCGCTGCAGCTGACCGACCTTCCCGTCGCCGTGCTCTACGTCCTGGCGGTGACGTCGATCGGCGTCTACGGAATCGTGTTGGCGGGGTGGGCTTCCGGATCCACCTATCCCCTGCTTGGCGGCTTGCGCTCGAGCGCACAGGTGATTTCTTACGAGATCGCGATGGCGCTGTGCTTCGCCGCGGTCTTCCTGTACGCGGGCACCATGTCCACCTCCGAAATAGTGGCCAAGCAGCAGGGCCTCTGGTTCGTGTTCCTGCTGCTGCCGTCCTTCGTGATCTACGCGGTGTCGATGGTCGGCGAGACCAACCGGGCGCCCTTCGATCTGCCGGAGGCCGAGGGCGAGCTGGTCGGCGGGTTCCACACCGAGTACTCCTCGCTGAAGTTCGCGATGTTCATGCTCGCCGAGTACGTCAACATGACCACCGTTGCCGCGCTGGCCACCACGATGTTCCTCGGCGGTTGGCAGGCGCCGTGGCCGTTCGCCATGATCGACGGCGCCAACTCCGGGTGGTGGCCGCTGCTGTGGTTCACCCTCAAGGTCTGGACGTTCATGTTCGGGTTCATGTGGCTGCGGGCGACGCTGCCGCGGCTGCGCTACGACCAGTTCATGGGGTTGGGATGGAAGATCCTCATCCCCATCTCACTTGGCTGGATCATGACGGTCGCCGTCGTCAGAACACTGCGCAACCAGGGCTACGACGGACTCGCCGTCGTGCTCGTCGCCACCAGCTCGTTCGCCGGCCTGCTTCTGCTGGTCTACCTGTGGCGGATCCTGCGGCACAAGCGGGCCCGTCCCCAACGTCTCGCCGACCCGCCGTCGACCGCACCCGGCGCCTTCCCCGTGCCGCCCATCCCCGCGAAGGAGCCAGCCGATGTCTAAGCGGCCACACCTCGTCGACGCACTCGCCGGTTTCGGCGTGACGTTCGCGACGATGTTCAAGAAACCGGTCACCGAGCAATACCCGGAGAAACCAGGGGCGACCGCCAAGCGGTATCACGGCAGGCACCAACTCAACCGGTACGACGACGGTTTGGAGAAGTGCATCGGCTGCGAGCTTTGTGCGTGGGCGTGCCCGGCCGACGCGATCTTCGTCGAGGGCGCCGACAACACCGAGGCCGAACGCTATTCGCCAGGGGAACGGTACGGCCGGGTCTATCAGATCAACTATCTGCGGTGCATCGGCTGCGGCCTGTGCATCGAGGCGTGCCCCACCCGGGCGCTGACCATGACCAACGACTACGAAATGGCCGACGACAACCGCTCGGACCTGATCTACGGCAAGGACAAGTTGCTCGCACCGCTCCAACCCGAGATGACCGCTCCGCCGCACGCGATGGCGCCGGGTAGCACCGACGAGGACTACTACCGGGGCAACGTGCGGTCCGAGGGCCTGGTCACCCCGCTCGGCATGCCGACGGTGAAGCCGAGGGAAGCCCTGCTGTGACAGCCGATTTCACGCTCCTGGCCGCCGACGCCATAGTCCGCACGTCGACGATGGAGGCCGTGACGTTCTGGGTGCTCGGCACGCTCGCCGTGCTGGGGGCGATCGCCGTCGTCGCCGCGCCCAAGGCGGTCTACTCCGCGATCTTCCTGGCGTGCACGATGATCGCCCTTGCCGTGCTCTACATCGCCCAGGACGCGTTGTTCCTCGGCGTCGTGCAGATCGTCGTCTACACCGGCGCGGTGATGATGCTCTTCCTGTTCGTCCTGATGCTGATCGGCGTCGACTCCGCCGACTCGCTGGTGGAAACCATTCGCGGGCAACGCCTCGCCGCCATCGGTGTGGGTTTGGCCTTCGGCATCCTGCTCATAGCCGGCATCGGCAACGTCTCCGTCAACGGCTTCACCGGACTCGCCGAGGCGAATGCGGGCGGCAACGTGGAAGGCCTCGCCGCCCTGATCTTCGTTCGCTACCTCTGGGCGTTCGAACTGACCAGTGCACTGCTCATCACGGCCACCCTGGCGGCCATGGTGCTGACCCACCGCGAGCGCATCGACCGCCGCAAGACCCAACGCGAACTCGCCACCGAGCGGTTCGCCCCCGGCGGGCATGCGACCCCGATGCCCAGTCCCGGCGTGTACGCCCGGCACAACGCGGTCGACGTGGCGGCGCGACTCCCCGACGGCTCGGATGCCAAGACCTCGGTCAGCGGCATCCTGCCACCACGCACCATGACGTCGGAGAACGGAGCGTCGTCGTGAATCCCGCGAACTACCTGTACCTGTCGGCGATGCTGTTCACCATTGGCGCCGCCGGAGTGCTGTTGCGCCGCAACGCCATCGTGATGTTCATGTGCGTCGAGTTGATGCTCAACGCCGCGAACCTCGCCTTCGTCACGTTCTCCCGCATGCACGGTCACCTCGACGGACAGGTCGTCGCGTTCTTCACCATGGTGGTCGCCGCCTGCGAGGTCGTCGTCGGGCTGGCGATCATCATGACCATCTTCCGGGCCAGGCAGTCCGCCTCGGTCGACGGCGCGAATCTCCTGAGGCACTAGTGATCTGGCTCCCGATAGCGCTGCCGCTGCTCGGTGCAGTGGTCCTTCTGCTGGGCGGCAAGGCCACCAATGCGTGGGGTCATCTGCTGGGGTGCGCCACGGTCATCGCGTCCTTCGCCGTCGGCGCGGTGCTGTTCGTCGGCATGATCGACTCCCCCGCCGCGGACCGCGGCGTGCACGAACACCTCTTCACCTGGGTGCCCGTCGGACAGCTGCGCGTCGACTTCGGCCTCCAACTCGACCAACTCTCAGTGTGTTTCGTGCTGCTGATCACCGGTGTCGGCTCGCTGATCCATCTGTACTCCGTGGGGTACATGGCCCACGACCCGGAGCGTAGGAGGTTCTTCGCCTACCTCAACCTGTTCGTCGCGGCGATGCTGCTGCTGGTGCTGGCGGACAACTATCTCGGCCTCTACATGGGTTGGGAGGGCGTCGGTCTGGCGTCCTACCTGCTGATCGGTTTCTGGCAACACAAGCCGTCGGCTGCCACCGCGGCCAAGAAGGCGTTCGTCGTCAACCGGGTCGGTGACGTCGGCCTGGCGCTGGCCCTGATGGTGATGTTCGCCAACGTCGGAACCGTCTCCTACGAGGGTGTCTTCGGGGCGGCCGGAGAGATGTCTCGCGGAACGTTGACGGCCATCGGTCTGCTCCTCCTGTTGGCCGCCTGCGGCAAGTCCGCACAGGTGCCGCTGCAGTCCTGGCTTGGGGACGCGATGGAGGGCCCGACCCCGGTGTCGGCGCTCATCCACGCGGCGACCATGGTCACCGCAGGCGTCTACCTGATCGTGCGGTCCGGGCCGATCTACGACCTCGCCCCCGACGCCCGCCTCGGAGTGGTGATCGTCGGTGCGGTCACCCTGCTCTTCGGCGCCGTCATCGGGTGCGCGAAGGACGACATCAAGAAGGCGCTCGCGGCGTCGACGATGAGCCAGATCGGCTACATGGTGCTCGCCGCGGGGCTCGGGCCGGCGGGCTACGCGATCGCCATCATGCACCTGCTGACCCACGGGTTCTTCAAGGCCGGGCTCTTCCTCGGCGCCGGTTCGGTCATGCACGGCATGGACGACGAGACCGACATGCGACGGTACGGCGGGCTGCGCACGTTCATGCCGATCACGTTCGTCACCTTCGGCCTCGGCTACCTGGCGATCATCGGCGTGCCACCGTTCGCGGGCTTCTTCTCCAAGGACGCGATCATCGAAACCGCCTTCGCCGCAGGCGGAGTCAAGGGCATTCTGCTCGGCGGGGCGGCGCTGCTCGGTGCCGGCATCACGGCGTTTTACATGACGAGGGTGATGCTGATGACGTTCTTCGGGGAGAAGCGGTGGAAACCCGACACCCACCCCCACGAGTCTCCGATCTCGATGACAGCGCCGATGATCGTCCTCGCGATCGGGTCGGTCGGCGCCGGCGGCCTGCTCGCGATCGGCGGCACCCTCGAGCACTGGCTGGAGCCCGTCGTCGGAGCCCACGAGGAGGCGGCGCACGCCATCCCGGTCTGGCTGATGACCACCATCACGCTCGCCGTCGTGGCCGTCGGGGTCGCGATCGCCTACCGCAACTACGCCATGCGTGCGATCCCGGAGGTCGCGCCGGAGAAGGTGTCCGCGCTGACCGTCGCGGCCCGCAGGGACCTCTACGGCGACGCGTTCAACGAGGACGTGCTGATGCGCAGCGGCCAGCTGGTGACCAGGGGTCTGGTCGAGATCGACGACGAGGGCATCGACGACGTCTCGCGAGGACTGGGTGCGCTGGTTGGGGGCGCCTCGGAACGGTTGCGGCAGGTGCAGACCGGCTTCGCCCGCTCCTACGCCCTTTCCATGTTCGGCGGTACCGTCTTGGTCATCGCCGCGATTCTGGCGGTGAAGGTCTGGTGAGCGGCATGCCGTGGCTGTCAGCCTTGTGGGCGGTCCCCATGCTCGGTGCCGCCGTGGTCATCCTGTTGCCCTCGGCGGCAAGGCATCTCGCGAAGTACGCGGCGCTGGGGCTCTCACTAATCGTGTTGGCGATCGCGGCCCTGCTGGCCGTGACGTTCGACCCGGCGGGCGCGCAGTACCAATTCGTCGAGGACCACGCCTGGATCCCCTCCTTCGGAACGGGATACATCCTCGGACTCGACGGCATCGCGCTGGCCCTGGTGGTGCTCACCGCCGTCTTGGTGCCACTGCTGATCGTGGCCGGCTGGAACGACGCCGGCGACCGCGGCAGATCCACCCACACCTATCTGGCGTTGACGCTGGTGGTCGAGGGCATGGTGCTGATCTCGCTGACGGCGTTGGACGTGCTGCTGTTCTACGTCTTCTTCGAGGCGATGCTCATCCCGATGTACTTCCTCATCGGTGGATTTGGCGGCGAGCACAGGTCGGCTGCCGCGGTGAAGTTCTTGCTGTACAACCTCTTCGGCGGCCTCATCATGCTCGCGGCGGTCATCGGGCTGTACGTGGCGACGGCCAAGAGCGACGCGTTCGCCGCAGGTACCTTCGACTTCCGAGCGATCGTGGCTGCCGTAGCGGACGGGTCGTTGAACGTCGACCCGGCGGTGCTCAACGCCCTGTTCCTCGGCTTCATGTTCGCCTTCGCCGTCAAGGCGCCGCTGTGGCCGTTCCACCGCTGGCTGCCCGACGCGGCCGTCGAGTCGACCCCCGCGACGGCGGTGCTGATGATGGCCGTCGTCGACAAGGTCGGCACGTTCGGCATGCTGCGCTACTGCCTACAACTGTTCCCAGACGCGTCGATCACGTTCCGGCCGTTGATCATCACCCTCGCCGTGATCGGCATCGTGTACGGCGCGGTCGTCGCGATCGGCCAAACCGACGTGATGCGCCTGATCTCGTACACGTCGATATCGCACTTCGGCTTCATCATCCTCGGCATCTTCGTCATGACGACGCAGGGCCAAACGGGGTCGACGCTCTACATGGTCAACCACGGCATCTCGACGGCGGCACTCTTCCTCGTCGCGGGATTCCTGGTGTCGCGCAGGGGAAGTCGTGCCATCGCATCGTTCGGTGGCGTGCAGAAGGTCGCACCGGTGCTGGCGGGGACGTTCCTCGTCGCCGGGTTGGCAACCCTGTCGCTGCCAGGTCTGGCGCCGTTCATCAGCGAGTTCCTGGTCCTGATCGGCACGTTCACCACCTACCCCGTCCTTGCGGTCTTCGCGTCGACGGCGCTGGTGCTCTCGGCGGTCTACATCCTCTGGATGTACCAGCGCATGATGACCGGGCCCGTCGCGGTGGACAACGAGAAGCTGCGTGACCTCGTCCCGAGGGAAATCCTCGTCGTCGCACCGCTGATCGCGCTGCTGCTGGTGCTCGGCGTGTATCCCAAACCCGTGCTCGACGTCATCGATCCCGCCGTCGGCCACACCCTGACGACGATCGGCCAGGAAGACCCGGCACCCCGCGTCGCCGAAGGGAGCCCCGCCAAGTGACGATCACCCCGCCCACCGTCGAATACGGCCTCGTCTCACCGATGCTCATCGTCCTGGGCGTCGCCGTGCTCGGAGTTCTGGTCGAGGCGTTCCTGCCACGCGCCGCGCGTTACCCGGTGCAGCTGACGTTGGCGATCGGCGGCCAAGCCGCCGCGCTGGTCGCCGTCGTCGTCCAGTGGGTCGGGCTCGGGTCGTCGGCGGGCCAGACCGCCGTCATGGGCGCCGTCGCCGTCGACCGGCCGGCATTGTTCCTCCAGGGCACGCTGTTGACGATCGGGATCCTCGGCACGCTGCTGATCGCCGAACGCCGCATCGCCTCGGAGGTGGACGTCGACGACGGCGCAGGCGGTCTCGACGCCTTCACCCCGATGGCGTCGGCCGTGCCGGGCAGTGTCGCCGAAAGGCTCGCGACGAAGTCCGGCATCGCCCAGACCGAGGTCTTCCCGCTCACCATGTTCGCACTCGGCGGCATGATGCTGTTCGGCTCCTCCGACGACCTGCTGACCATGTTCGTTGCGCTGGAGGTCTTCTCGCTGCCGTTGTACCTGATGTGCGGACTGGCGCGGCGGCGCCGGCTGTTGTCGCAAGAGGCGGCCCTGAAGTACTTCCTGCTCGGTGCGTTCTCGTCGGCGTTCTTCCTGTACGGGATCGCCTTGCTGTACGGCTACTCCGGCAGCTTGAGCCTCAGCGGCATCCGCGAGCAAACGTCGGGCAACACCGGCATGGCACTCGTCGGGATCGGTCTGCTGTCGGTCGGCGTGCTGTTCAAAGTTGGTGCAGTGCCGTTCCATTCGTGGATCCCCGACGTCTATCAGGGCGCACCCACACCCGTCACGGCGTTCATGGCGGCGGCCACCAAGATCGCCGCATTCGGGGCCATGCTGCGCATCTTCTACGTGGCTCTCCCCGACTTCAAGGACGACTGGCGGCCGCTGATGTGGGGCGTCGCGATCCTCACGATGGTGGTGGGCACGGTGACCGCGGTGTCACAGACCGACGTGAAGCGGATGCTGGCCTATTCGTCGGTCGCCCACGCCGGGTTCATCCTCACCGGTGTCATCGCCTTGACCGACAGCGGTGTCTCCGCGACCCTGTTCTACCTCTTCGCATACGGGTTCAGCACCCTCGGCGCCTTCGCCGTCGTCAGCGTCGTGCGCAACGCCGCTGGCGAGGAGGAGACCGACATGACCCGGTGGGCGGGCCTGGGCCGCAGTCATCCCCTGGTCGGCGTGGTGTTCTCGCTGTTCCTGCTGGCGTTCGCGGGCATTCCGTTGACCAGTGGCTTCGTCAGCAAGTTCGCGGTGTTCAAGGCGGCCGCCGAGGGCGGCGCGGCGCCGCTGGTCATCGTCGGCGTCTGCGCCAGCGCCGTAGCGGCGTACTTCTACGTCCGCGTGATCGTGCTGCTGTTCTTCACCGATCCGCCAGAGGACGGTCCCACCGTGGTGGTGCCCAGCGCGCTGAGCATGGCCACCGTGACCCTGAGCGCCGCGATCACCTTGGTCCTCGGCGCCTTGCCGCAACCGATCCTCGACCTGGTGAACTCGGCGAACCAGTTCGTCGGCTAAACGAGAGGACACACCCGTGCCAACCTTTCCCGCACTGACCCACGTCGCCCTCACCGTGCGAGACCTGGCGGTGAGCGCGCCCTGGTATCAACAGCTCATCGGCGTCGACCCCCTGATCGACGAGGACACCGACGCCGGCTACCGGCACGTCGTCTGGGCGCTTCCGGACAACACGCTGTTGGGCATCCACCAGCACAGCCAGCCTGCGCCGGACGAGACGTTCAGCGAGTACCGCGTCGGTCTCGACCACGTCGCGTTCGCCTGCGGGTCGCGGGCCGAGCTCGAGGAGTGGGTGGCGCGTCTCGACGAACTGGGAATCACCCACGGCGGCATCGTCGACGCACCCTACGGCTCGGGGCTCAGCTTCCGAGACCCCGACGGGTCCGCTCTGGAGTTCTTCGCGCCGCCCGCCGAAGGCTAGGACTCCGCCGCAGAGTCGTCGTCGGAACCGGCCATCAGCACGTTCCACGCCTCGCGCCGCTTACGGTCCTGAACTTCCTTGCGCCATTGGGTGCCGCGCTGGCTGAAGTGGCCCTCCGCGGCCCGTTCGGCGATCTCGGTGATGCGACGGCCCAGCACCAGGGCCTCGCCGATCGTCATCGTCAGCAGGACCCCGGCCCGGTCGCCGTCCGGCCGACCCACGGGGTCGACGACGACTCTGGCCGTCTCCGCCCGCCCGTCGGCGTCGTCGGTCCACGGCGGCGTGGAGTACACCTCGGGTACCCCGTCCTCGTCGTTCAGGGTCAGCTGCACGTACATGCTGACAACGGTACTGCTTCGCCCTTCGACGCCGTCGGTCGACCAGTTCTGGGCTAGGCCTTGACGCCGTGGTTGACGATCGCGGCGGTCTGCTCCACCCAGTCGTCGTCCAGCGACCCGCCGGGGTCGAGAAGAAGTCGCAAAAGCGTTGCCCCACCGATGATCTCGATCATCCGCTGGGGGTCGACGTCGGCGTGCACCTCGCCGCGGGCGACGGCGCGGTCGAGCCGGTCCCTGACGACGCCGAAGAGTCCCACGAACCGACTCGTGACGCGGGCGTGCAGGTCGGCGTCGTCGGCCATGTCTGCGATGAGGCCCGGCAGCGCGGCCCGGACCACCGGGCTGGTGAACACGTCGCGGGCGGCGGCGACCATGGCGCGTACGTCGCCGCCGATGTCGCCTTCGGGGGTCGTCAGTGCGGTGGGCGCCGCGGGAAAGGCTGCCTCGTGGACCAATTCGGCCTTGCTGGACCATCGGCGATACAGCGCCGTCTTGGTGGTGCCGGCCCGCTCGGCGACCGCGGCCATCGTGAGATTCGCGTAGCCAACTTCGGTAAGCAGGTCCGCCGCCGCGCCCAGTACGGCAGCGTCGATGCGTGGGTCGCGAGGACGCCCCACGTTCGGGGTCTCGACAACGCCACTCGCGTCTGCTTTCATAACGCTACTCACCGTATCGTAATTACTCGAAGGGGTAAACCGTGGCGAATGACCCGGCTGTCGAAGACGTCAGCCGACTCCAGCACAGCTCCCGCGACAGCAGCACCCTTCCCGCGGTGATGTCACGGTGGCTCGCCACCGTCCTCCCCGGAGGGGCCGTGCCCACGGTGACCGTCGAAAGCAGCGTCGACGCCAACGGAATGTCGTCGGAGACGATCATCCTGACCGGTGAATGGGAGCAGGACGGCCGTACCACGACGCAGAAGTGGGTGGCCCGCGTCGCCCCCAGCGCCGCGGACGTGCCGGTCTTCCCGACCTATCGAATGGACCATCAGTTCGACGTCATCCGACTGGTCGGCGAGCTGAGCGACGTGCCCGTCCCCCGCGTCCGCTGGCTGGAGGAAACAGGCGAGGTGCTCGGCACGCCGTTCTTCCTGATGGACCTCGCCGACGGCGTAGTGCCACCCGACGTCATGCCGTATACGTTCGGCGGCAACTGGTTCGCCGACGCTCCCGCCGACAAGCAGCGTGAGCTCCAGGACTCCACCGTCGAGGTGCTGGCAAAACTGCATTCGATCCCCAACGCGGAGAACACCTTCGCCTTCCTCGCCGAGGTCGACCCACCCGGTGGCACCCCGCTGCGCCGACACTTCTCCTGGCTGAAGGACTGGTACGAATTCGCCGTGTCCGACATCGGTCGCTCGCCATTGGTCGAACGCGCACTGGCCTGGCTGGAGCAGCACTTCCCCGACGACGTCGCGGCGACTCGGCCCGTGCTGGCCTGGGGCGACTCGCGGATCGGCAACGTGCTCTACGAGGACTTCCGGCCCGTCGCCGTGCTGGACTGGGAGATGGCGACCGTCGGTCCACGCGAACTCGACGTGTCCTGGATCATCTTCGCCCACATGGTCTTTCAAGAGTTGGCAGGTTTGGCCGGACTGCCAGGTCTGCCCGACGTGCTGCGCGAGGACGACGTGCGCTCGACCTACGAGGAACTGACCGGCACCAACCTCGGCGCGCTGGACTGGTTCTACGTGTATTCCGGTGTGATCTGGTGCTGCGTGTTCATGCGGACCAGCGCCCGACGGGTGCACTTTGGCGAGATGGAGAAGCCGGACGACGTCGAGTCGCAGTTCTATCACGCGTCGCTGCTGAAGCGGCTGATTGGAGAAGTCAACTGATGCTCAGCCCCATGGACGAGTTTCCGCTGCACCAGGTTCCGCAGCCGATCGCACAGCCAGAGTCCTCGGACCGCAACTTCTACGACCGGTCCTACTTCAACGCCCACGACCGCAGCGGCGACATCTTCCTGATCACCGGCATCGGGTACTACCCGAACCTGGGGGTGAAGGACGCCTTCGTGCTCGTTCGCCGCGGTGACGTGCAGACCGCCGTGCACGTCTCCGACGCCATCGACCACGACCGCCTCAACCAGCACGTCCTGGGATACCGTGTCGAGGTTCAGGAGCCGCTGCACCGGCTGCGGATCGTCATGGACGAGACCGACGGAATCGCGGTCGACCTCACCTGGAACGGGCTGTTCGACGTCGTCCAGGAACAACGGCACCTCCTCCGGGCCGGTAACCGAATCACCTTGGACGCCCAGCGATTCGCGCAATTGGGTTCGTGGAGCGGACATCTCGCGATCGACGGCGAGGAGATCACCGTCGACCCGTCGACCTGGATCGGCAGCCGCGACCGGTCGTGGGGCATCCGGCCCGTCGGGGAGGCCGACCCCGCCGGGCGCCCCGCCGATCCGCCGTTCGAGGGCATGTGGTGGCTGTACGTGCCGATGGCGTTCGAGGACTTCTCGATCGTGCTCATCATTCAGGAGGATCCCAGCGGGTTCCGCTCGCTCAACGACTGCAAGCGGATCTGGAAGGACGGGCGCGTCGAACAACTGGGGTGGCCGCGCGTCAAGATTCACTACACCTCGGGGACGCGCATCCCGACCGGCGCCAGCGTCGACGCCACCGCGCTCGACGGGTCGCCGGTGCACTTCGAGGTGGAATCCAAACTGCCCGTGCCGATTCACGTCGGCGGCGGTTACGGCGGCGACTCGGACTGGATCCACGGCATGTGGAAGGGCGCGAAGTTCACCGAGCGTCTGACCTACGACATGACCGATCCCGCGATCGTAGGACGGGCCGGTTTCGGCGTGATCGACCACGTCGGCCGGGCGCTGTGCACCGAAGGCAATCGCGCACCCGTCGAGGGCTGGGGACTCTTCGAGCACGGCGCGCTTGGCCGTCACGACCCGTCGGGCTTCACCGACTGGCTGACGGTCGCGGACTAACGTTCCAATTGGGTCAACGGCTCTAGCACGCGGCTCCGACATTTCTGGCGACCTGGGCGGGGTTGTCCACAGGCTGGTGAGTTATCCACAGAACGCTTGTAGCAGAACGACTTTCGTCGTACCGACGTCATAAACTGAGATCATGTTCAACAGTCTGGTGGACGCGACGACCGGCCCCTCAGGTGCCGGGGCGCTCTCGGCGTGGACGCGGGTGGAGTCCGCCGCATGCGCCCGCAAGGTCGCGGCGGTGGCCGCCATGCTCGCCGAAGCCTACGCCGCGTCCGGGTCTGCGGATCGCGACCAATGGTGCCTGGACAACTTCGACGCAGTCGCCGCCCACGTCGGAGCCACCCAACGCATCACCCCCGGCGCCGCCTCCAACCAACTCCTCATCGCCGTCGCCCTGCACGAACGCTTCCCCCAGGTCGCCGCGATCTTCGCCGACGGCCTGATCACCTACCAACTGGTCCGGACCGTGGTGCAACGCGGAGCCCTGGTCGTCGACCCCGACGCGCTGCGCGCTCTCGACGCCCTACTGGCCGAGGCGTTCGGGACCTGGGAACCGATGTCGGTGGACAAGACCCAGAAGACCCTCGACGCCTACGTCGCCCAGGTAGACCCCCACGCGGTACGCCGCACCGAGACCAGGGCCCGAAGTCGGTCGGTCGATGTCAGCATCGAGGAGGACGGCAGCGGCCTGGCCACCGTCTACGCGACCTTGTTCGCCCACGACGCGAAGGCGTTCGAGGCCCGGTTGCGAGGACTGGCCGACACCGTGTGTCCGGCTGATCCGCGCACCGCCGAGCAGCGCCGGGCCGATGCCATCGGCGCCCTCTCTCACGGCAACGACCGCCTGGCGTGTCTGTGCGAGTCCGACGACTGCCCGGGCGGTGAGAACCCGCCTTCAACCGGGGTGGTGGTCTACGTGATCGCGAGCGCGGACACCACCGCCACGCCGCCGACGTCTGCGCCCGAGCCGGCACCCACCGCGCCCGCACCGGCCGGCACCGTGGACGCCGATCCCGCTGACACTACGAACGAGGCTGCCGCACCGCATGAGTCGACCGACGAGCGCACCGCCCTCGACGGTGAATCACCGGCGATGTTCGGCCGCCCGCTGCGCGAGCTCACGCTGACCGCGGCCCTCACCCCCGCCCCCGGCAAGCTGGCCAACCTGCGGCCGGCGGCGATGATGGGTGCCCAGTTCCTCCCCGGAGCGATCGCCTGCCGCGCCGCAATCGGGGCGACCATCACCCCGATCGTCCACCCCGGGCAAGCGCCACCAGAACCCCACTACCGCCCGTCGAAGAAACTGGCAGACTTCGTCCGCTGCCGAGACATGACGTGCCGCTTCCCCGGCTGCAGCGTGCCCGCGACCCACTCAGACCTCGACCACACGATTCCGTGGCCGTGCGGGCCGACGGCGGCGTCCAACCTGAAATGTCTCTGCCGAAAGCACCATCAATTGTCTGTAGTACGTTTTAACTATGGCGGAAGTAGAAGACCACCTGCGCAACGATCCGAGCTGGGAGGGCAATGTCCAGGCGGCAATCGCCGCTCAGCTGGTCGCAGACGGTGCAAGGGTCATCGCCTTGGCCGACACCGCCTCGCAGGCGCACGGTGTCGACATCATCGCCGAGCGCGACGGGCGGCAATTGTTCATAGAGGTCAAGGGCTATCCCCCGACCGTCTACGCGCGCGGGCCAAACGCAGGGCGGCCCAAGAAAGCGCAGTCCCCGGACCCCTGGCTAGCGAAGGCGCTACTGACCACGTTGCGGACTCGCTACAAGTTCCCGGCGGCACAAGTTGCGATTGGTCTGCCCGACAAGCCGCGGTATCGCGACTTACTGGGTGAAATTGGCGAGGCGATGACCACGCTTGAGATTGAGGTCTTCCTTGTGCGCGCGGACGGCTCTGTCTACGTATGGAACGCGTGATGCAAGCCGCCGTTTATCTACGCATATCGTCCGATCCGTCCGGGCAGGCGCTTGGCGTCGCACGCCAGCGCGAGGACTGTGTTGCCTTGTGCGCCTCGAAGGGCTGGACGCCGATCGAATATGTCGATAACGACGTCAGCGCTTCGACGGGCAAGAAGCGGCCCGCCTATGAGCGTCTATTGGCCGATATCGGCGACGGCCGGATCGGCGCGGTGGTCGCCTGGGATCTCGATCGGCTACACCGGCGGCCGACCGAGCTAGAGGCGTTCATGGACCTCGCCGACGCGCACCGGTTGGCGCTGGCGACCGCGTCCGGCGACGTCGATCTGTCCACCGCACAGGGCCGGTTGACCGCGCGCCTGAAGGGTGCGGTCGCGCGCCACGAGATCGAGCACAAGTCGGATCGGCAGAAGCGAGCCGCACAGCAGAAGGCTGCAAGGGGAGAGCCACAGTGGCGCAACGCATTCGGGTTCACTTATGACGGTAGCCGCACCCCCGACCCGGTGACCGCTCCGTTGGTGAAGCAGGCGTACGAGTCGATCCTGTCGGGCGGTTCGATCAGCGACATCGCCCGCGAGTGGAACGCCGCCGGTGCGCACGGGCTGACGGGCAAGCCGTGGTCGGCATCGACGGTGAGCCTATTTCTACGCAAGCCGCGCAACGCGGGGTTGCGGGACCACAACGGCGAGATCGTCGGCGCGGGCACATGGCCGCCACTGGTGGACGAGGAGACGTGGCGGGCCGCCCAGGCGATCCTCGACGCGCCGGGCCGCGCCCCGGGCCGCAAGACGGTCCGCCGACACCTGCTCACCGGTGTGTTGCGATGCGGCAAGCCGGGCTGCGGCGGACACCTGTCGGGGTACGAGGACCTCAAGAAGCGGATCGCGTACCGCTGCAAGAACTGCATGGGTGTCAGCGTTCGCGCCGAGCTTGTCGAGCCGCTGATCGACGCCGCAGTCGCCGAGCGGTTGGCCCGCCCAGATGCGGTGGACCTGCTTAAGGTCGCCCAGCATGACGCCGTCGAGGCCCAGCAGTTACGCGCCGAAAAGCAACGCCTGTACGCGCAGATTCGGGAGGCCGAAGCCGAGTACGACGACGGCGTGATTGACGGCCGGAGGTTGGCCGCCCGCAAGGAACGCGTGACCGAGAAGCTCGACGCAATCGAACGCCGCCAGATGGATCAGGACCGGTTACGGGTATTCGACGGGTTACCGCTGGGTACACCCGAGGTCACGGCGCGGGTGCGGGCGCTGTCGCCGGACCGGCTACGCGCGGTGATCGACGTCCTCGTGGAGTTCACGGTCGCACCGGTCGGCAAGGGCGGCAGGGTCTTCCACCCCGACAGGGTATCGGCGGTGTGGAAGTGATCGCGGCCCCTGCCGTTAGCCGATTTGTGAGCCAAGTTGTATTCGACGAGAACTATCCGACTATCGCCGCCGAAGTCCAGACGCTGATCGGAAATGGCGGCGAGGCCCGACGGCGTGCGCGGGTCATCACGTGTCGGACCGACCGCGGGGATCTGCTCGCAGAGGTGATTGAGACGACGTCGGGGTGGGTTGTGCATTACCGCGACGGCAACGGTGACCTGAACCGAAATGCAGATTCCTACATGCCGTTTCGTCGCGGCGGTTGGGCGTTGGAGCCGCTGACGGGTGACCGCGGCCAGTTGTTCGAGGCGGTGGGACGATCGGGGTTGTACGGCCTGCAGGGTGCCTACTTCATCGACAGAATTGCAGCTGGGGAGATTGGATTCACAGTGCGGAAGCCCGATCGGTTAAGCCGTCCCTGACGGGCGGTGCGTGCATATCGCCGCACGTGTGCGGTATGTTGCGAGTCGCCCACTCGACCGGGATTGAGACGAACACGTTTGCACTGGGCCGCAAGCCGAACCCTGAGAAGGTCGGCCTCCCATGCCCGAACCCGATTCCCGCGATGTCGCTGCACACCCGCGATTGGTCACCCCAAAAGTCGCCGCTGAATACTGCGGCGTTCACCCCTACACGATCCGGCGGTGGGTCCAGCAGGGCCGCCTTGAGGGGTACCGCACCGGCCCGAAGCTGATCCGGGTCGACCTCGACGCCGTCGAAGCACTGGTCGTGCCCGTGGTTCCGTCGTGACCGCACCGACGGAACCAGCCGAATTATCACCAGAGGGCGCCGCGTGGGTGCGGCGCGTAGTCGACGCCGCCCCGCCGCTATCCGACGAACAACGCACCCGGCTGGCCGAACTGCTGCGCCCGGCGCGGGCCGCCGGTGCGGACGGCGGTTCATCGTGAGAAACGAACGGCCCGACGCGCGGGGGACGAGCCGAACATTCACCACGCCAATGGATACCGGCCAGCGTAACGCCGCCAGCGGCGTGAACGACTGGGTGTGATCAGTGGGAAAGAGAAACCCTATTCATGTGGTCGGCGACCCCATGCGAAAGGGCGTGACGTGGCTATCCGATGACCTGCTCCGCGTAGGCGCGCACGATGACGCGCAGGGCTCAGACGGGCTCGTAGTCGTGGCCTACCTGCTGTCACGGGTCAGCGCACCGAACAAACCCGCGTGGGAAACGTCGGCGGCACAGATGTCAGAGCAGTTCGGATGGGGCCGCAATCGCGAGCCCGCGTCCCGAGCAATCGACCGGGCAGTAAAGGACCACCGCCTGGTTATCCGTAGCTATCTGCGCGACGGGCAGCTGATACCGCGGCGATGCGCGTACGTGGTGTGTGCCGGTGGCCGCCGATTCACAGACGAAGAGCTATTGCGTTGCACGCCGCCGATCGCCGTGCCATCGAAGCCAGCAAGGGAGGTTGTGCAGTGACCGCAATCATGCACGGCAGCAGTGCAACATCCACGATCTCGTCATGCACGGAACCGGTGCATGAACCGATCGGCCACCTTGCACGGTTCCGGTGCAAGATCGCGAGTGCGGACCTTGCACGGTTTTTTGTGCAACATCAGCACCCCGCACCTTGCACCGCGGCCGTGCAAGGTGTCATGCACGGTCCTGGTGCAACAAAGGACAACCCACCTACGGACTACACATCCCCGTCATGCACATGCGTGCAAGACGGACGTATCCCGCTGCCGCAGCTTCACGATGTGGTTACGCAAATCGGGGACACCGCAGTAACCCCACGACCGCACGCGCGAATGAAAAGCCCCAGCGCCCGCAGCGCCGCGCAGCGACAGGAAGCTTCATGAGTCGTGTGAGCGTTGCCAAGCAGGCGGCCCGGACGGCGCGGGCCGCTGCGATCCTGGCCTGCCATAGCTGTGGGCCGACGGGCTGGCGGCTGGCCACAGACGGCACACCGGTCGACCCGGCGGTGCGCTGCGGCCACGGCACGACGCCGCCGCCGGTAGGCCGGGATATCACCGAGCCGATCCACGAGCCGCCGTCGGAGGCCGCGCGATGACCGGGCCAATGACCTTCGCTCTGCTCGACGCCGTCCGCGTCATGGTCGGCTTCGCCGTCGGTTATGCCACGGCCCGCGCCGTCGCCCGGTGCCCTGTCTGCGGGCAACCCGCCACGATCACCGGCCTGTGCGCCCGCTGCGCACCGGTTGCCAACCCACGCAAGGAGATCCCATGAGTGACCACTCGAGTCGCCGACCGGCCGACGACGCTGCCGAGGAAGCCCTGGTGCATCGTGTCGCTGAGGCGCAGGCCGCCCGCTTGGGCCACCCGGTGCCGGTCGACCTCGACCCGTTGGAGGTGCGGCTCCGCGTCGGAATCCGGCGCGACGCGCTGACTGTCGCGCTGTGGGCACTGCGCCGCGACGGCGGGGGCGTGCCCGATGCCATCGATACCGCAGCGGAACGCTGCACCGACTGCGGCATCTGCAACCTGCCAGTCGACGTCGCGCTGGCGATCCTGCACCGGACACCCGGGACCGATACTCGCGCCGACCTGCGTACCGAACTCGGCGCGGTACTCGCCGATTGGAAGTCGCGCGATGACCGCATGACGCGCCCGCGAATCGAGTTGACGGTGTGGCGGTTGACCGAGACCACCCGCGGTGTCCTGGACCGCGACCGCACCGGTATCGGTATCACCGACCTCATCGATGCCATTGCCGACGAACTTACGATTTACGCGGGTATGTCGTGATCCGGGTGCCGCCCGGCGCGGTGATTCTCGACCCCGCCGAGGTCGACTTCATAGCAGGTGGCCTGGAGTTGCTCGCCGAAGTCTTGGCCGCCCGCCGCGACGCCGACGGAAACCGCACCACGTCCACGCCGACACCCAAACTGGTTGCGCTGACCACGAAACTGCGCCGCGCCGCTGGCGATTCCACCGAGCCGGGATCGACGAACGCCAGTGCCGGCTACCTCCCGAAACTGTCCAAATCGCCAGTTGACACCGCCAGCGTCTGTGACACACAACGTGATTGGGTGCACGCTGGCTCGCATAGCGACATCGGTACAGCGGAGGCTGCGCGACGGTTGGGAATTACACCCAACGGGGTTCGCGATCTCGTCCGCCGCGGCCGCCTGGACGTCCGTCGCGCCGGTGGCCGGTGGCTCGTCAGCGCTGCATCCGTCGACGCCCATGCGGCACGACAGGGCCGGTGATAGGTAGTGCCGGTCAACGTGACGTCCATCCCAAACGTGCCGCTGCTGCACTGCGGTGAGCATGACGCATCGACCGGGCCGTGGACGGTGACACCCGCAGACCTTCTGTCGATCGTCGAGGCGCACACCGCTGGGATCGCCACCCCGATCCTGCACCTCGGCCACCAGGGGCCGATGCGCGACGCCAGCCCAGCCCTCGGCACCGTGACCGCACTGCGGATCACCGACGGCGGCAACACACTTACCGGCACCCTCGCCGGTGTCCCGCGCGCCATCGCGGGCGTGCTGGCACGCGCCTACCCACAACGCTCGGTGGAGTGCCTGCTCAACCACACCGACCGCACCGGCCGTACCTGGCAGTGCGTCCTCATCGGCGTCGCCCTGCTCGGTGCCACCCATCCCGCGGTCAAGGAACTCGAATCCCTCGACGACGTATGCCGCCTCTACGGCGTAGACGTCGCCGCATCCGGCCGCCGCATCGCCATCGCCTCCGCGCCCGATGTCGCAGCCGAACGTGCCCGCGCCGTCGCACTGGCCCGCGCCCGCCGAACACGCTCCACCCGCAGCATCTCCCACGAAAGGACACCAGCGTGAGCACCGTCATCACCCAGCCATGGGTCTACGCCCCCGGCGAGGCCATCACCGCCTCAGCAACCGCACCCGTCACCGTCCGGCGCATCGTGCGGGTCAGTGGCAATCGGGACGCCAACGGCAACATCGCAGTCGCCCCCGCCGGTACCGGTGTCGTCGCCCTCGGTGTTGCCGCCAACGACGCGGCCACCGGCCAGTTGGTGCGCGTGGCCCGCGGCGGGGTCGTCCGGGTGATGGCCGAGGCAAGCATCACTGCCGGTGCTGCGGTTCAGGTCGGTGCCGCCGCCGGGGTCGTCACTGCCAGCACCGGCACCGTGATCGGGCACGCCGTTACCGGTGTCGCCGCCGGTGCCGTCGCCGAGATCGCCTGGCCCGCCTGACCGATGACCGTGTCTCCCCGTCACCCTGCCGCCAACGCTCGACACGCCCCAAGGAGCTGCCACCATGCCTAGCGCACTCGTCCCCGAACTCAACGGCCGCGTCCTATCCGTCGACACCGCCCTCCGAACCCCCTCTATCATCCAGGCGCACATCGCCCGCCTCGCCGACGAAGTCCTGTTGCTGCCGAAGTTCCTGCGCCAGTTAGGGACGCCGGTCATCGGCGGCGGCATCCTGTTCCACTCCGTGCAGGCATCCGACTTCTACAGCAGCGACGTGGAGATGCGGACCCCTGGCGCGGAGTACCGCGTCGTCGAAGGTGTCGACCCGGACCCTCAGCTCGCCGTAGTCGAGGACTGGGGCGGCAAGTTCTTCATTGACGACACCGCCATCACCCGCAATACCGTCAACTACCTCGACCAGCAGACCACCCAGCTCGCCAACACCATCGCCCGCAAGCTCGACGCGCGCCTCATGGCCAAAGTCGGTGCTGCCGGTATCGCCACCTTCACGACGGCATCCGGTTGGAGCGACCTGACTTTTGTGGGCCCCCTCACCGACCTCACGTCGTCGGCGAATCGGCCCACCGCCCACTTCGCCGAGGTGCAGGAAATGGCCGACCTCGAGGAACTCGGCGTGACCCACGATCTTCTCATCGTGCACCCGGAACAAGCCCGGCAACTGCGTACGGCCTACGCCGAGAACCTCGACGCCATGCTCGAATCGGCCGGGTTCACCAACGGTATGTTCGCCAACCCCCGCGTACCGATCGGCACCGCCTACACCCTGCAACAGGGCACGGTCGGCACCATCGGATGGGAGTCCGCGGGATTGGTCACAGAGGTCATAGACGACCGCCACAAGCGCGGCAAATGGGTGCAGGCCTACGCCGTGCCAGCCATAGCGATCGACCGCCCATACGCCGCAAAGCGAATCAACGGACTCAGCGACTAGCAGCGCGGAAGGAATTGCACGACAATGGCATTAACACTGAACGACACCCAAGAGGCCGAGCTGATCAAACTGCTCGGGTTGCCCGAGGCAGAACCTGGCGAGGCCGATACCGAACTCGTAATCGACACCGTCGTGGACCTCGCCGCCCAGGCCGAGGCTTTCGACCCCGCGAAGCCATCCGCCGTCGCCGCGGCCGCACGACGAAGCGGCATGGACCTCGTCGACCACGATCTCCACGAAGCCCTCAAACGCGACGCGGCAGCCGGTCGCCAAGCCGTGGCGGCCGCCGCGCGCCAGAAGGTAGAAGCGTCTGTCGACGCCGCAATCGACCGCGGCGCACTGGCCCCGGCCCGACGCGGTGCATGGATTGAGCTGATCTCAGCGGACAACGCCATGGCCGATGTTCTGGCCAAGGTGCCCGATCACGCTGTGGTGCCCCTGTCCGAAATCGGTCACGCCGCGACCCCGAGCGATATCGACCGGCCCGTCGGATGGTTCTACTGACCTAGACCCACCTGGGCGTCGCATGCGTTGCGGCGGGCGCGTCCAGGCGTGCCGGACTCGCAGAATGCCATCCGGGTCGGGTCCGGCACCGCGGCACCCCGTCCGGACTCCTCGCGGTCGGGGTGCCGCACCATCCGTCAGCAGCCGGTCGGTGCACCCTGTTCGGGACCCCCACCCCAAGAATGTTGGGTGGGGGGTGGGGCGACTCCCTTTGGTTAGTCGCGACATTTTTTTTGCGGGGCCTCAGAAGAATTTCGAGGACGCGACTGTCCCGGTCGCTGCTGCTACAGATCGCCTCTGACTTGGGCCTCTCGAAACCTAGCGCGTGCCTCCTCAAGCCGCGGTTCGTAATGCCGCACGCCTGCTGACCCGACCGCTGCGACGTCTCGATCATCCGATTCGGCGAGGAGAAGCATCTGTTCTAGGTATCCCTGCACCCGTTCATGTTCCTCGCCCCACTGCGAACCAAGTTCAACCCTCACAGCTATCGACAGCGGGCTTACGCCCCGTGGTGCGAGCAAGCGCGCCAAAGCCTCGATCGGGACAGGAGAACCTAGCCCGTTGAATAGTGTTTCGACCTGCTCAACCTCGACATGATTACCTTCGAGCAGGCTTTCTAGCCAGGCGATATCGTTGCCACTCAGGACTGCCAGCACGTGACGTCTTTCCCGCGTGCCCTCCCCGCAACTCAGGAATAGCCGTGACTTCGCCGCGGCACCGAGCATCGGTGCAGTATCTTCGAACGGTTGTAGGGCCTTATAGATATCGGCGTTGGAAGGCAATCCCATCGCATTCTCGAACAAGTGCTCATAGATAGCGGGATAGCTTGATATCAGCCGGTCAAGAAAGTAAGAACTGTGTCGCCCGTGAGGCAGTTCTGCGACGACTACGCTTTTCAGCGCTTCCAGCACTCGGGGCACCATGTCCGAAGGAATAGCCGAATCCAGAGATCCGTCGGTGCTCAGAATTAGTGCACTGGCATAACTCGCACGGACTGCTTGATTTTCGTGTTCAATTAGCCTGGAAGCAATCGCCACTGCCGATTCATCTGTGACAACTGGCGCCAATAAGTCACCAACGTCATGAGGGGTGAGGTGAGGTAAAACGCGGTCGACGTAGGGATTGATTGTAGATGCGAGTGCGTATCCCACCACAAACTGCCGCACCGAACTAGTCTCGTCGAGCCATGCAGTCAACGTTTCGCTGTCGACATCTGATTGAGCGAGCGCAGCAGTAATTAAAGGCCCGGCTTCAGGAAACATTTTGTTCTCGACAGCAATCCGGGCCAAAGGCAGCGCATCCGATCCTGTTTGCGCGATTATCCGGAAAAGCGTGAACATGGGACTGCCTAAATGGTGGTCCCAATCGGACATGTGGCGCCGAATGTCGACTAGACGACTCATGAACTCTTGAGGCTGCACCATCCCTCGCTGCACTTCGCGCTGTAGCGCTCGCTCGGACGCCGACTTACGCGCATGCCAATCAGCGCCTTCGTCGGACACCAAGAAAATGGCGGCTAAAAGGGGATCCCGCTCAGTGAACTCGCGACCGAGTTCTTTCGAGAAGGTTCGGACAGTCGCCCTAATGCCCGGAAAGTCGTTGCTATTTGCCATTATGTAATCCGCCAAAGCACCGGCCAGTAGTTTCGCCTCGCCCATCTGCTCTTGGGATATCTCTCGACCGAATCCCGGGCTAAAACCGCGCGCAATCAGCGCCCACTGCCTAAAAAGTGCAGTCAATTGAGTAAGCTCGCCATGGTCTGGATTCGAAGCGGTCGAACTATATGATGACCAAATTTGATCGTTAAACATCGCCATGGATTCGGCAGGTAGAACGACGGAGAAAAGCCGCAAGAGTCGACGGTCCTCTGGACTAAGGGTGTTGGATTCAAAGGCAGGGTTAAGCAGCTCACACAATAGCGTCGTACGTAAGCTTGCTGTGTCAGCAGACGGTTCACCAGCAATCCAGTCGCTCACCTGCTGCCATATACGAAGTAGGGGAGCTAGATTTATTGATCCGTCGGGGATTGCTATGTTTCTTATTTGGTCGATGAATCCCGCAAGAAGCCGTTTCTTTAAGCCTTGGTCGCCGACCTTGCTTGCAAACGACATCACATCGTCGACTACCGAATATAGGTCCATATCCCGTATGGCATCTGCAAAGTACGTGGCGACTTGATCCAAAATCGCTTGGCGCCGCAACTGCGTATCGTTATTCGATCGCTCCCACTCAATGAGTGCCCGCTCTATCACTTCGTGGGCCTCGTTTGCGCCGAGGTGTAAGTAGTGTCGATATATGTCAGATCCCACGCCTATGACACCCTGATTGCTCATCGCGGAGAATAATGATCGAGCTACAGGGTAGGCGCCGTTTACGCCCAGAAGTGCGGCCCGAATGCAATGTAATGTGATCGAGTCCTGTTTCGACGGCCACGCTTCGAACAATTCGGCCAGTGGCACAACTGCTGGGCGCGGACCAAAGAATGCATCAACCACTATGCTCGTAGCGAGAATTTGCGGTTCGACACCGTAAACGTTTTCGCGGTTCGCTTGCGGCGTCCACTGCTGGCGAACGTCTAACAATCCGCCGACCGCCAAGTCATCGATCAAATGGCGAACGGTCGTCCTTGATATCTCTAGCTGGCTGGACACCGAGGCTATGTCGCTCTCCGCGGCGGTGCCTAGTATTGCAATGGCGGCCAGTACATCTCTTGCCTCCTTCGAAATTCCGGCGCGGATTAGGTACCGGGAAATCTCGCCCCTTATGGCTTCACCCGTCTGAACCTCGCGCCATTCCACCCCGCCTTTGATTAAATCAATTAGGCGCGAAGCCCAAGCCGGTCTTCCCTTCGCCTGATCAAGGATCCGACCTACGAGCGACTCACGTGTGATGCCGGCATCGCGAATGATCTTGGCGACATCCTGCCGGATCAGTGGCAACACCTGCATCTCGAGTGCCGATGCAAGGCTGATGGCTAATTCCTCGCGTTGATGCGGCCAGCAGACGGCAATTATTCGAAACGGGAGTCCCTCGTGACGCCGAATCTGTTGCAAGTCTTCCAACAGATTCATGCGGCGTGGCGCATCGTCGACAACGAGAATGCTCGGCTGAGTTGTCATCACGTCGTCCATTAACCGCTCGGCGGTGGGCGTACCATCGACAAAATAGAGTCCTTCGGTTTTCTCTAAAATTGCAGATTTACCCACTCCAGGAACGCCGTAAAGTAGTATGTCTTCGGCCGAGTTTTTTATCGTGTCCAGGTCTTCGGTGCGGCCTACGATGTCGAAATCTCGAGACTCGACATTCCGGCGAGCCGAATACTTCGATAGTGAAAAGGGTCCGCCGGGCAGACCAAGCAGTTTCTCTCGCCAATCACCACTGAGCCGGAGTCGATCTGCAAATAAGGCTCGATCAAGAATAGCTTCGAGTTTGTACCCGCGACTAGCGGCTAAGTCCTCCAGCTTCTTGCGCTTGCTTTGATTTAACTCGGCAAGGCTGACCGATACGATCGTCTTCCCCGGCATTGCGTGCTGTTCTAGCGAATCCATTGACGATCTCAAATTTTTCCTCGCACCTTCGTAGGTGCGCGAGGACGTTATCGCCATACGGGTCGGCGGTGCACCCGTTCCGTTGAGGATGTCTGCGTCTCGTCCGCTATCCGACCCTCCTCTCACAGCTACAAGATTGGGGTACAGATCCTGCAACAGGTCTGTTGCGCACTCTTCGAAGACGTTTGCGTCGATTCGGACGCTCTTGCTGTCGAGAGCGGCGGAAATTCGATCAATTAGGTTCATGCTTGCCCCGCCTGCACGCTACAAAGAAACAATGGATGATGGCACGTCAGCCAGATTGTATGAGTGTCCGCCTAACGCGACGCGATCCTTGCTGTAGGGCATGGTGTGTCGCTGCGACTGGACAAGATTTCATACTTCGCATCCTGTCCTCCTTAGTGGATGTGCTGGTTATCGCAACTTTCGGGCCCTTCACGGCTTGCGTCGGTCCGTAACCCAACGTTCTAGGCTTAACTCATGAAGCTCGAGCAGGTGCGAATCCGCGCCGCATTCCATGAGGCTGGGCACGCCGTGGCAGCCCTGCGCCGCGGCGGATACGTCACATATATCAACCTGACGGACCCGGTGAAGCAGTTGCAAGAGACCTCCACCGACATACAAACCGCTGATCGGGCCTTTATGACCTGGGCGGGGCCTTGGACACAGGCGCGCTGGGAGGGCAACCCGACGATGCAACGAGCTATAGAGATCCTCCAGACACAAAGTTTCTTCGACTGGAAGTTCTACGAGAAGCAGTTCGGCAACGACGTTGACGCCTGGGCCGATGCGGCCGAAGAAGCCCAGAATTCAGGGCAACCGATGCCCGAGAACCGACCGCCGGTCACGCCGCCTCTCCCCGGTTGGTTCCCGGTGCTTGATCAAGCCTGGCCCGAAATTGAGCAGCTAGCCAACAAGCTGATTCGTCGCAAACAACGCATCGAGTTGAGCAACGGTCGGGTCCTCGAGAAGGACGGTCTTTACAACCAGTGGGCGGACTTCGACCACCCGAAGGTCGTTGACGACCCGAGCCTGCCCGCCGTCAGGTGACGTCGCCGGGCAACTCCCTCGTTAGAACGTATTCTGTTATGTCGTTGTCACCACTTGCTGAAGACGTTCTGGGGCGGTGAGAGTGGTTGGCGTGACGAGCAGCTCGACGACGGCACCGTCATCTGGACCGCACCCGACGGCCGGGAACACCTCACCACACCGGGCAGCCGACTACTCTTCCCCGAGCTCAGTGCACCCACTACGACAGTGACGACGACGGGCAGGCCCGCACCGCACACCACCGGGCTCACCATGCCGCGCCGCAGGACCACCCGCACCGAAGACCACGCCGCACGGATCGCAGCCGAACGCGAACTCAACGGTTCTACGAGCCGCCCTGCCGCCGGGCTGACTGTGGCGGACTAGCAAGGATGCCGACGTAATCATTCTCCGCTCGACGGCGTTCACCCTCAGGGGTTCGAACGCACGTCGAGAAGGAGACGTCATGGTCATCGTGCTGTCGGCGCTGATCCTGGTCGCCCGCGAGCATTCCATCGAAAATGCTGGGCCCACTACCGTCGCTCGAGGCATGAAGAAGGGGCACCCGATCACCGGGTACCCCTTCGTCGTCAAGCGTGGGTTAGCGGCCGTTGCCTACGATCGAAGTGACCGAGCCGACACTGGCGCGCTGCTGAATGTCGTTGACCCACTGGTGATGGTCGATGTCGGCGCTCGCGGGTGCGGCCAGCCCGAAGAGGGCGGCGGCGAATCCGGAGGCGACGATGCTGGCGATGCTGAACTTCTTCATGCCGGTGTCAACGACGCCCACCGCCGGTTTCATTCCAGGCGCACGCTGCGGGGTGGAGACCGAAGGGGGCTAAGCGGTCTGGGCCCGGTCGGTTTCGGGTTTCCGCGTGGTCTGCGCGGGGGCACGACCGAAGACCATCGATTCCTCGACGCGGTCGAAGCGGTGGTCGAGGATGTCCAGCACGTAGTTGTGCCGCACGTTCCAGGGCCGGCGAGTACCCGACTTGGGCAACGCGTGTGGGGCGCGCTGGATGTAGCCGGCCTTCAGGTCGAACGTCGGCTTCTCCTGCATCGGCACGCCACCCAGATGCGGATAGGCGTGCGTGTAACCACGAGAATCCATGTAGGCCAACAACTTCGCCACCGCGCGGGCGGTCATGTCGGCGCGCAACGTCCACGACGCGTTGGTGTAGCCGATGCACCACGCCATGTTGGGCACGTCCTCGAGCAGATATTCCTTGTAGACGAAGCGATCGGTGGGCGCGATCTCGTTGCCGTCGACGACGATGCGGACGCCGCCGAGCGCCTGCAGCTGCAACCCGGTGGCGGTCACGATCACGTCGGCGTCGACGCGCTTGCCGGACGCGAGCACGATGCCGGCGGCGTCGACGTGGTCGACCTGGTCGGTCACCAACTCCACGCGGCCGTCGCCGATGTGGTCGAACAGATCGTGGTCCAACACCAGACACATCCGTTGGTCCCACGGGTCGTAGCGCGGTTTGAAGTGCCGGTCCACGTCGTAGCCCTCGGGCAGCGCAGCGATGGTCCGATTCCTGACCAGCCACCGACCGAACTTGGGGGCCTTGCGGAACATGACGTACGACAGCACCGAGAAGGCGGCGTTGCGGGCCCGCACCACACTGTGAGCCAGCTTGAGCGGCAACACCTTCCGAATCGCGGCCACCATCGGATCGACCCGCGCCATCGACATCATGTACGTCGGCGAGCGCTGCAGCATCGTGACGTGGGCTGCTGTCTTGGCGAGCGCCGGAACCAGGCTGATGGCCGTCGCCCCGCTGCCGATCACGACGATTCGCTTTCCGGAGTGGTCCAGCGACTCCGGCCAGAACTGGGGGTGCACCACCTCGCCCGCGAAGTTCTCGAGGCCGCGGAATTCGGGCCGGTACGGCGTGTCGTAGTCGTAGTAGCCGGTGCCGAAGAACACGAAGCGCCCCCGGTACAGCTTGTCCGAGCCGTCGGACGTCGTCGTGCGCAACGTCCACGTGTCGGTGGACGAGTCCCACTCCGCGGAGGCGACGCGGGTGTCGAACCGGATGTGTCGGTCGATGCCGTGGTGTCGGGCGGCATCGGTGAGGTAGTCGCGGATGTCACCACCGTCGGCCACGTTCTCCGGTCTGGTCCAGGGCTCGAAGGGCAGGCTCAGGGTGAAGATGTCGCTGTCCGACCGGATTCCCGGGTAGCGAAACAGGTCCCAGGTGCCGCCGATGCGTTCGCGGCGCTCCAGGATGGTGTAGCTGAGGTGGGGGTTGCGTTGGTGAATGCGGTACGCGGCGCCGAGTCCCGAGATGCCGGCGCCGATGATCAGCACGTCCGAGTATTCCGCCTGGTCGTCCATTGAAAGCCTCCTTGGTCCTGCCGCGTACCGGCCCCACGATAGGGGTCCGCCTCGAAGTGCGTCGGCGATCCGGCCGCCCGAACGATGCCGTCTCGAGCCTCGCACGTGAGAGCCTGGTCACGTGACCAATCCACAAGGTCCTGACGTCGTCGTCGTGGGTGCCGGTTTTGCCGGGCTGACGGTCGCTCGCACTCTGAAAGCACTTGGTCACGACGTCGTCGTCCTGGAGGGACGTGACCGGGTCGGCGGACGGTCCTTCACCTCCGCGGTCGCCGGTGTGCCGGTCGACCTCGGCGCCACCTTCGTCGGACCGACCCAAACCGCAGTGCTCGCGTTGGCCGCCGAACTCGGCTGCACGACGGTTCCGACCCACAACGTCGGCAAGAACCTGATCCGCTGGCGCGGCCGGGTCAGGTCCTACCGCAGCACCATCCCGAAGCTGTCGATCCTCGAACTGCTCGACGTGTCGCGCATTCAGTGGCGATTCGAGCGCCTTGCCAAGCAGGTTCCGCTCGGAGCGCCGTGGACGGCCCCCGCGGCGCATCGACTCGACCACGAGACCGTCGAGGGATGGCTGCGGTCGGTCCACGCGGGCAAGAGCACCAGGGACCTCATGGCGATCATGACGCGGGTGACGTGGGGCTGCGAGCCCAACGAGGTGTCAATGCTGCACGCCGTGCACTACATCAAGGCCGCCGGGGGCATCGGGCCGATGCTCGACGTCAAGGGCGGCGCGCAGCAGGACCGCTTTCCCGACGGCACCCAGCAGATCGCGGTCCGCATGGCAGAGGCACTCGGCGATCGCGTCCGACTCGACAGCGTCGTCGAACGCATAGAGCACGACGGGTCCGGCGTCACCGTGCACACCGCCGCCGGGGCGGTCACCGCGCGCGCCGTGGTCGTCGCGGTCCCACCGGCGCACCGGGCCGCCATCGCGTTCGAGCCCGGCCTACCTGCCGGATACGCCGAGCTGGCGAAGAACTGGCCGCTTGGCAATCTGAGCAAGGCGTACGCGGCTTACGAGACGCCGTTCTGGCGCACCGCAGGCCAGTCGGGCGAGGCCTTGTCCGACGACGGTTCGGTGTTCATCACGTTCGACGTCAGCCCTGGCGACGGCGGCCCCGGCGTCCTGCTCGGATTCACCGACGCGCGCAGCTTCGACCCGCTCGAACCGCAGGAGCGCCGGGCCCGAGCCCTCGAGTGCTTCGCGGGCCTGTTCGGCGAAGCTGCCCGAAACCCGGTCGACTACGTCGACCACCGGTGGAGCGCCGAATCCTTCGCGCCCGGTGGTCCGACCGCCGCGGTGCCGCCCGGGTCGTGGACGACCTACGGACACAGGCTGCGCGAACCGGTCGACGGCATCTTCTGGGCGGGTACTGAGACCGCCGACGAGTGGACGGGTTTCCTCGACGGGGCGGTGCGATCGGGTCGGCGCGCGGCCGCCGAGGTCGCCGGTTACCTGGCTACGAACTGATCCGGCGCTTCTCCGCAGTCGACTCGACCAGTTGGCGTAGGAGCTGGTTGACCTCGTCGGGTTGTTCAAGGATGCCGCAGTGGCCGCCGGACAGCTCGACGAAGGACGCCAGGTTGGGCGCATCGGCGGCGATGCGGCGCGACGACCCGACGGGCAGCAGACGGTCGTCGCGGCTGCCGATGACGAGCGTCGGCACGGTCAGGTTCCGCAGCGAGATGTGTTTCGGTCCAAGGGAGTCGACCAGCACCCTGGCCCACCCGCCGCGACCCGCAGGGGGCGTCTGCGCGAACAGGTCGAAGACGAAGTCCGCGATCGCCGGATCGGCATGGCGGCCAACCGCCAGCGCCGCGACGAACCGTCGGCTTTGTTGAACCGAGCCCGGCACCAAGGGTGCGGCGCCCAGTCTCTTCAGCAAGAGTCCCGCCGCGCGCACCCGGCCGCCGACCAATGCCGGTGGGACGGGCAGGAAGTTGACGTTGCGCAGTAGATCCCCGGTGGTCGTGTTGATCAAGGCGACGGCGTCGGCGCACTGCCGGACCCGTTGGGGGTAGCGCTGCGACCACGACGAGATGGCGATACCGCCCATCGAGTGACCGGCGATCACGGCACGCTCGCCGGGCGCCAACGTCGCCGCCAGCACGGCGTCGAGATCGGCGGCGAGGAAGTCGAGGCCGTAGCCGTTCCGCCGCCCGCGCAGCGGAGGAACGCCGCTTCGACCGTGGCCACGGTGGTCGTAGGCGATGACCTTGTGATCCCTGGAGAGGTCGGCGATCTGGTTGGCCCACACCCTGATCGCGCACGTGATGCCGTGCGCCAACACGATCGGGTAGCCGTCGTCGGGGCCGAAGACCTCGGTGTGGATCCTGGTCCCGTCCGCCGAGTGGACCTCGACTACCCGGCCCGGTGGCATCTCGTCGAGTACCGCCAGCCGCCTCGAGCTCGTCTTCACGTGCGCTCCGATCTCCGCGGCACCTTTGCCGACGGCGGGAGAATTGTAGCCATCGCCACGTCAGCGCGGCATGGTGAGCACCGGTTTGATCGCCGTGCCCGACACCGCGGCGGCCCACGCGGCGCCGAAGTCGTCGAACGCGAACCGGGTGACCAGGTGCTCCAACGGCAGCTCGCCGCGCCGGGTCAGCTCGGCGAGGTACGGGATGAACACGTGCGGGTCGCTGTCGCCCTCGACGACGCCACGTACCCGAAGTCCCTTGGCCATGATCAGGCCGACCGGCAGCTCGGCGGTCAACGCGCCGAGGCCGACGAGTGCCAGTGTGCCGCAGGATCGCAACGCCGCCAGCGCGGTGGCGATGACCGAGGGCAGGGCGGTGGTGTCGACGGCAATGGTAGGCCCGCCGCCGGTCAGGTCGGCGAGGTGCGCCGCGACGTCGCCATCGGTCGGGTCCAGGACCGCCGTGGCACCCAATTCGGTTGCCACCAAACGCCGCTCGGCGTTGGGGTCGACCGCCACGACGGCGCGGCAGCCCGCAATCCTGGCGCCCATCACGGCCGAGAGGCCCACGCCGCCCGCGCCGAACACGACCACCGCGTCGTCGGCACCGGCAGAAGCGGCGTTGAGCACCGTGCCGACGCCGGTCTGCACGCTGCAAGCCAGCGGCGCCGCCAGCGCAGGGTCGAGCGGTTCATTCAGCGCGACGGTGTTGGACGGCCCGGCAAGGACGTGCGTTGCGAGGCTGGATTGACCAAAGAAGCCGCCCCGCAGCGGAATCCCGCCGAGCCGAAGGGCGCTGGTGTCGTCGGCCCGGTCACCACGCATGTTCAGCGTGGTGGCGTGGTCGCAGTACGCGGGTCTCGCGGCGACGCAGTTGGGACACCGGCCACAGCTGGCGAAGGTGAGCACCACCTGCCGACCAGCCTCGACCCGAGCCTGAGGCCCCGTCTCGACGACGGTGCCGACGCCCTCGTGCCCGAAGACCATCGGCAGCTTGCGTGCGGGCCAGCGCGCCGCGACGCTGACGTCGGTGTGGCAGATGCCGACGGCGTCGACCCGGACCAGCACCTCCGCGTCGACTGGCGCCCGGACCTCGACGTCGACCAGTTGGGGCTCGGATTCCTCGGTGAGCAGTACGGCCGCTCGTGCGTTCGTCACCGGGCGATGTTAAATGGTCACGATGCGCGCCATTCAGATCCCGCGACTCGACGGACCACGGGCAGCGGAGCTCGTCGAGATCGACGAACCCGAAGCCGGCGACGCCGTCCTCGTCGACGTCCACGCCGCGGGGGTCGCGTTTCCCGACGCCCTTCAGACCCGCGGGCTCTATCAGCACCGCCCCGAGCTGCCCTATGTGCCGGGTGCCGAGCTCGCCGGCGTCGTGCGCAGCGCCCCGGCGGGCGCCCACGTCGTGGCGGGTGACCGGGTCGCCGCGCTGACGATGCTCACCGGTGCGATGGCGGAAGTCGTTGCGGTACCGGTAGATCAGGTGTTCAAGCTGCCCGACACGGTGTCCTTCGAAGCGGGCGCCGGCCTGCTGTTCAACGATCTGACGGTGCACTGCGCCCTTCGCACCCGCGGCCGCCTGGTGGCCGGCGAGTCGGTGCTCGTCCACGGTGCGGCCGGCGGCATCGGCACCTCGACGCTGCGCCTGGCGACGGCGTGGGGCGCGTCGCGCACGATCGCCGTCGTCAGCACAGCGGACAAGGGCGACGTCGCGCGGGCGGCGGGCGCCACCGACGTCGTACTCGCGGACGGTTTCCGCGACGCCGTCAAGGAACTCACCGAGGGCCGCGGAGTCGACGTGGTCGTCGACCCGGTGGGTGGTGACCGGTTCACCGACTCGCTGCGGTCCCTCGCCGCGGGCGGCCGACTGCTCGTGATCGGCTTCACCGGCGGCGACATCCCGACGGTCAAGGTGAATCGCCTGCTGCTCAACAACGTCGACGCGGTCGGCGTCGGCTGGGGAGCCTGGGCCATGACCCACCCCGGTTACCTTGGCGAGCAGTGGGCCGAACTGGAGCCACTGCTCGCCTCCGGCGCGGTGACGGCCCCCGCGCCCGTCGTCTACCCGCTGGAGCGGGCCGCCGATGCCATCGCCTCGCTCGAGGACCGCTCCGCTCGAGGCAAGGTCGTCGTCACCCTTCGTTCGTGACGGACGGCGTTCCCTCGGCAGCGGTGCGGAGGTGCTTGGCCCGCTGAAGGAAGATCACGGCCATGGCGGCAGAGACGATTCCGACGACGCCCCAGAGCACGAACGAGAAGATCAGCGAGCCGAAGAATCCGCTGAACGTCACGGCCACGTACGTCAGCCAGATCAGCCGGTAGGCGCACCACGCCGCGATGACGGCGTTGGTGATGCCGATGATCAGGCTGCGCTGGCGGTCGAAGCGGTTGATCTGCTCTTCGATGGCGGCGGGAAGGGTGATCATGGTCGTGTTGCCTTTCGTGGGGCGGGCCTCGGTGGCCTCGCCGGTGAGATGAGTACACGGCGTCCGCCGGGCTACCGATCCCAACAATCGGCACTTGCGATGATCGGAAGGTTGGCGCGCGCTCGCCAGGTGCGCGATGATGCCGCCCATGCGCAATGTGTCGAGTGTGGTGTCCGTGCTGGCCCTCGTCGGTCTGGCTGCGGCCACGGCCTGCGCCCCCGCCGACGAGACGGCGCCGGGCAGCTCGACCGCCGCGGCGTCGGCGGCCCAGTGCACCAAGGACTCCCTGCCGACCCTGAAGAAGGGGTCGATCGCCTTCGGCACCGATCAACCGGCGTACCCGCCGTGGTTCGTCGACGACGACCCGTCGAACGGCAAGGGCTTCGAATCGGCCGTCGCCTACGCCGTCGCCGGCAAGCTGGGCTACGCGCGTGAGGACGTGACGTGGGTGCGGGTGCCGTTCAACGCGGCCATCGCCCCTGGTCCGAAGACGTTCGACGCCAACCTCAACGAGTTCTCGATCACCGACGACCGCAAGCAGGCCGTCGACTTCTCCTCGCCGTACTTCAACGTGACCCAAGCGGTCGTCGCCCTGAAGTCCTCCCCCGCAGCGGGAGTGAAGGACGTCGCAGGCCTCGAGGGGCTCAAGCTCGGCGCGCAGGTCGGCACGACCAGTTACACCGCCGCGAAGGCGGTCGACCCGGACGTGGCGGTGTTCAACAACAACGACGACGCCAAGGCGGCGTTGTCGAACGGCCAGATCGACGCGTTGGTGCTTGATCTGCCGACCGCCTTCCAGGTGCAGGCCGAACTCGCCGACGGCGTCATCGTCGGCCAGCTGCCGGCGGGCGAGGAGAAGGCCGAGCAGTTCGGCATCGTGCTCGACAAGGGCAGCCCGCTGACGGCGTGCGTGTCCAAGGCAGTCGACGACCTCGGCAACGACGGCGAGCTGTTCAAGCTGCAGAAGACGTGGCTCACGGGCGCGGGCAACGCACCGGTTCTGTCGTGACCACGGCCGCCCTGGATCGGGTGGCCTACCGGCAGTCACGGGCCCGACGGTCCACGCTGATCGCCCTGGTGTCCACCGTCGTGTTCGCGGCGGTGCTGCTGCTGGCGGTGACGTCGTCACCGGGTTGGCCCCGAGTTCGCGAGTCGTTCTTCAACCTCCGGATCGGCTGGGAGAGCCTGCCGGCGTTGTTGGAGGGCCTGTGGCTCAACGTGCGCGTGCTGATCGTGTGCCAGGTGCTGATCCTGATCTTCGGACTCGGGCTGGCTGCGGTGCGCACCCTCCGCGGCCCGGTGTGGTTTCCGTTGCGGGCGTTGGCAACCGGTTACGTGGACCTTTTTCGTGGCCTGCCGCTGCTGATCTGTTTGTATCTAGTCGGCTTCGGTCTGCCCGGGCTGCGTTTGTCGGGCCTTCCGACCAATCCGGTGCTCCTCGGCGGTCTTGCGCTGGTCTTGATCTACTCCGCGTACGTGGCGGAGGTGTTCCGCGCCGGAATCGAATCGGTGCATCCTTCGCAGTTGGCGGCCGCCAAATCCCTTGGGCTGAACCATCGCCGGACCATGCAGCTGGTCGTCCTGCCGCAGGCGACCCGCCGGGTGACGCCCGCCCTGCTCAACGACTTCGTGGCCCTGCAGAAGGACTGCGGGCTCATCTCGGTGCTCGGCGCGGTCGACGCCGTCCGCGCCGCGCAGATTTCGGCCGCCACCACCTACAACTTCACCCCGTACGTCGTCGCGGGTCTGCTGTTCGTGGCGTTGGCAATCCCGTCGGCCCGGTTGGCCGACTGGGCGGCGAAACGCGTGGCGACCCGGCAGGGTGCGCTGTGACCGAACCCCAGCCGGTGTTGTCGGTCCGCGGCCTGACCAAGGCGTACCACGATCGCCCCGTCCTCCAGGGCGTCGACCTCGACGTCGCCGAGCATCAGGTCGTCGTGCTGATCGGGGCGTCCGGATCCGGCAAGTCGACGCTGCTGCGGTGTGTCGACCTGCTCGAGGACATCGACGACGGCCAGATCCTGCTCGACGGCCGGGACATCAGCGACCCGCGGGTCGACGCCGACGAAGCGCGTCGGGCGATGGGCATGGTGTTCCAGTCGTTCAACCTGTTTCCCCACATGACCGCGCTGGCCAACGTCGCGCTGGCGCCGCGGGTCGTGCACGGGTCCAGCCGCCGGGAGGCCGAGGATCGCGGCCGTGAACTGTTGGACCGGGTCGGGTTGTCCTCTCACGCCGGCGCCTACCCCGACAAGCTGTCCGGCGGTCAGCAGCAGCGGGTGGCGATCGCCAGGGCGTTGGCGTATGAGCCGCGGCTGCTGCTGCTCGACGAGATCACCAGCGCATTGGACCCGGAGCTCGTCGGCGAGGTGTTGACGCTCGTCGGGGAGTTGGCGAGCACCGGTCGCACGATCGTGATGGCCACCCACGAGATGGCCTTTGCGCGCGAGGTGGCCGACACGGTGTGCTTCCTCGACGGTGGCCGCATCGTCGAATCCGGCTCGGCTGCAGACGTTTTGACCAATCCGAAAGAGGATCGGACGCGCCAGTTCCTGCAGCGCTTCACCGGGGGTCGCTGACCGTCGCGCGCATGCGTTAGATTGTGTTCGTTAATGTGCGAATCCGTCTGACGAAGGGTGCTGCCGCCGATGCTGGCCGCTGAACGACAAGACGCGATACTGCGCGCCGTGCGATCGGATGGCTCCGTGCGCGTCGCCGACCTCGCCGACGAGCTCGCCGTCTCGGAGATGACGGTGCGCCGCGACCTGGACACCCTCGACGCCCAGCAGCTGCTGCGGAAGGTGCATGGCGGTGCGGTGTCGCGGCACCACCGCGGTGAGGAACCGCGCTCGGCACAGAAGGCAGGCCAGCAACAGGTGGAGAAGGCTGCCATCGCCGCGACCGCGGCGGCCACCATCACCGACGGTATGACGATCGCCATCGGGGCGGGAACCACCACCACCGAACTCGCCCGGCATCTGCGAGGTCGACCCTCGATCACCGTCGTCACCAACTCGGTCAACGTCTTTCGCGAACTCACCGATCCCTTGACCAATGGAGCGGACGGCTCCGACACCCCACTGGTCTATCTCAGCGGTGGGGTGCGGACCCCGTCGGACGCCCTGGTCGGACCGGTCGCCGACGCCGCGATCGCCTCGTTCCGCGTCGACGCCACCTACCTCGGCGTGCACGGCGTCGACCCCGACGCCGGACTCACCTCGCCGAACGTCGCCGAGGCCCAGACCAACCGCACTCTTATCGAGATCGGTGGCCGCCTAGTGGTGCTTGCCGACCACACGAAGTACCGGGAAGTGGGCGCCTGTGTGTTCGCTCGCCTCGACCACGTCCAGACCCTGATCAGCGACGACGGCCTGACCGCCGCCGACCGGGAACTGCTCGACAGCCGGGTCGGCGACCTCGTGATCGCACAGGTGCGCACACGGTGAGCGATCCGACTCCGAACCCCGTCCCGTGGCCCCTGGCCGACGGTCGGGAACTGCTGTTCTTCTCGCTGCCCGGCCACGAGCCCTCTCCGATCCCCGATCGGCGACCGCTGCCGCCTCGGGGCGACGCCCAATCGCAGGTGCGCTTCGACCGCCAGACAGGCCAGTGGGTCGCCATCGCGGCGCTACGCCAAGACCGCACCCATCTGCCGAGCGCCGACCAATGCCCGCTGTGCCCCGGTCCGTCGGGGACCACCAGCGAGGTGCCCGCGCCCGATTACGACGTCGCCGTCTTCGAGAACCGCTTCCCCAGCCTCTCCGGCGCCGACGGAAGGGAGTTCGCCCTACCCGACGTCGGCGTCGACGACTTCCTCAGCGCGCCGGGACATGGCCGCTGCGAAGTGATTTCGTTCTCAAGCAGCCACACCTCGTCGTTCGGCGAACTCACACTCCCCCACGCCCGCCTCGTCGTCGACGCCTGGCGCCACCGCACGGCCGACTTGATGAGCAGACCCGGGATCGAGCAAGTGTTCTGCTTCGAGAATCGCGGCGAGGACATCGGGGTGACGCTCACCCACCCGCACGGGCAGATCTACGGCTACCCCTACCTGACGCCGCGCACCGCGCACATGCTCGCCGAGGCGCGCGCACACGCACGGCGCCACGGCACCAACCTCTTCGCCGACATCCTGGCCCACGAGGTGGCCGCCTGCACCAGGGTGGTGGCCAGCAACGATCTGTTCACCGCGTTCGTGCCCTATGCCGCGCGCTGGCCGGTGGAGGTCCACCTGTACCCGAACCGGTTGGTGCGCAACCTGTCCGAACTCGACGACGCCGAACTAGACGCGTTCGCGGCGATGTACTGCGACCTCCTGAAACGCTTCGACCGGATGTATCCCAAGCCCCTGCCCTACATCTCGGCACTGCACCAGTATCGCGACACCGAAGCCCAGCGGGACGGGTACTTTCACGTCGAGCTGATGTCGGTGCGGCGCAGCGCAACCAAGCTGAAGTACCTCGCCGGGTCGGAATCGGCGATGGACGCATTCATCGGCGACGTGCTGCCCGAGACGGTCGCCGAACGTCTTCGGGGGCTTGCCTCGTGACCGGCGACATTCGCTTCTCCGCGCCGGGGCGGATCAACCTGATCGGCGAACACACCGACTACAACCAGGGTTTCGCGCTGCCGATCGCGCTGCCGGCACGCACGACGGTGACGTTCCGACCCGACGGCGGTGACGCGGTCGTGGTCCGCAGCGATCGAGAAGACGGCGAGGTGACGATCCCGCTGCACACCACCCCGGGTGACGTCACCGGTTGGGCCGCCTACGTCGCGGGCGTGGTGTGGGCACTACGGAAGTCCGGGCACCAGGTGGGTGGGGGCGCGATGTGGATCACCAGCGGGGTGGACGTGGGTTCGGGCCTGTCGTCGTCGGCCGCCCTGGAGTGTGCCGTCCTCGGCGCGCTAACCGCTGCGGCAGGGCTTCGGATAGACCGCACCGAGCAGGCCCGGATCGCCCAGCGGGCGGAGAACGACTATGTCGGCGCGCCAACGGGTTTGATGGACCAGTTGGCATCGCTGCGCGGCGAACCACGACATGCGCTGCTGATCGACTTCCAGGACGACACCGTGACGTTGGTGCCGTTCGATCCCGCCGCCGCCGGTCTGGCACTGATGCTGATCAACTCGAACGCCCCGCATCGGCATGTCGGTGGCGAGTATGCCGCACGACGCGCCTCCTGCGAACGAGCGGCCGCGGCACTCGGCGTCCGATCCCTGCGCGAGGTGCAGGATCGCGGTGAGGCCGTGCTCGTCAAGGTCACCGACCCGGTCGACGCGCGTCGCGCCCGGCACATTCTGACGGAGAACCAACGCGTCGCCGACGTCGTCTCGGCACTGGGCGATGCCGACTTCACTGCGGTCGGCCGACTCTTCGACGCCTCACACGCCTCGATGCGCGACGACTTCGAGATCACCACCGAGCACGTCGACCTGATCGCCGACACCGCGGTCCGGGCCGGTGCACTGGGAGCGCGCATGACGGGCGGCGGCTTCGGCGGATGCGTCATCGCACTCGCCGCCGCCGACCGGTGCGACGCCGTGGCGGAGAAAGTCCGGAGCACCGTGGTGCGGGCCGGGTATCACCCGCCGACGATCACGCTCACCCATGCCGGAGCTGGGGCCGCGCTGGAGCCGTCTGGTAGCTGAGCCGACGGCTTTGGGGCGGAATTCATACCATCGTGACGATTGGCGACGATGCCTTACGTGCTTCGGGGACGGACGCTATGGTCGACCGCGGGGGGAATACATGATTGATTTCGTCGTCCGAAGAAGAAGGATCGCCGTCGTTGCCGGGGGTGGCAGAAGGGGTCGGTGGTCACTGGCGGCAGTGGTGGTCGCGGCGGCACTCGCGGTCGCCGCTCCTGGCGCATTGGCATCCGCTCAGAACCGCATAGGCGTGAACGGCGGGCGCCCGAGCGAGTGGCCGATTTTGTCCGACATCCTCGACAGCCAGGGCCTGACCCAAGAGGGATGGCTCGACTTCGGGTCGCGGGTCGGCGAGAACTGGCTACCCGACACCAAGGGCAAGTCGGTTGCCCTTGACTATCCCGGCCAACTGGGGCTCGTGTCGGGACCCGGTGCGTTGACCACGGACCAGTCGACCAAACTCGGCCAGAAGTTGCTTCACCAGCTGATTCTGAACGAGCTGACGAAGGGTGAACCCGTCGCGGTGGCGGGCATCAGTGAGGGCACGCTCGTCGTCGAACGAGAACTCGCCTATCTGCAAAGCCTGTCGGCGAACGACGCGCCGTCGCGAGACGTGTTGACGTTCTACGTCTTCGGCGACATGTTGCGCGGCCTGGGCCAGATGTACCTGCCAGGGGTGACAGTCCCGTTCTTCGGGCAGACGTTCGGGCCCGTCCCGGAGACCCGGTACGACACCGTGGTCGTCAACGAGGAGTGGGACGGTTGGGCCAACCCGCCCGACCGACCGTGGAACCCGCTTGCCGTGATCAACGCGGTGATGGGCGCGGTGTACACCGTCAACGGGAAGAACGACCACTCCCAGACGGCGCTCGACAGCATGGACGACGCGGTCCTGGTGTCGCAGGTCAAGAGCGAGGCCGGAGGCACCACGAGCACGTACGTCGTTCCTCGTACCCAGCTCCCCATCACCAGGCCTCTGCTTCAACTCGGAGTGCCACGCAAGGTGGTCGACGAGATCGACAAGATGTTGATGCCGTTGATCAGGGCGGGCTATTCGTACATGACCCCGAATCTCGGGCCGCGCGTCGACCATGGGCAGCTGGTGTTCACTCCGCCCCCGCCTCCGCAGCTGCCCACGACCGCCAAGCAGCTGGACGCCGCGTCCGAGAACGTGGCGATCTCGGCGGCAAAGACCTCGACCGACCCCGACGAGACCACGAAGATCACCAAGGTCACGAAGCACGACCGGACGAGCGCCACCGGTGGCGCGAAACCCGTTGCGGCACCAACGGTTGGCGACACCGAAGAGTCCACCAAGATGGTGGCGACGCCAGCCAAGTCCGATGCGACCGTCGACGACTCGCCGAAGACGGTCAAGGGGTCACCCAGGACGAAGCCCAAGAAGGTGCGAGGGTCCGCCGACTCCGACGACGCACCCGAGGTTCGCACCACGGTGAAGCCGAGCGGCACGGCCGACAACAAGCCGAGCGGCACGGCCGACAAGCCCGACAGTTCGGACGCGGCGTAACCGCGGGCGACGTCAGGTAGGCCATCAGCCGCGGTTCTTCGGACCCTTGTCCTTGTCGTTGCCCCTGCCCGGCGGCGGGCCCTGCGGTTTGGGAGGTTCGACCGGTTCGACCGTGGTCGACGGGATCGGTTGCGGCGCAACGCTCGACGACGGCGGCGGTGGTGGCGTGGTCGACGTGCTGGTGGTGGCGGGGGCGTTCTGCGACGTGGGTTGCAGCGCGACGGCCAGCACGGTGATGACGAGCGCCACCACCACCCCAATCGTCGTCAGGATGGTCCGCCGCCGCGTCCACGATCGCGCGGGGCGCGCCGGGTATCCGCTGGACACGACCCGAGCGAACGGGGCAGTGAACACTCGCGTAATGGGCCGCCGGCCCGCGAGGGCCGCACGCATCTGATCGGCACTGGTGAAACGCGCACGGGGATCGTGTGCGATTGCGCGTTCGATCACCGCGGCGAGGGCGGGGTCGACGCCGACCTCCGACGTGAGCGGCACGTGCTGACCGTTCAGGATCGCAAAGGCAAGGGACTGAACGTCGTTCTGCGGGAACGGCGGCCGACCGGCGACGAGCTCGTAGCCGACGACGCCCACCGCGTACAGGTCGTCGGCCACCGATGACGGCGCCCCGGCCAAGCGTTCGGGACTCGTGTACGCCATGGTGCCGACCAGTTGACCCGTGGCGGTATGCCCGGCGTCACCGGTCTTGGCGATGCCGAAGTCGGCGACCTTGACGCCTCCTCCAGGCCGGAGGTGAGGATGTTCGCTGGCTTGATGTCGCGATGGACGACGCCGGCGCCATGCGCGACCGACAACGCGGCGAGCACCTCGTCGAAAATCGTGCGCACCCGCATCGGTGGTATCGGGCCCCGTCCAATCTCGTCCAGCAGTGTGCTTCCCGGCAGCCGCTCCATGACGATGTACGGGGTGCCGCCGTGGTGTCCGTAGTCGTGGACGGCAACGATGTTGGGGTGCGAGAGGCGCGCCGCGGCGCGGGCCTCCTCCTCGAATCGGGCCCGCGCGTCGGGCCGGGCACCCAGGGCAGGATGCAGCAATTTCACGGCGACCGCGCGACCCAGCCTGGTGTCCCAGCCGTCGCGGACCTCGGCCATCCCGCCGACGCCGAGCACGCCCCTGAGCTCATAACGCCCGCCCAGCCCCTCACTGCCGGCCACGAGACCAACGATAGCCTGGCGCGGACGACCCGATGAGGCAGGCGCGTACTCTGGTCGACGCAACTGGTCTGTCGGTCACCTCCTCGTTCACGAGAAGGTGACCGGCATCGAGTGCGGCATGCCGAAAGGTGTACGGCACGAGAGGGAACCCGGTGAGATTCCGGGACTGTCCCGCAGCGGTGAGCAGGAACGACCGCCGTCATCAGCACTGGCCCGTCATGGGCTGGGAAGCGACGGCCATTAGGTGCACGAATGTGTGCGCGCCTGTGAGTCCGAAGACCTGCCAGGTGTACCGAGCGCGCCGCGCTCGGTGGATCATCGCCTCGTGGAATGGGCGGCGGCCGAAGCGCAGTACTCGTCGTGACGAATGCTGCCATCGGTTCGACGCCCACTGGTGATGGCCATCCCGCCGTATCACGTAGGACGTCGACATGACCGCAACACCATTCTCCGCAACCATTCTCGGATCGCCCCGCATCGGACCCCGCCGGGAGCTCAAACGGGCGACCGAGAGCTACTGGGCTGGCCGGACCGCCCGGTCGGAACTCGAATCCGTCGCCGCCGGGCTTCGCCACGACACGTGGAAGGCGCTGTCGGAGGCCGGAATCGACTCGGTTCCCGTCAACACCTTCTCCTACTACGACCAGGTTCTCGACACCGCCGTCCTGCTCGGCGCACTGCCGCCGCGGGTCGCCGGCATCGAAGACGACCTCGCCAGGTACTTCGCGGCCGCCCGCGGGACCGACGACATCCAGCCACTCGAGATGACCAAGTGGTTCGACACGAACTATCACTACCTCGTGCCCGAGATCGGGCCCGAGACCCGGTTCGCCTTGAACCCCGACAAGGTACTTGGTGAGCTGAAAGAAGCTCAGACTCAGGGTATTCCCGCTCGTCCGGTCGTCGTCGGACCGCTGACGTTCCTGGCCCTGAGCAAGGGCGTCGACGGTGCCGCCGCTCCGATGTCGCGGCTCGACGAGGTCGTCGGGCTCTACGCGGATCTGCTCGGCGCGCTTGCCGACGCGGGTGCGGAGTGGGTACAGATCGACGAGCCCGTCTTGGTCACCGACATCGTGGACAACGGCGCCGAACTCGCCGAACTCGCCGAACGCACCTACGGTCTCCTCGGTGGTCTCCAGAACCGGCCGGCGATCTTCGTCGCCACCTACTTCGGCGCACCGAACGGGGCGCTGGCCGCACTGGCCCGTACTCCGATCGAGGCCGTCGGCGTCGACCTGGTGGCCGGCGGCAGTCACGCCGTGGGAGCCGTTCCCGAACTCGCAGGCAAGACACTGGTCGCGGGCGTGGTCGACGGCCGCAACGTCTGGCGGACCGACCTCGACGCAGCGTTGAGGACGTTGGATGGTGTGCGTGAATCCGTTGGCGCCCTGGTGGTGTCGACGTCGTGCTCGACCCTGCACGTGCCCTACACCCTCGCCGCAGAACCCGCGGTGGACGCAGCGCTTCGCAGCTGGCTGGCCTTCGGTGCCGAAAAGGTCACCGAAGTGGTCACTTTGGCACGGGGTCTGCGCGAGGGGCGCGACGCGGTCGCCGAGGCGATCGCCGCGTCCAACGCGGCTGTCGCGTCACGTCGTTCCGACCCGCGACTGGACAACGCCGACGTGCGTGCGCGCCTCTCGTCGATCGCCGCTGCCGGGGTGACGCGGGGTTCCCCAGAATCCAGGCGTGAGGCTCAGAACGAACGGCTACACCTGCCCGCCCTGCCGACGACGACCATCGGGTCCTATCCACAGACCACCACGATCCGCAAGGCGCGGGCCGCATTACGAGCCGGCGACATCGACCAGGTGGAGTACACCAAGGATATGCGTGCCGAGGTTGCCTCGGTCATCAGGTTGCAAGAAGAGCTCGGCCTCGACGTTCTGGTCCACGGCGAGCCCGAGCGCAACGACATGGTGCAGTACTTCGCCGAACAACTCGACGGTTTCCTTGCCACCCAGAACGGATGGGTGCAGTCCTACGGAAGCCGATGCGTCCGGCCCCCGATCCTGTTCGGTGACGTCAGCCGGCCGCACCCGATGACCGTCGAGTGGGCGACCTACGCCCAGTCGCTGACCCGAAAGCCGGTCAAGGGCATGCTGACTGGGCCGGTGACGATCTTGGCGTGGTCATTCGTTCGTGACGATCAACCGTTGGCTGACACCGCCAACCAGATCGCGTTGGCCATCCGCGACGAGACCGTCGACCTTGAAACCGCTGGCATTTCGATCATTCAAGTCGACGAACCCGCCCTGCGCGAACTGCTTCCGCTGAGGTCCAAGGACAAGGACGACTACCTGTCGTGGGCGGTCGGCGCCTTCAAGCTGGCCACCTCCGGGGTGGCCAACTCCACACAGATCCACACCCACCTGTGCTACTCAGAATTCGGTGAGGTGATCGGCGCCATCGCCGACCTGGACGCCGACGTCACCTCCATCGAAGCGGCACGTTCGCACATGGAGGTGCTCGACGATCTCAACGCGATCGGCTTCGGCAACAGCGTGGGTCCGGGCGTGTACGACATCCACTCCCCGCGCGTGCCGACCACCGCGGAAATAGTCGAGTCCTTGCGCGCCGCACTAAAAGCCGTTCCCGGCGAGCGGCTCTGGGTGAATCCCGATTGCGGGTTGAAGACCCGCGGCACCGAGGAAGTGACGGCATCCCTGCGCAACCTCGTCGCCGCGGCCCACCAGGTTCGGAGCCGAGGCTAAGCGGTTCGGTCCGGGGCGCGCGATGGGCGCGCCCCGGACACCCGGCCGTGAGCAACCGCACCGATCTCCTACCAACCGATGGGATGTACGACAGTGGCATTGGACCAGACCAAGCCGACGGTCACCGTCTGCCGCGGATGCTGCTGCGGCACGGCGAAGAAGCACCCGACGATCGACCACGACGCCAGACTGGCGGACCTGCGAGAGCTCGTCGAGGGCATCGGCAACCTGCGAACAAGCGAATGCCTCGGACCGTGCGAACGCTCCAATGTCGTGGTGGTTTCGCCGTCTGGACGCGGACATCGGGCCGGTGGTCGGCCTACGTGGCTCGGCCACGTCCTGGACGCACGTGCCGAAGCCGACATCGCCAATTGGCTTCGCGACGGTGGGCCAGGTCTTGCACCGCATCCGGAAGCGCTTACGCCGCATCGCTTTCGACCAGGACCGACGAAGTAGACGAGCTCCCGCCCTGGCTAAGGCGTCACTATCACGCGCTCAGACGAGGGCGCGCTGAGGTTGGCCGGAGTACTCGCTGAGCGGCCTGATCAACGCGTTGGACGCGGCCTGCTCCATGATGTGTGCCGTCCATCCGGTGACCCGGCTCATCACGAAGATCGGGGTGAAACTCGGAATGTCGAAGCCCATCAGGTAGTACGCGGGACCGGTCGGAAAGTCGAGATTGGGCTTGATTCCGGTGGCTTGGGCCATCCCGTCTTCGAGTACCCCGTAGATGTCGAGCCACGTCCGCCCGTCACGGACGGCGGCGAGGCGTTCCAGCGCTGCCTTCATGGCGGGCACCCGCGAGTCACCGTTCTTGTAGACGCGGTGACCGAAACCCATGATCTTCTCCATGCGAGAGATCTTGCCGTCCAACCACTCCGACGCCCGGTCCGCGGTGCCAATGTCGATCATGTCGTACATGACCGCCTCGTTGGCACCGCCGTGCAACGATCCCTTCAACGCTCCAATGGCGGCGGTGACCGCGCTGTAGATGTCGGACTGGGTCGACGTCACGACCCGGGCTGCGAAGGTCGACGCATTGAAGCCGTGCTCGGCGTAGAGCGTCATCGACTGTTCGAACGCGTCGACCACGACGGGCTCCGGGACCTGACCGAAGCACATGTTCAGGAAGTTCTGCGCATACCCGAGTTGCCCGTCGGGTGCGATCGGTGCCAAGCCGCGGCGACGGCGCATGTCGGCCGCGACGATCGTCGGGAGCGCCGCAAACATGCGGAGGGACTTGGCGTAGTTCGCGGCCTCGGCGCTGTCGTCCTCGTCGGGGTCCTCGGCCCCCAGATAGCTGATCACCGTACGCACCACGTCCATGGGGTGACAGTTGTCGGGCAGCTTGGCGAGCAGGGAGTGCATCGAACGGTTGAGTCCGCGGCTGGCGCGTTCCCCCGCGCAAAACTGCTGCAACTGAACGCCGGTCGGCAACTCGCCGTGCCACAGCAGATAGGCGACCTGCTCGAAGCAGCACTCCCCGGCAAGGTCTTGGACCGGGTAGCCGCGATAAGTCAACGAGTTGGTCTCGGCCACCACCTTGGAGATCGCCGTGGTGTCAACGACGACACCTGCCAAACCCTTGTGGATGCGCGGTTTCTCGGCCGACGCGGCGACGATCGTCATGGTGTCACTCCCTGCAGTGCGAAATCGTAGACGTCGGAGTCGAACTGGTTGTAGTCCTGATACCGGAGCAACTCGTAGAGTCTGCTGCGGTGCTGCATCTGATCGATGAGGCCGGCTTGCGTTCCCGCCGAGTCGATCTCGCGGAGTCCGAGCTCGACGGCGAGCATGGCCAGCCGCAACGTGCTCACGGGATAGATCACCACGTTGTAGCCGATATCCGAGAGTTGCCTGGCGGCAAGCAGTTCGGACTTGCCGAACTCGGTCATGTTGGCCAGCAGCGGTGTGTCGACCGCCGCCCTGAACCGCTCGAAGTCGGCCGGCCCTGCCAACGCCTCGGTGAAGACGAGGTCGGCCCCCGCGTCGGCGTAGGCGCGAGCCCGTTCGACGGCGGCCGGCACCCCTTCGATGCCTGCGGCGTCCGTCCGCGCGCAGATGACGAAGTTCGGGTCCCGCCGGGCAGACACCGCCGCGCGCAGCCGCTTGACCATGTCGGCGGTGGGCACGACGGCCTTGCCGTCCAGATGACCGCAACGCTTCGGGTTGACCTGGTCTTCCAGATGACACCCGGCCAGGCCGGCGTCTTCCAAGAGGGTGACGGTGCGCGCCGCGCTCATCGGCTCCCCGAAGCCGGTGTCGGCGTCGATCAGCGTGGGCAGGTCGGTGACCGACGCAATCTGCGCGCCCCGGCTCGACACCTCGGTGAGCGTCGTCAGGCCGATGTCGGGGAGCCCCAGGTCCGCCGACAGAACGGCGCCGGAGACGTAGACACCCTCGAACCCGATGTCGGCGACCAGCTTGGCGACCAACGGCGAGAACGCCCCCGGGAAGCGTTGCAGCTGGTTGGATTCAAGCTTCCTACGGAAGTCGGCGCGCTTGTCGGCGGCCGAGGTGGCTGCAGCGAACAGGCCCGTCACCGGAAGATACCCGACGGCACCGTGGGCGCCTTGTCGAGCACACGCGGGTCGACCCTGACGTTGAGCGTGCCGAGGGCACCCGGTTTGAGGCTGCTCGCGTCGCATGCGGCGGACAGGAACCGTCGCCGTTCCTCGGCGTCGACGACACCGTCGGCCAGCTCGGTGAACTTCGCGACGTACTGATCGCGTCCGAACGGTCTGGCGCCCAGCGGGTGGGCGTCGGCGACGGCGAGCTCGTCGATAACGGTCTCACCATTCGTCAACGTCACGACCGCCCTGGCGCCAAAGGCCTTCTCGCCGGGGTCCGTCGAGTGGTAGCGACGCGTCCACTCGGCGTCCTCGACGGTGGAGACCTTGCGCCACAGCGCGACCGTGTCGGCTCGGTGGGCACGTTCGGGGGCGTAGGACGACTCGTGATGCCAGGTGCCGTCCTGCAGCGCGACCGCGAAGATGTACATCACGGAGTGGTCGAGCGTCTCTCGGGACGCATCGGGGTCGAATTTCTGCGGGTCGTTGGACCCGGTGCCGATCACGACGTGGGTGTGATTGCTGGTGTGCAGCACCACCGAGTCGACCTGCTCGAGATCGCCGATGCGGCTCCGCATTCGGCGAGCCAGGTCGACGAGTGCCTGGCTCTGGTACTCGGCGGAGTGCTCCTTGGTGTAACTGTCCAGGATGGCGCGCTTGGGCTCGCCGGGGGCGGGCAGCGGCACCCGGTAGGTGTGCTCGGGTCCGGCGAGCAGCCACGCGATCACACCGTCCTCGCCTTCCCAGATCGGTGCCGGCGCGCCCTCGCCCCGCATGGCACGGTCGACGGCCTCGATCGCCACCTTGCCCGCCCAGGCCGGCGCAAACGCCTTCCAGCTGGAGATCTGCCCCTTGCGCGACTGACGCGTCGCGGTGGTCAGGTGCAGCGCCTGACCGATCGCGGAGCAAATGGTCTCCGGGTCGAGCCGCAGCATCGTCCCCAGGCCTGCCGCCACCGACGGGCCGAGGTGTGCGACGTGGTCGATCTTGTGCTGGTGCAAGCAGATTCCGCGGACCAGGTCGATCTGCACCTCGTAGGCCGTGGCGATGCCGCGAATCAGGTCGGAGCCACGGATGCCCAGCTGTTGTGCGACGGCGACCAAGGCCGGGATGTTGTCCCCGGGATGCGAGTACTCGGCGGCCAGGAAAGTGTCGTGGAAGTCGAGTTCGCGGACGGCGACCCCGTTGGCCCACGCCGCCCACTCGGCCGACACGGTGCCCTCGACGCCGAAGACGTTGGCGCCGTTGCGGGTCTGGTGGGCCAGGGCTTGAGCCCGAGCCACGGTGACCGGCCGTCGGATCACCGATGCCGCCGACACGGCGGCGTTGTCGATGATGCGGTTGACGACCATCGCCTCGGTTTCCGGTGGTACCGGCACCGGATCGGCCGCGACCTGGGCGATCTTCCAGGCCAGGTGTGCGGAGCGGGGGAATTCGTCGGCGCTGCGCCGTGTCTTGACGTCGTGTTCGAGCATGATCCGCACGGTACGCAGCACCGCTGGGGGCCGAAACCCCCTGTAAATGCGTAATCCAGTGTCCTTAGCCGACCCATCTTGCGAATGTTGTGTAAGCCGCTGGCGGTAGAGTTTCGATCGGTGGCTAAGATGTTCGCGGGAGCCCGCCTGAGACGGTTGCGGGATGAGAAGGGCCTCACACAGGTCGCGCTGGCACGCGCCCTGGGCCTGTCGACCAGTTACGTCAACCAGCTCGAGAACGACCAACGACCGATCACCGTTTCGGTGCTGCTGGCTCTCGTCGACCGGTTCGACCTGCCGACTCACTACTTCGCCGCCGACGCCGACGCCAGGCTGGTGTCCGATCTACGCGACGTCCTCGACGACGGCACCGTCACCGCCGCCCAGATCGAAGAGCTGGTGGCCAGGATGCCGGACGTCGGGCAGACGATGGTCAACCTTCACCGTCGTCTGCACGACGCCACGGCCCAACTCGAGACGGTGCACGGCCGGGCCAACCAGGACGCACCGGCGATGGGACAAAAGCCGATGCCGTTCGAAGAGGTCCGAGACTTCTTCTACGACCGTCGCAACTACGTCGACGAACTCGACCACGCCGCAGAGGAACTCTTCGCCACCCATCGGCTGCGCGTCGGTGGTCTCGACGAGCGACTCGCGTCGTTGATGACCGAGCAGTTCGGCATCACCGTCGTGATCGACGACGGTGATGCGCTGGGGCCCAACGTGAAACGGCGCTACCAACCGGCCAGCGCCACCCTCTTCGTCGCACGGTGGCTTCTGCCGGGCCAGCGGGCATTCCAGCTCGCCACCCAACTTGCGATGCTCCTGCACTCCGACCTGATCGACGCGATCGTCGCCACCGACGGCCAGCTAAGCTCCGAGGCGCGTGAGGTGGCACGAATCGGACTGGCCAACTACTTCGCCGGGGCGCTGCTGCTCCCCTACCGGCAATTCCTCTCCGCCGCCGAAGAGCTGCGATACGACGTCGACCAGCTGGCTCGGCACTTCGGCGTCGGGTTCGAGACCATCTGCCATCGACTCTCGACGCTTCAGCGCCCGGATGCCCGCGGGGTCCCGTTCATCTTCGTCCGCACCGACAGCGCCGGGAACATCTCGAAGCGGCAGTCAGCCACGGCCTTTCACTTCTCGCGGGTGGGTGGTAACTGTCCGCTCTGGGTGGTTCACCATGCGTTCTCCCGGCCGGGGCAGTTCCTCACCCAGGTGGCGCAGATGCCCGACGGCCGTGAGTACTTCTGGATTGCCAAGACCTCGTCGTCGACGCCGAGCACGTATCTCGGCACACCGAAGAGCTTTGCGATCGGGCTGGGCTGCGACCTGGCCCACGCGGACAAGCTCGTGTACTCCGTCGGCGTCGACTTGACGGCCGCCGACGCCGCGGTGCCCATCGGTGCGGGCTGCCGAATCTGCGACCGTCCCGCGTGCCCGCAGCGGGCGTTTCCCTACGTCGGCCGACCGGTGCACGTCGACCCGCAGAGCAGCAGCAACCTGCCGTATCCGCCGCGGATGCCGCCCGTTCAGGGTGTCGTCGGGGACCAGTAGGCGAGCATCTCGGCGAAAGTGTCGAAGGCAGCGGTGTTTACGCCGTAAGTCGCTTCCAGGTGAACGCTCAGCGGGAAGTCGAGATCGGCGACGCCGTCGACGACCCGCTTGTACAAGTCGACGGTCAGCCGGCGGCGCGTCACCGGCTCCGAAGCCGCCAGGGTCTTGACGAAGTCTTGCTCTGCCGCGACGGCCGCGTTACCCGGATCTTGGATGAGCCAGTTGATCAGGCCAACGCGCTCTTCGAGTTTCGGCACGAACCCGAACGACAGCAGAATTTCCGGACGGTGTTCGGTTCGCTCGGCGAAGTCCTTGAGGAAGCTCACGATGGCGTCGGAATACAGCAGCTGAGTCATGGCGTAGGTGGCACCCTTCGCGCACTTGAACTCGAACCTGCCGCCCTCGCCCTCGCGGGTGGGAATCAGTATGACGCCACGGTTTTCGACCACCCCGTCGTACAGCGACAGCGCATCCGTCGGCGCGACGCCACACCCCTCGCCGTCGCTCATCGTGCGGGGCACCCCGACGAAGGCGATGCCCTCCATCCCAATCTCCCCGAGTTCGGCGACGCGCCGATCGAGCGCGGGTTCGTCTAGGAACGCGCTCACCTGGGTACACAGGCCCTTGACGTCTGGCACTTCCGAGCTGACGAGGGACCAGAAGTCGACGACGTCCAACTTCGGTTTCATCTCCACGGGCCGACCGTCGTCCTCCTCGATCATGCCTGGAATCATCACGTGCCGGATCGCGCCGTCGAGACCTGACTCTGCGGACGCCTTGAGCACCTTCTGGACTTCGTCGAACGCGTGCTCGCGGCCGCGTTCGGCATTTGGTGGTACGAGTTCGAGCGCGATGGTACGAAGTGTCATGGGGCCGTTCCCCATTGGACGACGGCGGCAGACCAGGCCGGGTCGCACAGCGTCTGCTGCGGGATTCTCGGACCGGGCGGGTACGGCGACTCCGAAATGAGCATGGTGGCAACTCCCTCTGGGATCTCGCGTCCCAAGTGCGGATGACATGCGCCTGGCCCAGTATCTGACTCACTCACCCGTCAGTCGGGTGGGCTCACAGTGGCGCGACCGCTCTGGATTCTCACCAAATTCCTGTCGCCAGGCGCAGCCCGACAATAGCCGACGTGTCAGCGGCCGGGGATGTACTGCAGCGCCTTGACGAACGGCGGCATGATCTTCGCCCACACCTTCGGCGGAAGTCCGCGCGGCCCACCGAGATTCAGGATGCGAGTGGTGGCGATGGTCTGAGGTTCGGTGTACTTGACCAGACCCTCGGGCCCGTGGCGACGGCCCATCCCGGACACGCCCATGCCACCCATCGGGGCGGCGGTGCTGCCCCACGTGGGCGCGTACCCCTCGTCGACGTTGACCGTGCCGGCGTGGATTCGCGCGGCGATCTCCTCCCCGTCACGCTTGGTGGCGGCCCAGACGCTGGCGTTCAAGCCGTATTCGGTGTCGTTGGCGCGGGCGACGGCCTCGTCGACGTTCGCCACCGGATAGATCGAGACGAGCGGCCCGAAGGTCTCCTCGCGGTAGCACTCGGCGTCGGAGGGAACGTTGGTCAACACGGTCGGCTCGAAGAACAGCGGGCCAAGGTCGGGGCGCGCGGTGCCGCCCGCAATCACGGTCGCGCCCTTCACGACGGCGTCGTCGACGTGGGCGGACACCGCCTTCACCTGCTCCTCGGAGATCAGGCTGCCCATCTCGACGCCGAAGTCGTAGCCGCCGCGGAACGTCATCTTGCGGACGCGCTCGCCGAACACGCGGATGAACTCGTCGGCGATCGACTGTTCGACGTAGATGCGCTCGATGGAGATGCAGAGCTGCCCGGAGTTGGCGAAACAGGCGCGCACCGCGGCGTCGGCGACCTCGCGAAGATTGGCGCCGGCGGCCACGATCATCGGGTTCTTGCCGCCGAGTTCGGCTGAGAAGCCGATCAGTCGGCGCCCGGCCTGCTCGGCGAGCAGCTGACCGGTGGCGGTGGAGCCGGTGAACATCAGGTACTCGGTGTTCTCGACCAGGGCCGTGCCAACCACCGAACCCGGCCCGGGGACGACGGCGAACAGGTCGCGTGGCAGGCCCGCGTCGTACAGCAGTTCCACGCACGCCAGCGCGCAGTACGGGGTCTGGCTGTCGGGCTTGAGCACCACCGCGTTGCCGGCGAGCAGCGCCGCGATCGCGTCGGACACCGCCAGCGTCATCGGGTAGTTCCACGGCGAGATGACGCCGACGACGCCCTTGGGCTGGTACCGCACCACGGTCTTGGTGAGACCGGGCAGCATGCCCGTCACCCGCTGCGGGCGCAGCAGCTTCGGCGCGACGCGGGCATAGTGGCGCGCCGTCATCGCGATGTCGAGGATCTCCTCCTGGGCGGCGTTGCGTGACTTACCAGTCTCGGCCTGCGCCATGTCCATCAGCGAGTCGAGGTTCTTCAGCACCAGGTCGCGGTAGCGGTGGAAGATGGCGGCACGCTCTGCGACGGGCCGGGCCACCCACTCCTTCTGCGCCACCCGGGCCCGCGCGATCGCATCCTTGGCATCCTGCGCGGTGCCGATCGGAATGGTCGCCATCTGCTGGCCGGTGAACACCTCGACTATCGCGCGGGTGGGGCGCTCGGACGCATCCGGGATGGCGATCAGGTCGGCGAGACGCGCAAACGTGGCGGCGGACGGTGCGGGCATGATGCTCCTCGGACGATGGATCGTGGTGATCGGCAGTCACCGCAGTTCTACCCGATTCAACAGGTCGGCAAAGATGCGGTCACGGGCGAGGGTGGGGCGCGAATTCACTCGGAGCGTGCCGCTCGTCGTAGGATTCCATCGCCCGGCGACCGCCACGGCAACCACAGGACAGATAGCCCAATGACCACCCCTCAGCGATTGTCCGACCGCTACGAACTCGGGGAAATCCTCGGCTTCGGTGGCATGTCGGAGGTTCATCTCGCCCGTGACGTGCGGCTTCACCGCGACGTCGCGGTCAAGGTGCTGCGCGCGGACCTGGCCAGGGACCCCACGTTCTTCCTGCGTTTCCGGCGCGAGGCGCAGAACGCCGCCGGGCTGAATCACCCCGCCATCGTCGCGGTGTACGACAGCGGCGAGGCCGAGACACCCGACGGCCCGTTGCCGTACATCGTTATGGAGTACGTCGACGGCGTCACGCTGCGCGACGTCATCCACGACAACGGTCCGGTCGAACCCCGCCGAGCCATCGAGATCATCGCCGACGCCTGCCAAGCCCTGAACTACAGCCACCAGAACGGCATCATCCACCGCGACGTCAAACCCGCCAACATCATGATCGACAACGCGGGCGCGGTGAAGGTCATGGACTTCGGCATCGCCCGTGCGCTGCACGACGACGGTGTGAAGCTCACCCAGACCTCCGCGGTCATCGGCACCGCGCAGTACCTGTCGCCGGAGCAGGCCAGCGGTGAGACCGTCGACGCCCGCTCCGACGTGTACTCACTGGGCTGCGTGTTCTACGAATTGCTGACCGGTGAGCCACCTTTCGTCGGCGACTCCCCCGTCGCCGTGGCCTACCAGCACGTCCGCAAGGACCCACCACCTCCGTCGCGCCGCAACCCCGCGTTGTCGCCCGAGCTGGACGCCGTGGTGCTCAAGTCGCTGGCCAAGAACCCCGCCAACCGCTACCAGACCGCCGCCGAGATGCGCAGCGACCTGATCCGCGTTCGCGACGGTCAAGCCCCCGCCGCGCCGAAGGTGTACACCGACAAGGATCACGCCGACCTTGCCTCGACCGCACCCGGTCACCGCCGGGTTGCCCGCGGCGGCAGCAGGCGGTGGCTGGCCGTCGGAGCGGTGTTGGCCGTGCTCGCGCTCGTGGTGACCGTGGCCGTCAACGTGTTCGTCGGAGATCGCCAACGCGTCCCGGACCTTCACGGTCAGGGCCAGGCCGACGCCCAGGTGTCGTTGCAGAACCTCGGCTTCAAGACCATCGTCAATCCCGAGTCGAGTTCGACGGTGCAACGCGGGCTCGTCATCAGTACCGACCCCGGTGCCGACGCGACCGCCCGGGTCGACGACACCATCGCCATCAACGTCTCCAGCGGGCCGGAGCAGAAGCCCGTTCCCGACGTCGCAGGCCTGAGTCCGGTGGCCGCCACCAACAGGCTGAAAGAGAAGGGCTTCGGGGACGTCGGGCAGACCGAGCAGCCTCATCCCACCGCGCCCAAAGGGGCTGTTTACGGCACCACTCCCGCCGTGGGCACGTCGGCCGCGGTCACCGACGAGATCACCATCCTCATCAGTACGGGTCCCGGTGCCGTGTCACTGCCCGACATGGTGGGGCAGCCATTCGAGGTGGCGCAGGCCAACCTGGGCATCGCGGGCTTCACGAAGATCCTCAAGGTGCCGGTGGACGGACTCCCGCCGGTCGACCAGGTGGTGGCCATGGACCCACCGGCCAACACCGAACTCGCCGTCGACCAGCCGGTGACCCTGAAGGTCTCCAAGGGCAATCAAGTCTCGATGCCCGAACTGGTCGGGAAGGTGTATGCCGACGTCATGCAGACGCTGGCCGCCGCCGGCATCACCACAGTGCCCACGGTTGGGCCCGCCATCGACGCTGGACCCGATGGCAAGGTCGTCCAACAAGATCCCCTGCCCAACACCCCGGTGAACCGGGACGGCACGATCACCGTCAACTACGGCTCCTGACCTCCGCCGTTCGGAATCAGGCGACCTGCTGACCGCCGGCCTTCCTTCACCCCGCCGTTCACCGACCGCGAGCGTGAAGTGGCGGTGCGCTCGTCACGCAAGAATCGTCAGGCCGCCGAGTCGGTGTCGCTCTCTGTCCGGACAATCGAGAGCCACGTCCACCGGGCCGAGCTGAGTTACTGCCCGCGCTGTGCGTGAAGGGCCAGCTCACCCTGCCGCCACCGCGCGGCCAGTGCCGAGGTGGCCGCGACTATGACGGCAATGAAGGCCATCGAGGCGATTCCGGCAAGGTACTGAACAGGTTTCGACGGCGACGAGTGCAATGAGGCGTACATGAAGACGCACGATGACGCGAATACGGCCGGCAGCGCGAAGAGCGGCACGACGCCGATCAGGATCCGCTTCTTGCCTTTCAGCATCGTCCCCAGCAGGTAGATCAGTGCTCCGCAGACTATCGGTACACCCGCCATGCCGGGTGCCACCCCCAGGTACTTCAGCGGCGGTTCGCCGTAGTAGATCCACGCCTTGGTGAGGTTCCCAAACGTCTCGACGACAACCACCGATACGAATGACGCCAGCGCGATGAGGTGAATGGAGCGCCGCGACGCTCCGCGAGCCATCAGCTCGGAAACCCAGAACGAGATGCCGGCCACCCAGGGCACATATCCGACCACGAGGAACAACGGGATCTTGCGGTCGAAGGCCACGAAGGCCACCCACGAGTTCTCGGCGTAGACGAACTTCCCCAGCAGGTCGTAGACCGGCTCGTTTATCGCGCAGATCAGCGCACCCATGCACAGGGCGACCGGCGCGATATCCCGGCGTCGGACACCGAGCGCGATCATGACGAGCACCGTCACCACGGCCAGGCCACCAAAGATGAACAGCCACCATGTCGTATCGATACTGGACGTCGGTCCGGTCATCGCGATTGCCGCCTTTCCCGTTGCAGACCTTCACCTCCTCGGCGGATCGCTCGTGTCATGGCGTGGGGAAGTACGACGGCAATGGCACCGCGGGAACGCTGCGCATCATCGCAAACAGGTTGAAGGGCACGAAGTAGAGACCGATGTAGGCGACTTCGGTGAAGGCAAAGATGGCGAGGAAGCGGACGGCGCTCTGCGCCTTCGGCGAGGAGGTCAGTCCGTCGACGCCGCGCTCGACGAAGGAGAGTCCGTCGAAGCGCGAAGACCGGCGAAGGGCCGTCAACACCGTCCAGGTGGCGCTGAACAGGAATGGGTTGTAGACCGGCCAAGCACCCAAAGTCGAGTTCCACAAGGTGAACTCCTCGTAGGGCAGGATGTTCACGATCGCACCGATTTGCAGAAACACCAGTTCGGAGGCGGCGGCGATCACGGCGTTGACAAGGAACACCACCCCGTACTGCCGCATCCATCCCCACTGTGGACGGCGCCTCTCCAGGCCCTCGATGACGGCACATCCCGACCTCGCGGCCAGGAAGAACCCCCACGCGTAGGCGCTGAGCACCCAGGCTATCGGCACCACCCACAGTTCGGGGTTCGGACTCTGCCAGCCAGGGATGTAGCCGCCCCACGAGCCGACGTTGAGATGAAAGGCGTTGTACTGAAAGGCGAATCTTGCGTAGTTGTCGAGCGGGTCCCAGAAGTTGAGCAACACGGCCGCGAGCAGAAAGAGACCGTCGAAACCCAGCCTTTGGCGACGTACCAGCGGCCGAATGACGACCAACCACAACAAGGCGACGAAGACTCCGACCTGTCCCCACTCGACGACGTGCATCATCACGCGCTTCGCGGTGGGCATGGTGTCGGTGCCGGGATCGACCACCTGGATGCCGCCCGCCGCCCACAGCGTCAGGGCAATGACGATGTACACCACCGACACTGCACCGAGGGCGGCCCAAAATACCACCGGTGCAGAGACTTTCCGTGCGAGTCCATTCCCCGCCGTACCACTGCGAGCGATTGAGATCATCGGCCTTCCCTTCGTTGGTCGGCTTGGCTTAGGCGGCTCGTCGACTAGGACGAGACGTTGGCCGCTTCGCCTTTGACCGCCGCAGCGACACCGGCACGGGGCAGCATCTTGGTACGCAGTTCCGCCGCGACGAAAGCGGTCAAACCAAGCGACATCGCGATGGCATACACCGCAGCGATATAGCCAATCCCTTGCGGCGCATCGGAATGCAATGCCAACCACACCGGCCAGGCACACGCGGCATGGGTGGTTCCGAACGCGGTCGCCGGCGTCACCAGGAACACCGCGCGCCGCCAACCGGTCATTCGGTCCTCCAAGGTGAGCACCAACCAGACTCCGACCACCGCGGCCGCCGCGTTGACGAAGGCCCACCACAGCGGGAAGCCCCAGAATTTCAGCGGCGAGAAGTCGTAGTACAGACCAACACCTAGCACGCTGACGCCCAGATACTCGACGAAGAGATCCATCACGAATACTGCCGCGAACACCTTGTAGATCGATGTACCGTTGCGGACCAGTCGCGACGCGATGTACACCGCGCCACCCCAGAAGAGGGAATAACCCATCAGCAGGAATGCCGGCTGCGGGACACCCATCCCGACGTAAACCACCCACGGATTGTCATGGGCGTACCAAACCTTGCCCAAGGTGTCGACCGCAGGCTCGAGACCCATGGAGATCAGCCCACCAACGAGCATCACCAGGGGCAACGCGTCGCGCTGACGTACCACGTACACGAGACACCAAAGCACCGAGATCGCGAAGGCCACGCCGACGACCACGGTGTACGCCCATGCCGAACTCGAGGCCGTCACCCATTCGGGACGACCGCCCAACGCCACCACCGAAACCCCAGTCGGGCCAACCATGTCTACTCCAATCATCGTGATGTACTCGGTACTCACCCGACGCGGCGTACTCGTCGAAATAGTCCTCGAAAGCCGGCCACCTCAGCGGCAGCAGTGTGTCGTTGATTCCGAATCGCAAAGCAAGGCGCCGACATTCGCCGTGAGCAGCTGGATGGTCGTCGCCCAGACCCAGATGACGAGGTCTTGCTCGTTCGCCTGACACGGCTGGCCCGCGCGACCCCCGCCGATGTCTTCGGGGAGCATTCCAGTGACTTTGCCGTGGTAGCCGGAAATCCGTCGGGCAGTCGGTAGCGCGACGTCAAGGTCGCCGCGGAACCGGTGATAGAACGCAGCTGCGGTGCGATGAAGGCGAGGAAGCAGATCCGTTGCGGAGTGCGAGCCCATCGTGCCGAAGGCGGTGAACGGATGCGGGGCCTCGGGCAGGCTGCAGTTTCACACAGGTAGGCGTGGGCCCGATCAAGGTGGCAACGCCGCACCAACGACGCCGGTTCGCCCAGCTGAGGGCGGTAATTGCCATCACATGAAGATAATGTGAGTATTAACTCATGTCTACTCGCGTTCGTGAGGACGGCCATAAGCTGCCGGAGCGAGGTCTTCGACGCCCTACCCAGGCGAGATCACGCGCCACAGTCGACGCGATCCTGCGGGGAGCGGCCGACGTACTCACATCCCGCGGCTATTCGGCGACGACCACCAACCACATCGCCGAAGCCGCGGGCGTCAGCATCGGGTCCATATATCAATACTTCGCCGACAAGGACGACGTCATACGAACCGTCGCGACGATGTTTGCCCGGGACGCATTGGCATTCTCGGGAGAGCACATCCACGACGGGGACGACGAAGCAACACAGGTAGGGGCGTGGCTTGATGCCGTCATGACCCGTGCATCCGAGGATGCAGCGCTGATTCACGTGCTGTTTCGTGAGGTGCCCTTCATCTGGACCATTCCAGGTGTGCTTGCGGCCATGGACGAGTCGCTCGACGTCATCGAACTCCTCGGTCCGCTCAACCGCATCGACGGTGCCCGCAAGCGCGATCGGGCCTTCGTGATCTTCAAGTCCATGCTGGCGGTAATCATCGACGTCGCTGCCGATCCGTCCCTCCGATCGCGACGGGAGAACATCATCGATGAGCTGAAGCAAATGATCGAGTGCTATCTCGTGTCGACTCGACACCGGCCGGAATGAATCAACCGGGTCCCGCAACAATGTGGGTCGATCAACTACCGGCCAGCGGCTCGATCTTCACCGGCACCGAATTCATCGCCGCATTACCGGACAACACGTCGTACACCGCCGGATCGTTGATGTCGTTGACACTGGCGCCCGGCTTGGCTGCCGCCAATTGCCAACCGACGCCGGGCCGGTCATGCCCGTAGCCATGCGGAATCGAGACCACGCCGCGGCGCATCGTCTCGGTGACCTGCAGGGGAAGATCGATCGACCCGATCGTAGAACTCACGCGAACCACGTCACCGTCGCCGAGGCCACGCCGCGCTGCGTCTTCCGGGTGCAGCATCGCGGTGCAACGATCGGCACCCTTCATGAGTCGCGGCGAGTTGTGCATCCACGAGTTGCAGCCGCGCAGTTGGCGACGGCCGATCAGCGTCAGGTCAAAACCGTTGCCGGCCGCGGCCACATCCTCGTCGGCTCGCTTCGTCAGCTGGGCCACTTCCGCCAGCAGCAGCGGGGCAGCGAGATTGATACGACGGTTCTTCGTCCCTAAAGCGCCCGGTAAACAGGGTTCCAGTGCACCGAGATCGACACCATGCGGCGCCGCTTTGATGCGTCCCAAGGTCAGGCCCCGCTTGCGCCCGGCCCGAAGGACGCCGCGCGGACTGGTCGCAATGATGAACTCGACCAGCCGCTGCGGGGACATGCGTCCCATGGTGTGCGCGATCAGCCTTCCGCGCGTCCCACGCCACAACCGCTGTGTAAGGGCGTTCAGGATTTCCCAATCTTCACGTCCGTCAGGACTTTTCGGTACCGCAGCCGAGCTGTATCGGATGTGATTGCGCACCGACATGGCTGCGAAGACCAAGTCCAGGTCGTCACGCTCCAAAGCAGACACCGGCGGCAGGATGACCTGCGCGTGACGTGACGTCTCGTTGACGTACATGTCGACGGCGACCATGAAGTCCAACCGATCCAACGCCGCATCGAGCTGTCTACCACCGGGCGCGGAGAGCACCGGGTTGCCCGCATGCACGATCAGGGCACGCACCCGCCCTGCGTCGATCTGCCGAGGAAGGGTCGCCACCGGAAACTCGCAGTTGACAATCGGCTGACCTGAAATCGCATCCCGCGCCGAGCTTTTCAGGCCGATGATGCCCTTGCGGGTGCCCAACCGGCCGGCAAGCGTGAGATCGACGGGCGGCTTGGCGAACATGAAACCGCCCGGTGAATCGAGGCGCCCCATGACCACATTCAGCGCAAGGATGAGCCACTGGGTGATACTGCCGGTTCGCGTCTGACATACCCCCACCCGGCCATAGGCAACGGGCGCACTGGCCGCGGCGAAGTCGCGGGCCAGCCGTTGAATGGTCTCGGCCTCGACACCGGCGTGCAGAGCTGCGCGCGATGGCGGCCACTCGTCGGTGACCGCCCGCAACTCGTCTATGCCGTCAGTGAAAGATGCCAGACGACCGGGCTTTATGAGGCGTTCGACAAACAGCACATGCAGCATCCCGAGTAGCAGGAACGGATCTCCACCCGGTCGCACCCCGACGTGTTCGGATGCCAGGTCGGCGGTCTCCGTCCGGCGAGGATCGACCACGACGACCGCACCGCCCCTGTCGATCACATCGCGCAGTCGGCGGCGCATACCGGGGGCTGTCATCGCCGAACCGTTCGAAGCTGCGGGATTCGCCCCGAACATCAGCATGTGGTCGGTGCGGTCCAGATCGGGCACGGGAAATACGGCAGCATTGCCGAGAACCTCGCCATTGACGACCTGTTGCGGGCTCTGGTCCAGTGATGACGCCGAACAATTGCTGTTGGTGCCCAGCGCTGCCCGAAACGCGAAGAACGCATAGAAGCTCCAGTTGTGCGCGCCGGGATTACCGAGATACGTTCCCACGGAGTCGTTTCCGTATCGCTGCTGTACCGTCCGTATTCCGTTGGTGACGTAATCTAACGCCTCATCCCAGCTGATCCGTTCCCACCCCTCCCCTACTCGCCGGACCGGGTGGCGGAGCCGATCGGGATCGGTGTACAGGTCGGCAAGCGCCGGGCCCTTCGGGCAGATATACCCGCGGGAGAATTCGTCATCCTTGTCGCCGGCGATGCGCCCTACTTTGGTGCCGTCGACTTCGACTGTGATTCCGCAATGGGCCTCACAGAGGTTGCACGTGCGGTGAACCGTTGTCAACGGGATTCCCCTTTGCTCTGTTCGCCGACGAACTCGGCGATGGACGACGGGATTGCGCTTCTACGATCATCGGCATCAATCGGTGAATCCCCGACGTCGATGCGAAAATCGCTGCGGGCGTTTTCATTTGCGATGTGAAGCTGCGAGAGCATGATGGCGAACCACGCGAAGTACACCGGGGCCGCTACCCAGAATCCGATCACACCGTTCCACGCAAGAGGACCGCTGACGACGAACGGTATGAGCGAACCCGTCAGGGAGCCGAAAGCCATGAAGAGGCTGTACCAGGCAGCCCAGCGCGGGAAGACCGGTACGGGTGACTTGTCGCTGAAGATCGCCACGGCGGTGACGACGGCCTGCAACGCTCCGGGCTGCCAGAGTCCGGCCCACGCCATCCACGTCACGTGGTTGAGCAGTTGATAGCTGGAGTCTGGCATTTCGGGGCGTTGCAGGCCAACCAGCAACATCGGTCCGAAGACCATCATCAACGTCGCGGTGGCAATGGATGCACCTAGCTGGCACATCGCCAACACGGGGCCCACACCCTCGACGCGACGGATCCGGTCTGCGATGGCAGCCCCGAAGGGGACGAACATGGCGCCGCCGACGATCAGGCAGATCACGGCGAACCGCTTGAGGTCGACATTCTGGTGGAAGTAGGCGGCGGTCGTCGCGGCATCGTAGGGACCTGGCGGGGGGAGGAAGTCGCCGAGCAGGAATCCGGTTCCCATGAGGGCGATGAGCGCCCACCCCGCGATGATGCCAACCCTGGTCGCACCGCGAGAAGGTCGATCCGTCGAGGTCACCATTGTTGCGCTCCTTGTCATCTGGGTCCGATCAGCACCCGCGACGGGATGCACGGTCATGGCACGACATAGAGTCCGACCACCAACAAGCAGGTCGCGACGATCCAACAGTTGACGATGGCACCGAGCCATCTCGGTGCGTGTCGGACATCCATGAAGTACGAAGTGACCAGCCATACCTTGATGAAGGCGATCACCAGCACGACCGCCATCGCCGCATGCGAGAAGCCCAGCAGGTGATCGATGCCAAGCACATAGGAGCCCAGCGTCAGGAGCAGTAGGCCGCAGCCGACGTACAGTGCGGTGGCCGACGGCCCGCGCGACCGATCGTTGATCGTCGTCATCTCAGTTCACCAGATAGAAGAGCGGAAAGATGACTAGCCACAACAGGTCCACCAGATGCCAGTAGCAGGCGGCCGAGAGGAACAGGTCTCGGTCACGCGATCCGGGTAGGCCTTTCGCCACGGCCCTACGGGCCAGCCCCAGCACCGTGACACCGACGAAGACGTGCAGTAGGTGAGCGCCGGTGACGGCGAAGAACAACAGCCAGAACACGTTGGTGTGGATCCACATTCCGTGCTGTAGCACTGATGCGTATTCAATCCCCTTGATCACCGCGAACGTCACACCGCACGCCATCGCCACGGCCATCAGGCGGGCCGCCTTGGAGTGCCGCTGCTGCTGCTGCACCTCCGCAATCGCAAGCATCACCAATACCGATCCGCCGATCAACACACAGGTGTTGATCAGACCCAAGGGCGTATTCAGCACCTGCTGGGCGACGGCAAAAGCCATCCGATTGTGGCTTGCGTTGAAGGCGATGACGCCGAAGAGTGCTGTGAATACAACCATTTCGCATATGAGGAACACCCACACGCCCGGCTCTCCGGGGATCCGATCGGTCCGCGACGTCGCGGACCGATCGGACACGGACGAGATCATGAACGTCAGGCCCCGTCGAATCGGTTCACCGCTGCGCGACTGTCGAACGAACTGCCAAGTCGGCCAGCGACTTCGCGGCGTAGGACGGTGTGTCGAGGTACACCACCCCCGGCGGTGCCGCGCACACCGGAACGATCGCGGTCACCAGGGGTGCCGCGGTCAGGTAGGTGGTGGCAGCGATGTGGTCGTCGGGGTCGACTGTCGCATCGAAGTTCATTGCGATATCGGTACCGGCGGCCTTGATGGCGATTTCGTAGTGCGAGCCGCCGGCTGCGCCGCTGGCGAGGGGATAGTTCTGCTCCCCGAGGTACCAGTACCAGTCTCCACGAAAGAACTCGCGATCCCCCATCAGTCCGCGATAGGTGTTGTGTAGCAACAATGTCTGACCCGGTTCGATGATGAGTTCGGGGCTCGCCTCGAACCTCTCGGTGGCGGGGATGCCACGGAAGGTCGTTTCGATCTCGTATTCGTCAGCATTGAGACCAAATATGCGCCGCGCGACGTAGGCGACGCTTTGGCAGTAGTACCGCTTCTGCACGTCGGTCACCGCGTTTCCGGCAGCCACGACGTCGGGCGCCTGTCCCCAACCGGCGAATTGCAACACCATGGGGCTCAATGCGCGCATCCCGTCGGCGGCCTCGACGATGGTCACGTGGTCGACCTCGGTGACACAGCCGGTCAGCCCGACGGCGAGCCGCTCGACGAAGCCCGGGTAGATACCGCTGCCGTGGAACGACACACCACCGCGCTGACAGGCTGCTTCGAACTTGTCGCGGTAGTCCTCGCCGAAGAACTCTGGGGCGGTATAGGACACCGCAGAGACCACGTTCTTGCCGGATTCGAGGAGCCGGATGATCTCGGCGTCGGTGTCGGAAATGTCGAACGGCAGCATCGGTGTGTGGACCACGCAGTCGGCATCCAGCGCGATCAGCGCCTCGGTGTCGGTCGTCGCCAACACTCCGATGGGGTCACCCCCGGCCAATACTCCGACGTCGACGCCGTCCTTGGCCTCGCTGTACACCTTGCAGCCGACGATCTCGATTTCCGGGCGCTTCAACATCGCGCGTAGCGCGGTGCCGCCGACTTCCCCGGGTCCCCAGCTGATGACCTTGTACGTCATGACGTGCTCCTCTTATCTAGTCTCGTCAGTGGCGAATCGGTTGGGGCGCAGAACTTGCGGAGGTACTGCCCGCCGTATCGCGGGCACCGATTCCCACCCCGATCTTCGCCAGCAGGACTTCACGCAAAGTGACACTGCCCGTTACGTCGATGCCCGCCCGACGCTGAGCACGGCCGATCTCGCTGATCAGAAGCCACGTGAGTCCAAGGCTCAGCACGACGGTCGCCCCACCTCCGAGGTACACCAGTGCCGTGGAGCCGTTCCCGTTGAAATCGGCATCGAAGTTGCTGTTCAACGCGGTGAACGTCGGCCACCCGAGGGCGCCGTTGAGCCCTGCGTAGAGGCCCGGCAGGATCGGGATGACGATCAGTTGACCCCAGCCGACCAGGCGATGGCGCAGCAGGAAGAAGACGAATCCGGCGGTCAGCTGCAGGGTGGCATCGATGGTGTACCACCAGGCCGGCGCACCGAAGAACAGAAACGGCTGCTGACCGTAGTACTTGTACAGACCGAACTGAGCGCCCGTGATCTGCAGGGCGGCATCGAAAGTCCACGAGAGCGCGTAGGCGTAGACGAAGAACTTCGCACCCTTGCCCAACAGGATGGCGCGGTAGATCACGTAGGCCTGCAAACCGAAGAAGAACGAGTAGCCCAACACGACGTAGAGCGGTATGTGCCGCTGGAACAGGTTGACGGTGACCGCGACGTTGTCGGTGGCGAACCACAACAAGCCGAGGTAGTCGAGATACGGCTCGAGAAGCCCCATGCACAGGCCGCCGATGAGGAACACCAATCCCAACCTGTCCCCGCGAATGGCCAACCGCACCACCCAGATCAGCGCGAGCGCCCAGAAGATCAGGCAGATGACGGTGAAGGCCATGCTCCACACGTGCGGAGCGGATAGATCGGCGGGCGGTACCGGATACGTCGGCCCCTGACTGAGCACCTGGGTCATTCGGGTGGCGTCCTCTCGTAGTTCTGCATGTCGGCGCATTGTGCGCTAGGCCACATATGATGTATCTCATATATGCGTACGCAAATACAAGGTCTGTTTTGCATTATGGACCGTATGCCCGTGGTTTTGACCTAAATGCTTGACTTTTTTGCTAACTCGCATCGAACCATCACATGCCCGGCCCAGACCATCGCATCCCTACTCAAATCCCACATCCGACGGCACATCAGCCCGTGGGAAACGCAAAGTGGATATGCTCCGCATATGCCAATCCGCTTTGCGTACGTCTGGCGCACATTTCGATGCCTAGCCGAGGCGGTCCCGTCGTGGAGTCGCCATGCGGCCAGCTGAAGCGGCCGCCGAAGTGCCCAACAGAGCCCGCCGGGCACAACGACATCCGGATCCCGAGGTTCCCGACGCGCTCGACGGCATGCTCGTCGACTGTCTGCGGCGCAACGGCAGGGAGACCCACCGCGCTCTTGCGCTGCAGCTGGGAGTCAGTGAGGTGACGGTGGCCGCGCGCCTACGCCGATTGGAGGAATCAGGACGCCTTCGCGTCACCGCCGTCACCGACATCCGACTGCTCGAACACGGCCACCTTGCGTTTGCGATGGTCGACGTTTCAGGGAGATCTGCATACGCAGTGGCCGCGGATCTGGCTCGGATACCCGAGACGATGTCGGTCACGGTCTGTACCGGACGCTTCGACGCGGTCGCGACAGTGCTGGGCCGCGACCACCGCCATATCAGCGAGTTGTTCGGATCGACGCTGCCGGCTATCCCAGGAGTGGCCAACATTCACGGCTGCGTGGGACTCGAAGTGCTTAAGTTCGAATCGAATTGGGCGGTGTTCGCAGACACGGACGCCACCACCCCTCCGCCTCGGCCCGGCCCGCACGTCGACGAGATGGATCTGGCCATCATCGCCCTTCTCCAAGTCGACGGACGCCGAAGCAATCGCGATCTTGCTTCCGAGCTCGCGGTCTCCGAGGCCACGGTGCGGGGGCGAATCAAGCACATGCTTGCTCGCCGGGTCTTCCGCATACAGGCGGTGTGCGACCTCGATACCGCAGGCATGGGCGCACACGCCATCCTCGGAATCAAGGCGGCCCCCGGAAGCGTCGATGCACTCGTCGAGGTCTTGACTCCGCGCGACGACATCACTCAAATCGATCGCGTACTGCACGGGTTCGACCTCATCGCCGTGATGATCGCCCCTGACCGCACGTCGCTCTTGGCCACGGTGGTTGACCAGATCTCGGTGCTCCCCGGAACGCTCGGGGTGCAGACTCTGTGCAGCTCCAAGACGGTCAAGCACGCCTATGCGTGGACCTGGATCGTGTAGCGCCGAACCTGGTGACCGCAAACCCATTGCCAGTGAGCACATTCCGGCGTGGTGCCGAGTACCAGCGCTTTGCCCGCCTCCAGAAGCTGCGGGAGGTATTCAACTTGCGTTTCGAATCGATGTGTTCTTTCAGCAATCTGCACAAACGGTGGTCCACGATGTTTGCAGTGGACATGGGGAGGCAAAGCGCCTTGGGTGCCACCCGCCCCCGAGGTCAGCTGATACGGTAAGCCCTGCACGAGGCTCTCTAGCTGCACCGTTTGGCCCTACGGACCACGTACACAGGTGCGCCTCCACGTGGGCGGATCACCGCCGCGCACGAACTTCGGTGAACGGATGAGGACGGGGTAGTGGCGAAGTCGACTAATCGGGCGGGTCAACAGAACACCCCGAGCATTCCCGCCGTAGCGCCGACAGCCATCGAACTGGACGACTTGGACAGGGCGTTGCTCGAGCTTCTCCGTATCGACGGGCGAGAGAGCAATCGCTCGCTGGGATCCAAGCTGAAGGTCAACGAGGTGACCGTCGCGGCGAGGCTGCGGCGACTCGAAGAGTCGGGGGTGATGCGCGTCGTCGCCATCACCGACATCCGGTTGTTCGGCCATCGCGAATTCGCGTTTGCGATGATCAACGTCGGCGGTAGATCCGTCTACGACGTGGCCGCAGACCTGGCCAAACTCCCCGAATCGATCGCGGTGACGGTGTCCACTGGCCGGTTCGACATCATCGTCCCGATCCTGGGACGGGATCGTCTGCACATCGCGGAACTGTTCGGAGCAGTGCTGCCCAAGATCAAGGGTGTTCGTTCGATACATGCCAGCATGGCGTTGGACGTCCTGAAGTACGAATCGAAGTGGTCACTGTTCGGCGCCGACGCCGGCTCCACCCCCATGGCCCAACCCAGTGAGACCGTCGATGAGATGGACCTGACCATCATCGCCTCGTTGCAGGTCAACGCGCGCCGCAGCAACCGGCAGATCGCTGCCGACCTAGGTGTCTCCGAGGGGACGGTGCGCGGTCGCATCAAACGCATGCAGGCCGACCGCGTCTTCCGCATTCAGGCAGTGTCCGACATCGTCGTATCCGGCTTGGGCGCCCACGCGTTCGTCGGCATCAAGGCAGCGCCCGCGAAGGTGAACGCCGTCGCAAAGCTGCTGGCCGAGCGCGAAGACGTCGCTCAGATCACCCGTGTCCTCGACCGCCTCGATCTGATGGCGGTCATGATCGCCCCAGATCGCCAGTCCTTGATCTCGGCGATCCACAACGAGATCGCGTTGCTTCCCGGCGTACAGAGCGTCGAAACCTTCGACACCGTAGGAACACTCAAACACACCTACCTCTGGACCTGGATAGTCTGACGCCCGTCCGCGTCAGGAGAAGTGGGGCGTGTTGCCGTAGCAGGTGACGTTGCCGACGTCGAGAGTGCTCTCACACAATGCGCGGCCGGCCTGAGAAATGCGGACGGTCACCCACTTGTAGGGAGCTCGTATCCGCCGCCAGTCCGCCCGCACCTGCGCGCCCTGCCCCGTAGGTCCTTCGGCGTCCGCGATGGGCACGTCGATCCGCCACGGCAACGGAATCGATGTGATCAACCTGCGCCCATCCTGGTCGACGTACTCGATGTCGGCGATTCCGATGCTGTTCGAAATGACCTCGTAGGTAACGGTTTCGGCGGCTCGTGCCGACGGCACTCCGTAACCCGTAAAGGCGACGGCCAGTAGCAAGACCGAAGCTCCGACACCCGCGCGTCGCATCCCGAGGAGGCCGAACGTCATTTTCCGCCGACGACGGCGCCGATACCGCCGACGTCGGTGATCAGCCAGTTGTCGTTGCTGTCGATGGTGATGCTGTACGTCGCGGTGGACTGCAAGTTGTCCGGAGCCTGCGTGGTCTTGGTCAGGACACTCACGAAGGTGTCGACGACGTATACCCCGTTGGTGTCGGTTCGGACCTTGGCGGTCAGCGGCTCAGCCGTCGACGTCCACTGCAGCGGAATCAGGAGCTGTTCCATCGACTTTGCGGCCTTGGTCAGCTTGTCGGTGAGTTCGGGCGAGGTGCCGCCGACGAGGTGGTTCTTCCAGGTGTTGATGTCCTGGAAGTTCATCGCTGCGGCCTGCACCGCGTAGTCCAGCGCAATCTGCTCGGCATGCTTGCGTCCGTCGGCAGCATTGAGCTGGGCCTCAACGGTGGTGCGCTCCCCCATGTACAGCCAGGTCATCACCCCTAAACCAACGGCCAGCACGACGATCACGAGGCCCGTGAGTAGCGTGCGAACGCTGAGTGACACGTTGCGTCCGGCGGGGCGGGATTGACTGCCGCCGCTCGGGCTGGTCGTGCCTTCAGCGCCGACGGCCCCCTCGGCGTCTTCGGCGATCTCGACGGGTTCTTCGGTCACTACGGCTTCATTCACCCGGACCACTTCCTTTCCTAATGGTTACGGGGGCGGAGTCTTGACCCGCAACGTGATGGTTCCGTCCTCGGGAATTGCGTTGAGCATGTTGGACAGAATCTGGCCGGTGTCGACGTTCATCGCCGCCGCCGCGACGGCCTTGATGTTCGGTGTGAAGGCTTCGGCGAAGACCTTCAGGTCCGGGGCGCGGTCGTCGAGGAAGCCCTGGACGCGGTTCATCAGCCGGCCCACGTTGCGAATGCCCTCTGGAGAACCGGTCTCGGTCACCAGGTCCTGGGCGTATCGGTGCAGCCAGTGGATCGGCGGTCCCAGGGCATAGAGACTTGGTGCGATCTCGGCCAGTCGGGGCCCGACGAACCCGGCATTCTCCAGCAGGGTCTGCATGTTCTCCAGTACGCGGCCGCCCGCGCCATTCATCCCCATGACCGTGTTGCGCAACAGCATGCTGGCGCGCTCCAAATTGGGCAGCACCATCTTGTCGCTGGGCAGTGCGCCGTCGAGTTCCCCCACGAGACGGCTCAGAGCAGCGGGATCCATCTGGTTGAGCACACGAGTAACGCTCGTCGCCAATTCCGAGATCGAGGCCGGCTGGCGCACGTCCTCGGTGGCCACCTGCTGACCGTCATAGAACATTGGGCCCGTCGACGTGCGCGGCAGCAGTCCGATGTAGGACTCACCCAGCGCCGAGAGGTTCTCCAGTCGCACTTCACTATTGACGGGGACCGGATAGTCCTGGTCGATGTAGAAGCTGACGGTGGCCACGTCCAGTGTGGTGTGGATGCCGGTTACCTTCCCCACCTGCACGCCTCGCAGTAGCACGTTGGAATCCACCACGAGGCCGTTGATGTCCGGCACCTGCATGGTGACGTTCACGCGCTTGTCGGGCGGCCCGATCCGGACGCCGAGCGCCGCGATGTAGTAGACGCAGGACACGACGATGACCGCAAACGCGGTAAACGACAGAACGTAACGAAACTTCACGGCATTGCCCCCAACATGCGCAACACGTCTTCGACGTTGCCGGAGATCTCTCGCCCATCCGAGGTCTGTACGGAGGTGATGTTCATGGCCGGGTACTTGTCCTGCGGCAGAAAGACATCGGTGAAGAGTTGGCGCCAGGGCCGGTATTCACCCTCGACCGCCCACTTCGACTTCTGCACCTTGTCCAGCGCGATTCCCAGTGAATTGAGAAAGGGCACCAACCAGTAGCCACCGGTATAGATGCTGCCGACCGACGGAACCAAGGTGCCGATCGCGATACCGGTCTCCGACATACGATCCCACTGCGTCATACCGGCCGGCGAGAACCAGTAGTTCAGCTTGGGAGTGCTCGCATCGATGACGCTTGCCGTGTCAGCGACGCCGTTCAGCCATAGATCGACGGTGTCCACGTTGCGCGAGAGATCCTGCAGGTCGACCGATACCCGGGAGGAGATGGCGCGCACCTCGTCCAACTTCTCCGGGGTGACGTTGTTGATCCGGATGATGCTGTCTTGCACCCGCTGAATGGACCCACTGGTGACGAACGCCGCCATGTTGGCAATGGTGTCCTCCAACTGTGGTGGTGATGTCGTATGTGCCAACGGAATTCGACCATCGGGGGGCAACGTCGACTCGTCGGTCGTCATCTCGGGCCCGCGCTCGAGGGCAACGTAGATGTCACCCAACACGGTGGCTTGCTGCAGCATCGCCCGCGAGTCGCTGGGAATCATGATCCCGCGGTCTATTCGTGCGGTGACATCCACAGCCGTATCCGTCACCGCCACGTTCTCGACCACACCGATGGTCGTTCCGTCCATGACCACCTTGGCGCGTTCGGGCAGGTTCAGCACATTCGCGAACTCGAGAACGACGTCATAGCCGTCGCTGTAGGTCTTGCCCGGCTGGGGCAGGTCGTCCACGTTGACGGACGCACACGACGACAACGCCAACGAAGCGATGGCGGCTGCGGTCAGCGCACGGAACTTGCGTGTCATCAGCGGGTCGCATTCAGGAAGACATACTGCAGGAGATTGACGTCGACGCCGTAGGGCTGACCGGCCACGTTGGCACAGCTTCCCGGCATCGAGGCGTTCATGACGGCGCACACGTACGGCCCGTTGGGTGATCGGACGCGGTACAGCGGTGGTCGAAACGACATGACGAAGTCCCGGTTGTTCAGATGATTGGCCGCACCGTTGATCCACCTGGGTAGCGGATCGAGCAGACTGGCCAGACCCGCGGCGTGCGGTGAGTTGATCCGAATGGCGTCGGACAACGAGTCGAGGGTCAACTGAATTTCGTCACCCGCATGGACCTCTATATCGGAGATGGCGGTGATGATCGTGACGAGCGGCTGAACCATGTCACGCGCACCTTCGATGGCGTGGACGACGTCTGGAGTAGTCGTCGCGGCGTCGTTCAGGACCCCCTTCATGGGGCTGCGCATCTGAATGAGGGTGTCGGTCACCAAGCCGAGGTTCGTCACGATCGAGCTCATGTCGCTGATCGCTGCGTCGGGACTGTCCACGATCCGTGACGAGGCGGTGAGTATCTGATTGACACCGGCGCCATTGCGCTGGGTCGCCTGATCGAGCTGGGCGATGACATCGCCGATGTTGGACGATGTTTCGGGGTTGATCCCGTTGATGAAGGTATTGGCCGATCCGATGATCTCCGAGAGGCTCTTGGGTGTCACCGATCGGTCCAACGGCACGCACTGCCCGGCGTCCATGGTGGCGCCGCCCTCGTAGTTGCCCACCAACTCCAGGGCGCGGTCGGCAAGGATCGACGTCGATCGCACGACCGCCTTGACGTCGCCGGGCAGCGTGCGCTGCTGATTCAAGGTGAAGTCGACGCGCACGCTTTGCGGGCCAGGCAATATGTCGTCGATAGTCCCTATCTTGTAACCCATTTGGGTTACGGGGTTGCCCACGTAGAGCCCGACGGAATCGGGAAGGATCGCGCAGTGATGCGCCGCCGTCGGCCCCGAGACTCCGCGCCCGTCGGACGTGCCACAGGACGTCGCGGAAACGGCAACCACGCCGGCCACCAGGAAATGCACGCCGACGGCCAACCGTCGCGTCAGCATGGTGTTCCCGGCACCGGGATGCACACGTCGGTCGCCAGTAGTTCCGGTGGCGAATTCTGTCGATCCAGTGCTGCATCCAGTCGGCCACGGGTGCGCTTGAGAATGCGGATCACCAAGCCATTGCGGTCGGCCCAGGTGCGGACGATTTGTTGCCAGCGAATGATCTTCTCCAGGAAGTCATCTCGATGGTTCATGTAGAAGGTGCCGAGCGGTCCGACGCCTTGCAGCACCTGGCCCATGCCCTGCAGAGCACCGGCGAAGCCCTTTCCGTAGAGCACCAACGTCTGCTCGAGGATCGCGACCTTCTCGATGATCTCCTTGAGACGACCACGGTAGTTGCTCAGTTGAGCGATGTACTCGTCGGACATGTCGAGGATCTGCGTCAGCTGCCCGCGCTGGCGTTCCAGCGTGTCCGTCATCGTCGTGCCGGCATCGACGATCGAGCTGATCGTCTCGAGGTTGGGACCGGTCAAACCTTGTTGCACCTGGTTCAGCGACTGGTCGATCGGAGCGGTCGCGACCCGATCGGTGATCTTGGTTGCGTCGGTCAACGTCCGAACGAGGCTGTACGGCAACACCACTCGTTCCTTGGGAATCGGACGATCGCCAAGCGGCCGGTCCCCGAGGGAATCCAGGCTGACGTAGTAGCCGCCGACGACGGTAAGCATCCGCACCTGAACGGTGGATTGGTCACCGACGAACGCATCGCCCTTGACCGACGCTTGCACGCGTACTTCGTTGGGTTCGATCGAGAGGTCCTTGACCTGGCCTACGGTGATTCCGGCGATGCGCACGTTGAGCCCCGGGCTGATCGACGACGCGTCATCGGTCAAGAACGTGACGATCTTGTTGCCGGGCGGGCTGATGTACACCATGGCCGCGACGACCCCGAGGATCGTCACGATGGTGACCGCTGCGGTGCCAAGCACTTTCGGATTCCGAAGAACGTTCATTGCTTGCACAGCACCACCTTTTGACCGTTCATCAGTACGTCGACCGGCAACGGAAGCTCGGCACGCCCGTTGGAGCACGCCAACGGCTGCCCTTCCTGCCCCGGCGGCGGAATGTTGTCCCACACCACCGGCACCAACTTGATGGAATCCATCGTGTCGTCGAAGTTCGTGATCGCCTTGTCCAGCGCGGCATCGATGTCGATGCCGGGCTTGAATCCAGCGCCGTTGAGAACCTGCACCACCGACCTGGTGAATTCGGGGCCGTAGATCTGAGATTTGCGGAACTCGTCCAGCACCGTCAGTGCGGCGTCGATGGGGCGGTTGAGCCATTCGATGATCTGGACGAAGTCTCGGCTATGCCCAGCCATCGTGTCGGCAACGTTCTTGAGGTTCTGCATGAGTGTGGCCACGACCTGCTGTCGATCGGCAAGGAATCGCGTCAACGTATTGACGCTCTCCAACACCGGACCGAGACCGCTTCCGTCTCCCGACAGGAAGGTGTCGACGTTGGCCGTGAACCTGTTCAGATCATCGGGGCTCAACGTGGCAAGTACCGGCTGCAAGCCATTGAACAGTCTGGTGATGTCGAACGAGGGCACGGTCATCGAGGTGGGAATTGGATTGGGCACCGGGTCAACCGATCCCGATCCCTCGTGCGCGTTCTGGACGTCGAGGTAACGCAGGCCGGTGAGAGCCTGGTACTTGACCGCGAGGCGGGTATTGGGGTCGATGCGGTACTGATCCTCGAGGGTGAGGCCCACCTCGGCGACACTCTGCCCGTCGCGCCGACGCAGGTCGATCGAGTCGACCTTGCCCACTCGCACACCACGCACCCGGACGTCCGCGCCGTTGCGCAGCCCGGACACATCGGTGAATTCGGCCGTGTAGGAAGCCAGTTTGGCGTCGACGGGCTGGCGAATGACGTTGATGACGAGGGTCAGCAGAAGGACCGTGATGGCGAACGCCAGGATCAGACGCCACAGGGCGGCAACGGGTTTCACTATGGGGTGCCCCCAGTCGACGATGGCTCGGTATCGGGTGGCGGGACAGCGCCGACCGCGTCGAGCGGTGCAGCCACCCCTGGCAGGCTGTCCAAGATGATCCGCACGTTGACGGCGCGACGGTCGGGAGGACCGCCGAAGAGCAATTGCAGGCGCTCACGGTATTCGCGGGCGGTGTCGGCGATGGCATCGGGTGGGATGACCCCTGGCGCAACGTCGGTGAGGATCTTCAGCATGTTGGTCAGGGGGGCAAGGTCGGTGCTGTGGCTTCCCACTAGTCGTCCCGCGGCACCGAAGAGATCCGTCGAGGCAAGTTTGATCGTGGGCTTGAACGTGTTCTGGAAGAAGTCCTCGGTGGCCCCATCGAGGGCGCCGTGCAGGAAGTAATCCCCCGTACTGATGGACGCATTCACGAACCCCGGGAAGGCGACGCTGATGCCCGTGGCATTTCCCATCAACTGCTCGGTGCTGACGGTCTGCACCCGGGCAGTCGTCTCGGCGACGACCAGCATCGTCTCCAGCAACGGGTCGAGGCCGTCGAGATAGGTGGTGGATCGTTCGATGACGTCGACGAGCTTCGGGGTGAACACACCGTGGGAGATCTCGCCCAAGCGTTGCAGCATCGCTTGCAGGGTGAAGTTCCCCGTCGGGGTGACGTGAATCAACGAGCCGTTGGTCAGCGGGCGACCGCCTTGACCCGGGCGAACGTTGATACCGGTGACACCAAAGTAATTGGCTGGCCGAAAGTCCAGGCCCATCGTGTCGGTCAATCCGGCGGTCGGCCCGGCCTGCAATGCGGTCACCAACCGAATTCCGCCATTCCGCAGGCTGGTGACTTGACGCACCTCCCCGACGTTGACCCCGTGCACCATCAATGGCGTGCCGGGTTGGACTCCTTCACCGACATAGGGCGATTCGACGACCACGTTGATCAAATCTGCCGGGCGGCTCGCGAAGGGCTTCATGATCACCAGGGCGGCGACGGCGCCGATGACGGTCACCACCGCCACGCCCACGACCACGAGCAGACGAGCTTCCTGCTCCTCGGAGTACTTCCGGAATAGCATCTGTGCTGCCACCTACCCCTTGAACACGAAGACGGGCTCCAAGCCCCATAGGACGATGGTCAGCAGCACGTCGAGAGCCATGATCGCGACCAGGCTGGCCCGCACCGCTCGTCCGGACGCCCGGCCGACGCCGACGGGGCCACCGCTGGTGAAATAACCGTAGAAGCAATGGATCAGCGTCACCGCGGCACAGAAGACCGTCGCCTTCAACAGCGAATACGCAATGTCGCCGAAGGGTAGGAATTGGATGAAGTAGTGCTGATAGGTACCACCAGGCTGATCATGGAAGACCCTGATCACGGTGCTGGACACGTAGAAACTGGTGACGAGCGTCAGCAGGTAGCCGGGGATGACCGTGACCATCGCCCCGACCAAGCGGGTACCGACCACGAATGGGATGGCCCGCAACCCAAGGGCTTCCACGGCATCGATCTCTTCCGAGATGCGCATCGCCCCGATCTCGGCGGTCATCCGGCAGCCCGCCTGCGAGGCAAATGCGATACCGGCGACCAGTGGAGCCATCTCACGCACGTTGGCCAGACCGCCGACGATGCCGGAGAGCGCGCCGAATCCGATGAGGTTCAGCGTCGAGTAGGCCTCCACTGCCACGGTGCCGCCGATCGCAACACCCAGGATGACCAGAACACTGATCACTCCCCCGTCGACGATGATCGATCCACGGCCCCAGGCAAGGTCGTTCATCGCATGAAGTGTCTGGCGGCGATACCGTCGCAACGTGACCGGTAGCAACCACAGCGTCACTCCCGTGAAGACGACGAATTGACCGATCTGACCAAACACGCTCTGCGCGAGTGTCATTGACGTCAGGCGGCGGAGAAGTCTGATCCCCTGCGAGGAGGGACGGGCTGCCGGTGGGGCCATTACGACACTTCCATGGGAAAGAACATGGTCTGCAACTGGGTAATGGCGAGGTTGACGATGGCGATGCACACGACGTTGAGCACGACCGACGAGTTGACGGCATCGGCAACCCCACGCGGGCCGCCCTTGGCTTCCATCCCACGCAAGCACGACACCACCGCCACGATGGCAGCGAATATCAACGATTTACCGATCGTGAACCACACGTCGGTTACCGACGCGAAGGTGCCGAAGGATTGCCAGAAACTTCCAGCGGTCACGCCGCTGACGCCTACGGCCAATGCAAACGACGCCGCAACCGCCGAGGCGATGATGATCGAACACAGCATCGGGGCGATGATCAGAAGCGCCAGGAACCGGGGAACGACCAGGTGGCGAACCGGATCGATGCCGAGCACCCGCAGCGCGTCGAGTTCCTCGCGGATCGCCCGGGCACCGATGTCCGAGGCAATCGCCGACGCCGCTGCACCACCCATGAGCAGACCCGCAGTAACCGGAGCGCCCTGCCGAACGATGCCAACGCCGCTGGCTGCCCCCACGAGCGAACTCGCGCCCACCTGGTTGACCAGGCCGGCTGTCTGAATGGACACGATGGCACCGATGGGGATGGCCATCAACAAAGCAGGCGTGGCAGTGACTTTCAGCAGCGCCCAGGCCTGAACCAACATCTCCCCGACGGGTAGCTGGAATGTCACCGTATCGAGGATCGTGTATCGCAAGACCGACACCGCAACGAGTACCCCACGGCCGATCGTGGCGGTGCTGCGCACCGGAATGGAGACGAGGTGGGCTCCGGCGCGCGTGGTTCCTCGCCAGATTTTGTTCGCTAGCGTCGGCCCCACACTGCGCCGGCCGTGCCGCTGCGAAGCTGGCGGTGGCGCCGTGGGCGAACGATCCTCGGTTACTAACTGCAAGGTATTTCGCTCCCGATCACTACGCACATTGCCGTTCCATTCCCAAGGTCTGCATGGATATGCATGTCTATAGACCTCTGTTCCTACGGATGGCATCGGCGGGCCTATGATTCCTACCACACCTTACTGACTACTTGTCAATCTTCGAGGCCGGGGCGCTTCGTTTGCCAGTTCGCTCCGGGGCCTCAGCCGAGCCGCGTTGGCGGACGCGGGTCGGCCACAGCTCAATCGCACACGCCGGAGCGGTGAATCCTGCTACCCCACCGCTTCGCGCGCTGCAGCGATGGGCCGACGAACCAGGCTGGTTGCCGACCGTGGATACCGGCACTGACGTTTGAAAGCTGCTGCCATAGCCAGTAGAACGTTTCGCCCTGATACACCGGAAAGTACTGATCGCCCAGGTAGTCCTGGTTCATCGTCAACGACTGCGCACGAGGCGTCAGAAAGGCCAAGGATTGGTCGAGGTTCGCCAAGACGGCGTCGGCGATCTGCTGGTTGCCTGCCGCGCCGTAGTCACCCTTCACACGGCTGAGGCTGTCGTCGAACCGCTCGATCTGAGTGATCAACGGATCGTATTGCGCCAGGTACCACTGACACATCTCGCGCTCGGCGGTGATGTCGGCGGGGGTGACCTCGTTTCGGGTCTGGTCGTACGGATACGGAAATTTCGGCTGCCAGTCGCTCGCCACCGGAACGATGACAGGAAGCGGCGGCGCAATCTCATCAGCGGTGGGTTCGGCATGGGCCGGCACGCTCACCAGCGAGAAGCCGAGGCACACCGTCACCGCTATCGACAGCAATGGCGGCAATGGTCGGCGCATATTTAATCCCCTCGCTCGCTCACGCGGCATAGCGCGTAGGAATCCAGCTAGATCAATCTGCATGACGGTACTCAGCGGCCACCGAAGATGCCACATTCCAAGTACTTACGCTTGCGCAAGTGATAACGTACGTCACCACACGATGACAGTCAGCATCGCCATCAGGCAACAATCCTTACGCAATCTGGCGGGAATCCCGCGCGACTACGCTAGCGTGGTCATTCCGCGGCCGGCTCCAGTCGCGCGTTCGACGAGTGAGGTCACGATGCGCAAAACCCCGATACTTGCCATCATCACGATGATGCTTGCGGGACTTGCAGTTTCCGTTCAGACGGCCGCGCCGTCGCGCGCGGAACCACAGTCGGCATTGGGACAGGCCATCATCGCGGCCCGGGCGACATCCGCCTGTGCGCCGCTGCAGTCCGATCCGCTCGTCGAGCGGACTGCAGCCATGGCAAACCAATCCTCCAGTGACTACATGTCCTTTCGCAGCGCGGCGGTCCCCTTCACCGACCCACTGCCGGCCTTGTCCACGATCGGCTATCACGCCGCCAAGGCCCTGCAGTTGACCGGTTACGGCGCGACACGAGCCGAGGCACTACACGGCCTCATGCTCCAGTGGCAGGCGGCCCCACCCGACTGCTCCTACACCCAGTTTGGGACGAGTACCTGGCACGACGACTCGGGCTTCGAGTTGGCATCGGCCATCCTGACGACGCCGGCATAGCACCGGATCCCGCAGCGCTACGGAGCAGTGCAAAGTCAGCTCTTCTGCAACATTGAGGGATACTTTCTGATCGAACATGACTCTGCGAGTACGCATCCTTGACTTAAGAAGTTCGACCACAGTACGGTGAGCGGAGTGCGCGGCATCACATCACTGCCGCACCTGCAGGCGTTGGACGTCAACGTTGCCTTTCGTCACCGTGACGATTCTCGTGGACGCGACACACAGCCCTCACCCACCACTCGTCGAAGAACACGGAGTCCGCGAATGGCACGCTGTCCGCGCATCCGGGCTGCCGGTCCTCGGTGGTCGCGTTGGGCACGGGCCCTTCCCGTGGCAGTAAGCCTCGTGATGCTGGCGACGCCGGGAATCGCTGGGGCCGAACCCCCGTCGGCAGACCAGACCCCACACCCCTATCCGGATCTGCGCTACTTCACCGAGATCGACGCCGCCCCCTATGCGATGTCCGATCCGCCCGGGGCATCGCTGCCAAATCAACCCGGCTATTGGTTCACCACGGCCCAGGGACTCAATTGCGGGATCTGGTTCCGCGGGGGCTTTGGGTGCACGGGCGCCATCCCCGGAGCTCCGCCGGGCATCGACAAGATCGGCTGGATCACCGGTGACACACGAGTTCACTACGACTGGACGCTGGCAATCCGGTTTCCGTCACCCCGAGGGTCGAATCCCATTCCGCCGCTTTCCTTCATCTCCGTAGAGGGGACCCGGTGCGGAACGACGGTCGACCTGAGCACGTACTGCGAACGCGGCCCGTTCCGCTTTCTGATCACCCCCACCCACACGTGGTTGAACGGCACATGACACCACACACTCCCACCCACTCATTGCTACGACTCGTAGCGTTCATCGCAATTGCCTGTGGGACGATGACTTTCGCGGCCCCGGCACAGGCCGCGCCGGACACGAGTCTTTATCCGGACGGCAGCCAGTACCGAGCTGTCACGAGTACCTGGATCTACCGGGTCGTCGATGAAGACGGAGTCTGGTTCACCAGCCCGGTGGGCCTGCGTTGCGGCATCGCCGATGACGGCAGCTACGGCTGCTCGGGCAACCTGCCGGGTGTGACAGCCGGTGAGAACGAAGTCGCATGGTTCGTCGGCGATCCGTTCCCCCGGCTCTATCAGACGTCGGAGCCACGGTTCTCCTCGCCTGCTCCACAAACCCTCCTGCGCGAACGTACCTACATCGAGCACCGAGGGTCGCGCTGTTCGACCACCCGCGACTCTGGCGTGTACTGCATCCACGGCAACGATCTCACCAGCCAACTCATGGTGACGACCACGATGACGTGGCGCGGGGCCGACGCACTGCCGAGCAGCTAGCGCAGCACCCGAACACAAGACGACCCGAAGAGTGGAGCGCCCGTGAACTTCTCAGATCTGCCCGATCCACCATTCGACGCATTGGCAGGGACGACGGCGGCCTGGATCTTCATGGGCGCCAATATCATCGCCGCATCGATCGCACTGATCTGGACGCTGATCTGGGTTGCCCGCAATCGCGATGCAATGCCAGTCTTCTGCATGCTTGGCGGCTTCCTCGCCATGTTCGCCAACGAGCCCATCCTCGACCGCCTGATGCTCGTCTGGTACCCGGTCAACAGCCCGTTGATCACGATGAACCTGTACGGCACCTCGATGCCGCTGTATTTGTTGATCGGATACCCGTGGTACGTCGGGTTGGGCGCCTTCGTCGTCCACCGCGCGCTCAAGGGTGGGATCTCGTCGGCAGGCTTGTGGCGCATCTTTGCCGCAATTGCCGTGTTGGACATAATCATCGAGCTGCCATCGACATTGGCTGGCGTGCACGTCTACTTCGGCCCACAACCGAACTTCTTCCAGTACGGATTGTCAGTCACCATCCCGTTCGTGATGTCCGCCATCTCCTTGGGGTGTGGGTTCGCCGTCCACTGGGTGCTCAGTTCACCGAAGAAGCCGTGGACCCCCTTGGGTGTCATCGCGATAATCCCTGGCTCCGCGGTCGGCATCTTGGTTGGCACGCAATGGCCGGTCATGCTGGCGCAGAACTCCACGACGTCGTTGCCGATCGTCTGGTTCGCCGCCGCCGTCTCCATTGCCCTGGTCCTGGCCGGCATGCAGGCGGCCATTTCGACGGCGGTGACGCTGCGCGATCGGTACGAGTCATCCGTTCCAGCCGGCGTGACCGCCATGGCATAGCGTCGCTAATTGCCCACCATGGTCTTGCCCACCGTGATGAAGAGCTCGACACAGCGATCGACCAATTGATCGCGCGTGTACGGCACGGAACCGCCCAGCCATGCCGCCATCATTTCGGCGATGCCCGCGACGATCACCAAGAACGCAAGGTGCGCTTCCGCACGGTGATCTTCGGCGCCGTCCCAGAACAATCCCGCATGTGGAGTCAACGCATCACTGACCACTCGAGTCACCGCCGTGCGGACTCGGCTGAGCACGTCGTCCTTCTGGCCTTGGATCGTGATTTCACTCAATCGCGGATCGCCGACCAGTTCCTCGAACATCACCGTCACCGCGACGCGGGCGCGCGCCGACGGATGCGGTGGCGCCGCCTCAACCGCCGCCATGATGACATCGGCCGCCCGAGTGGCTTCGCGATCGAATATCGCCAGCATCAGATCATCACGGTCGGAGAAGTTCTCGTAGAAGTACCGTTCGGTCAGTCCGGCGCGGGCGCATATCGCCGTCACCGTCAGCTTGGCCGTCCCCACTTCAGCAAGCAGATCGAGTCCCGCCGAGAGCAGCCGCACACGGCGTTCCGCTTGCCGCTCCTGCGCACTGACACCGCCGTACGCCCTCGCCAAGGCACTCACCACATCTCGTCGTAGGTCCGTCCTTTCACGAGTCTTTCACACAGACCTTTGCAATCTGACAGAACTCCTGTCAGAATCTGCGCAATGGGGCACACCACACCGCGCCGTGGCTGTGACACCGGACCGGGGCCGAGTCCGGCGGCCAAGCTCTTTTGCCCTGCTAGCCACAGACATCCAAATCGCCTGTAGAAGAGCGAGTCTCACCATTGGAGAAATGCCATGACGTTTGACGACGGTTCGATCCCGCAACCACCGGTCGACATGCTGGCGGGTTCGACGGCAGGATGGTTCTTCACCATCCTGGTCGCTGTACCGGCGGCGGCCTGCTACATCTGGGCAATCTGGTGGGGCATCCGCCGCAGAGATCCCCTGCCGCTACTGTGCATGCTGATCGGCTTCGCATCGTCGTTCATCGAACCCATCGTCGACGTCCTCGGGCACGTGTGGTGGCCCGTCGACCTCCCGCTGGAGCTGTTCACCCTTTACGACCGCCACATCTACCTGTTCGTCGCTCTGGGGTACTCCTTCTTCCCCGGCCTGGCGACCTGGCTGGTGTACCGGTACTTCCTGACGAAGCCGACAAAGCGCGACATGCTTGGTAAGTTCATCCCCTTTGCCGTCGTCACAACGGTTTTCGAGATTCCCGGCATCTTGGCCGGCGCCTACGTGTACTACGGCGATCAGCCGTTCGAGGTCTTCGGCTATCCCCTGTGGTGGCCGGTCATCAACAACGTCGCTCCACTGCTCGGCGGCGGCCTCATGCTCTTGGCCGCTCCGCTGCTCACGGGCTGGCGCAAGATCGCGCTGGCGCTTGCCGTACCGATCGGATACGGCGGCGCGTATGGGGCCGTGGCCTGGCCGACCTTCGCGGCGCTGAATCTTCCTGTCCCGGCGTGGGTTCAGTGGATTGCAGCGGTCATCACCATGACCATGTGCGCATTGATCGGTCTGGCAATTGTTCAGCTGGTGGCCCGAGACGCCCTCGTTGGTACGCGACAGGCGTCCGCACCGACCGCGTCGCGGTAGCGCCGACGGGCGCCTACCTCAGAGCCGCACGGAGTCGGCCTGCGATACCGCGGCCACCGCGCAGGTCATCGAGCACCGCTGTGGCACAGTGCTTTCCCGGGAGACCCGACACACCACCACCGGGATGGCAGCTGGCCGATCCGAGATAGAGGTCGGGAACCGCGGTGCGGTATCCGCCGGCCCCGGCAGCCGGACGCAGCGGTCCGATCCGGGTCGGCAGGTTGTCGATGTGGTAGATGCAGCCGTTCTCCGCACCCGTCCGGGTAGCGAGGTCCTCGGCGGTCTCGACGTAGGTGCCGATCTGCAGGTCGATGAAGTCGGGTGCGGCCTGGCTGACCTTTTCCAGCAGGCGCCGCTCGGCTTCCCCACGCCATTTGTCCCAGCCACCGTCGGGACGCACCGGGGCCGGACCGTAGAGCTGGACGACATCCTGCCCGGCCGGGGCCTGGCTCTCATCGATGGCCGACAGAATGCCCAAGCAGAACGGCATGCTGTCGGGCAGCTCACCCCGTGCCGACTGCGCACCCGCAGCCACGACTTCTTCGAGGGTGCCCATGTAGATCGCCGGCCTACGCAAGTCGACGCCATCCTGGCGATTCGGCTGATGCCGCGACAGTTCGATCCGGCCGGACAGCGCCGCGTTGACGGTGAAGGTACCCAGACCCGTCGAATTGGCCGGGGCACCGCGGAGCCGCTCTGCGATGTCCGCAGGCAGCGCATCACCGACCATGTCGGGCAACCGTTGGACCGGGCACGCCGCGATGACAGCACGATCGGCGTGCAGCACGGTTCCGTCGGTCAGCTCGACGACACCGCCGGCAGGGGCGGTCATCCGGATGTCGGCCACCTCCGATGACAGCCGCACCTGGCCGCCGTGCGCCTCGAAGCACCGTTGCAGCGCCGCGACCAAACCGCCCATCCCACCCACCGGCCGTACCGCGCCGTGGTGGTGGATCATCGACGGCGCCAACAACGCAATCGCGCTACCGTCGACGTCCAGTGGCGCCAAGATCGAACCCGTACCCGCGAAAACCCCACGCAGCGCCTCAGATTCGAACAGCGCTTCGATGCCGTCGGCCGCCGTCGTCGTCAGCAGCGATCCCAGCAGGCTCCTGATACGTCGGCTGCTTGCGACAGCACGCACAGCTGCGGCCACCGTGGCCAAGCTGGGACGCTTGGGGCTCGACAGGCCGTACTCGTCCTGGATCTTGAGAATCTTGATGCCGGCTTCGGTGAGCTCAGCGTAGGTGGCGGCATCCTTTGCCGAGAATCGGCGGATGTCTGCCACGGTGTCGGCCATGCTGGCTTGCAGCACCAGGGATTCGCCGCTGTTGCCCAGCCACGCCCAGCCGGCGGCGGGCAGATCACGGTGACCGAATTCTTGCAGCTCGAGTTCATCTCCCACACCCCCGGCGCGGAAGTAGACGTTCTCCCACGCGCCGGGACTCAGGATGTGCTCGGGTGCCTCGGCAACGAATGCGCGCGAGGCCGCCATCCCTCCCAGCCATGGAGCCTGCTCCACGATCAGCACCCGCAGGCCCGCCTTGGCGAGGTAGCACCCGGCGACCAGGCCGTTGTGACCACCGCCGACGACGACGATGTCGGCGCGCTGTCCGTCTTGGTCGATCATGTTGTCTCCGTAAGCCATTCGTCAACACTGATAGTCATGCCGAGAGCGGAACCCCGTCCAGCTGCGTTCGCGGTTCCGTGCGGCCACCGCGTCCACGCAGTGACCCACGCCACCTTACGAGAACGAGCTGCACTGGTCAATTATGCGTATATAATTCTGTGTTCTACTGTGCATACACCAGTCTATTGCTTACCCGGCCTGCATTCCACGAATCGCCGGACGGGTCGCGATGACCAGTCCGCGTCCAGTCGGTCCGGTCAGACGGCTGACTACATCCGCTGCGGAAAGGACGACAATGACATCGACTTTGGAAGCCCCCGGCCAGGCCTCGTCGTGGATGACCGACGACGTGGCCGCGGTTGCCGACCTGGCCCGCGACTTCTTCACCCGTTACGTCTGTCCGGAAGCCGAGAAGTCGGCCCACGAGGGTCGCCCCGACCGCGAACTGTATCGACGGGCCGGCGAGATGGGCCTGCTGTGCATGTCGATTCCGGAGGAATACGGCGGCGGCGGAGGCACATTCGCCCACGAGGCGGCATTTCTGACCGAACAGACCCTTGCCGGTGACTCGTCGCTGCATCTCGGCGTGCACGCCGTCATCGTCCCGCACTACATCTTGGCCTACGGCACCGAAGTTCAGAAGAAGCGCTACCTGCCAAAGCTCGCCTCCGGCGAGTGGATCGGTGCAATCGCGATGACCGAACCCGGCGCTGGTTCGGACCTGCAGGCGATGACGTCCCGTGCGGTGCCCACCGACGACGGCTTCTCCCTCACCGGTACGAAGTGCTTCATTTCCAACGGGCTCAACGCCGACATCGTCATCGTGGCCGCCAAGACCGATCCCAACGCCCGGGGCGCGGGAATCTCACTGTTGATCGTCGACGTCACGGAGCGCTCGGCAGGCAGCGAGCCCGCCGGGTTCTCTCGCGGTGCGGCGCTGAAGAAGATCGGCCAGAAGGGCCAGGACACCGCGGAGTTGTTCTTCGAGGACTTCGCCGTGCCCTCCGATGCCGTCCTCGGACCGCTCAACGGTGGATTCTCCTGCCTCAAGACGCAACTGGCCACCGAACGCGTGATCCTCGGTATTGCAGCCGTGGCGTCGATGGAGCGCGCCGTCGAGCTCACCGTCGATTACACGAAGCAGCGCAACGTGTTCAACGCACCGTTGTTCGCCATGCAGAACACGCGGTTCGAACTCGCCGAGTGCGCCACGCTCGCTCACGTGTCACGGGTCTTCATCGACCAATGCATCATCAAGCTCATCGACGGCACCCTCGACGTGACCACCGCGGCGATGGCCAAGTACTGGCTTGCCGATCAGCAGTGCGCGGTGATCGATCGCTGCCTGCAACTGTTCGGCGGCTACGGCTACAGCCTGGAATACCCGATCGCGCAGATGTATGCCGACGCCCGCATCCAGAAGATCTACGCCGGCGCCAACGAGGTCATGAAGGAACTGATCGCCCGTACGCTTTAGCGCAAGAGGGCAATTCGACCTAAGTGGGGCCCGTCCGAGAGGACGGGCCCCACTTACGTCGGCCTGCATGATTGGCTAGTACATCGTCGGCGCCACACCACCACCGTCGATCATGACCCGTTGGCCGGTGAGGTATTCCCCGCCGGGACCGGCGAGGAAGACCACGAGTCGAGCGATGTCGGCCGGCTTGCAGACCCGGCCGAACGGCGAATTGGTCTCGGTGGCTTCCATCGTCTCGCCGGGCGTGGTCGCGTTGACGAGTCGTGCGCCCATGTCGGTGTCGATCAGGCCCGGTGCAATGACGTTGACGCGCACACCGTGCTCGCGCTCCTCGCGTGCCAGCACCCGGCATGCCGCTTCCATCGCAGCCTTGGCCATCGCGTAGGGCGCGGTGTTGGCCGGGCACGCGTCGACGACGGTGCTGGAGATGACCACGATGTCCGATCGCCCCTTGGCCCGCATCCCCGGAAGCAGCTGGCGAATCAACGCCAACGGGCCCAGCGTGTGCACACCGAGCAATTGCAGATACTCCCGTGGATCGGTGTCGGCGATCGACAGCCCCCGACTGGCCACGCCCGCATTGCTCACCAGCAGGTCGACGTCGCCGAATCGCTCGTGGATCGCAGCTACGGCGTCGGACCACGACTGTCCGTCGGCCGCCGAGGCGTAGACCGACATCGCCTGTCCGCCCGCGGATTCGATGTCGGCGACGACCTCGTCGGCGGCCTCGGGAGATCGCATGTACGTCAGGGCGACCTGCGCCCCGGCGGCGGCCAGCTCCCTGGCGACGCCGGCACCCACGCCGCGGGACCCACCGGTCACCAACGCCACTCGGCCGTGCAGCGGTTTCGTCGCGTCAACAGTTCGCACTGCGAGTGCTTCGCTCATCTCGGTGACCTCTCCTCTCGGGCGGACTTCCGCTCGGCCGCCTTCACTAGCCGCTTCAGCAGTCCCGCGATGGTCGTCTGCAGGACGGTGTTCAGCACGGGGCCCGCGATACGGCGCCGGGCGACGAACTCGACGCGCCATTCGACGTCGACGCCACCTGAAGCCAACGGCCGCAGCGTGACCGAGCCCAGGTAGTGGGTGAACGCCGACGGACTGATGACGGTGTAGGTCTGTCCGGTGTCGTCGCGGGTCAGGATGAGTTCGCGGATCCAGACCGGCCACGCGCCGACCTTGCGTATCGCACCTGCACCCGCCGGTGTCGAGTCACCCCAGCGCTCCCAGCTGGTGTGCATCACCAGGGGGCGCGCCCAGGCAGACCAGCCGTCGACGTCGTCCAAGAGCGCCAGCACGGTCTCGACACTGGCGCGGCATGGACTGGAGAATGCGAACTGGCGGGTCGTCACTGGCTGCGCCGTCCTGCGCGGAACCGCGCCCGCGTCATGGCGCGAAGCGCGAACATGGTGAAGGCGGGTCGTTGCAAGAGCATTCCGTTCAATCCCGGCGGGTCGGCGAACTTCGTCGAGATCGACTTGGTGCGGCTGAACTCGCGCAATCCCTCGGCGCCGTGGATGCGGCCGTAGCCACTTTCCCCGACTCCGCCGAACGGCAGCTCCGGGATGCTGACGAAGGCGATCACGGAGTTGACGGACACCATGCCGCAACGCAGGGCGGCCGACAGCCGCGGGCCGTCGGACTTGGAGAACACGGCTGCTCCGAGCCCGAAGTTGGTGCCGTTGGCCAACCGAACGGCCTCCTCCAGGTCCGCCACCGTGCGTACCGTGACCATCGGTCCGAACGTCTCTTCCTGCACCGCAGCACAGGATTCGTCGGGGTCGACGAGCACGATCGGCTCACCGGTGCGATCGCGAATGCGTTCCGCACCGCCCAGTGGTGCGCTTGCACCGTGGCCGATGGCGTCACGCACCTGCTCGGCCACGGTCGCGGCTTGCGACGCAAGCATCATCGGTCCGTAGGTCGCACCGGACTCTGTTCCCACCCGCACGTCACGCAAGCGACGGCCAAGCGCCTTGCGGAACCGCTCGGAGACGGCCTGGTGGACATAGATTCGTTCCACCCCGACACACGTCTGACCGGCATTGCTGAAACCGCCCCAGGCCGCGGCGTCGGCGGCAGCCTCGACGTCGGCATCGGCGGCGACGATCATCGCGTCCTTGCCGCCGCATTCCATCACCACCGGCGTCAGCGTGTCCGCACACGCGTGCAGGATCTTTCTGGCGGTGCGCGGCGAGCCGGTGAAGGCCACCTTGTCCACTCCCCCACTGATCAGACCGGCACCGGCCTCACCATCGCCGGTGATCAAGGTCAATACATCCTGCGGCACAGAGGGATTCGCGCGCGCGAAAGAAGCGACGAGCTCGGCTCCGACGGCAGTGGTGTGCTCACTCGGCTTGAGTGCAACCCCGTTGCCAGCCGCCAACGCCGAAGCCAGCGGCGCCACCGGAGCGAAGAGCGGGTAGTTCCACGGGCTGATGATGCCGATAACGCCGAAGGGTTCGGAGTCGATGACAGCTCGATAATTGGCCATCAACACCGTCGGAATCACCCGACGCCTGCGTAGCACCCGCTCGGCATTACGTGCCGCCCACCGGATGTGTTCGACGGCGATGACGAGCTCCATGTAAGCGTCGTCGACCGGCTTACCGCTCTCGCGATGAATCAGCGAGACGAAATCATCACTGTGCGTGACGATATCGGCGGCCCAGGCCATCAGGCAATCGCGGCGACGGCCGAAACCCATGCCCTGCCAGATGAGGCCGGCGACCCGGCACTCGACGATTCGCGCCGCCACCTGATCGGCGTCCATTCTGGTGAACTCGGCGATGGCCTCACCGGTGGTGACGTCGCGGGCGGTAAAGGACTGCTTGGACGTGGCCGGGGCGCTCATCGGGCCACCGCCTCGACGGCATAGAGTCCGTCGATCTCGCTTCGATACAACTCGGCGATCACCCGCCGCCGCAATTTGAGGGTAGGTGTCAGCTCTGCACTGTCGGGCTGCCAGAACTGCTGCAGCACGGTGTAGCGCTTGATCTGCTCGACACGTGCCAAGTGCTTGTTGGCCCGCTCCACGGCGTGCGCGACAGCGGCGCTGACCGCGTCGTGCGTGCACAGCTCTTCGGGCTCACCCATCGGGATACCCGCCGATACGGCGAACTGGGTCAGGGCGTCCGGATCCAAGACGACCAGCGCCGCCAGATAAGGGCGTTCGTCACCGATCGCCACCACCGAGCCGATCAACGGACTTTCGGCCTTGACTGCTGCTTCCACCTTGGCGGGGGCGATGTTCTTGCCGGCAGCATTGACGATGATCTCCTTCTTGCGGCCGGTGATGGACAGATAGCCGTCCGCGTCGAGTTCGCCGAGATCCCCGGTGCGCAGCCACCCATCGGCGGTGAATGCTTCGGCCGTTGCCTCCGGTTCACCACGGTAGCCGCGCATCACGATGGGACCCCGCACCAGGATTTCGCCGTCCGCGCCAAGCTTGATCTGCACATCGCGCAGTGGTCTGCCCACCGTGCCGAACTTTTGCGCACCGCAAGGGTTGACCGTGGCGACGGCGCCCAGTTCCGACATTCCCCACACCTCGACCACCTCCAGGCCGAGCGCCGCCAAGTAGGACTGAATGTGCGGAGCAGTCGGAGCCGCACCGACCATCAGCCAGCGCAGATTGCCCAATCCCATTGACTTGCGGATCGCCGCCAAGACCGGCTCGACCACCTGGCGCTGCTCGACGAGCGACTGGGGCGGTTGCTCCCCGGCCACCCGTGCTCGTTGCGCCGCAGTCGCATATCGGTGCCCGACGTCGACCGCCGCGCTCAGCAATTGTGCTTTGGCCACGTCGGTCTCGGCCTCCAATCGGGAGCGCACGGCGGCGACCATCTTCTCGAGGATGCGCGGCACGGTGCCCCAGACATCGGGCTGGATGGCAACCAGATTCGCCGCCAAGGTAGTGAGGTCGTCGATGCACACCACGTCAAGACCGAAGGCCATGGCGTTGTAATGCGTTCCCCAGCGTTGCGCGGCGTGGGCCATCGGCAACGCCGATGGCACCCTATCTCCCACCTTGAATTCGAGCACTTCGGCGGTCAGCTGTACTTCGGCGACCATCGAGCGATGAGTCAGCTCAACCGGTTTGGGTGATCCGGTGGTTCCCGAGGTGTAGATCAGGGTCAGGACGTCATCGGGTTGCACTGCCCGCCAGGTGGTTTCGAAGTTGAATTCGACGCTGCGGGGCAGGTCGCTCAACGCTGCGACATCCTCTACTCCGGAGTCGGTGCACACGATTACCAGTTCCGGTGCCGCATCTCGCAGTCGCTGCACGAAAGCGTCTTCGCACAAGGCGATTCGAGTTCCAGAACTGGTGATGATGTGCGCGATGTCGCCGACGGGAGACGTGTTGTAAATCGAACAGCTCGCCGCGCCAAGATGCATCACCGCAGCGTCGACGACGTGGAACATGGGACGGTTCTCGAACATCAGCGCCACCACGTCACCGCGCCGCACGCCTGCCCCGTACAGCGCAGCCGCGGTGTCGGCCACAGCCGCCCGGTAGGCCGCATAGGTGTAGCTCTGCGTGCCCTCGGCGTTGCGCAAGGCGATCAGGTCGGGGTGGCTACCGACAGTGCGGTCGAACAGATCGCAGAGAGTTGCGTCGGCCGCGCTCATCGGCGGATTGCCCGATCTTCAGTCGGCTGCCGGCCCGACGACGAAATGGGTTGTGCAGCGGCCCACGCGACGAACTCGTCTGGCTTGAATCGGCGGGTCGCCCGCGCATAGGCCAGGTGGGAAGCGGGCCACATCGCCGTCACCTTGCCTTGGGCGTTGGTGTACCAGCCGGGGCAGTTGTCGGTGAAGACGGTGCGATCGAGCTTGTGGTCCAGCCATCCCTGAAATGTCTGGTAGGTGGCATCGCTCACCTGCAGCCAGGCCAGCCGGTTGCGTTCCTTGTGTTCGAGCGCTTGCCGGATGTACGCGGCCTGACGTTCGAGGAGGAACACGATCGTGTTGGTGATGCTGTTGGTGTTGGGACCGAACAGCATGAACATATTGGGAAAGTTCGGCACCGCCATTCCGAGATATGCCGACGGCGTCTGGGCCCACTGCTCGTGTAGGTCGACACCCCCGCGGCCGCGAATGGTGATGGGCGCCAGAAACTCGCTGGCCTTGAACCCGGTGCACCACACGATCACGTCAGCGTCGACGTGACGGCCGTCGGCGGTGTTGATGCCGGTTTCATCGACGCTCTGCATGGCAGAGCCGACCAGATGGACGTTGCCACGGCCGATCGTGGGATACCAATCGTTGGACAGCAGCAACCGGTTGCACAGCAAGCGGTAATCGGGAATCGCCGCCGCGACTTCCACAGGATCCTTGACGTGACGCTTCAGCCGCTGAATCAGATACCACTGGGAAAGTCGGCGAACGGGTTCGGCACCTCGGGTAACCAGCGGATAGCGCGTCTCATAAGACAGGAACAGCACGTTGTGGTGCAGCTTTCGCAGCCACCCGAAGCGACGCATCAAGGAGGTCTGGAACGGCCCAGGCACACGCCGGCTCTTCCACATGACCCAGTTGGGTGAGCGCTGCACGACGGTCAGATCCTGAACCTGGTCGGCGATGGCGGGCACGACCTGAATGGCGCTGGCACCGCTGCCGACGACGGCCACCCGCTTGTCCGTCAGATCGACGTCGTGATCCCACTGCGCCGAGTGGAATGCCCGGCCTGCGAAGGTATCCAAGCCCGGGACCGAGGGCGTCTTGGGCCGGCTCAGCTGCCCGGTGGCCATGATCAGGACATCGGCCTCGACGGTGTCGCCGCTGGACGTGGTCACCGTCCAGGTGCCCGCGTCCTCGTCGAATTCCGCTGCGCGGACCTCGGTGTTGAAATGGATGAGCGGCGTGATGCCGAACTCGTCGGCCACCTCGGCAAGGTAGTGGTGGATTTCGGCTTGCTTGCCGAACAGCGCCGACCAATCCGGTTTGAGCGCATAGGAGAACGAGTAGATGGCCGACGGCACGTCGCAGGCCGCACCGGGATAGGTGTTGTCACGCCACACTCCGCCGACCGACGGGCCCCGTTCGAAGATCGTGATGTCCTCGAATCCGGAACGCTTCAACTCGATCGCAGCAGCCAGCCCCCCGAACCCGCATCCGACGATCACGGCGGACGTCTTCTTGGTAACCCGCCTTCCGACGGCTTTGCCCACCATGGATTGGAGACCCACGAATTCCTGCTTTCTATAAGGAGATGGCACCGCGGACGGCACCTGAACCGTCATCCGCTCACCGGAGCCGCGACCTTGCAATTACCGACGCCTTGTCCGGGTCGGCTGTCGCGCAAGCGTTTAAGGCGCCAACGTCATGACGACACGGCAGTGCTGCGCAGTACCGGCGGGGTCGGCTCGGCCTCGGCGACATTACGTCCTTCTGCACCAAGCACATACTCGTCGGTCGACCCCGGCCAGTTGCTGTAGAGATCGGCCAACCGGTGGAAGCACGGACGCGGGTCAGGCACGACGAATTGCGCCTCGCGAGTCCGTGCACCCGGCGCCGCGTCGGCGGCGATACCCTTCCGGTAGATCGGAGCGATGCGCTCGCCGAGGAAGTCGTCGAAGACCTCGAGGCCCTTCTCGCTGAGGAACCACTTCGACAACAGCCGCAGCGCAATGCCGGTCGCAAACGTGGATCCGAGCTTCGGACGCCGGTTGATCGCGATAAGTTCGCGCTCTTCCCACGACATCGTCAGCATCGCCATGTCCGCGAAGGTCCGCAGGACGAACATCGCCGGTTTGCGGTAGGCCGGACGCAGATCGCCGATCACCGTGCCGGTGGGATATTCCCCTGTCGCAAACGGCGAAAGAGTCTCGCGCGCCTGCAATCCGGTGGCGAATTTGTTGCGGGCGTGGGCGATGAAGTCGATCAACGCGCCATAGGTCGACGGCAGGTGGTCCGGGTTGGTTCCCAGCAGCGCGGCCGGCACCTGCTGTTCGCGACAGAATTGATCCCGTTCGGCACTGGTCAGTTCACCGTGGAGCCGCTCGAAGGCCGCCAGGAAGGACGCCGACAGCATGGCTTGGGTGAGCGCGAGCTCGTATTCGGCATTGGCTTGGTACGGCAGCGCAGTCAGCGGTTCTAGGCCGACGATGGTCGAATGCCGACGGCGCACGATGCCGCTGACGTATTCCGCGTCATCCGGGGTGCCGTACGTGGCGGCGTAGGTGTACCAGGCGACGTGCTTGAATCGCATCACCGGATCGTCGCCGAAGCTGTCGTGATCAGCGGCGGCCGCGGCGAAGGCGGGGTGCAGCGTCAGCAGCAGCGCCTCGCGCAGCAGCCCGACGATGAACACCGTCGGATCCTTCATCACGCGCCAGGTAATCGACCCTGGCCCCAACGCCCACTCGACGGCTTCGTCGCCATCCGGTTGGGTCGTAGTCGTCGGAACCTTGGTCTTCACGGCCGCGATCTCCATCTGCGAAATCCTTTCCCCAACATACAATTTGGCCTGGCGTTGTCCTGGCGGTAGACGATCTACACCGGCCACCGACGCTCACGAGATACTGCGGCGACGATCCATGACTTCAACGCATTCTATTTACCTGACAGTGATCGAGTCAACATTTTGCGCAATACTTTGACGAATATGCACTGCACGCTTGATCCGATCCGAGGTCGTCCGTCCCATTACGGCCGGTACGACACCGCCCGGTCTAGCATCAATCCATCTCGACACCCCGAGCCGCCGCGCCGGAGCGGCAGCCGTCCCCACCAGGAAGTCCACACATGACTGGCGATAGCGCGCCCGCGAGACAGCGTCTGGATTCCGAGCGGCGACGCGAGCAGATTCTGGCAGTGGCCGCGCGGCACTTCGAGGAACGTCGCTACAGCGACGTCTCGACCGGCGCGATTGCCGATGAAGCCGGGGTTGGGCGCCCCTTGATTCACTACTACTTCGGCACCAAGCGCGAGATGTACCTCGAGGTCGTCCGCCGCTTCGCTCTCGTTCCGCCGCATGTGGTCGCGACCGCCGTACAGGGGATCGCACCGGATGCGCTGGAGGACCGGATCCGCGCGAGCATCGACTACTGGCTGTCGGTGACGTCCCGCCACAAGTCCATGTGGACGTCGACGATCAGCGTCGACGCCCAGGACGACGACATCCAACGCATCATCGAACAGGCCGACGACGTGGCTGCCGACCGCATGCTCGAGGCCCTGGGCCTAGACGACCATCCTCAACGAGACCGGTTGCATGCGATGTTCCTGGCATTCGGCGGAATGGCCCGTGCCGCCGGGAGACAGTGGTTGGTACGGCACACGCTGAGTCGCGGCGAGGTCACCGAATTGCTTACCAAGTCCTTGCTCACCATCATCTGCGACGTCGTCCCCCTTTTCGAGGATCAGCAACCCGCCGAGTAGACGCTCACTGCCTTCGACGGCAGTGGGTGATCCGTCGCATCGATGAATATGCGTATGAGAACTATCGAGTTGCGACGCAAAGCCGGTAACGGCGCGGTCGTCGACCGATGTCCTCGGATCTTGCATCGGCTTAAGTGCGACGATAATGTCGCACTTATGGCCGAAGCGATACGTGGTGACTTGCCGCCGGACGTCGCGGACTCGTCTGACGCGGCGACTGCGCTCCGCAAGCGAGTCACCCTTGGACTGGTGACACTGGGTGCGGCTCTGATGGTGTTGGTTGTTGCAGTTCTGTTCCAGTGGCTTGCCGCAGGTCCGCAGTCGGTCCCACCTGGGACTGATCACTTCGGCGGGATCAAGCTTCTGCTGCTGAGGGCCCTGGAGTGGGGTCAGTTCGCCGTCTTCCTCGCACTATTGGGCTGGTTCGTGATCAAGCCAGCCGTGGAACGACGAAGCATGGGCTTCGACGGGCTGCTCATCCTGGCCTCGTTCGCGATGAACATCTGGGATCCGCTCGACAACTACTTCGTGTTCGCGTTTCAGTACAACGCCAACTTCATCAATCTTGGCTCGTGGGGCGGGTTCATCCCCGGCTGGCAGGGCGACGCCCCCGAGCTATGGGCGGTACCACTGGGGTTCATCTTCGGCTGCTACACGTGGTCCTGGTTCGCCGCCGTCCGACTCGGAAGCTATGTCCTGCATCGCCTTTCAGAGTCGCAGCGAGCGTGGCCGCGGTGGATTCAGTACCTGGTCGTCTACCTGGTGGCAGCAGCGCAGTGCGCCGTCAGCGAGGTCGTCTTCATGCGACTCGGCCACTGGGTGTATCCGACTACGGTGCCGGGATTCACCCTGTGGGAGGGCCAGTACGCATGGCCGTGGTTCAACCCGTTCCTCTACGGACTTACCTGGCTCGCCCTGATCTGGCTGCGAGAGACGGCGATGAACAACCGCGAGGGCCTCTCCGTCATCGAACGCGGTATCGACCGACTACCCGTCTGCCGATGGCAGCAGACCGCGATGAGATTCCTGTCGATCTTCTCCTTCAGCAGCGTCGTGTACATCCTCACGTACTTTCTGCCGTTCAACCTGATCATGATGCACGGCACGCTCAACACCCACCTGCCGTCGTACTTCCCGGTCCCCTAACCAGTCGGGGCTGGTCAGCTGACCCCAGCGGAACTGGGCCACAATGGGAACGTGCCAGCATCGACTCGCCCCCGCCGCGCCGATGCCCGCCTCAAGAAGGAACAGATCCTTGCGGCCGCGGTGAGAACACTCAGCGCAGACGCGAGCGCGACGCTCGAACGTGTGGCACAGGTGGCTGGGGTCCATCGCGCCACCGTCTACCGGCACTACCCATCGCGGGATCATCTGATCCAGGACGTACTGTCACATGCGCTGAGCGAGGGCATCGAAATAGTCACTCGCGCAGCAGAACTCGAGACTTTCGACGATGCGGTCCACACTCTCGCCGTCGACACCGCACGGTTCGCCGCCCAGTACGCGTTTCTGTTGGGAACCGCCGAACTCGCGGCAGCAGGACCAGATCCGATCGGGCTGTCCGCACTGATGGCGGCCTGGCAGTCGTCAGGTCTACTACGCAGCGATGTGAGCGCCGAGTGGCTCGCGGCAACATTCATCGCCTTGGCTCGGGCGCTATTGACGCCCGGTGCGATCGCGCCTGATCAAGAGCCCCACGAGGTACTCGCCGACATGTTCCTGAACGGAGCCGCTCAACTCACGCGCTGGCGAACTGCCGGTGGCTCAGAGGATTCCGTCGACTGAGCCACGCGCTGGGCATAAGCGGCGCAGTAGACGATCAGGCCCACCGCCATTGCGATACTCAACAAGGCACCGAGATGGACCGCGGCAGCTGGAATCGCCGCGTTGAGTGCAACTCCAACCGGCATCGCCACACCAAGGGTTACGAAGGACGCCAACGGTGCGCAACCCGCTACCCGCAACAACATTCGCCTGCGGTCAGTGCGACTGTTGATTGCCAGCCACATCAGCGTCCCCGATACCACCGGAACCATCGCGTTGATCAACACCCAATGGACCGGGAACCCCAGAATCTGAAACGGCTGGGGACCGTAGTAGGTGTACATACCCCAGCGCAGGAACGGCAGTTCATAGACGAGGTCCGCGACGCCCCAGACCAGCGCGACTCCGTAAACCGCACGGGCGCCCCGCCCGCTGTCGATCAACCGATAGCAGCTGTAACCGCCGAGACCGAAGAAGAGCGCGTAACCGAGGTAGTCGAACAAGGGGTCACGCATGCCAAACGCGCTGATGTAGGCGAGCGGGATGTTGTCCGGAAACCACACCAGGGTCAACCTGTTCAGCACCGGCGGCGAGAAGTACGCAACCACCAGCGCCCCGCCCAAGGCCGCCAACGGGATGACAGTTCGGTTGCGCCACGCCACATAACCCAGCCACACGACTGCACCGGCCACTTGGGCGAAGAACAACCAGTAGAACGCGGTGTAAGCCGCTACCGGGGACTGCATGTCGGACGGCATGACCACCAAATCGGCGGTGGTTGGCATCGTTTGAACCTCCCTGTGTGACGCAGGCCCCGCGGACGAGCCTGGCAGCAGTGTGTCACAGGATTGCACGACGCTGACACTGCCCCCATCTGCATAGTGCAAGACATTGAGAGCTTTCTTGCCACTATGCGCACACAGGATTCGGCCCCAACCAGCGGGACCGAACCGGGGCCCGCCCGCCACACTCAGACCTGAGTCATTGTTACGCATAGTTGCGCCAATGGGTGTCAATAGATTAAATACGCATAGCTTAGATGCGCTCATGCTAGGCAAATCACGTCATCTGATCGCTGCTTCCTGCAGCGCGCCGCAGCGCGTATCCAGCACAACCCGGCTATCCAGAAAGGCGACGATGTCCGAAGAAGCGTTTATCTATGAGGCGATCCGCACACCACGCGGCAAACAGCGGGGCGGGGCCCTCAACGAGATCAAGCCCGTCAGCCTGGTGGTCGGCCTGATCAACGAACTGCGAGCCCGTTTCCCCGACCTCGATGAAGCCCTCATCAGCGACGTCATCCTCGGCTGCGTCTCCCCCGTCGGCGATCAGGGCGGCGACATCGCCCGCACCGCAGTGCTGGCCGCCGCGATGCCGGACACCACGGGCGGATTCCAGCTCAACCGGTTCTGCGGCTCCGGCTTGGAGGCCGTCAACCTGGCCGCGCAGAAGGTCCGCTCCGGCTGGGACGACCTGGTGCTGGCCGGTGGTGTCGAGTCGATGAGCCGCGTACCGATGGGATCCGACGGCGGAGCCTGGGCCAGCGACCCCGAGACCAACTACTCCGTCTCCTTCGTTCCGCAGGGCATCGGCGCCGACCTGATCGCCACCATGGAGGGCTTCTCCCGCGAAGACGTCGACGCCTACGCCGCACGGTCGCAGGAGCGCGCCGCTGCGGCATGGTCGGGCGGCTACTTCGCCAAGTCCGTGGTGCCGGTGAAGGATCAGAACGGTCTGATCGTCCTCGACCACGACGAACACATGCGGCCCGAATCCACCGTCGAAAGCCTCGGCAAACTCAAGACTGCATTCGACGGCATCGGCGCCATGGGCGGATTCGACGACGTGGCCCTGCAGAAGTACCACGCCGTCGAGAAGATCAACCACGTCCACACCGGCGGCAACAGCTCGGGCATCGTCGACGGCGCCGCCCTGGTGCTCATCGGTAGTGAAAGCGCAGGAAAGGCGCAAAATCTCACCCCGCGTGCCCGCGTCGTGGCCACCGCCACCAGTGGCGCCGACGGCACCATCATGCTGACCGGTCCCACCCCGGCGACCCGCAAGGTGCTCGATCGTGCGGGCCTGACGGTCGACGACATCGACCTGTTCGAAATCAACGAGGCCTTCTCGTCGGTGGTGCTGAAGTTCCAAAAGGACCTGGGCATTCCCGACGAGAAACTCAACGTCAACGGCGGCGCCATCGCGATGGGCCACCCGCTGGGCGCCACCGGCGCCATGATCACCGGAACCATGGTCGACGAGCTTGCATCGGCGGCGGCATGGGCGTGGCCACCATCATCGAGAGGGTGTAAGGCAATGGCTCAGAACACGATTCAGTGGGACAAGGATGCCGACGGCATCGTCACCCTGACGTTGGACGACCCGACCGGTTCGGCCAACGTGATGAACGAGCACTACACCGAGTCGATGCACAATGCCGTGACACGGCTCGTAGCGGAGCAGGATTCGATCACCGGTGTCGTCATCGCCAGCGCGAAGAAGACCTTCTTCGCCGGTGGCGACCTCAAGGCAATCTCGCTGGTAACCGCAGACAGTGCCGGCGAATTCTTCGCCACGGCCGAGGCGATCAAGGCCGACCTGCGCAAGCTGGAAAAGCTGGAGAAGCCCGTCGTGGCCGCCATCAACGGCGCCGCGCTCGGTGGTGGCCTGGAGATCGCGCTGGCATGTAACTACCGCATTGCCGCCGATACCAAGGGTGTGGTGATCGGCCTGCCCGAGGTGACGCTGGGTCTGCTGCCCGGTGGCGGTGGCGTGGCCCGCACGGTGCGCATGTTCGGCATCCAGAAGGCCTTCACCGAGGTGCTCTCACAGGGCACCCGGTTCAGGCCGGCCAAGGCCAAGGACCTCGGTCTGATCGATGAGCTCGTGGGCTCGGTCGAGGAGTTGGTGCCCGCCGCCAAGGCGTGGATCAAGGCCAACCCCGAGGCGCACACCCAGCCCTGGGACGCCAAGGGTTACAAGATGCCCGGCGGCATCCCGTCGAGCCCGGCACTGGCCGCCGTCCTGCCGTCGTTCCCCGCGTTGCTCAAGAAGCAACTCAAGGGCGCCCCGGTGCCGGCACCACGGGCGATCCTGGCTGCCGCGGTCGAGGGTGCGCAGGTCGACTTCGACACCGCCAGCCGTATCGAGAGCCGCTACCTGACGCAGCTTGCCGCCGGCCAGACCTCGACGAACATGATCCAGGCCTTCTTCTTCGATCTGCAGTCGATCAACGCCGGCGGTTCACGTCCCGACGGCATCGGCAAGACGCCGATCACCAAGATCGGAGTGCTGGGTGCGGGCATGATGGGTGCGGGCATCGCCTATGTCTCCGCCAAGGCCGGGTTCGAGGTCGTCCTCAAGGACGTCACCATCGAAGCGGCTCAGCGCGGCAAGGCCTACTCGGAGAAGATCGAAGCCAAGGCACTGCAGCGGGGCACGACGACGCAGGAACGTAGCGACGCGCTGCTGGCCCGCATCACCCCGAGCGCCGATCCGGCAGACTTCGCCGGGGTCGACTTCGTCATCGAAGCGGTCTTCGAGAACCCCGAGCTCAAGCACACGGTGTTCCAGGAGATCGAGGACATCGTCGAACCCAACGCGCTGCTGGGATCGAACACCTCGACGCTGCCCATCACCGGTCTGGCGACCGGGGTGAAGCGCCAGGAGGACTTCGTCGGGATCCACTTCTTCTCCCCGGTCGACAAGATGCCGCTGGTCGAGATCATCAAGGGCGAGAAGACCTCCGACGAGGCGCTGGCCCGAGTGTTCGACTACACGCTGGCCATCGGCAAGACCCCGATCGTCGTCAACGACAGCCGCGGTTTCTTCACCAGCCGCGTCATCGGGACCTTCGTCAACGAGGCCATGTCGATGCTCGGTGAAGGTGCCGAACCCGCCAGCATCGAGCGCGCAGGAACCCAAGCCGGCTACCCGGCCCCGCCGCTGCAACTGCTCGATGAACTCAACCTGGAGCTGCTCAAGAAGGTCTCGGTGCAAAACCAGGCCGGCGCAGAGGAACTGGGACAGGTCTACAACCTGCATCCCGGCGAGCTGATCGTGGACAAGATGCTGGAGATCGGTCGTCCCTCGCGCTTGAAGGGTGCCGGCTTCTACGAATACGTCGACGGTAAGCGCACCGGCCTGTGGTCGGGCCTGCGGGAAGCCTTCAACTCCGGTTCGACCACGATTCCGTTGCAGGACATGATCGATCGGATGCTGTTCGCCGAGGCACTGGAAACCCAGAAGTGCATCGACGAAGGCGTGCTGATCACCACGGCGGATGCCAATATCGGCTCCATCATGGGTATCGGTTACCCGGCCTGGACCGGTGGCTCGGCGCAATACATCGTCGGCTACGAAGGCCCGCTGGGCACCGGCAAGGCCGCCTTCGTGGCGCGCACCGAGGAACTGGCCGCCCGCTACGGTGACCGCTTCACCCCGCCTGCCTCGCTGACCAGCTAGTACGAGCAGATCGAAATGTCCCCGGAAAACCAAGTTTTCCGGGGACATCTTCGTCTGGTCAGCTCACCGAACGTTCGACCAGCCCCACGGATTGGGCACCCACAACGGGGAGACGACGCGTCGTGACCGGCACACCGTCGAGATGCGAGGCGCCGGACAACGCTCGGGTATCGCCCAGGAACGCTGCGACGCACTGCTGGCCCGCTCCTGACAGCCGGACCGGTCAGATGCGAAGCGGCGCCGACTAGTTGGCGACGGGTGTGACCGGAGTCGGCTCCTCGCCGGGTTCGTGGTCGAGCACGTCACGGTGAAAGATCATCAGGTAGCCGAAGTAGACCCCGCCTGCGGCGACGAGACCGATGACGATGAGCACCGACGTCGACGCATCTCCCGGCGTGACGAGCGCGAACAAGGCAACCGCCACCCAGATCAACGCGGCGACGGCGACCGGTATCTCGAACCGTCCCAGACTGAATCCGCCTTCCTGTCGTTCCAGGTTCTTGCGCACCGCCAAGTAGAGGATCACCGTCGCGCCGTAGATCAACGCCGGCAGGATCGTCGATCCGATGATGAGTTGGAGAAGGGCTTGCCCGGGCAGCGCGACCATCAGGACGACACCCACGACCAGAATCAGAATCGTTGCCGCAATCGGTGTTTGAGTCTTGGGGTTCACGCGGCGCATCAGCTCGTGCGCGGGGAAGCGCTCGTCGCGGGCCATGGCGAACACCTGCCGCGAGCACGCCGCCATCACCACCATCCCGGCGCCAAACATCGCAAAGGCCAAACATGCCAGCAGAATTCGCTCGGATATCGGGCCGAGCTGACTGCGAATGATCGCCGCGACCGGTGAACCGCTTGCCGTCACGGCCGGGATGTCCTTGATGGCGGCGGTGAGCGCGATCAGGAAGATTAGACCCAACCCCGCGGCCGCGACCACCGAGGCCACTATCGCGCGCGGAACGCTCCGGAACGGATCCTTGGCCTCCTCGGCGAGGTTCGCGGCCGAGTCGAAGCCCACCAGCGTCGTCAAACCCATGATCATTCCGGCCGTCAAGCCACCGCCGATGGCGAAGTAGTTCGGGTCGGCGACGGTGACTCCGCGGGACGTCAAGTTCTCCAGGGTGCCGCTGCCGGTGAACACCATCACCGCCGCGAGCGCGAGCACCAGCACCACGACGATGGCGAGCTCGACCCCCACCGCGCCGGAGGTGATCATCCCGAGCAGACGGGTGGATGCGATCACCAGCACCGCCTGGACGACCAGAATCACCACGGTGAGCACCCGCGCCGTGTCCTCGTCACCCGACATGCCCAGCAGCGGCATCAACGCTTGGCTGGCCAGTGCGTTGTCCATGGCCACCACCGCGATCGCCAGGTACCAGAAGGTCAGCCAACCAAACAACCAGCCGACCTTCGGGCTGGCGAGTCGCGACGCCCACTGATAGGACGATCCGCTGAGTGCGATGCGTGCTGCGAACTGTGCGACCACCAACGCCACCAGGGTTTGGCCGACAGAGGCGACGACCCACAGCCAGATGCCGGCGGGGCCCGCAGTGCTCAGTACGGCGCCATAGGTGGCGAAGATGCCGACCGCCACCGAGATGAACGCGAAGGATATTGCGAATACCTGGAACCCGCCGAGGGTGCGTTTCAGCTCGGGCTCATAGCCAGTCGCGGGGCCTGCCACGTCGTCCGCCGTCACGGCTGACCTCTCTTTCGAAAACTCGCTGATGGCTCATTGTGGGGCACGCGAAGCACTATTCGGCGCCAATGGGCACCAGTCGAATAGGCTTCCGCCGTTCGTCCGATGCAAGGGGTGCGCAGTGTCCAGCGAAGAGCGGCCAACCACGATCGAGGTGCGGGGCGCTCGCGTCCACAACCTTCTGAACGTCGACGTCGACGTTCCCTTGAACCAAATGGTCGCCATAGCAGGGGTTTCCGGCTCCGGAAAGTCGTCGCTGGCAATGGGCGTGCTCTACGCCGAAGGGTCCCGCCGCTACATCGAAGCACTCTCGACCTACACTCGCCGCAGGATGTCGCACGCCACCAGGGCCACAGTCGACGAGGTCCGGCACGTCCCGGCGGCGCTGGCCCTACGACAGCGACCGGGCGTCCCCGGGGCGCGGAGCACGTTCGGCACGTCGACGGAACTCCTCAACGTCCTTCGCCTGCTGTTCTCCCGGCTCGGCGAACACCTCTGTCCCAACGGGCACCGTCAGCAGCCGACGATCGACGTGGCGGCCGGCCTCGACCTGACCTGCCCGGTCTGCGACGTCACGTTCACCCCGCCGGGCGCCGAGGCGCTGGCCTTCAACTCCGACGGGGCGTGCCCGACCTGCGGCGGCCTGGGCGTGGTGCGCGAGATCGACGACGCCCTGCTGGTCCCCGACCCCGCGAAGACCATCGCCGACGGCGCGGTGGCGCCGTGGAAGATGATGGGGCTCACCGTCATGCCGCAGATGGTCGGCGAACTCGGCGTCCGCACCGACGTGCCGTACCGCGACCTCACCGACGCCGAGCGGGACGTCGTGTTGCACGGCCCAGCCGAGAAGCACCTCATCACGGTTCCGTCGAAGAGCGGCAAGCTGTTCGAGGTCAACTTCACCTACCGCAACGCCCGGCTTGCCGTGCAGGAGGCACTCGACAAGGCCGCCAGCGAGGGCGGCCTCAACCGGGTCAACAAGTTCGTCCACACCGGGACTTGCCCCACGTGCCACGGCACCAGGCTCAGTGACCAGGCCCTGGCCCCGCAGGTCATGGGACTCAACCTGGCCGAGGCCACCGCACAGATGCTCGACGACGTAATCACTTGGGCACCAAGGGTAGTGCACACACTGCCGAGTGCCATGCGCTCGATGGCCACCGCGATCGTCACGCAGTTGCTCGAGATGGCGGAGCGCCTCGTCGAACTCGGCCTCGGCTATCTCGGTCTTGACCGCCCCAGCGCCACGCTGTCCACCGGTGAGCGACAACGAGTTCAGCTGGCCCGCGCCGTGCGCAATCAGACCACCGGCGTGCTGTACGTACTCGACGAACCGTCCATCGGGCTGCACCCGTCCAACGTCGACGGTCTCAACGGCGTCATCCGAGACTTGTTGCGGGACGGCAACTCCGTGGTGCTGGTCGACCACGACGTTCAGGTCCTGCGCGAAGCGGATTGGTTCGTCGAGATCGGACCGGGATCGGGCAGCGAGGGCGGCACCGTCGTCGCCGAAGGCACGCTGGACGATCTGGTGGCCAACCCGTCGTCGCTGATCGCCGGATTCCTGGACGGCACCGAGCCGATTCGCGTGCGTGAGACCGTGGCGTCCGGGCAGCTGTTCGACCACGGCCGGATCCGGCTGGCCACCCGCCCGCTGCACACGGTGCATGCCCTCGACGTCGAGATCCCCAAGGGCAGACTCACCGCCGTCACCGGAGTGTCTGGCTCGGGCAAGACCACCATGGTCTTGGAGAGTTTGGTGCCTGCTCTGCAGAGCGTCTCGGCCGGTGAGCCGATGCCGTCGCACGTCGCGGCGGTGGAATCCTCGGGCGTCGAGCGCGTCAACGTCGTCGACGCCACCCCCATCGGCACCAACGTGCGGTCCACCGTCGCCACCTACAGCGGTGTGCTCGACGACCTCCGCCGCGCGTACGCCGCCCTCGAGGAGTCGACGCGGCGCGGCCTGACCGCATCGGACTTCTCGTACAACACCGGGTCCCTGCGATGCCCGCGCTGCGAGGGCACGGGCCAGATCTCCCTCGACGTGCAGTTCCTTCCCGACGTCGAGATCGACTGCCCGGTATGCGACGGCACCCGGTACGACCCGGCGGCGAAGGACATCCGACGACCGGCAGGCCCGTCGCTGCCCGAACTGTTATGCCTCACCGTGAAACAGGCCCTGCTCGACACCGAGGACTTGCCGAAGGTTCAGAAGAAGCTGCGGACCCTGGTCGACCTCGGTCTCGGCTACCTGACCCTCGGCGAGGACACCCCGGCGTTGTCGGGCGGCGAGGCCCAACGGCTCAAGCTCGCAACCGAACTCGGCCGCAAGCAATCCGATGCGTTGTTCGTCCTCGACGAACCCAGCGTCGGCCTGCACCCCCTCGACGTCCGCGTACTGCTCGGGGTGATCGACCGTCTTGGCGCGAAGGGCGCCACCGTCGTCGTCATCGAACACGACCTCGACATGATCCCCAACGCCGACTACGTCGTCGACATGGGACCCGGCGGTGGCGCCGAGGGCGGAACCGTCGTGGCCACGGGCACGCCGGCCGAGATCGCCGGGTCCGCGGCGAGCGTCACCGGGCGCTATCTCACTCCCCCCGTATCTCAGTAGCGTGTTACCGCACCCAACGGGCCGTTCATCCCCGACAATCGGCAGGCGGTGATTCGCAGTGATCCACCGCCCTCAACGATGGGTGTGTATGGACCACGCACGGCAAGTCGTAGAAGTGGTTGCTCGGCTGGGACTCGGCCCGTGTTGAGCTGGTTGGCGGCGGCGGCGCTCATCACCGTGGTGACGGTCGCCGTCGTGGTGAAGCTGCTGGCGCGCAGGCGCGCACCGGACCCCGGCTGGTTCATCGACAGCACCCGCGCCGCAGGAGCACTCACGGTGATCGGCACCATGTTCGCGGTACTGCTGGCGTTCACCATCTTCTACGCGCTGCAGAACTACCAGCGGGCTCGCGACGGCGGCACCATGGAGGCCATCTCGGTCACCGAATTGCACAACGTGGCCGACGTTCTCGAAGGGCACGCGGGAGAACGATTGCACGGCGACCTGATCTGCTACTCACGAGCGGTGGTCGCCCAGGAGTGGCCGGCCATGCAACGCGGCGAATCGTCTCCCGTCGTGCAGCATTGGGTCGACACCATGGTCACCGACTTCGCGGCCTTCAATCCGACGAACGCGCGGCAGGAAGCGGCCTACAGCCAATGGTTCGACCAGCAGGCGCAGCGCCGCGACGGCCGCCGCGCCCGCGCCGCCGAGTCCGCCCCCTCGGTGCCGCCGCCGCTGTGGATCGTGCTCGGCATCGGAGCGACGGCCATCCTCAGTTACATGTGCGTGCAGGCCGACCGCCGCGAAAGTGCCGTCATCCAAGCTGTTCCCATCGCGTTCGTGTCGGCGTTGGTGACCTCGGCGCTGCTCGTCGTGGCGTTCCTCGACCACCCCTACGACAGTTGGTCGGGCAGTATTCAGCCCGATCAGATGCGGGTGACGTTGCATCTCATCGACGACGGGCACGACGCGCCGTGCGACGCACGGGGTGATCCGACTACGTAGGACCGGACGGCGCGTAGGAATGTCGTCAGCAAGTCCGGCTCTGGCCGTATGTATTCCGTCAAGACACTGGCAACGGCTGCGCGACAACGGTGCGATGGTTGCATGAGTGCTTACGCCGAGCCGGCTTCGTGGAGCGATCTGTTGCAGCTGTTGGCCATGATGTCCGTCCCGGCAAGCGTCTTCATGGCCGTGAGATACCTCAACCGCCGCGGCGAGCGGCGAGATCAACGCGTCGACGCCACGCGCCCACCAATGACCGCGTCTAGATGACCCTCACCGCAACCGCATGGGAGGAGCGATCATTGGGTCGCGGAATCAACGGTGAGATTCGTCCCCACGTAGTGGCTCGTCGACCGTGAGGTTCAACCGTTGGCGCGACGCTTGCGCGGTGCGGCCGATCGGGGCGGCCGCGATCGCATGTGATCTCGCGCGTTCTCCATCATGTCTCCAAGGGTGCGAACATCGCTTGCGTCGAGGGAGTCGAACAGCAGCTCGCGCACGACCTCGACGTGGCCGGGCAAGACCTTCGCGACACGGGCGCGGCCCTCGTCGGTGACGTTGACGATCGTGGCGCGCTGGTCGTCTGGGGACGCCGCGCGCGCGATGAGGCCGTCCTTCTCCAGCAGGCCGGCCTGATGCGTGAGCCCCGAGCGGCTGTAAACCACGCCGTCGGCCAAGTCGGTCATGGTCATCGGACGGTCGGCGTTGGCGAGTTTGGCCAGAATCTCGAACTGGACGTAGCTCAGGCCGCCCTCGGCTTGAAGCTGATGCCGCACCGCGTACTGCAGCAGGCTCACCGTCTCCGTCAATGCGAAGTAGGCCCGCATCTGGGCTGGGTTGAGCTCATCGGCCATGCACCCAGCATAATGCTTCGACCTCGAAGTTCCGCTGAGGCCGTAGACCGCGAGGGTGTGACTACCCGAACATCGGCGCATGAGCGGCTCCGTCGGCGTCGACATTGTCCAGGCCGGTCGCCCCTGGTCGAGGGTGACGGCAGTATTGGTGATGGGAGTCAGTGTCTGGGCCGTCGAGGGTATGAGTCTGCTCATACGCCGCCGCGGTTGCACGACGATGTCCGATCGGCCGTCTACGATTCCTGCGGCACACCCAAGAACGATGGAAGGGGCGCGCAGTGAGTTACACCGCCGCCGACATCACCGAGCTCGACGATGTCCAACACACACGCCTGCGGCCGGCGGTCAACCTCGGTCTGGACGTGCTCAACACCGCGCTGCGCGAGCTGGTGGACAACGCGATCGAAGAGGTCGCCGACCCCGCCAACGGTGGGTCGACGGTCACCATCACCCTGCACGCCGACGGGTCAGTCAGTGTCGCCGACGACGGTCGCGGCCTGCCCGTCGACTCCGACCCGGTCAACGGCAAGAACGGCATCGTCAAGACGCTGGGTACCGCGCGGGCGGGCGGCAAGTTCTCCGCGCACGTCGACGCGGCCAGCACGGGCGCCGGCCTGAACGGAATCGGCGCGGCCGCAGCGGTTTTCATCTCCGCGCGCACCGACGTAACCGTGCGCCGGGCCGGAAAGACCTACCTGCAGAGCTTTGGCGGCGGCTACCCGGGAACGTTCGACGGCAAGGACTTCGATCCCGACGCCCCGTTCACCCGCGCCGACGCCCAGAAACTCCGCGGCGCAGGCAATCGCCAACCCGACGCCCACGGCACCACCGTGCGCATCCTGTTCGACGCGGCCGTGGTACCGGATTCGACGGTCGACGTCAACGAAGTCCTACTCAGGGCGCACGCGGCGGCCAGGATGTCCCCCGGCGTGCACCTGCTCGTCGTCGACGAGGGCTGGCCCGGCGACGACGTCCGGCCCGAGCTGCTCGAACCGTTCCACGGCCCGTGGGGCACCGACACCCTGCTCGACCTGATGTGCGTCGCGGCGGGCACCCCGGTGCCTGGCGTGCGCGCCGTGGTCGAGGGTCGCGGCGAGTACACCACCGGCCGCGGCGCGACCCCGTTCCGCTGGTCCCTGACCGCAGGCCCCGCCGAGCCGGCCACCGTCGCCGCGTTCTGCAACACCGTGCGCACCCCCGGCGGCGGATCACACTTGACCGCAGCGGTGAAGGGCCTGTCCGAAGCGCTGGCCGATCGCGCATCCCGCATCCGCGACCTGGGCCTGGCGAAGGGCGAAGACGGCCCGGAGGCACAGGACTTCGCGGCGGTCACCGCGCTCGCCGTGGACACCCGGGCACCCGACGTGGCCTGGGACTCCCAAGCCAAGACCGCGGTGTCGTCGCGCTCGCTGAACGTGGCGATGACCCCGGACGTGGCCCGCAGCGTCACCATCTGGGCCGCCAACCCAGGCAACGGCGACGCCGTGTCGCGATGGACCCAGCTGGCGCTGGAGGCCGCAAGGGCGCGCCGCAGTGCCGAGGGCGCGAAGGCCAGGTCCCGGGCGGCGTCGAAGGCCAAGGGCCTGGGCACGAACCTGTCGCTGCCGCCGAAGCTGCTGCCCAGCCGGGAGACCGGGCGCGGCTCGGGGGCCGAGCTGTTCCTGTGTGAGGGCGATTCCGCGCTGGGCACGATCAAAGCCGCCCGTGACGCCACCTTCCAGGCGGCCTTCCCGCTGAAGGGCAAGCCGCCCAACGTCTACGGATTCACCGTCAGCAAGGCCAGGATCAAGGACGAGTTCGATTCGATCGAACGCATCCTTGGCTGCGGTATCCGGGACAACTGCGACCCGGAGTCCTGCCGGTATGACCGGATCCTGTTCGCCTCCGACGCCGACCCCGACGGCGGCAACATCAACTCCAGCCTCATCTCGATGTTCCTCGACTTCTACCGGCCGCTCGTCAAGGCCGGCATGGTCTACGTGACGTTGCCACCGCTGTTCGTGGTCAAGGACGGCCAGGAGCGGATCTACTGCCAGGACGAGTCCGAGCGCGATGCTGCGGTGGCCCAATTGAAGGCCACCTCCAAGCGCAAGGTGGAGGTTCAGCGCAACAAGGGCCTCGGCGAGATGGACGCCGACGACTTCTGGAACACCGTGCTGGATCCGGAGCGGCGCACCGTGATTCGGGTGCACCTCGACGACGGCGATCCGAAGCTGCACCACACACTGTTCGGCGGACCGCCGGAGGGCAGGCGCACGTGGATGGCCGATGCCGCCTCCCGCGTCGACACCCTTGCGCTTGACCTCAGCTAGGAGAACACGTGACCGCCACCCTTGATGTTCCCGACCAGAATCCGGATCTGGTGCTCGAGCAGAGCGCCGACGACTACTGGAACCACTACCAGCTCACCTTCGCGCTCTACAGCGTCAGCGACCGCGCCATCCCGTCCGCGTTCGACGGGCTCAAGCCGGGCCAGCGCCGACTGCTCTATCAGATGTTCGACTCCCGACTGCTGCCCGGCAACAAGCCGCAGAAGTCCTCCAAGGTCTGCTCGGCCGTCACCGGCAACCTGCACCCACACGGCGGCGCGTCGATGTACGGGGCGGCGGCGCTGATGGCCGCCGAGTTCCAGCGCGTGAAGGTCATTGACGGACAGGGCGCTTTCCCCCGCATCCAAGGTGACATCCCCGCCGCCGATCGCTACACCGAGATGCGGCTGTCGGCACCCGGTGCCGCACTGACCGCCGAACTCAACGACCATGCGGTGCCCATGGTCCCGACCTTCGACGGGGAATGGGTCGAGCCGACGGTGCTGCCCGCGCAGTGGCCGGTACTGCTCTGCAACGGTGCCGTCGGCATCGCCGAGGGCTGGGCCACCAAGGTGCCGGCCCACAATCCGCGCGAGATCATGGCCGCCTGCCGGGCACTTCTGAAGACCCCGAACATGACCGACGACAGACTGATGAAACTCATCCCCGGCCCCGACTGGGGCTGCGGTTCCACCGTGGTGGGCACGGCCGGGCTGCGGGAGTACATCACCACCGGGCGCGGGCAGCTCACGGTCCGCGGGACGGTGTCGGTGGACGGGAAGAACGTCGTCGTCACCGAGCTACCGCCTGGCGTCGCGAGTAACACTGTGCAAGAACGCATCCGGGCGCTGGTCGAGTCGGGCGAGATGTCGGGTGTCGCCGACATGTCCGACCTGACCGATCGCCGCAACGGGCTGCGCATCGTGGTGACCGCCAAACGTGGCCACAGTGCCGAGACGATCCGCGACCAGCTGCTCGCCCTGACACCGCTGGAGTCGACGTTCGCGGCGAGCCTGGTCGCGCTCGACGAGGACCGGGTGCCGCGCTGGTGGACGGTGCGTGAGCTGATCGGCGCCTTCCTGCACCTGCGCGATTCAGTGGTGTTGCGGCGCAGCGAGTATCGGCTGGACAAGGTCACCGACCGGCGCCACCTGGTGACCGGCCTGATGACCATCCACCTCGACATCGACGCCGCCGTCGCGGTCATTCGAAACTCCGACACCGTCGACGAGGCCCGCCAGGGGCTCCAGGAGCGTTTCGGGATTGATGCCGTCCAGGCTGATTACGTTCTGGCGCTGCAACTTCGGCGCCTGACGAAACTCGACGTGATCGAGCTGCAGGCCGAAGCGGAGAAGCTGGACGCCGAGTTCGCCGAGCTGACCGAGTTGGTGGGCAACCCCGATGCGCGCCGGGTGGTGATCGACAAGGAACTCGTCGAGACCGCCAAACTGTTCAAGGGCCCCGAGTTCGACCGACGTACGGTGCTGGACTTGGAAGCGGTGCCGGTGACGTCCAGTTCGGACGAGGACGGCGCCCGCGAGCGCAAGGTCAACACCGCGTGGCGACTCGACGACCGCGGCGTGTTCTCCGACAGCCACGGCGAGCTGCTGACCTCGGGGCTCGGCTGGGCCGTCTGGACCGACGGACGAATCAAGTTCACCACCGGTGGCGGCCTGCCGTACAAGATCCGCGACATCCCGGTGGCACCCGACATCAACGGGCTCCTGCGATCCGGGGTGATGGCTCCCGGGTCACATCTGGCATTGGTGACGCGCCGCGGGAAGGTGCTGCGCGTCGACCCTGCCGCAGTGAATCCGCAGGGCGCGGCAGGAAACGGCGTGGCCGGCGTGAAGCTGGCGGCCGACGGCGACGAAGTGATCGCCGCCCTGCCGCTCACGTGCGAGAACGGCGAAGCCATCCTGTCGATCTCCGAAAAGGGTTGGAAGGTCACCGAAGTCGCCGACATCCCAGTGAAGGGCCGCGGCGGCGCCGGTGTCGGCTTCCACCCGTTCATCGCCGGGGAGTCGGCTCTGATGGCGGCCGCGGTCTCGGCGACCGGATTCATGCGTGGCACCAGGGCTGTCCGAGCCGAGAAGCGCGCCAAGGCGTCGATCAAGGGGTCCGGCGCGGATGTGACGCCGGCGGGGTGACCGGGTAGGGCGCGTACCGGTCAGCCGCTTGCGGGCGCAGGCGAGCCGAGGCGTAGCGAAACCCGACGGGCGGCGTCGGCGACGGCGCCTCCCAGTTGGTCGAGCATTCCGGCGGGAACCCGGAACCGGGGCGCCGAGAGCATGGCCGCGGCGACCAGGACGCCGCGGTGGTCGTGAACCGGTGCGGCGATCCCGACCTCCTCCAACGAGGTTTGGCCGTCGTTGACGGCATAGCCGCGTCGACGCGCCCCGTCCAGCTCGTCGAGATAGGCGTCCACGGCGTCCGCACCGTCCGGGCCGACGATCTGCCGTCGCTCGAACAGACGACGGACGTCCGCCGAGGGCATCTCCGAGAGGAACACCTGCACCGAGGAACTCTGGTGGGTGTCATATCGAGTCCCCACCGGGGCGGTGTGCTTGACCTGCTTGGGGCTCTGCACCTCCTCCACGACGACGGATTCGTGTCCGTTCCAGATCACCAATGCGGTCGTCTCCCCCGTGCGCTGGGTGAGCTCCCGCCAAGGTGCTCGAGATGTGGACGTTGGAGGCCGAGGCCCACCACCTCGAGGGCGGATGCTTCGTGCTGACCAACCACCCCTTCATCTCCGGGCGTCCGTCGAAGGCCGTGGCTCTTGAGCGACTGATCGAGACCGTCAAGGCGATGGACGGCATGTGGGTGACCACCCTCGGTGAGATCGCGGAGCACGCCAGGAACACGTGCGACCAGACCGTGGTGCACGCCAGATTCGAGGTGCCGACGTTCCCGGATGTGCGGGTCCGCCGGATGCCGCCTGCCGGCTCGGCGCACTAGAGCCGGACTGGCACCTCAGCTCTCGGTGCGCCCCGACACCGTCGGCGCACCGGAGTCGCTGACCGCGGCCTCGGGAGTTGTGATTTCGCCGTGGACGAACCGCCCGTGCGTCTCCGGCAGTCGCATCAACCCAATCAACGAGATGACGATCAGGGCCGAGACCACCGTGGTCGCCATCGCAATGCTCCCGCCGAACCAGCTCGTGGCGATCAGCCCGGCGACAAGAGGGCCGGCAGCGGTGCACAGCCTGCCGATGCTGTTGGTCACGGCCATTGCCGACGCTCGCACCGAGGGGCCGAACAGTTCGGGGAAGTACACGGCATTTCCGCTAAGGACGCCGAACACACCGAACCCGACGACGGGCAGCAACCACATGTACATGGTGAACGTGTGCCCGAACGGATAGAGGATGCAGACCGAGACGAGACCGACCGTGATGCTCATCAGGTAGGTCTTCTTGCGGCCGATTTTCTCCGCGATGAATCCCCATGTGGTGTAACCGATTATCCCGCCGACGTTGAGCATCGTGGTGCCCCAGGCCACCGCCGAGACGGCACCGGCGCCGGTGATGCCGTCGGCGGCCACCACCTCGCGAATGTTCTGTGGCGTCCAGGTGGTCACTCCCCAGAAGGCGAAGAGCGCTCCGATGCAGATCAGTGTGCACGCCAAAGTGGTGGAAAGGAGCGGCCGGGTGAACAGGCGGGTCAGCACGAATCGGTCGGCCTCAAGGCGCGCCGCCCCCGCGACGCGCTGCGCCTTACGTTCCTTGCGCGCCGCCTTCACGGCCACCATCGTCTCGGGCTCGTGCACGTTGCGGCGGATGTAGAGCACCAGCAGAGCAGGCAGCACGCCGAAGGCCATGACCCAGCGCCAGCCCAGAGAACCGGCGAGGCTGTACACGAGGGCCGCCAGCAGCGCGCCCCAGGCCAGGCCGGACATCATGATGCCGCTGGCCTTGGCCCGGTGCCGACTCCTCGACCACGCCTCCGCCACCAGCGCGGCGCCGATGGGGAGTTCGACGCCCGAACCGATGCCTGCGACGAATCGGAACGCCAGGAACAGTTCGTAATTCGGGACGATCACGGCCAGCGCCGTGAACACCGAGTACAGCAGCACCCCGGCGATGAGCACCCGGACCCGGCCGACGTAGTCGGCAACCACTCCGAGGGTGATCGCACCAAGCGCCCAGCCGACCAGGAACACGGTGACGGCCAGACCGCTGTGAAAGGTCGACGGTTGCCCGATGAGGTCGGCCGTGGCCGGCCCGACCACCTGGGTGAACAGGGTGTAGTCGAAGCCGTCCAGAGCCCAGCCCAACGTGGTGGCTGCGAGGACGGACCATTGGTAACGGGTGATGTCCCGGTGCCAAGGTTGCGCGGTCTTTCCGATGGTCACGAAGGCTCCTTTGCCCGATGTCGCGATGTGGTCAGGTCAGGTCAGGACGGCGTGCCGGCCGCGGACGTGCCCTCGTGCCGGCGAAGCGCACCCACCGTGAGGCGGTGAATGCTCGTCTCAAGCGCCTGGTTCTCGTCGAGCGCATTGAACGTGCGAATCATCGACTTGATCTCGGCGTGGATGCGCGGATTACGGGTGCGCAGAGCGGTGATCCGTCGGGTGACGGTCTCGGTGAGCGCGTTGGCGTCGGCGACGACCTCGTTGATCAGCCCGAGTCGTTCTGCTCGATCCGCCGAAATCCGCTCACCTGTCGCGGTGAGCCAGAACGCATCTCGGTCGCCCACCATTCGGGGCAGCCACGCGAGAACCAGAGCGGGAGCCAGGTTTATCCCCACCTCGGGGAACCAGAAGGCGGCATCGCGCACCGCGACCGAGACGTCGCAGGCGGCGATGAGACCGACCCCGAATCCTGCCGCGTCGGCGTGCACCTCGGCGATCGACACCAGCCGACTCTCCCGCAGGGCCCGATGTAGCCCGGCGAGCACGCGCGTCTCGGCGACGAGGTCTGCGGGATCGGTGCCGGCACGGTCGCGTCCACCGCAGAACATTCCTCCGATGGCGCGCAGCCGCAGGATGTGTGCGTCCGCTGGCGGATCCGTCGCCAATGCCGTTAGTTGCGCGCACATTTCGACGCTCATGAGGTTGTCCGGCGCCCGGTCGATCACCACGTCGACCACGCCGTCGCGGCATTCGTCGATCTTGAGTTCCGTCATCTCAGTTCAGCCGATCCGTGGCGACCCCGCCGTACCAGTCCACGTCGTCCGCAGCGATGCGGACGGTGACGGCACGCACGTGGGTGAAGTCGTTGAAGGACTCCCACCCGCCTTCCCGGCCGACACCACTTTCTCGCACGCCGCCCCACGGTGAGGACGGGTCCAGTCGGTGATGATCGTTGATCCACACCATGCCGGTCTCGAGCTGGCCGGCAACCCGGTGGGCGCGGGCGACGTCCCGGGTCCAGATGGCAGAGCCCAGGCCGAAGTCGGAGTCGTTGGCCAACGCGATCGCCTCGGCCTCGTCGTCGAAGGGGATGGCGACGACGACGGGACCGAAGATCTCCTCGCGGGCGATCCGCATGTCGTTGGACACGTCGGCGAGGACCGTCGGCTCGATGAAGAACCCGCCCGGAAGGCCGGGCACCGTGGCCGCGCGGCCACCGGTGACCAATCGTGCGCCGTCGCCGACGGCGGCGTCGACGTACCCCAGGATGCGTTGCCGTGCCCGCTCGGAGATCACGGGACCCAACTGCGTGGCAGCGTCGGCGGGATCACCGATGCGGATCGACGCGGCGACCCTGGCGAGTTCCTCGACGACGTCGTCGTAGATGGTTCGCTGGATGAGCAGTCGACTCCCGGCGATGCAGGTTTGTCCCGCACCGACGAAACCGCCGAATGCGGCACCTCGAGCGGCCACGTCGACGGGCGTGTCGTCGAAGATCAGGACTGGAGACTTGCCGCCCAGCTCGAGCGTGGCCTTGGCGAACCGTTTGGCCGTCGCGACGGCGATGGTGCGCCCCGGCTCGGTACCGCCCGTGAAGACGGCCTTCTTGACCAAGGGGTGCTCGGTCAGTGCGGCACCAGCGGTGGGCCCGAGACCGGTCGTCACGTTGAGGACGCCGGCGGGAATCCCGGCCTCGAGCGCGATCTGACCAATCATCAACGCCGTCAACGGCGTCTGTTCGGATGGCTTGAGCACCACGGTGTTGCCCGTCGCGAGCGCGGGCGCCAGGCTCTTGGACGCGATCATCAAGGGGTGGTTGAACGACGCGAGAATCGCCACGACGCCGAGAGGAAAGCGCGTCGTGTAGGAGTGGTAGTCACCGCGTAGAGGCACGACCGACGTGCGATCGGCCAGCAGAAGTGCCGCGTTGTAGCGGTACCACTCGGCGAGCCGGTTGATCTGGGCCTTGGTCTCGGTAATCGGTCGCCCGTTGTTGAGGGTCTCCAAGCGGTACAGCGTGTCCATGTTCGCCTCGATCCCGTCGGCGAAGCGGTGGATCAACCGCGCTCGGTCCTGGATCGCCATGGTGCGCCACGGCCCATCGCGGAACGCCTCGTGGGCGGCGTTGACGGCATCGTCGATGTCGTCCCGGCTTGCGCTGGCGACCTCGACGATCACCTCACCGGTGGCCGGATTGGTCACGGCGATGGGCTCGGCATGCCCGTCGACGATCCGACCGCCGATGAGCAACCCGGTGGGACCGGAGAATGCCCCTCCGGTTTCCGTGGCCTGACTATGCGTAACCGTCATTTCATCCTTCGTATACGAGTTTCTGTTTCGGTATACCGTGACGGTACATACGTGTGATGCGCGTCGCAAGTGGATACCAAAAGGTTTCGTTAGACTCACCTCAAGTTCAGAAGCGATTGGGGGATCATGACGGTCGAGTCAGCGGCGACGCGGGTTGCCGCCGACCTGCGGCAACGGGTCCTCAGTGGTGGCCTTCGCCCGGGAACCCGCCTCTCCCAACAGCAGATCGCCACCGAGTACGGGGTCAGTCGCATGCCGGCACGCGATGCCCTGCAGACGCTCGCCAACGAGGGACTCTTCGACGTCAGCGCAGCCTCGGCGGTGGTCCGCCGACTGTCCATCGGCGAACTGCAGGAGCTCTACGAACTACGCGGGGCAGTCGAGCCGATGCTGACGCGCCTCGCCGTGCCGAACGTCGGGCGGGCCGAGCTCACTCAGATGGCCGCCCTGCTCGACAGAATGGACTCCGGGTGCACACCCACCCAATGGCTGGAACACAATTCGGCGTTCCACGCCCTGGTGTTCACCCGGGCCAACCGTCCGACGATGGTGGCACTCACCGAGCAGTTGCGCCGACTCACCGACCGCTACCTGTACTTGCACGTCGGGGTGTTCGGCGACCAAGCGCACCTCCACGAAGAGCACCGCCAGATCTTCGACGCGGTCAGTCGAGGCGACGCCAACGCGGCGGCGGACCTGACGAGTGCTCATCTGGCCACGTCGCACGAGTTCATCCTGCGGTTTCTGCTCGACAGTGAGCTAACCTCGGCCGACCACATCGGGAGCCATCCGCTCGTCTCGTTCGGAACGTCGGAAGGCTAACGGAGCCAAGGGTAAATCCTTCAGCGGCCCAAGTCGGTCGTACGACTCCGGTGCCGGGTCGGGGTCGGCCCGGCACCGTCGTCATGTCGTCATTCGCCCGATCGCGGGTCAGGGAACCGTTGGCTCAGCCTCGTGCAACTTCAACATCGGACATCAGAATGCGCACACCACCGGTGGCGAGTCGAAACAGCGCTTCAATGAAGGCTCCGGCCTCGGGTGTCGTCACGGCGAGGCTCGCGGCGTCATAGTCGGCGAAGTACAGGTCAATCATCCGGTAAGCCGGTGTCGGCGTTCCATCCTCCTTCGGCCACACCTTCGAGGCCTCAAGGCGAACGTACCCAGGAATCTTGCGGGCGGCCTCCAGTTGTTCTGCCACATAGGCGGTTTCAAAGGAGCCCGGATCGACGGGGTTGTCGTAGATGACGGTGAGCTTGGTTTCGGACACGTGAATCTCGCTTTTCTGTAGGGGACTACGAGAAGGTATGGGCATACCCTCTCAAATGTCTAGCCCGTTACTGTGAAACTGCTGCCTTGCAGTCGTTTTCACTTCGGACGGATTGGCGAGCACTCGGTACGCTCATGGAACGACAGGAGACATCGGGTGCCAGACCCCATTCATCCTGTGCCAAAAGATGCCGCATCCTACGACTTTCGAGATTTGGTTTGTATGTTCTAGTTGCGACGCCGTGAAGGAACGGGCCGCCACCGCGGACGGCAGAACGGCACCTCGGGAGCACGCACATGTCATCATCGTCGCGCTGGTTGCTTGAGGGGCAACCAACGCCTGCACCAATTGACCTAGAATGCAAAGGAATTGAATGCTTGGGTGTCGGAACGCCGTGCGGGCCGAACACGTGCGGGAGCTGGCGGAGCAGCGACGACATGGGCCACGGAACGCGCGGTGAGCGCGAGTAGGCCGCCGCGTTGGACGGCACTTGGATCGCTGCCCGTCGTCATCGGTGTATTCGTATTCCTCAATGCCGGCTACATCATGCTCGTCGCCATTGGCAACATCACCGACTTCGCAACCAACCAGGCCTTTGTGCACCACGTGTTGGCGATGGACACCACCAACTTTGGCGCCGAACCCGGTACGGGTCTCGACCCGAATGTGTTGTGGCGCGCGGCATCTGCGTCGCCACTGCAGAACGCCGCGTACGTCTGCATAATCGTCTGGGAATCACTCGCGGGCATTGTGCTCATTGCGGCAACCGCCGCTTGGTTCATCGATCGCGGCACCTGCCACCAACGCGCGCGAGCTCTCTCCACGATCGGCCTGTTGATGATCATCTCGCTGTTCGTCGGCGGTTTCGTCGACATCGGTGGCGAATGGTTCCAGATGTGGAGATCGACCAGGTGGAACGGCTTGGACACCGCCTTTCGCAACATCGTGCTGGCAACACTGCCGTTGATTTTGATTCATCTACCGGTGACTTGCCGGTGTCCGGCGGCTTAACAGTTGCGCGACGACTCGTAGCCAGGGCCCCCTGCCAGCCCCCATGGACGAGGACGAACCGCATCCCGCCTCCATACTCACGTCGCGATGAAGCCGGTCTCCGTTCGTGTTTCAGTCCCGACCGGCGAGCTCCAACTTCGTCGCCAGTAGCGCTGGGTTGGTGTAGAAGACCTCGTGCGACCCTTCCATGGTCACCAATCTGAAGAGCCCGAGTCGTCGGGCATTGACGAGCCAACCTCGCTGCGGATCCCCCGGCGGAAAGGAACAATCGTCATGGCACAGAACATAGCTGCGGGGGACGGTCGTCAGCTCGTAAAATGCCTTCATGTCAAGCTTTTCGACAATCGGGCCAAGCGGCTCGGGAGTCAACATGCGGTAGGTCTCCCGAGCCCTTTCGATGTCGGCGTCGCCGACGAAGGCGTCTCGAAACACCTCGAAGGGCAGCATGACGGAGTTGTCTCCCGACTGCTCGGCAAGTATGGGAAATAGCTCTTGAAACGCGACGGGTGCGTTGTCCAACACGCTTGTCCCGTCCTCGGGGACGAAAGCGTTCAGAAACACCAGTCGCCGCACCCTTTCGGGTGTCTTCGCAGCGAGCCGGGCAATCACGCTACCCGCAAAGCTGTGCCCAACCAGAACGACGTCGGTGAGGCCGTGTTGGTCGATGTAGTCGGCGACGGACGCGACACAATCGTCGTGGCTGACGTCCCGATCGGCGCCTTCTCCGTGTCCCGCCATGGTCGGGCAATGGACCTGGTGCCCCCGTTGCCGTAGGTGCTCAGCGACATCTGCCCATGCGCCACCGTCATGACACGAGCCGTGTACGAGTACGTAAGTAGACACTGTGATTCCAATCGTCTTTGGACGGTTCGGGATTGAATGCTGTCGTTTCAGCGCACGGAAGCGATCGCGGAGTCGATGACCTGTGTGACTGCGTCGGGGTGCGAGACCAGGGTCAGGTGCGAGCCGCCGTCGAAGTGCGTGACTCGTGAATGTGCCCGTTCGGCCATGGCGGACTCCGAGCCCGGGGTGATGACCTGGTCTCCGCTGCTGATGAAGTACCAGGACGGAATGTCCTTCCACGCAGCACTCTTCGACGGAGCGAACAATGCGGCTGTGGAGGCGGACCGCTGGCTGGCCCAGGCTCGGGCGGCGAGGTCGGGCGGAAGGTCGTTGCCGAAGTGCTGCAGGAAGATGTCCTTCTTCAGGTAGAGCTCGGCTGCCCCGTCGGGCGCCCCCGAAGACGGAACGGGGTCGAACAGTTCGCCTTGAGGTCTGGTCAGCACCGAATCGGCTCCGCTGAGCGCGGCGGTCGTCTCGCCGACATCGGGAGCTGCCGCGTCGACGTAGACCAGCGCCTTGACGTTGGGATTTCCGGCGGCGGCGTTCGTGATGACCGATCCGCCGTAGGAATGCCCGACCAGCACGATCGGTCCGCTCAGGGTGGCAAGGAAGTCCTTCACCGATTCGGTGTCGGTATCCAGATTCTGCAACGGATTGGCGATCGCGCGAGCGTCATATCCCTGCTGCTGCAACGCCGCGACTTCGCCACCCCAGCTCGACGCGTCGGCGAAGGCACCATGGACCAGGACCACGGTGGGCTTGACGCCGCCCGGCGCAGGCGCGGCGGGTTCGCCGACGGCGACGGCCGACGGTCCAACTACGGCACACGTCATCGCAGCGGCACTCGCGAGTGCCGCCTTGGCGACGATCTTCCGAGAATGTCGAGTCATGTCGATGTCCAATCTGTTTGGGGTGTGCTCGGTCAGAATCCCTTGGCGGCGAACCAGTCGAGTACGACTCCGGCACGTCATCTCCAGCGCCGAGCCATGGCGAGGCGCTTGACTGCGACCCTAGGTCGAACTGGGCACGCCAAAACCGTTGGCGGATCGGTCATGCACACGGTGCACGAGTGTCGGCACACGGTGAGGCACGGGCTGTCGTGCTCAGGCGGGTAGCTGGCGGGACAGTTGTCGCCACTCGCCGGGGGACACACCGAAGGACGTTCGGAACATCCGCGCAAAACTGGAGGCATCCGTGAACCCCCACCGCCTGGCCACGACGGACACGGGATCGTGAAGGAATGCCGCGGCGAGCTCGCGCCGCGCTCCTTCAAGTCGCCGCGTTCGGATCCAGTCCCCCAGGGAAATGCCTTCGACTGCCAGGATTCTGTACAGCTGCCGCACCGATATGTGGTGTTCCGCGGCAATGCGTCCGGCGGCGAGATCTGGTTCCTGCACGTGCGATTCGACGTACTCCATGATCCTCAAGACAAGAGTGGCTTGGAGCGCCTCCTTGCCCAAGTCGACGGCGTCGAGATGGGTCGTGATGACCGCTCGAAGCAGGTCGACGCCAGGCTGACTGACCACTTCGCCGCCTGGGCGATCAAACGCCTCCGGCCGAGTGGCCAGTCGGTCGAAATAAGCGACGGCCATGTCGGAAATCGGGTGATCCGGACATAGCCGCACGGCGCCAACCTGCCGGATCACGTCAATCGGCAACGCCAGCCGATCCAGGGGTACACGAAACTTGTGTTGGGTCAGGCCGTCGTCGTCGGCGACGACGAACGGATTCGTCGAGTCCCAGACTGCCAGATCACCTGGGCGCAAGGTGATTTGGCGGCCGCGCTGATCCACTACGCAGGACCCCGCCTTCTGAAGACCCAGGAAGAGGCTCGGCCTGAAGTCATCGCGGGGCAACGCCTTGTACTTCACCTTGACGGCAGACGTGGTCACGGACCAGACGGTGAGCTCGGTGAGGTTCGTGATCTCCAAACTCGCCGAGGCCGGGCCGCGATCAGGCGAGAAGTCGATCTCGAGCGGGGCAAGTGTCCGCGCGACAGTGGCACGCACCGCCTCCTCGCGATCGGCCACCGGGACTTCCCTGGCGTCGAATCTGATCGTCACCGCGCCGTCCTTGGGTCAGCACGTGGAGACAGACCTCTGGCATGGGTGTCGTAGTGCAAAGCGCACCCCCAGCCTGGTTCAACGACGACAATCCTCACATTTTGCCATCAGCAGCTGCGGAAGAGAACAGCGAATGACAAGCCGCCGGAGCAGTCGAACACCTTTGGGTCCACGTTGCCCCACCTCGCCCACGTCGGTGGTCGCGCCCTCTTGGTCACGGCCGAACGCGGCGGGGCGCCGAAATCCTCATGTGCACAGGACGAGTCGACTGGGTCACTGGCTTCGCCGACTGCCGCCACGGATGACTGCTCGGCACCCACGTCCCTGACAACGGACCGGCAGCCGTTTCTCAGCCGGGACATAAGGGTCACCGTGTTAGCTTGAATTCGACACACCGACGGAGTCGACGTGGTAGTCCATCTGCTCGCCGGGGCACACCGTAGAGCTGCCGGAGGGCCCACTGCACGAGGCCGTTGCGATGCAACGGCACATCACGCCGCGCACCATTGTCCCCAAAACATCACGCCTGCGGAGGGCCTCATGACTGCCGTTGATTCAGATCCAAGATTGCCCGCCGACGAACTCCCCAGGGACTGCACCTTCGACGCGAGTGACTTCGCGATCATCGCCCGATATTGGTACCCGATCGCCCGCGCCGCCGAGGCCACCACGGCACCGCTGAGCGCAACTCTGCTCGACGAACGCTTGGTGGTCTATCGCGCTGGGGAGCAGGTCGTCGTCGCCAACGATCTCTGCCCGCATCGGGGCGTACCCCTCTCTGCGGGTGACGGCGACGGGCAGAGTCTGGCTTGCGCCTATCACGGCATCCGCTTCGGAGCAGGCGGCGCCTGCGTCTCCGTCCCCGCCCGCCCCAGCGCCAAGATCCCAGCCCGACTCACGCTTCGCACCTACCCGGCCGTCGAGCGATACGGACTGATTTGGACCTGTCTGCGGCCGGACCCGCATCACATCGCCGATCCGTCGACGGCGCCGATACCGCCGATGCCCGGTTGGGACGAACCCGACTACCAAAAGGTCACCTGCCCGGCCTTCGACGTCGCGGCCTTCGCCGGCCGCCAGGTCGAAGGGTTCCTCGACGTCGCACATTTCGGCTTCGTTCACGCAGGCACTTTCGGAGACCCCGACAACGCTGAAGTCCCCGACTACAGCCCCGTCGCCACGGCCTTTGGCTTTGAAGTGGACTACTGGAGCACCGTGTCGAATTATCCTCACGGCATGAAGATCGGCGCGCCAGATTTCAAGTGGCTGCGGCACTTTGAAGCGCACCTGCCCTTTACGGCAACCTTGGTGGTGCACTTCCCCAATGGAGGACGGCTCTGCATAATGAACGCCGCCTCACCTGTCTCGGCCCGACGCACCAGGATGTTCGCTCCGATCGCCAAGAACTTCGGCACCGATCAACCCGAGCAAGAGATCTTCGACTTCAACCTGAGAATCTTCGAGGAGGACCGGGCGATCGTCGAGATTCAGAAACCCGAGAACCTCCCCCTCGATCCGCGCATCGAAGTCAACATTGCCGCCGACCGCAGCTCGGTGGCCTACCGGAAGGGCCTGCGCTCACTGGGGCTGACCCAGTTCTTCACCGCATAGACGAACCTCGGAACACGTGGCAAGACGGTGTGAGCATTCCCTCGAGCATTGATGCCACCCCATCAAGAGGAGAGTGCATGACAAGGCTGTCGGTCATCTACTACTTCTCTCCAACATTTGGCCCGACGGGTCGTGGCGATCTCCGGCCGTCTCGCACGTGGGTGACACCTGCCCCTACGCCGCATCACCTGTGGACGTCCCGTTGGTGACGTGGACCGGCGCCAAGTGCAAATGACGACCTGAGCAAGCCGATGCGGGGCCTGAAAGAAGTCGCCGACACCGGTTGACCGTCAACGGGATGAGGTGCGCGTGTATACGCGCATTCTCCCAGAGTCGTTGGTAGGAATCGTTTACCAACCGTTCGATCTCCCGCGGCGTGCGCTCGGGGAATCGTGCGCAGAGCATCGCCACCACGGACCCCAGCTCGTCCCGCACCAGGGGTTGGGCCAAGGCGGCGTCGACCGCATTCATGTCACTGCCCATGGCTCGCGCGTCCGTCGTCGTTGCCTGCCAAGGCGATCAGCTCGCGATCCCACGCGGCGTATCGCGCCCGGTTCAGCGCTCGACGAAGGGTGAACAGTCCGGCCGTCGCCACCCCCGCCAGCGCGATCCACGACAGGGCCGCCCCGCCGACCGCCTCGGCAGCCGCCTGCCCTGGTGGAGACGGCGCTCCCACGTCGTTGCCGTTACGGTCGATCCACACGCCGACGTGATCCCCGACTCGCACCATGTCCGGCACGGCCACGGTGCCGACGTGGACGCCGTCGTCGGCGATCCACCTGGTCTCGACGTCGAAAGTCTGACTGTCGCCCCGTACGTGCAACCGCGCATCCGCCAAGGCAGTGCCGCTCGTCTCGTGCCGCGTGATCGCCTGTTCGGCATATGCGTGCGAACGGGACTCCTTGATCGCGGTGCCGAATGCGGCAACGAAGGGAATGGCCAACAACAATGCCGACACGACGAGAGCGACGGCGAGCGTCTCCCACCGATCATCTCGGCGCACCAGTTGGTTTCGACCGACGAGGCGCGCGACGTAGCCGCGGCCCCAGCCGAGAGTGAAGGTGTCCATGTTGACAGCGTCGGTCGTAACGCCTCGGTTCGTGAGGGCCTAAAGGCATCACTACGAACGGGACGATGTCACGTCAGATCCTGCAGTCATGGCAGCGTGGGACGTTCGCCCCTAGATGGACGTCCTCGGGCGCGGGACGATCGTGTCATGTCCATCGAGAAGAGCGCGGCACGCGACTCCGTGCGCGTATTCAACAAGCACCTCCTCAATCCCGCCGTACTGCGCCTGGCCGGTAGCAAGCACTTCTACGCTTCGGCAATCCACCACACGGGACGGCGATCCGGCAGGCCCTACGTCACGCCGGTGACGGCCTTCCGCGTGACCGACGGCTTCGTCGTCCCTCTCCCCTATGGCACCCACACCGACTGGTTGCGCAACCTGCAGGTCGAACAACACGGCAGTATTCGGTTTCACGGCGAAACGTTCCCGATCAGCTCCCCCGTCGTCGTCGCCTCGGCGACCGCAAGTGCCGAACTCCCTCCGCATCAACGGAAGATCATGCGCAGACTCGGATTTCATGATTTCGTCCATCTGAACACTGCCGAGCGGGGCGACGATGCGAAGAAAACCACGTCCTCGCAATGACATCCGGGCAGCACCCACGACTTCCAGGTGAGAAGCAGGCGGCGACCGGTCACGGCCGTGGACGATTCCTTCGACGAGGCGAAGCCGTTCTACCTCGTGTTCGGGTGCGTGACGGTCGTCAGCGCGCTGATCGTCCTGATTCCCGGCGCGCCGTTGGTCACCATCCTGGTGGCCACGCAGATCCTTAACGCCGTTCTGCTGGTGCCGATCCTGTTCGCCATCCTCGGCTACGAACAACGCGGGCACGAGATGGCGCAGCGACAGCACTACGTAGCTCCAATCCGGACGTCGCTGACCGAAGCGGTGACCATCGGCCCTTACGGCCAGCCCGCAACTCGCCCACGATCGTCGGTATGACCACGCCCGAATCCACCTCGTACATCTTCGAATCGATGATGCCCAGGTACGACGCACTGATGCGACAGCACGTCGTGGTAGCCGCGGACCCGGCGACTACGTTCGCGGCGGCATCTGCGCTCGACCTGCTCACCGTGCACTCGCCCCTGATGGATCTGTCCATGTGGGTGCGGGAATTGCCAACCCGGTTGTCCGGCAGGACGGCACCTCGACCACCCGCGCTCGTCATCGGCCCGGAGATGAGCCTGCCGGGGTGGACCTTCCTTGGACAACGGCCTGATTGCGAGATCGCCTTCGGCGCGGTCGGACGGTTCTGGCAACCGACCATCGAATGGCTCGACGTCCCGGTGGGCGATTTCAAGGACTTCGACGAACCGGGCTGGGGCAAGATCGCCGCCAGCATCTCGGTCCTGCCCTATGGCCTGTCGAACACCCTACTCACCTATGAATGCCGAACGGTGACAACAGATCCTGAGTCAAGACGCCGATTCCTACGATACTGGCGTCTAGTCCGCCCCTTCGTCGGTCACGTCCTGCGAGCCACGCTTGGACAGATCGGCGTCAACGCCACGGCGGCCTCGCGCACAGGCGCAGCGGAACTGGGGCTTCGGCGATCCCGAGCCGCTGCTGCGAGTGCGGCGGTCAACGGAACGCCGGGACGACTCCTTGGCGAACAATTTGACTGACGGCGCTTCTCGTCCTGCGGGAGGCTGCTATCGCACCAAAAGCGAACCTCGCGCCGAGAGCGTCATGCGCGAGTCGCCGACACTCGTGCCGACGGCACGAGTGTCGGTGACTACCGCAGGATGTCGCTTGTCCGTCGGCTACCAACCCCGGGTCAGAACGCCATCCAGGGTCGCGACGAAGAGATCCGCATAGTCGCGCGTGAACGACAACGGTGGCTTGATCTTGAGGATGTTCCAATGTGGCCCAGTGGGATACACGAGAACCCCGTCGTCCTTCAGTCGGTTGCACACCACGAGCGTCTCTGCGCTCGCATGCTCCTTGGTGGTGCGGTCGGTGACGAATTCCACGCCGCTGTAGAAGCCCTGCCCGCGGACGTCTCCGATGATGTCATGTCGTTGGGCCAGTTGCCGTAGCCCCTGCCGCAAGTACTCCCCCGTCTGCTCGGCATTCTCTTGCAGGCCCTCATCCTCGAGAACCCTGAGAACCTCGTGGGCGACGACGCACGCAGTCGGGTTGCCCCCGTACGTGGAGAAGAAGCGCCCCGTTTCGTCGAACCGCTCGGAAAGTGCTCGGGTAGTGACCATCGCGGCCACCGGGAAGCCGTTGCCCATCGACTTACCCAAGGTGACGAAGTCGGGAACGACATCGGGACCCTGGGTCTGGAATCCCCAGAACGCCGAGCCGAGCCTTCCGAAGCCGACCTGAACTTCGTCGGCGATGGTCAAGATTCCGCGTTCGCGCGCTGCGGCGTGAATGGTTGCGAGGTAGTTGGGCGGAAGGACGACCTGTCCGCCGCCGGCCAAGAGTGCTTCGTAGATGAATGCGGCCGGCGGCCGACCCTCTGCGATCAGCCGATCGAACTCGGCGATGACGTCAGCTGCGTACTTGCGTCCGGCCTCGTGGTCGTCGTAACCGTATGCGCCGCGGTAGCGGTCGGGGTTCGGCACCGCATGAGTCGTGTCGGGCTTTCCGAAATGCTTGTAGCGGGAGGGGCTCACCTCGGCGACGACGGTCGTGTATCCGTGGTAGGCATCCTCGATGACGACGACGTCTTGACGTCCGGTGACGTAGCGCGCCATGTTCAACGCGAGATCGTTGGCCTCGCTGCCGGAGTTGAGCATGTAGACCACCTCGAGACCGGGGGGTAGCGTCTCGACGAGCGCGTCGGTGTAGTCGGTGAGCGAGTCGTAGACGAACCGGCTGTTGGTCTGGAGCCGTCCGAGCTGCCGAACGGCGGCGGCCGCCACCCGAGGATGGCAGTGCCCGAGGAGAGTGACGTTGTTGAGTGCGTCGAGGTACCGGTTGCCGTTCTCGTCGAAGAACCAACACCCTTGCGCGCGAACCATGTCCAGAGGTTGCTCGTAATACGTGGGGTGCGTTCGAGGGAGGTTTCGGGTTCGCGCCCGAAGGCTCCCAGGGAGCCGGGGCTCCCAACTGCGCACCGGCGAGCCGTCACCGAGAAGGATGCTGGCGTCCGGGGCAAACTGGCTCATCGCCTCAAACTCGGACTCAGAGCACAACCAGGGCACCGCAATCCGTCGCGGATCGACCGTCGTGACCTGCGCCAGGAGCGTCCCCGACGCTACCGTTCGACCGATGGCGTCACCGCGACGCACCAAACCCGTCGCTGCGCCGTCGATGCCGCGATAGCGCGTCCACACCGGTATGCCCGCCGCACTGTGGTCGACGATCACGTCACCTCCGTCGGTCACGGTGGCGGTGCCGTCAACCGGGGTCCGGACCACCGTGCCAGGCGGCGCGACGATTTCGATGGCAAGTTCGACACTCCTGCATTCCTGGCCGTGGCGCCGCAGTTCGCCGAGCGTGAATCGCGGCTCCGCGTACCGACCGACCATGATCGTCGAGACCGTGTTTGGGACGAGTTCCTTCGCTGCCAGCGCCTGAGGATCCACGAGGTCGACACCGTCGTAGCGGTCGCTGCGCACGCTCCGATCGAAGATCGCGACCGCACCGTCGACTATCGGAACGAAGTCCTTGGCAGCACGATCAAGCGAGGCCAGCGCTTCACGGGTCTCCACAGGCACGGGCAGACCGCACGCTGCCCGGAACGCGGCGGTAACCAGCTCTTCGTCGAGTTGAACGAGAGACTCAAGCCATCCGGTGCTCACGGAGGCGCGGTGGCGCGGGTCGCTTGCCGCGTGCCGGGCCGTCGTCGCCAGCACGGTGGCGGTGCGTAGCTTGACCAGAGGAAACAGCGCGCCAATCTCCGCGTCACCGAGGGAGACGACGCGATGGTAGGAGGCGACGAGTCGAGCTGCCCTCGCCACGAATTCGTCGGTATTGCGGCAGATCGACGCGATCAAGATGGCGAGGTCGTTGATACGGCTGGTGACGATCGCGTCACCGAAATCGATGACACCCGACACGCGCGTTCGGTTTCGACTGGTGGTGACAAGCAGATTGAACGCGTTGAGGTCGTTGTGTACGAGTGCCCGCGGCAGGATGCCTTCGCGTTGCCACGGTTCGGCCGCCTCGGCTACGTCGTCGAAGAGGCGCGCCCACCGTTCGTTCGAGTCGCGGTACGACCGCACCATCGAGATGCCATCGTCGAGATCCCAGTAGTGGGTGAGGGTTTGGTGCTCTGGCGGCAGATCGTCGATCGAGGCCAACGCCGCAGCCATGGCCCCCGCCACCGCGCCGACGTCGTCGATCGACTCGTCGGACAATTCACTCACTTCGCCGAGCGGTCGACCTGGCAGCCAGGTGAACACCCGCGCGATCACGTCGCGGCCATCAATTGTCACGGTCACCGAGTCGTCGCCTGTTGGCGTCTTCAGCACCCGCGGGGTCGCGAAGGGAAGCTGAGTGCTCGACAGATGGTGCAACACGTCGCGTTGAAAAACTATCCTCTCCCGCTCGGATGCGTTGGCGGCCTTCAACACATAGTCGGCCGATCCGCTTCGGAACCGATAATTCGCGTCGGTCTCCCCGGGCGCTCTCGTCACCGTGGCTGGGTCGATCGGTGCGTCCGAGCCAAGGAACCTGCCGATCAGGTCGATCACACTGCCGTCGTCGAGGACCGGCGGACCATCCTCGATTCGCGACCAGCGATCGAGAACGTCCTGGCTTTCAGATGTCACGAATCCTCCTGTTGTGTTTGCGGAAACGGAGATCCGCTACCGGTGGTCGAGCGCGCGCCCGAGGTGCCGCGCCGTATCGTCGTCGAATGACGGGTCCCCTGGTGCGACGGGAAGGTTAGGCGTCGTCGCCGTCGGCAGGAACGGGCACGACTGTGTGGTGCTGCGCCGACCACGTGACCGTCACGGTCCGTCCGACGTCGGGAACGGTCGCGGCTCCCACCAACTGCATCGATGATCCCGTGCAGCCGTCGCCGTAGTCGAGGCCAATTCGATGGCAGTTCCCCAGATACCTGATGTCGGTGACCATCGCCGTCGTCATCGGCTGGCCCAGCGGCACTGCGCCATCGCGCTCCACCAACTCCAGCCTCTCCGGCCGGACCACGATGGCGGCATGGGAACCGCCGCTTGCGGCATCATGCGCGCTGATGCCGGTGGCGAACGTCCCGCAGTCGATTCGGCCGCCTGACGACACTCGACCACGGAAGACGTTGGATTCGCCGAGGAACTCGGCGACGAACAACGTGGTGGGCCGCTCGTAGAGTTCGTGCGGAGTTCCCACCTGCTCGATCAGCCCCTCGTTGAACACGGCAATGCGGTCGGACAGCGTGAGGGCTTCCTCCTGATCGTGGGTGACGAAGATGAAGGTGATGCCCAATTCCTGGTGTATACGGGCGATCTGGCGTTGCAGGCCATCGCGCAGCTTCTTGTCGAGCGCTCCGAGGGGTTCGTCCAAGAGAAGGGCGTCGGGTTCGTATACGACGGCGCGGGCCAGGGCCACGCGCTGCTGTTGGCCGCCCGAGAGCTGGCTCGGCAGGCGGTCGCCGAGTGCGCCGAGGCTGACCAGCTCAAGCGCGTCGTCCACCTTGCGGGCGATCTGCGATTTGGACAGCTTGCGCTGTCGCAGCGGGTAGGCGATGTTCTGCCTGGCGGTCATGTGCGGGAACAGGGCATAGTGCTGGAAGACGACACCGAGGTTGCGCTGATGGGGCTTGCAACGGCTGATGTCCCTGCCGCCCAACAGGATCGATCCACTCGTGTTGGCGGTGAAGCCGGCGATCATCGACAGTGTCGTCGTCTTGCCCGAGCCGCTGGGCCCGAGAAACGTCATGAACTCGCCGTCGGCGATGTCGAGGGAGACTGCGTCGACGGCTGGACGCCGAGTGTCCGGGTACACCTTCGATACGTTGCGAAGACTGATGCCGTTCGACTGCTTCACTGCGCGGGACGTCTTGGCCGAGCTGGTCGTCTCGATCGAGTTGGTCATCGTACGACCTCTTTCCGGCGTCGGGGCGCCAATTGCCAGGCCAACAGGGCTCCGGTCGTCACGACGACGATCATGCTGGAGGCCGCCGCGATGGTCGGATCGATTTGGAGGGTGATGCTCTCGTACATCTGCACCGGCAGAGTTCGGAGCTTCGGTGTCTGCAGGAAGATCGCAATGACGACCTCTTCGAAGGAGGTCACGAAGGCGAAGATGAATCCGGACGCGATGCCGGGAAGCAAGAGTGGAAAAGTGATGCGGCTGAACGTGGTCCACGGTCCCGCCCCCAGGCTGGCAGACGCCGTTTGCACGGTGCGGTCGAAACCCGCCAAGCTCGTCGTGACACAGACGATCACGAAGGGTATGGCGATCACCGTATGCGCGACGACGAACCCCACGATCGTGCCGTTGAGGTGCAGCCGAAAGAATGCCACGTAGATCGAAACCGCGGCAACGATGCTGGGCACGATCTGCGGCGCCATGAAACCCGCACGAAGAACGGCTTTCCCACGAAATCGTCCGCGGTCAAGGCCCAGCGCGGCACCGATGCCCAGAGCCGTCGCCAATAGCGCCGAGAGCAGCGCGATCTGCAACGAATTCAGCAGGGACGACGTCCATCGTCGGTTGCTGAAGAACTCTGCGTACCACTTGAGTGACCAGTCGTCCGGTGGAAAGACGAAGGAGTTGGACGCTCCGAAACTGACCGGGATGACGATCAGCGTCGGAGCCAGAAGCAGGATGATGACCAAGGCAACCCAGATCTTCAATACCCAACCAATGGACGATTCGCGGGACTGCGGGTTAGCCACGTGCCCCTCCCTTCGTGGGCCGCCCGATCAGGGCGACGAGGCCGAGGACGATGAGGGTGATGGCGAGCAACACCATTCCCAACGCACCACCCGCACCGAAGTCCAGGAGCTTGGTGACGCGGGTCGCGATGAGCTGTGAGACGAGGGATTGTTGCGCCGAGCCCAGGATCGCCGGGGTGATGTAGAAGCCGAGGGACAAGATCAGCACCAGCGAGAACGCCGACAAGAGGCCAGGTCGCGACAGCGGCAGGTACACCGTCAAGAAGGCCCTCCCCTTCGGCGCCCCACAACTGGCCGCCGCGTCCATGAGTTTCGTGTCGATGGTGGATAGCGACGTGTACAGCGGAAGCACCGCGAAGGGAAGCATCACCTGGACCATCGCGATCGCCACACCGGGCAGCGTCCCGAGCAACACCACTCCGTGAATCCCGAATGCCGACAGGAATTGGTCGATGACGCCGTCGCGCTGCTCGATCAGGTACCAGGCGAAGTTGCGGGCCATGATCGACGTCCAAAACGGTATCAGCACGAGAATCGTGAGAAGCCCTCTCGCCCTTGGCGATACCCGCGTCATGGCGTAGGTGTACGGATACGCGATCAAGACGGTGACAAGAGCGATGAGGGCCGACGTCCACAGCGTCCGTGTCAACACCGTGACCGTGACTCCGTCGGTGAACAGCGCGACGTAGTTGGCGAAGCCGACAGATGGCTGAGTGAAGCTGAGGCGGACGATGTCGGCCAGCGGATAGAAGAAGACGACGATCAGCAGGGCAACGGCAGGCAGCAGGATCAACACCTGTTTGGGCCGGCGCGACTCGGTTCTCGCGACGACCTGCGCCGCGTCGCGCCCATCGGGCGGTGACGCCGTACCGGGTGTCAACTGGATCGTCACGGCACTCAGCCGACCTTCCAGGCGGTGAACTTCGCGGTCACCGCGTCGAGGTTCTGACCCCACCATTCCATGTCGGAGTAGACCAGTGAGTTCTTGTGCTGCGCCGCAAAGGGATCGAGCCGCTGCTGAACGGCGTCATACTTGGGCGTCACGCTGGTGTCGGTCGGTATCACCGAGGCGAGGCTGGCGAATTCGGTCTGCGGGGTTGGCTTCTGGACCGAGGCGATGAACTTCATGGTGTCGGCCACGTTCGGCGCTCCCTTCGGCACGGCAAGGGTGTCCCAGTTGACGATGACGTCGTCCCAGACCACGTCGTACGGAGCACCCTCGCGAATCGACAGCACCGTGCGTGAGGTCAGCGACAACGCCATTGCCACCTGCTCCCCGACCAGCGCCTGCTGCATCTGCCCGTAGGTTTCGGCGAAGACCAGATCGCCCTTCACGGTGTCCAACTTGGCCAGCGCCCGGTCGACGTCCAACGGGTAGAGCTTGTCCTTGGGCACACCGTCGGCCAGTAGTGCGAACTCGAGGATTCCGACACTGAGCTCCGGCGGCACCATCCGCTTGCCGGGGTAGGTCTTGGTGTCGAAGAAGTCGGCGGCACTCGTCGGCGGGCGCGACCCGAATTGCTTTGTGTTGTACAGGAACATCTGGGTGTAGTAGAACGCCGGTACGCCGCAGTCGTTCACGGTGTTGGCGGGATACAGCGACTTGTCGACTACCGAGAAGTCGAGCTTCTCCAAGTACTTGCCACAGTACTGGTAAGTCGGCCCGGAGCTGAGGTCCACCACGTCCCACGAGACGTTGCGTGCGTCGACCATCGCCTTGAGCTTCGCCTCGTCGAGGGCGTCGTTGACGAAACCGACCTGAGTGGCGGCGGTGAACGGCTGCTGCCAGGTCTTCGCCTGCCAGTCCTGTGTCGCGCCCCCGGTGCCGGCGAACGTTATCGATCCGCTTTCGGATCCCCCGCCAGCAGAATCGGTGTCGCTCACTGCGCAACCCGTCAGGAGTACGACGTTTGCCGACACGAGTGCGAGCGCGGCGAGTACTTTGTTGCGGGCCATGATGCCTCAATCAGTGGTTGGGGACTGGCCTTGACATCAAGGCCGGCGGAAGGTGTGACGCAGGTCAAGCTCTGGATCACATTCTGCCCCCAAGGTGTTGATTATGTCTACACCTAGAGGGAAAGAAATCGGAGATTTAACAATGCGAAGATCATCACCGAATGTGGGTGAAGACTCCTATGATCAGAACGTGACGGATACTGCCGACCCGGGCCACGACGACGACGAGACCCAGGTGCCACGATCCACCAAATCGGGCGGCGCCAACGCTCTACCCACCGACGACGCGGTGACGATCAGCGATCTCGTGTCCTACCGCCTGTCTCGGGTCGCGAATTCGCTCTCCCGGAGCGCGGGACTGACCTACCGCCGTGAATGTGACGTGAGCCTGGGCGAGTGGCGAGTCCTGGCACTTCTCGGCGAACGTAAATCCCTCACGTTGAACAAGCTGGCACGGCGATCCGCACTGGACAAGGCGCAGATGAGCAGGGTCGTGAAGGGCTTGGTCGAACGGGGGCTGATCAATCGGGATTACGGCCCCGGTCGCACGACCGAACTGAGCCTCAGCCCCGACGGGCAACAGATGTACGACAAGCTCTTGAGCCTGGCCAATGAGCGCGACCGGCGGATACGGCAGCACCTTGGCAGCCGCGACCAGGTCGCATTGGCACGCGCATTGGACACCCTGACCCGCCTGGCCTTCTTCATGGAGGAGGAGGAAGTCGTCGCCAAACAGTCTCAACCTATTGACTAAATCAACAGACTAGCCGCGGGCGACCTTGTCGCCGCAGTTGAATGACGCAACAATGGGCCGGAACTCGGTGAGGAGCTCCGGCCCGTCGTAGGCGCGCCTCACAGCGCGGGTGGGCGTCCGGCCAGCCGGATCTGATCACTGAGTACGGTCACAAGACGTTGCAGCTCCCCGTCGGTGATCACGAGTGGGGGCGAGAGTACGACGTTGCTGCCGGACGCTCGCACGATGACGCCGTTGGCTCGCGCACCGTACTGCACGGCCGAGGTGTCGTCGGTGGCCAACTGGATGCCGATGAGGGTTCCCACCCCTCGCACCTCCAGCACGTGCTCCAGCTCCTCCAGCGGCTTGAGCGCGTCGAAGAGGGTGCGGCCAACCTGCACGCCCCGAGCGATGAGGTCCTCGCGTTCGATGATCGCAAGGTTCTCCAGTGCGACGGCAGCGCCGACGGGATGCCCGTTGTAGGTGAATCCGTGAAGGAAGAGTGCACCTGTTGCCAGGTCCAGCAGCCGCTGTCCGACCAGTACGGCACCCATCGGAACGTACCCGCTGGACAGGCCCTTTGCGGTGACGATCACGTCGGGATCGATCCCGTAGTACTCACTGGCGAACCATCGGCCCGTGCGCCCGAACGCGGTCACGATCTCGTCGGCGATCAGCAAGATGTCGTGCCGACGCAGGACGTCCTGCACGCGTGCCCAATATCCCTCCGGCGGCGGGACCATCCCCCCGACACCCAGGATCGGCTCACCGATCATCGCCGCTATCCGGTGGGCGCCGATCTCGTTGATCCGCCGTTCGAGTTCCTCGATGAGAATGTCGGTGGCATCGACGCCATGCTCGAGCGCATGTGGCTTGGAAAGCCATTCGACGTCGGGCACCAGCGGTCCGTAACCGTGCGTCAGCCGCTCCATCCCGGTTACCGCCAGCGATGCGCCACCCATGCCGTGGTATCCCCCTTGACGGGCGAGAATGACGGTGCGCTCGGGGTTTCCGGCGTGGTGGTTGGCCAGACGGACGAGCTTGATCGCCGTTTCGATGCCCTCGGAACCGCCGTTGGTGAAGAACACCTTGCGCATCGACGCCGGCGCGATCGACAGCAGCTTCTCGGCGAGCGCGATGGACGGTTCGTTCGAATAGTCGCCGAACGACGAGTAGAACTCGAGCGTCCGAATCTGTTCGGCTGCGGCGTCGGCAAGCTCGGGACGACCGTGGCCGACCGGGCACTGCCACAACCCGCCCGTTCCGTCGACGTACTCGCGCCCGTCGACGTCCCAGAGCAATGCGCCACGACCCCTGCTGATGATCAGCGGCTCAGCGGGCGAACCGATCGTGGTGTGCGGATGAATGATGAGCGCCTTGTCCAGTTCGGCAAGCGCCACAGCGCGGCTCTGGGTCTCGGAGATGTTGTCCTGCAAGGTCATTGGCCAGCCTTTCGAATGCGCGAGGTAAAACGGAAGTGAACTAGGCGAAGCGGATCGACACGGATTTGGTCTCCAGGTAGGCGGAGATGCCCTCACTGCCACCCTCACGCTCCTGGCCGCTGTTCTTGGTGCCGCCGAAGGGAAGTTCCGGCCGCACGGGGAACGGATCGTTGACGCCGATTACGCCGAAATCCAGCGCCTCGAACGTGCGCCACACGGTTTGGAGATCCCGGCCGAAAACGTACGCCGCCAACCCGAATTCCAATCCGTTGGCAGCGGCGATGGCGTCGTCACGCTCGTCGTAGGCGAAGATCGGCAGCACCGGACCAAAAGTCTCTTCGCAGCTGATCGCCGCATCGGATGGAACGTCGGTCAACACGGTGGGCTCGAAGAAATTACCGGTCAGGGTGGCGTCATCGGACTGCCACACCCCTCCCCCGACATGCACCGTGGCACCCCGCTTTACGGCGTCGTCGACGTGGCGCTGCGTCTTTTCCAGTGCGGCCTCGTTGATCAAGGGTCCCACCGACGTCTCGGGGTCCAGGCCGTTGCCGAGTCGCAGTTTTGCGACCCGGGCAACGATCTCGGCGGTGAGTTCGGCGACGGATTCCCGCGGGGCGTAGACCCGGTTGATCGCCGTGCAACTCTGGCCGGCGTTGGCAAACTTCGCAGCGACGATTCCCGCCGCAGCGACCGAGAGATCGGCATCCCCGAGCACGATCGCCGGTGAGTGACCGCCGAGCTCGAGCGAGACTCTGCTCAATCGGCCACCGTGCGGACCCGCCAGTGTCAATCCGACCCGGGTGGATCCGGTGAAGCTGATCTTGCGTAGGCGAGGATCTGCCAGCAGCGGCGCCGTGACCTCGCCCGGTCTCGTGGTCGTGATCAGGTTGAGCGCACCGTTGGGCAGACCGGCATCGGCGATGATTCTGGTCAGCGCCACCGCGATCAACGGGGTGAGGTCGGCGGGCTTCGCCACCACGGTGCAGCCCGCCGCCAGGGACAGCGCCAGCTTCCGTACGAACATGCTGCCGGGAAAGTTCCATGGCGAGATGGCCAGCGTCGGACCGACCGGGGCCGTCAGCACCATCGACGGACCATGGGCGGCCGGCGGCAACACCCGGCCGTAGGCTCGCCGCGCCTCTTCGCCGCTCCACTCGAGAATGCGAGCACAGTTGGCGATCTCGCCCCGCGACTCGGCGATCGGCTTGCCGTTCTCGCGGGTCATCAGCTCGCTGAGCGGCTCCAACTCCTCGCGGATCCGCGCCGCGGCCGTCCGCAAGATCGTCGCCCGCACCTCCACCGCCGTGTCGCGCCATGCCGGAAACGCAGCCGCGGCAGCGTCCAATGCCCGCCGGGCGTCGTCGGGTCCCGCATCGGTCGCGAAACCGATGACCTCACCCGTCGCGGGATTCTTCACCGCCGAGACTGCAGCGCCCGTCTCCCATGAACCGTCGATGAGGACGGTGGCGATCGCAGAGGACGTACCGGTGGTGACGGGACCGACGAGCGTGGGCACGATGGCCCTCCTTTGCTTGAGGTTGAGAATTCCGACACCTAATTGTGTCGGCCAGCTGTTGATTTTGTCAACATCTGTGTGCAATCATATTTTCACCAGTATGGCTGATTATCGGCACTGCAGAAAGACTTGCCTGTTGATCGACGCAACGTTTTTGCGGCGCGATTCACCTGAAAGGGATTACCTTGAACGACACCTTGACGTTATGCGAGTGCTTCGCACGCGACGGCCTTCAGCATGAACCCGTCTTCGTGCCCACCGCCACGAAGCTGGCCGTACTGGACGCCGTCGTCGACGCGGGTTTCGTGCGAATCGAGGCCAGCAGCTATTCCAATCCCCGTCGGGTACCGGCCCTGGCCGACGTCAGCACCGTGATGGCGGGGCTCACCAGGCGCACGGGGGTGTCCTACAAGAACACCTGTCCCAACCCGCAGGCCGTTCTCAGGGCCGTCCACGACGACGACGCTGGCATCGGGCCGGACGAAATCAGCCTGCTGCTCTCCGCGTCGGACTCCCACAGTCGACGAAATTTGAACGCTTCCCGTGCCGACCAGTGGTCGAAGATCGCCGAGATGATCGCGTTGGCGCAAGGCCGCTTCACTCTCGTCGGCGTCGTGTCCGTCGCCTTCGGATGCCCGTTCGAAGGCGCCGTCGATCCGGGTTCGGTCGCTGCCGACGTGGCCCGACTCGTTGAACTCGGAGCGGACTACGTGTCAATCGGAGACACCACCGGCCTGGCAACCCCGCCTTCGGTGCGGTCGCTGTTCTCCCGGTTGCAGCGGGAGAACCCGGATCTGCCGATCATCGCGCATTTTCACAACACGAGGGGAACCGGACTGGCGAACGTCGTCGCGGCGCTCGACGCGGGTATCCGTCACTTCGACAGCGCGCTGGGCGGAGTAGGCGGCCATCCCGCCGACATTCAGTACGGTCAGGGCCTCACCGGCAACGTCTGCACCGAAGACTTGGTCAACTTGGTCGAGGCCATGGGTCTCGATACCGGCATCGACCTCGACGCTCTGATGGTCGCCTCCAAGCTCGCCGAAACCGCGCTCGACAGACCACTGCACAGCATGGTCGCACGGGCCGGTTACTCCACGATCGCGGCGGCGACGCACGAGGTCAGCCATGTCTGACCCAGCCCGCCCGTCGCCGTCGGACGCACGCGATCCACAGACCCCAAAGGTCTTGCTGACCGAGGACCTCGGCGCCGTCAGGGTGATCACGCTGCATCGACCCGACAAACTCAACGCGCTCAACACCGCACTCACGTCTGCACTGCGGGACGCCCTCCTGTCGGCCGACGCGGACCCGGGAGTGCGATCCGTAGTGCTGGCCGGTGCCGGACGCGCCTTCTGCGCGGGCGCGGACCTGGCCGAATTCGGCACGCTCACACCGGAGAACGGAGACCTCGTCGCTCGGCGCGCGGAGCTGACCGCTCAGACCCAGATGCTGCCGCAGCAGCTGTCGAAACCGATTGTCGCAGTGGTCCAAGGCGCTGCCGTTGGCGGCGGAGCCGGTCTGGCGCTGGCGTGCGACATGGTGATCGCGGCCGACGACCTCAAGTTCGGCTACCCCGAGGTCAAGCACTCCATCGTGCCCGCCCTCGTCATGACCGGCTTACAGCGTCACCTCGGCCGCAAGCTCGCCTTCGAGATGATCTCGACGGGCCGATTTCTGGACGCCGAGGAATGCCTGGACCACGGGCTGGTCAACGAAGTCTGCGGAACGGCCGCCGCGCTGCCACGCGGCATCGAGATCGCAAGCGGGTGGGCAGCGCTGAATCCACGCGCGATCGGCGCCGTCAAGGACCTCTTCTACCGGGTCGCGGACCTCCCGTGGGAGGCCGCGATGCGGACCGGGCGCGACGTCAACACCTTGATGCGCGGATTCCGGGAGGCGACGTGAAACCGTTGGCCGGCATCACCGTCGTCGACTTCTCCCGAGTGCTGGCCGCCCCGTCGGCCACGCAGGTCCTCGCCGAACTCGGGGCCCGCATCATCAAGGTGGAGCGACCACGAACCGGCGACGAAACCAGGCAGTTCGAGCCGCGCTACCCCAGCGGGGAAAGCGGCTACTTCTTCGCGTTCAACAGGGGCAAGGAGTCGATCACTCTCGACTTGAAGACCGAGGACGGTCAACAGATCGCACGTGATCTCGTGACCGGCGCGGACGTGGTAATCGAGAACTTCCTTCCGGGCGTGATAAATGGTCTCGGGCTGGGATACGACCGGCTCAGTGCCGATCGAGCTGACCTCGTCTACGTGTCGACGACCGGCTTCGGTCAGACCGGTCCCGATCGGCGAGAAAAGGGCTACGACACCATCTTTCAGGCGCTATCAGGAATCATGGCGATGACCGGCCATCCCGACGGTCCCCCCGCCAAGGCTGGAATCCCCGTGTCGGACCTCACCAGTGGACTCTGGGTCGTCATCGCAGTGCTTACCGGTCTGATGGGCAAGGCTCTCCATGGAACCGGTTGCTACGTCGATGTTTCCATGATGGACGTGCAGCTCAGTTTGCACGCATTGACTGCTGCACGCATCTTCGCCCTTGACGAAGAGCCCCAACGGACGGGCACCGAACATCCCGGACGGGTCCCGTCGGCAGCCTTCAAGGCTGCCGACGGCCACTACCTCCACATCAGCTGCAGCGACCAGCACTGGGCTCCGCTGTGCGCCAGCCTGGCCCTCCCCGAATTGGGCTCCGACCCTGCACTGTCCTCCAACGCCGGGCGCATCCGGCAGCGTGATCGCATCATGACCGAGCTAGCCGTCGCGATTGCCACCAGGAATGCCGACGACGTCGTCGCGACACTGAAGGACGTCGGAGTCCCGGCCGGCCGGGTTCGCAGTGTTCGCGAGGCCCTCGAGGATCCTCACGCCCAGGCACGACACATGGTGCAGAGTTTCAAGCATCCCACCGAGGGCGACGTTCGAGCACTGCGGAATCCGTTGCGCCTCAACGGGTGGGATGATCCCGACGTGCTACCCGCCCCACTGCTCGGCGCCGACACCGAGCACATCCTAGCCACGGAACTGGGCCTGACCGCTGACCGCATCGCCGAGCTCCGGCGTCAGAAAGTTGTGTGAACGATGACCAACACCATCGCCGCGGGCGTCGTGACCGTCTCGGTCGACGACGGAGTCGCCACCGTGACCCTCAACCGGCCTGAGGCACGCAACGCCGTCAACCTCGAGCTCTGCCTCGCCTTGCGCGAAGTGTTCGAAGACATCGATTCCGACGACGCAATACGCGCCGTGCTGATCGCCGGCGCCGGGTCGTCGTTTTGCGCAGGAGCCGACCTCAAGGAACGTGTGGGCCGCGACAGCGCATGGGTGCGGCGCCGCAGGATTGCCTCGTTCGCGGCCTACGAGGCAATCGAGCGGTGCGCCAAACCCGTTGTGGCACTGGTACATGGCGCCGTCGTCGGTTCGGGTGGCGAGATCACCATGGCCGCCGACTTCGCCCTCGCTGCAGCCGACGCGTCATTCCGGTTTCCCGAGGCGCACTGGGGAACCGTGGGCGCCACCCAGCGGCTCCAACGGGTGATCGGCAAACGCCGAGCCAAGGAACTCCTCTACACCAATCGCGCACTGTCCGCCGAGGAGGCGAATCGCCTGGGCCTCGTCGTTAGGGTAGTCCCGGCCGCCGAGTTGCTCGCCGCGGGAATCGCCATGGCAGCCGCCATCGCCAAGGCCCCGCCGGACGCCATGGCGCTGACCAAGAGATCCGTAGACTTGGGCGAAGAGACCACACTCGAGATGGGAATCCGCATCGAGATGGCTGCCATCGAACAGAACCTCGCCGTCGGCGGCTGGCGCGCCGGCGTGGCCCGGTTCGCCAGCGGAGAATCGCCCGACGGCGAGAGCTCCACTGCGATCGACACCTCGGGGCAGCCGGCATGATGCTCGATGGGTTGTGCCCCCTGACAACTGGGTTGGCCCTGGACCGGGCCAGCGCAATCGTTCCAACCAACGAGGCGCTCGTCACGGGTGACTCACGGATCACCTTCGACGAGTTGCGAACGGCCGTCGACGAAACCGCCGGTGCGCTACTCGCATCGGGCGTGGACAAGGGCGACCACGTCGCCATCTGCCTGGGCAACGGGATCCCATGGGCCACTTTGTTCTTGGCCATCACGTCGATCGGCGCCGTGGCGGTGCCGGTCAACACCAGATTCCAGGCAGCCGAGCTCGAATATGTTCTGCGGCAGTCCAAGTCACGGATGCTCTTCGTCGCCGACAAGTTCCTCAAGGTCGACTTCATCGCCATGCTGCGGCAGGTCCTTCCTGCCATGGACGACCGCTGCGGCAACGCGCGCGAGGGCGCACTGCCGGACCTCGAGCGAATCGTGGTACTCGGCGACGACATACCAGCGGCGGCGGAAGGCTTCGCCGACTTCCTTCAGGCAGGGTCGGCACGGACCTCCCCTCGAGGTGCTTCACCGGACGACGTGGCGCTCATCCAGTACACCTCCGGCACCACCGCGTTTCCGAAGGGCGTGCTGCTGACCCATCGCAGCCTCTGCGCGGACGCGTTCTTCTCCGGCGGCCGGATGGGGTTGCGTGTCGGCGACCGCTATCACAGCGCCCGCCCGTTCTTCCACGTCGCGGGCACGACGTTGTCGTTGCTGTCCTCGCTGCAGCATGCGGCGACCCTGATCACCATGGACAGATTCGAGCCCGGCGCGGCCCTGACTCAAATGGAAGTCGAGAGCTGCACCCACTTTTCGGGCAACGACACGATGGCGTTGATGTTGCTCGGACACCCGTCCCTCTCGGCGCGTCGACTCAACCTGCGCGGGGCGTGGCTGGCCGCCTCCCCCGCCATCGTCGCGCGTGTCATCGACGACCTCGGAGCCACCGAGGCAGTCGTCGGCTATGGGCTGTCCGAGGCCGCCCCAAATGTCGCCCAATCCGCTTGGTGGGAGCCCCGAGAGCTGAGGGTCGGTGGGTGGATGGCCCCCGAGCCCGGAGTACGCGTCCGCATCGTGGACCCGGATGGCGGCGACTGCCCCGCAGGCATGGTCGGTGAGATCTTGGTGTCCGGCTGGAATGTCATGCGGGGCTACTACGCGATGCCGGAGCAGACGGCCGCCGCGTTGGACGTCGACGGCTGGCTGCATACCGGTGACCTAGGCGTCCTCGACGCCGACGGGCGGTTGCGATTCGTCGGACGCGCCAAGGAGATCATCCGCGTCGGGGGCGAAAACGTCTCGCCCGCCGAGGTGGAGGATGTACTGCACTCACACCCAGACATCAAGCAGGCCGTCGTCGTCGGCGTGGCGGACGAGCGACTCGTCGAAGTGCCTTTCGCATTCGTCGCCGTGGGCAACGGCGCCGAATTGGACGAGCAAACCGTCATCGCATGGTCCAAGAACATGATGGCGGGATTCAAGGTTCCCCGGCACGTCATGTTCGTCGACGACTTCGAGGAAATCGGGATGACCGCAAGCGGCAAGGTGCAAAAGACGGCAGCCGCCCGGGTCGCGAACGATCACCTCTCCGGCAGCAGCCGATGAGCACCCCGACGGTGGAGATCGCCACGAGAATCACTCAGTTGCTCGGCATCCGGGTGCCCGTCGTACAGGCCGCGATGTCCTGGGCATCGTCGAGTTCTGCTCTGCCCCTTTCGGTGACCAACGCCGGTGGGCTGGGCAGCCTCGCGGCCGGGCCGATGCGCCCCGCGGACCTCGACCGTGCTCTGGACGAGTTGGCTGACGACGCACGGGGTCCGTACGCGGTGAACCTTCCGCTGTCGCGCCCGAACGCCGACGACGTGCTCGACACCCTCGCGAAACGCGCCGTCCCGGTGTTCATCGGTTCACAGGGCGGCCCCCGACGGTACGTCGAGCGCATGCACGGCGTCGGCTCGAAATGCATTCACGTCGTCGCCAGCGTCGAGCACGCCGAGAAGGCCCAGGCGTCCGGTGTGGACGGACTGATCGTCGTCGGCGGGGAAGCCGGCGGCCACCCACCGCCACAACTCGTGTCCAGTCTGGTGATGCTGCGCGCCGTCAGAAAGGCGCTTCCAGATTTCCCGATCATCGCCTCTGGTGGCTTCGTCGACGGTGCGGGTCTCGCGGCGGCGCTCACCCTGGGCGCCGATGCCGCACAGTTCGGCACACGGTTCATCGCCAGTGACGAGTCGAACGTCCACCCCTCCTATCGTCAGGCCGTCGTCGACGCCGGCGTGTCCGACACCCGCACCGTCGGAACCGAACTGGGCGTGATTCGGGCTTTGCGCAATGACTTCACCGACCGCATGGAGATCCTGGAGGCTAAGGGCAGCTCGATCGAAGAACGCCGTGGCGTGTTCAACGCGGCGTCATTGAAGATGGCCGCGTTCGATGGGGACGTCGACGGCGGCAAGATCGAAGCGGGTCAGTCCGCGGGCCTAATCGACCGAGTACAGCCTGCAGCCGACATCGTCGACGACATCGTGGCCGAGTACCGCAGAATCGTCGAGGGACTGCCCGTACCGCGACGAGTTCCGTCGTGAACTCTCATTCAACCTGAACGATATCCGAAAAGGGTTGGAAAGTAACCGAAGCCGCCGACATCCCGGAAAATGGGCCGCGGCGGTCTCCGTTACCGGATTCGTCCGTGACACCAGGGCCGACCGGGACCGAGAAGCACGCCAAGGCGTCGACCAGGAGGCCCGGCGCGGATCTGACGCCGACGGGGTGACCGTTGGCCCGCTGCGGCCGCTCAGGACGCCTTGAGGCCCGGCGCCAATTCGTCGAGCATCAAGTCGGCAACCTGGTGCTCCGACCGGGTCAGCAGAATCACGCCGTCGGCGATCCCGAGCCGTTGCACGTCGGAGATCAGTCCGGCGAGGCCGCGCGGCGTGCCGACGTAGCGCACCGACTCCCGCTCGTGGTCCCCCAGCGCGCGCAACGCCGCCTTGGCGTCGCGGTCGATGTGCACCTCGACGTCGAGGAACACCTCCGGTGCCGCTTCGCCGCGCTCATGGGCTTGGGCGCGGATCGCCGAGGACTTTCGGGCGGCGTCACGAAGGTCGACCGCCGAAATGCGTACGGGCATGGCTACTCCTGAGGTGGGTGCGGCGGTCACTGGAACGCCGGGACGACTTCCTTGATGAACAATTCGAGTGACCGGCGCTTCTCCTCGTGCGACAGGCTGTTGTCGCACCAGAAGCTGAACTCGTCGATGCCGAGCTGCTGGTAGTAGCGGAGCCGCTCGATGACTTGGTCCGGTGTGCCGATCATCGCGGTGCGGTGCAGGGACTCCAGCTCGAACTCGGGCCGACCCTCGAACTTGGATTCGGGACTGGGGTCGAGGAACCCGTCCACGGGCGTCGACTTGTTGCCGAACCATGCGTCGAACGTGCGGTAGAACTTCGAGATTCCCTCGGCGGCGGGACGCCAGCCGTCGGGGTCCTCGGCGGCGTGCACGTGGGTGTGGCGCAGCACCATGATCTCGGGCCGGGGCACCTCGGGGTGGTCGGCTACCGCCGTGTCGAACTTGCGCTTGAGGTCGGCGACTTCCCCGTCACCCTTCATCAGCGGCGTCACCATCACGTTGCAGCCGGACTTGACCGCGAAGTCGTGCGAGTCGGGGTCGCGGGCGGCGACCCACATGGGTGGCGTCGGCTCCTGGATCGGCTTCGGCACGCTGGTCGAGGTGGGGAACTGCCAGATCTCGCCGTCGTGGGCGTAGTCGCCCTGCCACAGTTTGCGCACCGCGGGAACCAGCTCACGGAGGTGCTTCCCACCGTCGGTCGCGGGCAGCCCACCTGCCATCCGGTCGAACTCGAATTGGTATGCGCCCCGGGCCAATCCGATTTCGGCGCGTCCGTTGCTGATGACGTCGAGCAGGGCACACTCACCGGCGGCGCGGATGGGGTTCCAGAACGGCGCGATGATGGTGCCCGCGCCGAGCCTGATGGTGGTGGTCTTCCCGGCCAGGTAGGCGAGCAGCGGCATGGGGTTGGGTGAGATCGTGTACTCCATGCTGTGGTGCTCGCCGATCCAGATGGTGCCGAAGCCGCCGGCCTCGGCCATCAGCGCGAGCTCCGCGAGGTTCTCGAAGAGCTCACGGTGGCTGACTTGGTCGTCCCACCGCTCCATGTGGGCGAATAGCGAGAATCTCATCACTGCTCCCTGACTTGTTGGCTGGCGGAATTCTGGGCGTCCATTTCGGACAAGGTGAGATCACCTGTGGCCCAGTGCGTTCGGGGCACCTCGCGGACGATGACGCGGATGTGCTCGGACTTGGTATTGACGGTGCGCAGCACTGCTTCGTGCACTTCGCGCATCATGGCGCGAACCTGATCGGCGGACCGACCTTCGGCGAGGGTCACTTCGACGAGCGGCATGTCAGCTCCTCAGCACGAACGGGTCGGGCACGGGACCTTCGTCGGTGTTGATCCAGACGCTCTTGAGCCGCGTGTACTCCCGAATGGTCTCGGTCCCGTGCTCGACGCCGACGCCGCTGCTCTTGAAACCCTGCCGCGGTGACATCGGGGACATCGCCCGGTAGGTGTTGACCCAGATCGTGCCCGCCTCTAGTCGCCCCGCAACCCGGTGCGCCCGAGCGAGATTCGAGGTCCACACGCCGGCCGCGAGGCCGTACTCGGTGTCGTTGGCGAGCCGGATGACCTCGTCCTCGGTGTCGAACGGCATGATCGCCGCGACGGGCCCGAAGATCTCCTCGCGGACCACCCGCATGTGGTTGTTCACGTCCACCAGGACCGTCGGCTCGTAAAAGTATCCACCCAGTCCGCCGTCGGTGGCCTGACCGCCGGTCAGCACCCGGGCGCCCTCGGAGCGACCGAGGTCGACGTAGGAGGCGACCTTGTCACGCTGATCCTCGAAGGCCAGCGGGCCCAGTTCGGTCGTCTCGTCGAGCGGGTCGCCGATGCGGATGCTGCGGGCGCGTTCCGTGACGCGTTCGAGCAGCTCGTCGTAGACCGCGCGGTGCGCGAACACGCGGCTGCCTGCGATGCAGGTCTGTCCGGCGGCGGCGAAGATGCCTGCCACGACTCCCGTTGCGGCATTGGCGACGTCGGCGTCGTCGAAGACGATGTTCGGCGACTTGCCGCCGAGTTCGAGGGTGGAGCCGATGAACCGGCCCGCTGCCGACGACGCGATCCGTGACCCGGTCGCCGTGCTGCCGGTGAACGAGATCTTCGCCAGGGCGGGGTGGTCGACGAGCGGCTGGCCCGCCTCGACGCCGAAGCCGGTCACCACGTTGACCGCGCCGGGCGGGAACCCCGCCTCGATCGCGAGCTCGGCCAACCGCAGCACGGTGGCCGAGGTGTACTCCGACGGCTTGATCACCACGGTGTTACCGGCGCACAGCGCCGGTGCGAGCTTGCTGGTGGTCAGCGTCAGCGGCGAGTTCCACGGGGTGATGGCCCCGACCACGCCCAGCGGCTCCCTGGTGGTGTAGTTGAGCACCCGGCGATCGGAGGTGGGGATGACGTCGCCGTTGATCTTGTCGGCCAAGCCGGCGTAATAGTAGTAGTACTCGGGCAGCGTGGTGAGCTGACCGCGCATCTCGCGCAACAACTTTCCGTTGTCCAGCGACTCCGAGCGGGCCAGCTCCTCGGCGTTCTCGGCGACCAGGTCGCCGAGGCGGCGCAGCAAGTGCCCACGCTTGGTTTGGCTCAGATCGCGCCAGCGCGGATCCTCGAACGCCCGGCGGGCGGAGCGGACGGCGGCGTCGACGTCGGCGGCGTTGCCGCGTGCCGCCTCGTAGAGCACCTCACGGTTGGCCGGGTTGGTGCTCGCAAAGTACTGACCCGAATCGGGTTCGGTCGGCTTGCCGTCGATGAAGTGCTGCAGGGTTTTCCGCTCAGACACGGGCATACCTTCCAAGGAAAGTGGACAGGATTCGGACGAGTTCGGCCGGCCGTTCGACCGGGAGCATGTGACGGGCGTCGGGCACGACGACTGCCTCGCAATTCGGGATCGCGGCGGCGAGCCTGCGGGTCATCTCCGGGGTGGAGCCGGGATCGCGCTCACCGGTCACGGCCAACGCAGGCACGGCGATGCGGCCCAGGTCCGGCCCCAATTCGGCATCCGCGGTTGCGAACACCCGGTAGCTGTTGACGAAGCTGTCGGGGTCGTTGGCGAGCAATGTGCGCTCCGTCCGAGCGATCAGCTCAGCGTCGACGTCGGTGCCGTCATACCAACGACGAAGGGACGCTTCGGTACTGGCACGCACGTCGGTGTCGGCGGTGCGCAGCCGCTCCAGCACCGCCGCCCGCTCGGCCGGTGTACGCAGGCACACCGAGCTCACCGAGGTGAGCGTGGCGACGAGTTCGGGACGGTGGATGGCCAGGTACTGGGCCACCATCGCACCGAGCGAGAAGCCGACCAGGTGGGCGCCGTCGGGGATGTCGGCGGCCACCCCCTCGGCCAGATCGGCCAGCGTCACCCCGGGGCTGACGGGCGGCCGGGCGCCGTGGCCGGGCAGATCGGGCGCGACCACCCGGACGTCGTCGCCCAACAGGGCGGCCACCGGCTCCCACACGGAGTGGTCGAGGCCTACTCCGTGCAGGAACACGAGCGTCGGGGTGGTCACCTGGATCTCCTGCGTTACTGCTCGGTGGACAGCGGAGCGAGGCGCTGCTGCGGACGGCCCTGCGCGGCGGCGGCCAATGCGATGACGATCTCGTCGGCGTGCGGCGCGTCGGCGATGCGGACTTCGACCGTCTGGTGGTGAGACCGGATGGTCGCGTCGGTGATGTGCTTGAGCGGGATGTCGAACAGGACGCCGGCGGGGCCACGCTTCTCGACCGCGGGCAGCAGCGTGGTGGCGTTGGCGGCCTTGCGGAAGTGGTCACCGAACTTGAGCGTGTGGATCAGCCCGGAGCCGTGCTCGATCTCGCCGTCGAGGCCGACGATCGCGGCCTTGCCGTAGGCCTCGGCGGTCTCGCCGAGGGCGTCGAGGACCTGCGGCGCCAGCAGCGAGCCGAGATCGGATGCGCTCGCGTCGATGCCGGGGTTCAGATCCTCCACGAAACCTTGACCGGCCCAAGGGTTCTGGATGACCGCCGCGACGATGGCAACGCGGGCGGGCGGGTTGACCTCCCGGCCGCCCTCGGTGCGGATCTCCTCGACGATGGTGACGATCTTGCGGATCTTCATGACAGCACACTCTCCAGGCTCTTGACGGTAACTGCAGGATCGGTCTTGCGGTCCCCGATGCGGGGATGTGGCCGCGGGCCGGTGGAGCCGGCGGCGACGATCACGAGCTCGTCGGCCCTGGGGGCGTCGGAGATGCGGGTGGTGATCGTTTGATAGTGACTGCGGGTCGCAGCCTGGGTCTTGTGCCAGAGCGGGACGACAAGCGCTTCCCCAGCCTCGGCACGGGTGTCGGCGAAGCAGATGATCGACTCACCGTCGAGAAACTCGCGCATCAGGTTTCCGAAGTACGGGGTGTGGATCAGGGCACCTCCGTGCTCGATCTCCCCCGCCGTTCCGACGACCGCGGCCTTGCCGAACGCCTCGACGGCGTTGACTCCGCCCAGCGCGTCGACCAGCTTTGCGGTGAGCAGCCTGGCCAGCGCCGGCGCGATCCGCTCGACCTCGGCCGACAGATCGCGGCCGGCGCCGGTGCCCACCCACGGGTTGGCGATGACGGCGGCCACGCTGGCCTGGCTGGCCGGCCGGGCAGGCCGCTCCCCGCCCTCGGTGACGACGAGCTCGCGGTAGACCACCACCTTCCGGAGGCCCAGATGTGGCGTCAGATCATCTTGTTGCATGCAACAGACGCTAGGTCATGCCGGGCTAGCGGTCAAGAGCGCCCGGTCAATACCCGTCGCTACGACGCAGTGGGTTACCTTCACGTTAAGTGATCGTTGCAGCTAGAGCGGCTCGTTGCTCCCCTTCTGCTCCATGAGTCGTCCCGCCATCAGAAACACCCACCAAGTATGTTGGCGAGCTCCATTGACAATGGCTTGTGATCGTGGTTACTTTCTGTTGCATACAAGCGGTCCTCGGCAGTGCCGCCGACCCACATGCCACGACGAGGAGCACTCATGCCGAATGAACTCACCACCGAGCCGACGCGCGTCGGCGTGGCAGAGATGGAAGAGCCAGGCCCCACCCCGGTGCTCGACGAGGCGGCGGACGTCCCAGAGACCGACTCTCCGTCCCGCTCGAGCGGCCGCCTCGGCTCGGTGTTCTGGACGTCGGTCGGCGTCTCTGCCGTGTTCGTCGTCTGGGCGGTGTTCTTCACCGAGAACCTGAGCACGGTGACGACGGCGTCCCTGAACTGGGTGACGGGTACGTTCGGGTGGCTCTACCTGGTGGTCTCGCTGGGGATCCTGATCTTCCTGGTGTTCCTTGCCTTCAGCCCGTTCGGCGATACCCGACTCGGCAAGGACGACGACCGACCCGAGTTCGGCACGATCACCTGGCTCGCCATGATCCTCAGCGCCGTCATGGGCATCGGCCTGGTGTCCTACGGTGTGGCGGAACCGATTTCGCATCTCGCGACACCACCACACGGACTCGCCGCTCCGAACACGCCGGAAGCCGCGGTCCGTGCGCTGCAGTACTCGTACTTCGACTGGGGCCTGCACGCCTGGGCCATCTTCGCGGTGTTCGGGTTGGCCATCGCCTATTCGACGTACCGCAAGGGCCGTCGCACGTTGGTCAGCCAGCTGTTCGTCCCGCTGCTCGGTGACCGCGTGAACGGGCCGATCGGCAAGACCATCGACGTCCTCGCGGTCTTCGCGACGCTCTTCGGCACCACGACGTCCCTGGGTCTCGGCGCGCTGCAGGTCAACAACGGCCTGGCGTCCCTGTTCGGGATTCCGGTCACCAACGTCACGCAGGTGCTGATCATCGCAGCAGTCACAGCCGTGTTCACGATGTCGGCGGTGACCGGCGTCAGCAAGGGCATCAAGTTCCTGAGCCAGGGCAGCGTGGTGCTCGCCGTCGCATTGTTCGTGTTCATGCTCGTCGTCGGGCCGACGGTGTTCATCGCCAATCTCTACATCGAGGCCCTGGGCACCTGGGCCACCGACTTCTTCCGAATGAGCTTGCAGGGCACCGCATTCGGTGGCCTCGAATGGATGCAGTGGTGGACCTACTTCATGCTGGCCTGGTGGGTGTCGTGGGGCGCCTTCGTCGGTGTGTTCCTGGCCCGCATCTCCAAGGGCCGCACGATCCGCGGATTCATCATGGGCGTGCTGGTCGTCCCCAGCGTCGTGTTCTTCACCTGGTTCACGGTCTTCGGCGGCACCGCCATCCACGTCGACATGTTCGAGGGCGGCGACATCGCCCAACGCACCGCCCAGGACATCAACAGCGCGTTCTTCGCCACCCTCGAGCACTTCCCGCTGTCCACGGTGACGTCCGCGATCGCCATCCTGCTGGTGGTCATGTTCTTCGTATCCGGCGCCGACGCCAACACGTTCGTGCTCGGAATGATGACCAGTGACGGGCATCTGGCACCACGCCGCTGGGTGCTGATCCTCTGGGGTGCGCTCACCGGGTTGACCGCGGTGGCCTTGATGCTGGGCGGCGGGCTCAATGCCCTGCAGAACACCGTCATCGTTGCGTCGCTGCCGTTTCTGATCATCATCGCCGGCCTCGCGGTCTCGTTCTGGATGGAACTGATCGCCGACCGCCGGGCCGACCTCACCACCAGGAACGCCGCCGCGTTCATCAAGACTCCCCTGGAAGGAAAGACCGATGTCTGACAACGACACTCGCCGCAACCGCATCAACGACGCCTGGGTGGCCGCCTGGGACCGCGGGGAGGTGGACGCACTCGACGCCCTGCTGAGCGCGGACTACCAACGCATCAGCGGAACCGGCACCGCACAGGGCCTGACGGAATTCAAGGCGTCCATCGTGGCGACCCGCTCGGCCTTCCCCGACCTGGTCACCGTGGTCGACGAGATCGTCGTCGAGGGCGACAGCGCCGCCATCCGCTGGCACAGCTCCGGAAGCCACGAGCACTCGTTCCTCGGAGTTCCCGCGACCCGACGCCAGGTCAACGTCAGCGGCGCGACGTTCGCACGCTTCGACGGCGACTCCATCTCCGAGGAGTTCGTCACCTGGGATCCGCGCACGCTGCTCACCGCGCTCGGCATCATCTCCGTCGGTCAGGACAGCTGATGGCCGTCACGCAGGTACAGCCCGATCTCGACGTGATGAAGCAGGTCAACCGGCAGTTCGTCACCGGCGTCACCGTCGTCACCGCCATGGACGACGGCACCCCGCGCGGCCTGGCGGTCAACGCCTTCGCCAGCATCTCGCTGGACCCGGCGACCGTGATGGTCGCGGTGCAACACACCTCGTCGACGCACGACTGTCTGTTCCGGGCAGACCATCTGGCGATCAACATCCTGTCTACCGACCAGCTCGACGTCGTCAAGCGGTTCGCCGTGAAGTCCGACGACAAGTTCGCCGGACTGGATTGGGACGCCGGACCTTTCGACAGCCCGCTGATCGCGCGTAGTGCGGCGGTGATGGAAGTAGAGATTCGCGAGCGGCTCCGCGCCAGCACGCACACCGTCTTCATGTGCCGAGTGGTACACGCCGAGGTGAGCAACCGGCATCCGATGGTCTACAGCGCGGGTAAGTTCTTCGATGGCGGTACTCTCACCGACCTTGTCTGACGTGACCAAGAGGATGGCGTGAACGCGAAGAACGGCAACGGTTCGATTCAGGGCCGGCTGATCTCCGAAGTCCGGCGCCGCATCATCGCCGGGGAGATCTCGCCGGGGGTCAACATCTCCGAGATCGCGATCGCCGAGGAATTCGGCGTCAGCCGCACCCCCGTCCGAGAGACCTTCAAACAACTGCAGACCGAGGGACTCGTCGAAATCCGGCCCAGGGTCGGCACATTCGTGACGACGCCGTCGCGACGCGAGATCACCGAGCTCTTCGAGATGAAGGAACTGCTCGAGGGTGCGGCGGCACGGCTGCTGGCCCAACGCGGCCGCGTGCCCGAAGTCGAACTGCTCGAAGAGAACCTCCGGCAAGCCGACCAGGCGGTGGCCGCCGACGACAAGGCCCGCTACGCCGAACTCGTCGAAGAGTTTCACAACTTGCTCATCGCCGGCGCGGACAACAACAAGCTCGAGGCGCACTACCGGACGCTGATGAATCAGCTGGCCTACGCCCGGCTCGTCAACACCTCGTTGAGCCAGCCGGGCAGGCCGTTGCAATCCGACCGCGAACACCACCACGTGCTGGACCTCATCGTCGCCAAGGATGGCGACAGCGCCGAACGCGTGATGCGCGAGCACGTGCGCGCCAGCCGGCAGGCTCTGCTCGCCGGGCTCGAATCCGCCATCTGAGGCTGAGGGCGCGTTCTTCCGGCGCCAGCGCGCAGGGATTCAGGCCGCCCCGTAATTCGGAAAGTCTTCCGAAACGTTCGGCCAGTGTCCCCTAGTGGATAGGGTGTCCGTCTGGGAACCCGACCGCCACCCCCGGGGGCGACGCGGGACCTTCCCGATGGTCGACGAAAGGTTCTCGCGTGCAACAGAACACGGCACCAGCCGCAACGTCTCACCTGTCGCGATCACTCGGACTTTGGGCGATCGTCGGGCTTGGCCTCGGCTACATGACCCCCATGACCGTCTTCGACACGTTCGGCATCGTGTCGGAGGAGACGAACGGCGTCGTTCCGCTCGCCTACATCGTCGCGCTCGTCGCCATGGTGTTCACCGCGCTCAGCTACGGACGGATGACCCGAGTCTTCCCCTCGGCGGGGTCGGCCTTCACGTATGCATCGGAGGTCATCCACCCCAACGTCGGCTTCCTCGTCGGGTGGTCCTCGTTGCTCGACTATCTGCTGTTGCCGATGGTCAACGCGGTCATCGGGCGGATTTACTTCGAGTCGTTCTTCCCCGACGCTCCGTCCTGGATCTTCGTCCTCGTCTACGTGGCAATCGTCACCGCGCTCAACTGCTGGAGCATCAAGGGCACGTCGAACATCAACGGAGTGCTCGTCGTCTTCCAGACGGTGCTCATCGGCGCGTTCGTCGTCCTGACGTATCTGTCGTTGTCGCGCGGCCTTGGCCAGGGCACCGCGCTGACGCTCGAACCGCTGTATCACGCCGGCGTGGACATGGGGGCTGTCATCGCCGGCGCCACCGTGGTGTGCTTCTCGTTCATCGGGTTCGACGCGATCACGATGTACAGCGAAGAGGCGAAGACGCCGAATACCGTCCCGAAGGCCATCGTTCTGGCCCTCCTCATCGGCGGCGCGATCTTCCTGGTCGGTGCGTGGTTCGCCCAGAGCGCCTTCCCCACGCTCGACGGCTTCGAGGTCACCGACGACACACTGCCGGAGCTCGCACTGAAGGTGGGTGGAGAGTTCTTCAAGATCCTGTTCGTCTCGGCTGCGTTGGCGGCCATGTTCGCGTCGAGCCTGTCCTCCCACGCCAGCGTCTCCCGCATGATCTACGTGATGGCCCGCAATCAGACGGGGCGCATCCCACGCTTCCTGTCCTACATCCACCCGAGGTTTCTCACCCCGCTGCACGCCGTGCTGATCGTCGGGGCCGTGTCGCTGCTGGCATTCAGGTTCACGCTCGAATTCGTCTCGGCGATGATCAATTTCGGCGCCCTCATCGCCTTCACCGTCGTCAACCTGACCGTGCTCCTGTACTTCGCCGTGCATCTGAAGAAGCGGAACACGCCGGTCGAGATCTTCACCAACATCGTGCTACCCGTCATCGGCATGTCCCTGACAGTGGTGCTGTGGCTGAACCTGCACTTCGATGCCCTTCTCTACGGCGCCATTTGGTTCGTCATAGGCCTCGTACTGCTGGTGTACGTCACCCGCGGGTTGCGCAAGCCGCTCACGATTAGAATCGAAGAGGAGACCCTGGCCGAGGAGGGCACGCCGATCGAGCACGTCGAGCACCGCAGGAGAGGTGGAGACAAGTGAAGCTCGTCGTCGGTTATCTCGCGACCGCTGGCGGTGCCGATGCCCTGGCACTTGGGGTCCGGCTCGCCCGCACCCTTGGCGCCGAACTGGAACTGCGGATGGTGCTGTCCCCCGACGACGTGACCACTCCCCGCGTGACGGCCGACAAATTTCACGACGTGCTCGCCGGACAGGGCTCGGCATGGCTCGACGACGCCATGCGCCTGGTGCCCGAGGACGTCACGGCCGGGGCCGAGGTGGTCATCGGAGAGTCGGTCGCCGAAACGCTCGGCGAGGAAGCACTCAAGCTGGGCGCCGAGGCACTCGTCGTCGGTGGATCCGGTGGCGGTCTGGCCGGCAGCTTGGCGCTCGGCTCATTCGTCGACGACCTCCTGCACTCTGCGCCCGTGCCGGTCGCGGTGGCGCCGCGAGGTACCCGGCACTCCGAGGTTGAGCGCATCCAACGCGTCACCTGCGCGGTCGGGGATCGCCCCGGCGCGGCTCGGTTGCTCGACACTGCGGTGTTGGCGAGCCGGGCTACCGGGGCACCTCTACGACTGGTCTCTCTGGTGGCGCTCGACGAGCACGGCGAGAAGGGCCTCGAGGCTGCTCGCGAACACGCCTACGCCACACTGGAATCCGCGAAGTCAGTACTACCGGATGGCGCCGCCGTCACTGCGGTCGTCGCCGACGGCGACACGGTAGAGGCAGCCGTCGAAGGGCTCGATTGGGAGCCCGGCGATCTGCTGATGCTCGGGTCGAGTCGACTGGCCCCGCCTCGCCGACTGTTCATCGGTTCGACCGCCGCCAGGATCCTGCGGGTCCTACAGGTTCCGATCGTGGTGACGCCAGGCGAGGACGCCAGCCCGTCGGCGTGACTTCTGGTCATGGCCGGGCGTCTGCTCGGCTCGGCGAAGCCAAGACCGCTGGGGCGAGGGTCATGACGGAGCTGGGCCATCAGCTGCCCGCGGCGGCGGCGGCGGCGGCGGCCGGCTTCCGGGCGGTGGCATCGTAATGCGCGCTGACGCGACCCGACGTCTTCCGGGCCGTCGCCGCCCCAAGCGGCCCGGACCAGGCGCAATCGTTACCCCTGCACAGCCAATGGATCCAGGCCCGCAGGGTGGCCGATGCCGACCGAGCTCGCGCGTCAGGCCTGCGACCGCACGACGGCGGACGTGTACAGCGTCGCCCCCGCCCTGAAGATCAGCGGAATGCGTCACGAAACCCGCGCGACCCGCCTGTTCGCTACCTAGACGCTCAACTCCGAGCCACGTGATCGACGTGGACGTGGGACAGGCACGTACGTCATCGGTGAGAACGCAGTTGGTATCGGCCCAAAGTCGTCGCGACCACTTCGTCATTCGAATCCTTCACCACCGCCGTCAGGGTGAAGTCGGCCCTTCCTGTCAGCTCGGCAGTCGCCTCGACATCGGCGATGACGGACGGATCGAGTGACGCCTCGGCATGTAGCTCGCTCTTGGCCATCGATGTGAATTCGATGTCGAAACCTTTGACCAAGGGGAAGAACTTCGCGGTGTCGAAGGTCGCAAGCGCGATGATCCCACCCAAGATCTCGGCAACCGTGAACTGGACACCGGCGTACACGACACCGAAGTGATTACCGTTTCCTTCCAACGGAACCGTGGCGGAAGCGAAGCCGCGCCGTGCTTCAACCACGTGCACGCCCATCTGGAACGCGGTGGGTATCGTTTCTTCCATCGCAGTGTTGATGAACTCGGCTAGATCATCGTTCATTCATATTCCATTGTCTCGCGGCGCCACGCAGAATCACTGTTGTTCAACGGCTTTCAACCAAATCGATCGCTGACATACTAGCGCGATCGACTTAACGGCTTCAGGACGACGGGCATGCCGTCCTTCGGAACGGGCATGCCGCCGTAGTCCCACGCCGCTTGATACCCCGGGCGTATGAGCTCGATGCGGTAGCGGCGAAGGAGGCGGTGCATCACCGTCTTGACCTCGAGTTGGCCAAAGACCATTCCGATGCACTTGTGCGAGCCGCCTCCGAATGGCGCAAACGCATACCGGTGTCCCTTGTGTTCGTTGCGGGGTTCGGCGAAGCGGTCAGGATCGAATGCATCGGGATCGGACCACAACTCGGAAAGCTTGTGATTCATCGACGGCCATGTCACGACGTTGGTGCCGGCTGGGAGATAGTGGCCGAGTAGTTCCGTGTCGCGGACGGTTTGACGAACGTTGAGCGGCAACGGCGTGACCAAGCGCAGCGACTCGTTCATGACCAGATCGAGCGTCTCCAGCTTTTCCAACGCCTCGATGTCCAGGGGCCCCTCACCAAGACGATCGGACTCCTCGCGGGCGCGATCTTGCCATTCCGGATGGGCGGCAAGGTAATAGGCCATGGTCGACAGGGTGGACGTCGACGTGTCGTGCGCGGCCATCATCACGAAGATCATGTGGTTGACGATGTCCTCGTCGGTGAAACCGTTGCCGTCCTCGTCCTGGGTATGGCAGAGCACGGTGAGCATGTCGGTGCCCTCGGCGTTGCGCCGCTCTCTTACTCGCTCGGCGAAGTACGTCTCGAGCACCTTGCGCGCTCGAATTCCCCTCCACCACTTGAACGGTGGGACGCTGAAGCGTAGAACGGCGCCACCCGAGCGGGTAGTCGTCGTGAACGCACGATTGACCGTCGACAGCAGTTCACGGTCGGTTCCTGGTTCGTGACCCATGAACACCATCGATGCGATGTCCAGGGTGAGTTCCTTCATCGCCGGATGGAAGAGGAACCGCGGATCGTCGGCCGGCAGATCGTTCGCCACCGCCTTCGAGACGACGGCGTCGATGAGCTCGACGTACCCGGCCAGGCGGGTCCTGGTGAACGCCTCCTGCATGATTCGGCGGTGCTGCATGTGTTCATCGAAGTCCAGCAGCATCAGCCCGCGTGTGAAGAACGGACCGATGACGTACTGCCAACCCTTTTGGGAGTAATCCTTGTTTCGGTTGGAGAACACCGCTTGGGTGGCGTCGGGCCCCAGCGCCACGACGGCGGGAAGGGCGGGCGAGGGCAGGTAGAGAACCGGGCCCTTCGTGCGATAGAGGTGCAGCGCATACTCGGGGCCTCCGCGGAACATCTCGATCAGGTGGCCGAGCACGGGAAGTCCCGTGTCGCCGCGCACCGGTTCCATGCCACTTCCCGGAGGTGGGTCCGCCAGGACGATCTCCTTCCACTCGCGTTTGAGTAGCTGCTTCTCGAGCAGGCCCATCCCGGGGATGGTGTTGATCGTCGGCAGGAGCCTTCGCTGGGCCTGATCGAGCAGATACTCGGAGGTGCGAATCGATGCCATGTGCGGTCCTGTTCGGGTGGCGATGGGTGCGGGCAAGTTCAGTCGGCTGCCGGTCTCGGGTGTGGCGTTTGGGCCGCTACCCCGGACTTGGTCACCCTGGCGAACGCTGCGTTCATCCGCTCGGTGACGTCGGGATGCCAGATCACCTCGCGATACATGCTGGTTTCGAATGACAGCGCGCTGATCGGGTCCATCGCCGGTGAGCGCAGCATCAGTTCCTTGTTGAACATCGCGGACTTCACGGTGGTCTCGGCGATCTCGCCGGCCAGGTCGGTGGCGGCGGCAACCGCGGTGCCGTCGGCGACGAGGCGGTCGACGAGACCGATGCGCAGTGCCTCGTCATCGTCGATCCGTTGCCCAGAGAGGGTCAGGAGCTTCGCTTGACTGAGGCCGACGATCTTCCACAGCGGCGAAAAGTATGGTGTGAGGCCGAATTTGACCTGGGGATACCCAAAGAATGATCCACGGGCTCCGATGCGGATGTCGCAGAACACCGCGATGTCGAGCCCACCTCCGAGTGCGGGGCCCGAGATGGCGGCGATGGTCGGCTTGGGGTAGTCGAGGAGTTGACCGTAGGCGCGTAGACACAGGTCTCCGTAGTCGAATCGGGTGTCGTCGGTGAACGAGGACTGCAGCTGCAGATCCAGACCGGCGCTGAACCATCGATCACCACCGGTGACGATGACGACGGCAACGGTGTCGTCGTTGCGCCAATTGATGAGGCACTCGGTCAGATCTCGAAAGAGCTTGGGTGTCAGTGCGTTTCGACGGTCGGGGCGGTTGAAGGTGATGGTGCCGATTCCATCGGTGACACTCGTGGTGATGTCGGTGAAGTCCGTCATGGCTGCGACTTTCTTTCGGGGTTGGCCCTCGTGGGGCGTGGTTGGGGCTTCTGAGCCATCAGTGAACGCGTGAGGCTCCCGATGGTGTCGGGATGCAGCGGTGCGCGTTGGTCAGCCACCGCGCACATGGCAGCGTCGATCTGCGCCGCGGACCACGGCGCGCCATGAGCGATTCGCACGAGCTGTTCGGGGTGGCTCCAGAGTGCAAGTTCGGTGCCGTCGAACGCGATGACCTGCCCGGTGATCTGCGACGTGCGGTCCCCGGCCAGGGCGGCGACGACCTTGGCGACGTGAGCGGGATCGCCGAACGCATCGGTGAACGGGCTGTCCACTCCGCCGGTGGCATCGACCAGTGGCGTCGTCATGTCGGTGGCAGCAACGGGATACAGCGCGTTGACACGAATGCCGAAACGTTCGAGTTCGACCGACAGCGCGCGGGTGAGCGCGGTGACACCACCCTTGGCTGCCGCATAGTTGCTCTGGCCGACCAACCCGTACAGGGCGCTCCCCGAAGTCAGATTGAGGATCGCACCGCCGGTGTCCTTCATCGCCGACGCAGCAGCGCGACACATCAACCAGGTCCCTCGCAAATGCACCGCGACCACGGCATCGAAGTCGTCGACCGACATCCGCAGCAGACTCCGGTCCCGAGTGATCCCGGCATTGTTGACGACGAAGCCGACGCACCCGAAGGCGTCTTGGCACTGGCGGACCAGCGCCGCGGCGGTCGACTCCACCTCGATCCCGCCGACGACGTAGCGCACTGATCCACCATCGGGATCCAACTCCATGGCTGCCGCTTGGCACGCCGCCTCGTCCCTGCCGTTGATCACCACTTTGGCGCCCTGGTCGAGCAGGGCTCGGGCGAACGCGAAACCCAGGCCGCGGGTGGAGCCCGTGACGATGGCGCCAACGCCGCTAAGCTCACCCGACGAGTCGGCGTTCACGGCGACGGCGCGTACAGGGCGTGCCACACGATCGAGGCCAAACTCACCGCATGTCGCTGGAGATCCTTCTTGGCGGCGGGGCGAACCTGTTGGTACAGACCACGTTCGATCATCCACACCAACCATCCGGCGGTGGCCTGCGGATCGAGATCGGCGCGGGCGACACCCGCGCTCTGGGCGCGACGTATGTGTTTGGTCAGTTCGACGTGTCCGATGGAGAGCATCGCGTGGAACTCTTCCCGAACCCCGGCATCGTAGGTGGACGCGTCGGCCAGGGCTGCAAGCAGCTTGGCCCGCCGTCGGTAAGTGGCGATCAGTCCCGTGAAGATCACCTCCAACTGTCGTTGCGAGATGTCGGTGTCGAGATCCATCCATTGCCGTGCCGAGTCGACGACCTCGCCAACCACTCCCTCACCGACCGCACGAAGGACGTGCCCCATGTCGTCGAAGTAGGAGTAGAAGGTCGAGCGGGACGCTCCAGCACGCGAAATCACCTGTTCGACAGAGATGTCGGCGAAGTGGGCAGTTTCTGACATCAATTCTTCAGCCGCAGTGACGATCCGCGCAACCGATGCGGCGCGTTGCAATTCGCGGCGCGAGGTGGGCGGTGGTGTCACGTTCTGACTCGACATGGGACCTCGGATCGACACGTGGGTTATGAAGAAGGAGCGTTCAGCAAGGAGCGTAGATAGGTCCCGCCGATCTGGTTGTTCCGCGGTGGTAGCGCGCCATATTGGCGCATCATCTCGGTGATCTCGTACTGGGCGAGGTAGCGCGATAACCTGCCGCCGCGAAAGCCCAGGAAGATGTCGCACCCGTAGGCACGGAACCGCTTGTTCGTGCCGATTTTTGGCGGTGCGCTTCCGCTCTGTTCGAACAAGAAGAGTCCGCGGCCGTCTCGCGCCGCCGAGAAGAACTGGACTTCCTCGAATCGCACGTCGGGCATGACCTTCCAGATGGTGTCGACGTACTCACCCACCCCGACACGACCCTCGATCACCCGTGGCCAGAACACCGTGTCCTCCCAGACGATTTCGGGATCCAGGAGATCCAACACCTGGCCCGTCTCATGGGAGTTCCACGCATCCGACCAACGGTTTGCGAAGTCACGGAGAAACTCGTCGGTCACTGGTGTGGCGGCCTCTTGCATGGCGCTCACGCTCCTGTTCGAGATTGGTGACGGGATCGGATCGAACACGCTAGGTCCGGGTTAGTCGCTCCGTCGCCTTGCTGCTGCCGGACTTCAACCGCTGCAGACCATCGGCAATCTTGCGGGTGAACAACCCGCGCTGTACCAAGTCGTGGGTGACCCGCAGTTCGTACGCGGTCGCTCCGATGTGGTCCATGTTCTGGGTGCGCAGGGCGACCTCCTTGAGCACCGTGGTCAGCTCGGCGCCGTTCTCGGCGATCTGCTTGGCCAGCGTCAGCGCCGCATCTCGGAGACCACCGACTTCCACCAATTCGTCGACGAGACCGACCCGATAGGCCTCCTCGGCAGTGATGGGGTCACCGGTGAACAGCATCCGGCGCGCCCGCTGGGTATTCGTCTTGCTCAGCATCCCGTGGTAGAAGCCGTTCATCGCGTACTTCACCTGGGTGGACCCGAAGGCCGCGTTCTTCGACGCCACCGTGATGTCGCACATGTTCGCAACGTCCATGCCGTAACCGGGAGCAACACCGGCTACGGCCGCAACGGTTGGCTTGCGATAGTCGTAGATGGCCACCATCAGCTGTAGCGCCAGGTCGGTGAACGCAGTGCGATCCGAATCCGAGGTCCCCTGCAGCACATCCAGCGCCCAGCCCGCGCAGAAGTAGTCCTCGTTGCCGATGATCAGCACGGCGGCCACCTCGTCGTCATACGCCCATCCTGCGAGAGCATCGATGATCTCCCGGTGCAGCTCCCATCCCAGTGCGTTGCGCTTCTCCGGATGGTTCAACTGCAGGATTCCCACCCCGTCCTCGACGCTGGTGATCAGGTACTGGTAGCTAGACGGCACGGGTGTCCTCACTGACGGTGGTTGGCGGCGGTGCGTCGGGCCCGATTCCCGCAGGCCCCGCACCGCATAAACTAGTACACGATGTTCGGGTTTCTTTGTCAAGAAGTCGAACGCGATGTACGGTTTCTTCAGAGCGAACGCAGGTGCCCCCAACTCGAGGATTCCGGCCATGAATGACTCGGCGACGCGTGAACAGCTTTACCAGACAACGGGATTGTGGACCTCGGACCGAATCGGTGATCTGATCGACGATCGCGCCGCACAGTTCCCGGATCGCGAACTCTTCCGATTCGAGGACCGCCGGATCAGTTACCGAGATTTCGCAGCGTGGGTCACGTCGGTGGCCGAACACATGGTTGCGCAGGGGGTGGTGCGAGGCGACCGAATCCTCGTGCAACTTCCGAACAGGCTGGAGACGCTGGTCTTGCAGATCGCGGCCTTCCGAATCGGCGCGATCGACGTCCCGGTCATTCCCATCTATCGACAGCACGAGACGCGGCAGATCATCGCCGACGTACGGCCGGCGGTGGTCGCCGTGGCACACACCCTGGGCGATCGCACTCCCACCGCCGAGATCGACCGGCTTCTCGGCGAATTGGGCCATGAGCCAACCCTGAAAATCGTGGTGGGCGGTAGCGCCGCCGGATGGACTCAGATTCCTGATTCGGTATCAGATTGTCCGCGTGGACATCTCGTGCTTCCCGAGCCGGTTGACGCCGACGAGCCCGCACTGATCCTCTACACCTCGGGCACCACGTCGGCCCCCAAGGGCGCGCTGCTGACCTCCCGCGCTCTGTTTGCCCACCTCCGCAACATGACAGCAGTGGCAGATCTCGACGATCGCTCGGTCGTCGCCGCCGGAACTCCGCTGTCACATCTCGGCGGATTCGTCGCCGGGCTGATACTGCCGGCCTTCTTGGGCGCCCGATCGGTCATTCTGCCCGGGTGGAATCCGGATCAGGCCGTGGGCGTCATCGAGGACGAACGGGTCACCATGATGATGGGCGCCACCGTCTTCCTCCGAGACCTCGTGACCCGATATGCAGCGGGTAATTCACCGGTGCATCGACTCACGAACTATCTGTGCGCCGGGGCTGCCATTCCGCGGGAGCTGATTCGCGACGCCGAGGACGTCGGCGTGCACGCCACCCGCAATTACGGGATGACCGAGACCGCCGGAATCTGCACCGGCGCCAGGCGTAGCGACCCCCTGGACATGCGCGCCGATTGGGACGGACGAGTGCTGCCAGGCATGGAGATCGAGGCATCAGACGAACGTCGGCGCCCTCTGCCGGACGGCGCCGAGGGCGAATTGCGCATCCGCGGTGCGCAACTATTCGACGGATACACCGATCCGGCCGCAACGGCAGCACAGTTCGACGAGGACGGCTGGTTCTACCCCGGCGACATCGGAGTGGTGTCCGACGGATGGGTGCGAATGACAGGACGCAGCAAAGACATCGTCAACCGCGGCGGGGAGAAGTTCTCCACTCAGGACATCGAGCAAGCCCTACTCGGGCATCGCGACGTGGACTCAGCGGCGGTATGCGCGATTCCGGATGCGCGATTCGGCGAAGCCGTCGGCGCCTGGATTGCCTTGCGCCCGGGCGTGCCGTGGAACGGCCCGGAAACGTTCCTTAGCCACCTTGACGAACTGGGTCTGGCCAAGGCCAAACTTCCGACCGAATGGCATGTGGTCAAACGAATTCCGACGTCAGCCAGTGGCAAGGTCCAGAAGTTCGGACTGCAGGAACTGACCGACCTCGCGACCGCCACCAGCACCCGATTCATCCCGGCAAGACCCTAACTACGATTCGAAAGCAATCCATGACAACCACTTTCGGCGCAGACGCATATCGATCGTTGTTCAACGACGATCACCACCAATTCCGTGGCACCGTCGCCCAATTCATCGAGAAGTCGGTGGCGCCCAACTTCGAGAAGTGGGAAGCCGACCACAAGGTCGAACGTTCGATGTTCACCGAAGCGGGTACACACGGTCTGTTGCTATTCGCCACCCCAGACGAATTCGGCGGCGCAGGCATCGACGACTTTCGCTTCAATGCCATCGTCAACGAAGAGTTCGGTCGATCCGGGTTCGCCGGTGTCGGGCTTGGCATCGCCCTGCAGAACGACGTCGTCGGGCCCTACCTCACCGATCTGACCAACGACGAGCAGAAGCGTCGCTGGCTTCCCGGCCTGACGTCCGGAGAGCTGATCGCCGCAATCGCGATGACGGAACCGGGAACCGGCAGTGACCTGTCCAGCATCTCCACTCGAGCAACCCGGGATGGCGATCACTACGTTCTCGATGGCGCCAAGACGTTCATCTCAAACGGTCAGAATTGCGACCTCGTCATCGTCGCGGCACGCACCAGCGACGAACGGCACAAGGGGCTTTCGCTGATCGTGGTCGAGGCGGACACCCCAGGCTTTAGCAAGGGACGCAACCTCGAAAAGCTGGGGTTGCACAGCCAGGACACCAGCGAACTGAGCTTCACTGACGCCCGAGTGCCCGTCGCCAATCTGCTCGGCGAGGAGGGGACCGGCTTCTATCAGCTGATGAGAAACCTCCCACGAGAACGTCTTTCGCTGGCCACGACCGCCGTCGGTGCCGCCGAGGGAAACCTCAGCCGCACCTTGGAATACGTCACTGCACGGCGTGCATTCGGTAAACCCATCGGCAGTTTTCAGCACAATCGATTCCTGCTGGCCGAGCTCGCCACCGAACTGGACATCGCGCGGGTGTTCGTCGACCACTGCGTCGAATTGCACTCCCGTGGCGAACTCACCCCCACCCGGGCGGCCAAAGCCAAGTGGTGGACCACCGAACTGCAGGTCCGTGTTGCCGACCGTTGCCTGCAGCTGCACGGCGGCTACGGCTACATGCGCGAATACGAGGTCAGCCGCGCGTTCGTCGATTCACGCATCCAAACCATCTACGGCGGGACCACCGAGATCATGAAGGAGATCATCGGCAAAGACCTTGGGCTGTGAGGGCAGCAAGCGAACCCATGAAGTCTCGGGCGACGTGATCCTCAACCCCATGAGAAATTGCCAAATCGCCCGGAGCCCAACGGCTCCAAACGACCGGCCGGCTAGGCACTCGGTTCAACCAGTAGCGCGCAAGGAACAGCGCCAGCATCACCTCGAGCGGATTGCCGTCGGTGCGCGCCGGCAGCAATCGCTGAGCCTGCTTGACCCGATAGGCCGCGGGATTCGGGGCGATGTGCAGCTTCTCCGAGACAGCCCGGGGGCCTCGCGCGGAGGCGAGGTACGCCAACAAGGTTTCGCGCAGATCGTCGTCCTTGGGACGCGCTCCCGCTGCGCCTGCACTCCATCCACGGCACCTGGGGCCCGGAGCACGTCTTGAGTCTGTGAGCCGCGGGACCACCCAGCCGTCATTCGGCTTCGAGCACCGCAATCCGCTTCCCGAAACCGCCAGCGGTGCCGATATTCGCCATGTGGTCACGAGCGGCATGAAAACGGCTCCCGGAAAAATCTCCGGGAGCCGTTTACCTAGTAGCGGGGACAGGATTCGAACCTGCGACCTCTGGGTTTTGCGCCAGGTACCGGAAACTTTGCAATGTCCGACGTGTGGCATATATGCAGTTCAGACCACGCGCCCCGTACGTCCCGCATCCTCCCGTCGCAGTGTGTTCAAGCCGTTGCGCAGAGTTTCGTTCCCAAATCGGTTCCTAAACTGCGACTGCCTCCGCGGGTTGTTGCAAGTGCGGACGGAACCTCGGGGCGCCAGCGGATCGGACCGAATCCAGCCTGCCTGTCAGTGCACAGCAGTACCGTCGCATCGTCGAGCCGGCATAGGGGCTTGTTGTTCTTGGGGGTTCAATGCAAGGTTTTGGCGTTCTTGTCGCTGTACTCGTCGTTGTGGGTCTACTGATCAAGTACTGGTGGGTTCTCGCGATCATCGGAGCAATCGGTGCCGCGGTCTACTTCTTCAACAAGTACTCGAAAGACAAGACCGCAGCCCCACCGCCTTCTGAGCAGTCCGCCGGACGGCCCGTGACGCAGACGCAACGGCCACAGACTTATTTCGCCGCTCCGCAACCGAGGCCGCCGGCATCCTCGCGAGATATAGGCATTCGACAGGCAGTACTCACCAGACGCACCACGGGCTACCCCACTTCAAACGCCGTGTTCACTGCGATCGATCTCGAGACCACCGGCTTGGATCCCGACCTCGACCGCATCGTCGAAATCGGCATGGTCAAGTTCACCGCCGATGGCACTGTCATCGACGAATTCGCCACTCTCGTAAACAATCCCGGCTCACCCCGCGAGGCGCGCGACGTCCATCAAATCGACGACGCCGACCTCATCGGCGCGCCTCAAACCATCGACGCACTTCGTGAAGCATTCGCCTTCATGGCCGGAACCGTTCTGGTCGCGCACAACTTCGAGTTCGAGGAAGGATTCCTGACCGCTGCAGCACGCCGCGAAAAGCTCTCGCTCCCTGCGACCATCGGCGTGTGCACATTGCAGACCTCTCGACGACAACTCGACGGTCGCGCCTTCAGCCTGACTGTGATGTACAAGACGGCCACAGGCGAGTTTCCCACGAACAAGCACACCGCCTTGGGTGACGCGAGATCCATCCGAGAGATCCTGCTCTGGCTTCTCCGCAGTTCGCCCCAACCCTTGAACTTCAGCATCGCCCCACCGACGGCGGTGGCGACAGTCGCTCCGTGTGAGTGCAAGATCCGATGCCGGCCAGTGCCCTTGGCCGGTTCTTCAGTCGCGGAACTTCTGGCTTCGTTCCCCCAGTCGTCCCGGAATCGCGAGGGCGATCCCGTCGAAGTCGAGAAGTATCTCGCGCTGCTCGCCGAATCAGTAGAGGACGGACTGCTGACCTACGAAGAGGCCAGTTCTCTTACCGATCAAGCCTGCCGTACGCGGCTCACCGGCAACCAGCTGCGCGATCTGCATCGAGAAGCCTGGGACACAACGTTCCGCGATGAGCGGGACGCCGACTGGACAGTGTTGTCGCCGGTTCGGCGTCGAGAAATGTTTCTACTCGCCGATGCACTTGGACTGTCCCAGCTCGCTACTGAGCTGCACCAAGCGATCGACGCGTGTTCAGAACCCGAGCCCGCATCCGAAGCCAGATATCTGCGCAGCCTCCGTGTCGCGGTAGTCGGCGATGGCGCGGACTTCGAGCTGCTGTGCAAACGCGCAGAGTCTTACGGCGCAAAGTTGGCGGTCAACGTCACGAAGACGGTGGTGTGGATGGCGACCGAGACGCCGGATGCGACCGACGCGAAGCACAACTCGGCCCGCAAACTCGGCGTCCCGATGCTCCCGATCGAGCAAGCATCGGCCCGACTCGACGCCGCGATTCGCGACGCAGAACTCAAAGCCTTCGAACGGCAACGCGTCATCGATGAAAACCTGGCGCGCAACCGGCAATACGCTGCCGAGCGTGAGGCGTACTGGCGGCCAACCTGGCGGCCAGTGGAGCTAGACCGAGACCCCGATTACGCAGCGGGGTGGTGACCCACAAGCGTCAAATGCCTCGCTAGTATTCAAGCATCCTGTGATGATTTCACGGTGTCGTCGGACCGAACGTGCAGCTACGGCTTGCCATCACTGCGGACGGAGCCTTCTTCGTCGAGATGGCCCGCTACGCCTGCGTGATTGAAGATCGACCCCTTCCCGCCGCAGACTCCGAAGAAGTTCTCAGCCTCGTATCGGTCGTTGGCGGTAGGGCCATCGTTGCCGCCGATACTGGCGCGGTTATGCCTCGGCGCGGTACGGACTTTTTTGCCACGACCCACCACTAAAGGTCGACGCCAACGCCGCCGCCCTACCGGAGATTTGTCTTGCTGTCGTGCCGCAGATGCGCGGAAGGGGCATCGGCACTTCACTTTTGACCGAGTTGATCGCGCAACGCACAGGGGCGATCTCGACGACTGAGCCTCGGCTCATCAACCCGTTGCATATAATGCAGGAGTTATATTACAGTGACGACGTGGGACGTCATCCTGACGGAAGAAGTCGAGCATTGGTACTTCACGCTCGACGCGAGCGCGACGGCCGCGGTGACCGGCGCGATCGACCTGCTCGAAGTGGAAGGCCCGACGTTGGGCCGCCCAACGGTGGACAAGGTCAGCGGATCGCGGTTCCACAGCATGAAAGAACTGCGGCCCGCAGGCACCAGCATCCGTATCCTGTTCATCTTCGATCCGCTCCGACAGGCGATCCTGTTGCTCGGCGGAGACAAGGACGGGAACTGGAAGCGCTGGTACGACAGGAACATTCCCGTGGCTGAGCGACGGTACGAGAACTGGCTGGCCACGATCCAGGAAGGTGAATGACCATGGCACGCAACTGGCGTGACGTTCGCGCAGACGCGGTCACCCAGGGCCGGGTAGATCCGGCGCTCGCCGACGCAGCGCGCAAGGATATGCACGACGCGGTCCAAGCACAACGCCTAGCCGACATCCGCAAGGCCCATGGGCACGCCCGTCAGGCCGACGTCGCCGCCCACATGGGTGTATCGCAGGCGCGGGTGTCGCAGCTCGAAAGCGGCGACCTGTCGCACACCGAGCTCGGCACCTTGCAGTCGTACGTAGCGGCGCTGGGTGGGAGCCTGCGCGTAGTTGCGGACTTCGGGGACAACGCTGTCGAGCTGTCGGCATGACGAACTGCGTCAGCTCCGATTGAGCAAGCGACCCGCCCGGCGAGCGGACCCAAACCGCGTGGGAAATTCACAAATCACTCTCTAGCCTGACGCGTGCCGACGCAGAAGACGGCGCAACGCGGCGCTAACGTGGCTGGGTGCGCCTGATTACCTTCACCGCAGAGAACTTCCGTCGATTTGTCGACCGGACGTCGGTCAAGCTGCATGGCGACCTTATCGCCCTAGTCGGACCGAACGAGGCCGGAAAGAGTTCCATCCTGGACGGACTCGCGATGCTGGGGTCTAACGACGAATTTGCTCGCTCTGATGAGCACCGCCGCAGCGGAAAGTCACCGACACTAGTGTGGGGCTTTCAACTCGATAACGAAGACAAGATCGCGTTGGCAGAAATTCCCGAAGCGGCCTCCCTTCAGCGCGCAGTCCTGACGAAACATGAGAATGGCACCCGGACTTGGACGTTGCATCCGGGCTTCCCCGTCCGCGATCGGCAGCGCCGCCACACTGTTACGGACTTAATCGCTGACTTCATATCGAAGGCAGACACCGCGGACATTCCACTCGATGAGGATGACAACTATCAAACCATCCTGGAAAACTTTTCGAGATCCCTGAATGCAGACGTAAACGACCTGTCTGACGAAATCATCGCCTCACTGACGGATGCAGTCGCGGTCTTATCTGCGGTGAGCTTTGGCTTCTCCGAGGAGGATGCTACAGACGACAAGACCGCCACTGGCGAAGCACAACGAGACTTGATCGTTTCTCGCCGTACACTTATCGAAACTCTGCGCGAATTGCAACGCTACGAAATCGGGCCTAATCCGACTCGGCGAGCCTTGGCCGTCATTAATTCTCGTTTACCTGAAATGCTTCTGTACACGCAGCTCGATCGAGAGCTCCTAGGCGCGTACGAGCTGGAGCAAATCCCCGATAATCCCCCTCCTGCTCTGGATCATTTGTGCAACCTTGCGAGCCTTAATCTGATTGAGCTCCGCCGCGAGGTGCAGGAGACGCGGAGGGCGGACTCGGCTACTCGCGTTCAGACCGCCAACGACACCCTTAGAAATGCGTTTGATCAGAACTGGAATCAGCAAAAGGTCGCGCTTCAGTTTGTTCTCGATGGAATGACCTTGTCGATTCAAGCTATTTCTTTGACAAACCGTGCTGCCGGTTATTCTGAAATAGCTGAGCGCAGCGATGGGATGCGTTGGTTCGCGTCACTACTCGCTTTCGTCAACGGACGTGACGGAAAACCAATTCTTCTCGTCGACGAGATAGAAACTCATCTGCACTATGACGCACAGGCTGACCTCGTCAATGTGCTGGCCAACCAGGGACTAGCGGCAAAGGTCATCTACACAACTCACTCGTTTGGTTGCTTGCCCCCTGATATCGGAACCGGTATCAGAGTCGTTGAGCCAGTGGACGACACGACTTCGAAATTGGTGAACGGCTTTTGGCGCACCGGGGGCCGAGCCGGGTTCTCCCCGTTGTTGGCAAGCCTGGGTGCGGCGGCAGTTTCATTCACCCCGAGTCGACACGCGGTGATTGCCGAAGGACCCGCAGACGCAATCATTCTGCCAACACTTTTGCGTCAAGCATCGAAGGAAGACCTTCCTCTGGGGTTTCAGATCGTGCCGGGGGTTTCAGAGGTAGCGGCTGCGAAGTGTGCTGGCCTTCAGAGTGAGGCTGGGCGAGTCGCCTTCTTAGTAGATGGTGACCAGGGCGGGCTTGACAACAAAGCGAAGCTCATCGCCGGCGGCGTCCCAGTTGGGCAGATAGTGGTGCTAGTCGCTGCAGCCACCTCAGACGATGGACTCGACGAAGTTGTGCCGCTCGAGACGGAAGACCTGATTGATGTCGCCGCGTACCTCGCCGCTGTGAATCAAGAGCTTAGATTGTGGAATGTGAGTCCTCCTGAGATCACCTCTGCGGACATTGGGCCATCACTTCGGACGAAGGACGTCGCGAAGTGGTGCGCTGAAAACGAAGTCGCATGCCCCGATAAAGTGGCGATCGCAGAGCGGGTGCTTGACGCGACCTTCAAGTCTGACCCAGACGCTTCTGGCGAGGCACAGGCGTATGCGGCCACTCGTCGTGACGTGATCCAGAATCTGCGCGCAGAGCTTGTCGGTCGCCTCGGGTTGATCTAGTTGTAATGGCCAGGCA
>NZ_MVOC01000001.1 GCF_002043095.1 Mycobacterium sp. AT1 | reverse complement strand
CCACCGAAGACTACGGTGGGGGACGTCGTCGCGCCGCACGTGAAACCGCTCGTTGTCACCGCCGATCATCTTAAGAGACTCTTAAGTAACTAACAAACTTCTGGCTCGATTGAGGCGTGGGTCACACCGTTTTTGGGGGCGCCGGAACCACCCTGGCCCCGTGCACCGGACCACTCGCCGCCCGCACCGTGCGACACACTCCGGCACCGGCCAGCTGGACGCCGACGTCGACCGCGGCCGCCGCCGTCGGACACAGGAAGGCGCACGTCGGCCCCGAACCGGAGACGATTCCCGCCAACGCCCCCGCGTCGACGCCCGCGCGCAGCGTCCTGCGCAGCCTGGAGTCGAGGTTCAGCGCCGCCGGCTGCAGGTCGTTGCCGAGCAGGGGCGCCAGCTCGTACGGGTCGCCCGACGCCAGCGCAGCCAGCAGTGGTTCCGGATCCTCGAGCCTGGCGGGTTGGGTCTTGGTGTCGTCGGCCCGCAGCCGGTCGATCTCCGCGAACACCTTCGGGGTGGACAGGCCACCGTCGGAGAACGCCAACACCCAGTGAAAGGTGTTGCGGGACAAGACCGTTGCCAACTGCTCTCCGCGGCCGGTGCCCAACGCGGTGCCGCCGTGCAGGGCGAAGGGCACGTCGCTGCCAAGTTCGGCGCCCAACGCGTGCAGGTCTCGCCGCGGCACGCCCAACTCCCAGAGCGCGTTCATGGCCACCAGGACCGCCGCGGCGTCGGCACTGCCACCAGCCATCCCACCCGCGACGGGGATCGACTTCTCCATGGCGATGGCCACGTCCGGCTCGCGTCCGACGTGGGCGGCCATCAGCTCGGCGGCGCGCCACGCCAGGTTGCGCTGGTCCAGGGGCAGCGACGCCCCGTCCTCGTCGAGGCCCTCCCCAGTCAGCTCGAGGGACAGCACGTCGGCGTTGCGCACGGTGATCTCGTCGAAGAGCGACACGGCGTGGAACACCGTCGTCAGTTCGTGATAGCCGTCGTCGCGCAGATCGCCGACGCCGAGGTACAGGTTGACCTTGCCGGGTACGCGTACCGTCACCGACCCCGTCGACACCCATTCGGCGGCTGCGTCGGACTGGGGCACGCACCGACAGTAACGAAGCCCGGGCGCGACGGAAAAGGAAGTGACGAGATCCCCCCGCCGCGCCGCATTCTGCGAGAATGCTGAGACCAATGGACGCCTTCGGGGATTACGTGATCGACGGCGTGATCGGTCACGGTGGGACCGCCACGGTGTACCAGGCGCACCACGCCGCCGGCCTGGGCGGACCCGTCGCGCTCAAGGTGCTCGACGAGCACCATCGCGACGCGTTCAACCTGACGCGGCTGCAACGCGAATTCGAGTTCGCGAGGCGGACCGCTCACCCCCACGTCGTCACCATGTACGAGTCAGGACCCGGTTGGCTGGCCATGCAACTGATCCGTGGTGGCACGGCGACCAACCTGCCGGGCCGGGACCTTCGGCTCATTGCGTTGGCCCAGATCGCGAGCGCCCTCGACCACGTCCACGCCATCGGCGTCGTGCACTGTGACGTCAAGCCGCCGAACGTCCTTGTCTCCGAACCATTTTCCGCCGGCGGGGCGATCCTCACCGACTTCGGCATCGCCCGCTCGCTCGCCGAGGACGCCAAACAACGGTTGACGCACGTCGAGGCGTCGTTGCCGTACGCGGCTCCCGAGGTGCTGCACGGACATTCACCGTCGGCCGCCTCCGACGAATATTCCTTGGCCTGCACGGCCGTCGAACTCCTCACGGGGTCACCGCCGTTCAACGGTCATACGTCGATGGCCCTGGTCAACGCACACCTGAACAGTCCGGTGCCGAAGTACTCCAGACACCTCGACTGGGTGCCGCGGGCCTTCGACTCGATCCTCGCCAAGGCAATGGCCAAATCGCCCGACCTTCGGTATCAGTCCTGCTCGGAGTTCATTTCGCTGATCACGCGGGCGATTGGGTGAGCTGGCCCAACCCAGGCCACCCTTTCCGTAACTCAATCTTTACCCCTCCCCCACGCGCCCCAGGACGTCGGCGGCTAGCTTCGACCAATGACCACCGAACCTCAGAGCGCATACGACAATTCGTCGCTCGCACATGAAGAAGAAGGCTACGAAAAGGGGCTCAAACCCCGACAGGTACAGATGATCGCCATCGGTGGCGCGATCGGCACTGGCTTGTTCATGGGGGCCGGCGGCCGGCTCGCCAGCGCTGGACCAGGCCTGTTCATCGTCTACGCCATTTGTGGCGTGTTCGTCTTCTTCATTCTGCGAGCCCTCGGCGAACTGGTACTCCATCGCCCGTCATCCGGCTCGTTCGTGTCCTACGCCCGCGAATTCCTCGGCGAGAAGGCCGCATACGTCGCCGGCTGGATGTACTTCTTCAACTGGGCGTGCACGTCGATCGTCGACGTCACCGCCATCGCGCTGTACATGCACTACTGGGGCACCTTCGGTGCGATACCGCAGTGGTTGATCGCCCTGATCGCGCTGGTGATCGTGCTGACCATCAACATGATCTCGGTCAAGTGGTTCGGCGAAATGGAGTTCTGGGCGGCGCTGATCAAGGTCATCGCGCTCGTCACCTTCCTCGTCGTCGGCATCGTCTTCCTGGCGGGCCGCTTCAAGGTCGAGGGCGCTGCCACCGGCCCGTCGGTGATCACCGACAACGGCGGCATTCTGCCCAACGGCCTCTTGGCGTTGGTGGTCATCACCTCGGGCGTGATCTTCGCCTACGCCGCAGTCGAATTGGTCGGCACGGCGGCGGGTGAGACCGAGAACCCGGCCAAGATCATGCCGCGCGCCATCAACTCCGTCATCTTCCGAATCGCCATCTTCTACGTCGGCTCGCTGATCCTGCTGGCACTGCTGCTGCCGTACACCGCGTACAAGCAGGGCACCAGCCCGTTCGTGACGTTCTTCTCCAGCATCGGCGTGCCTGCCGCCGGCGACATCATGAACTTCGTCGTCCTGACGGCGGCGTTGTCGAGTCTCAACGCCGGGCTCTACTCGACGGGCCGCATCCTGCGGTCGATGTCGATGAACGGCAGCGCACCGAAGTTCACCGCGAAGATGTCCAAGAAGGGCGTCCCGTGGGCGGGCATCGCGCTCACGGCGTGCTTCACCGTCATCGGCGTCTTCCTCAACCTGGTGGTGCCCGCGGAGGCCTTCAACATCGCCCTCGACCTGTCGGCGCTTGGCATCATCGCCTCCTGGGCCACCATCGTGATCTGCCAGATCCAGCTGTACCGCTGGTCGCAGAAGGGCATCCTGGAGCGTCCGAGCTTCCGGCTGTTCGGTACGCCGTACACCAGCTATGCCACGCTGCTGTTCCTGGCCGCGGTCACGCTGCTGATGTGCATCGAGAACTACTGGAACGCAATCGCATTGGTGATCATCGTGCCCGCCCTCATCGGCGGCTGGTACGCCGTGCGAGGTCGGGTGATGGCGGTCGCCCAGGAACGCGTCGGAATCACGGGCAACTACCCGATCTACGCCGAAACACCACTGCAGGACGAGTTCTTGGCCAAGGACGCCAGGGCACGCGAAGCGGCCAAGGCGAAGAAGGACGAAGGCAAGGGCTGACGTCCGGGAGACCGTCCGCGTGTGCTGAGGCTCTGAGCCTCAGTACACGCGGACGTTCGGCTGACGCGGGGCGGTGTCGACCTGGCCCGACCGCTGAAGCAGTCGAACGAAATCGGCGATGCCGAGCGTCTCACCGCGGCGAGCCGGGTCGATACTGGCCGACAGCAGACGCTCTGCGGACTCGTTACCGGAACCGGCCCACTCGGCGAACGCGTTGCGCGAGGTCTTGCGGCGCTGCGCGAACGCGATGTCGATGAGCTCGAAGACCTTCTTGCGGAATTCGTCTTCGACGGGCCACGGCGAGGTTTCGTAGCGGTCGATGCGGACCAGTCCGGAGTAGACGCGCGGGATCGGCCAGAACACCGTCGGCGACACCATGCCGTGGCGGCGCACGTTTCCGTAGAACCGCACCTTCGCGCTCGGCACGCCGTAGTCCTTGCCGCCGGGCTCCGCGGCGAGTCGCTCGGCGACCTCGGCCTGAACCATGACCATGACGGTCCGGATCGTCGGGAACTGGGCGAGCAGGTGCAGCAGTGCGGGAACCGCGATGTTGTACGGAAGGTTCGCGACGAGCGCGGTGGGCTGGTCGTCCAAATCCGACGGCATCAGGTCGAGGATGTCGCTGTTGAGGACCACCAGCCGGTTGATCTCGCTGTGCGAGTGGTCGGCGATCGTCTTGGGGAGCTGACGCGCGAGAACGGGGTCGATCTCGACCGCGGTCACCTTTGCGCCTCGATCGAGGAGCCCAAGGGTCAACGAACCGAGACCTGGTCCCACTTCCAGGACCACGTCGTTACGGTTCACCCCCGACGCCGACACGATGCGACGAACGGTGTTGGCGTCGTGGACGAAGTTCTGTCCAAACGCCTTCCGCGGCCGGAACTCAAGTTCCTTTGCCAAGTGCCTTATCTCGGTCCGCCCGAGTAGCCGAATCGTCAGCGCACACCCAACCTTCCACTACACGTGGGCCACGCCCCCCAACCTTGGCGCGCCCGGGTTACCTCAGCAATCGCGATCTGCTCTTCTCTCGAAGCCAGATCGGCCCGCTGAGCATACCGCAAACCACCGTTGCGCTCCCATGTGTTTTGGTCGAATTGGACACCACCGTAGAAACCGTTACCGGTGTTTATAGCCCAATTACCACCGGCTTCACATCGTGAAAGCGCATCCCACGTCTCACCTTGAGACACTTCGGGCACCTCGGTGCCGGGCTTGGCGCCGACGCGAATCCTGCCGTTTACGGCCGGAACGATGACGACATTGGCTACTGGCAGCCTCCCCGTCTCCACCCCGTTGACCGTCGCCACGGCAAAAGTCACGTCCTGAATGCCGGGTGTCCCCGGGTCGTCGACCACCTGCCTGCTCATGTTCATGGTCACGTCCTGGACCACGTCGTTGACGGGCACCAGCGGCACCCGCTCGGTCGACCGGGTGACGCGGATCCTGGTGACGTGAATCTGCATGCCGTCGCTCACCGGTGAGTTCGCCGCCGGAACGACGGTGTCGCTCTGCTGCAGGGGGGCTCCCGCGGCCTCCAGGAAGCCGGCCACGTTCGCCGCGGCCACACGGACCGTCCTGACCACTCCACCGTCGTCGATTTGCGCGGTCCGCGCTCCCACCACCGGCAGCGACATGCCCTCCAGTGGGACGCGACTGCCGCGTGACGCCGCCGCGGGCGCGGTGTCGGTCATCGACAGCTGCGCGAGTGCCCCTTGGACGGTCGACGCCGTCGTCCAGACCTCTCGACTGTTGCGACCGTCCAGTGAGATCTGCAGCGGACGACTCCTCCGCAACACGATCGTCTCGGACTGCTCGACGGGCTCGTTTGCCGCGGGGAACAGATCGTCGCGTTCTCCGACGACGAACCCGTTCTCCTGCACCACGTCGATGACGTGAGACTTCATCGTCGAGACGGTCGTGGACTTGCCGTCGACGGTCAGCGTGACCGTCTTGTGGGTGGACACGGCGTATCCCCCGGCAAACGTCAGAGCGACGAGCAAGGTCGCAACGAGGAGCCGCAGGTGCGGCGAGCGCGCTTCATGGAGCCTGTGCAAGCAGTTCAACGGTAACTTTCCCGACTATCGGGTCGGCGGCCTACGAGAGTCCGGAGCCGACCACTTCTATCACAGGACGGTAACGAAGTCCCCTGGTGGCGGCAACTCGCGGTCAGCTGCGGATTCCGTAGGTCCGACGAGCGTTCTCCATCGTCTCGCGGGCGACGTCGACGGCCGAACGCCCCACGACCTCGGCCAACGCCCGCACGGTGTAGGGCAGGCAGTACGACTCATTCGGTGCTCCGCGGAACGGATGCGGCGTCAGGAACGGCGCGTCGGTCTCGACGAGAAGCTGCCCCTGCGGGATCAGCGTGGCCGCCTCGCGCAGCTCGTGGGCGTTGCGGAAACTCACGGTCCCCGACAGGCTGAGCAGCCATCCCGCGTCGACGCAGGTGCGTGCCATGTCGGGTCCCGAGGAGAAACAGTGAAAGATCACGGTCTCCGGGGCACCCTCCGCGGCTAACACGTCGAGGACGGCGGAGTCGGCGTCGCGATTGTGGATCATCAGCGGCTTGCCGGTGCGCTTGGCGAGGTCGACGTGCCAGGCGAACGCCTCCCGTTGCTCGGCGGGCTCGGCACAGCCGTCGAGCTTGCCGGGCCAGTAGAGATCCATGCCGGTCTCGCCGATCGCGACGACGCGGGGATGGCCGGCGAGGACCTCGAGTTCGGCCCGAGCGGCATCGGTCAGCGCGTTGGCGCGCGTCGGATGCAGGGCCACCGCGGCGTACACGCGGGAATCCCAGTCCGCCGCCTCGACGGCCCACCGCGCCGAATCGAGATCGTCGGCGATGGTGACGACGGCCGTCACACCGACGGCCTCGGCCCGGTCGAGGATCGCGTGCACGTCGTCGGCGTCGGAGGCCCCGCACGCGTCGAGGTGGGTGTGGGCGTCGATCAGGGAGCCGACGGGCTCGGGTGCCGGCGGCCTCTCGCGTCTAGAACTCACACCACACAATAAGGTGAGTCCAAATGAGAGAGCCGTACTACGTCACCACCGCCATCGCTTACCCGAACGGCGTGCCGCACATCGGCCACGCCTACGAGTACATCTCGACCGACGCCATCGCCCGGTTCAAGCGTCTCGACGGCTACGACGTCAGATTCCTCACCGGAACCGACGAGCACGGCCTCAAGATGGCACAGACCGCGGCGACCGAGGGCGTCGCGACCGCCGAGCTCGCCCGCAGGAACTCCGACGCCTTTCAGGCCATGCAGGAGAAGCTGGGCATCTCGTTCGACCGGTTCATCCGGACCACCGACGCCGACCACGTCGAGGCATCCATCGCCATCTGGAACGCGATGAACGCCGCAGGCGACATCTACCTCGACTCCTACTCCGGTTGGTACTCGGTGCGCGACGAGCGCTTCTTCACCGACGACGAGCTGGTGGACGGCCCCGACGGCTCCAAGATTTCGACCGAAACCGGCACCGCCGTCACGTGGACCGAGGAGCAGACCTACTTCTTCCGACTCTCGGCCTACACCGAGAGGCTGCTCGCCCACTACGAGGCGCATCCCGAGTTCATTGGTCCGGACGTGCGACGCAACGAGGTCGTCAGCTTCGTCTCCGGGGGCCTTCGCGACCTGTCGATCTCCCGCACCACGTTCGACTGGGGCGTGCCCGTGCCCGGCCACCCCGACCACGTCATGTACGTGTGGGTCGACGCGTTGACCAACTACCTCACGGGCGCGGGTTATCCCGACGCCGAATCGGAGTCCTTTCGCAAGTACTGGCCGGCCGATCTGCACATGATCGGCAAGGACATCATCCGGTTCCATGCCGTGTATTGGCCCGCCTTTCTGATGTCGGCCGGAATCGAGCTTCCGCGAAGGGTTTTCGCGCACGGCCACCTGCTCAACAGCGGTGAGAAGATGAGCAAGTCGGTCGGCAACGTCGTCGACCCCTTCGCGTTGGTCGACGCCTTCGGGCTGGACCAGGTGCGCTACTTCCTGCTGCGTCAAGTGCCCTTCGGGCAGGACGGCAGCTACAGCGAGGACTCGATCATCGGTCGGATCAACGCCGACCTCGCCAACGAACTGGGCAACCTGGCCCAGCGCTCGCTGTCGATGGTGAACAAGAACCTCGACGCACAGGTGCCCCGGCCGGGTGAGTTCACCGCAGAGGATCGCGAGCTGTTGGCCCTCGCCGACGGCTTGCTCGAGCAGGTCCGCGCCCAGTTCGACGTGCCCGCCATGCATCTGGCGTTGGAGTCGATCTGGCTGATGCTCGGCGCGGCCAACCGGTACTTCTCAGGCCAGGAGCCCTGGGTGCTGCGCAAGTCCGAGGCCGCGGCCGACCAGGATCGCTTCGGCACCGTGCTCTACACGACGCTCGAGGTGGTGCGCATCGCCGCGCTGCTCATCCAGCCGGTGATGCCGGAGTCGGCCGCCAAGCTGCTCGACCTGCTCGGGCAGCCCGCCGACCAGCGCGACTTCACTGCCGTCGGCACCCGACTGGTGCCGGGGACGGCGCTTCCCAAGCCGGAGGGCGTCTTCCCCCGCTATCAGGTGGAGTGACCTGCGTCACGTCATGTCACACTTCGATGATCGGAGGTGTCTTGATGGCATGAACACACACGAGCCCACGAATGTCGTCGTCGTCGGTGGCGGGTACGCCGGCGTCATCGCCGCCAACCACCTGCGAGTCAACCGTGACGTCACCGTCACCCTGATCAACGCGAGACCCCAGTTCGTCGAGCGAATCCGGTTGCACCAACTGGTGACGGGTTCCGACGACGCCGTCGTCGACTTCGCCGACGTGCTGTCCGCCGACGTCCGCCTGCTGGTCGACACCGTCGAACTCGTCGACCCGGACTCCCGGACGGTGACGCTGGCCTCGGGTGACACCATCGGCTACGACTACCTCGTCTACGCCCTCGGCAGCACGGGCGCGGCACTGACCGTTCCCGGCGCGGCCCAATTCGCTTACCCCATCTCGGAATTGGAGCACGCGGAACCGCTGCGCGCGGCGATGACGACGGTGCATCCCGGCGCTCCGGTGGTGGTCGTCGGAGCGGGTCCGACGGGCCTCGAGGTCGCCGCCGAGCTCGGCGAGCAGGGCCAGTCGGTGACGCTGGTCTGCGGTGGCGTCCTCGGCCCGTACTTCAGCGAATCCACCCGCCGCGCCGTGACCAAGCGGATGCGCAAGCTCGGAGTGACCGTCGTCGACGGCGCGGGCGCCAAGGTGACCGAGGTCGGCAAGGATTCGGTCCTGCTGGCCGACGGCCGCGAGCTGTCAAGCGTCGTCACCATCTGGACGGCAGGCTTCGGGGTGCCAGACCTCGCCAGGCGCAGCGGCCTTGCCACCGACGAGATCGGTCGGCTGCTCACCGACGAGACGCTGACCAGCGTCGACGACCCCTTCATCGTCGGCGCCGGTGACGCAGTCGCGCCATCCAACGCTCCGTTGCGGATGAGCTGTCAGGCTGCGATCCCGCTCGGCGCGCAGGCCGCCAACACCGTGCTCAGCCGCATCGCGGGTGACGAGCCCGCCGCGGTGAACCAGGCCTTCACCGGTCAGTGCGTCAGCCTTGGCCGCAAGGCAGGCGTCATCCAACTCGCGCACCTGGATGACCGCCCTACGCCGCTCTTCATCGGCGGACGGGCGGCGGCCACGATCAAGGAGGCCGTCTGCAAGGGCACGGTCTGGCAGCTCGGCGTCGAAGCCCGCAAGCCCGGCTCGTACGTCTGGCTCAAGGGCGGCAAGCGCGCCGAGCGGGTGGCGGCGGCGGTCCGGTGAGTGCCAGCGAGCACGCCGACAGGTTCACCAGCCTGCGGCCGCTGCTGTTCACCATCGCCTACGAAATACTGGGTACCGCAACGGAATCCGACGACGTGCTGCAGGAGAGCTATCTGCGGTGGGCCGAGGTCGACCTGGCCGGCGTCCGCGACACCAAGGCCTATCTCGCGCAGCTCGTCACCCGGCAGGCCCTCAACGCGCTGCGCGCCCAGTCGCGACGACGCGAGGAGTACGTCGGCCCCTGGCTCCCCGAGCCGCTGCTGGTCGACGCAGGCGACGCGTCGTCCGACGTGGTGCTCGCCGAGTCGGTGTCCATGGCGATGATGGTGGTGCTGGAGACGCTGAGCCCCATTGAGCGGGCAGTGTTCGTGCTCCGCGAGGTGTTCGGGTTCGGCCACGAAGACATCGCCGAGACGCTGGGCAAGTCCACCTCGGCGGTGCGGCAGATGGCGCATCGTGCCCGCGAGCACGTGCAGTCCCGGCGCAAGCGGTTCGAACCCGCCAACCCCAAGCAGTCCCTGGAGATCACCGCGCAGTTCTTCGCGGCCGCCTCGACGGGTGACGTCGACTCGCTCATCTCGATGCTGGCGCCGGACGTCGTCTGGACCGCCGACAGCGACGGGAAGGCCAGTGCCGCCCGCAGGCCGGTTGCCGGGGCGGACAAGGTCGCCCGCCTCATCCTCGGCCTGCTCCGCTTCGCCGGCGACGGCGGCCGGGTCGAGCCCGCCTTCTACAACGGCGCGCCCGCGCTGGTGCTGTACCTCGACGACGGCTTGGAGGGCGTGATCTCGGTCGAGATCACCGACGGTCTGATCACGCACTTCTACGCGATGCGGAACCCGGAGAAGCTGGGTGGGGTGAAGGTGCGTAGGGAGATCGCGCGCTGAGCGACGCTTGCGGAGCGATCATGTACCTGGGCGTACGTCCATGACAGGCTGTTGCGGTGCGGATCGAGCGGATCGTCCTGTCACGCAGCGCCCCGGAGGCGCTGCGATGTCTGGCCGCAGCGACGACGCGCCTCGGCCTTCCGCCTCCCGCCGCTCTGACCGGTGACTGGTTCGGCGCCGGGGCGGTCGTCGCTCCGAGCGTCGCGATCGAACCCGTCCCCGCGACCGGCGTCTTCGACGTCGCGCAGCTGGCAGGCCACACGTCGCGTGGTGACGCCGTCGGCGGCGGCTGGATCGGTTACCTGTCCTATCCCGATGCCGGCCGCAACGGCGCCCGCCCACGCATCCCAGAGGCTGCGGGCGGCTGGACCGACGACGTCCTGCGCCTGGATGCCGATGGCAACTGGTGGTACGAAAGCCTTTCCGGGGCAGCAGCTCCCGGCTGGGTGGTCGACGCGTTGACCGTCGACCCCGTGCCGTCCGAATGTCACGTCGAGTGGGGCGTCGCCGACCGCGACGAGCACCAAGCGGGCGTCCTGGCCTGCCTGGACGCCATCACCGCCGGCGAGGTGTACCAGGCGTGTGTGTGCACGCAGATCGTCGGCAGGGTCACGGGCGAGCCGGTCGACTTCTTCGCCGAGGCCGTTGCGCGCACGGCGCCGGCGCGCGCGGCGTTCGTCTCCGGCGAATGGGGGGCCGTCGCATCCCTGTCCCCCGAGCTGTTCCTCAGCCGCGCCGACGGGACGGTGACGTCGAGCCCCATCAAGGGCACCCTGCCGCTTTCCGAATCACCCTCTGCCCTGCGGGATTCGGTCAAGGACGTGGCTGAGAACATCATGATCGTCGACCTCGTCCGCAACGATCTCGGCCGCGTCGCGGTCACCGGCTCGGTGTCGGTTCCCGAGTTGTTGGTGGTGCGTCGCGCCCCTGGGGTGTGGCATCTGGTGTCGACGGTGGCGGCCCGCGTCGAGGACGCCGTACCGATGTCCGCCATCTTGGCCGCGACGTTCCCGCCCGCGTCGGTGACTGGCACTCCGAAGGGTCGCGCGCGTCAGCTGCTCGACATTTGGGAGCCCGATCGTCGCGGAATCTATTGCGGGACGGTCGGTTTGGCCTCACCGGTGGCGGGAACCGAACTCAACGTCGCGATCCGCACCGTTGAGTTCGACGACGCGGGCGGCGCGGTGCTCGGCGTCGGCGGCGGCATCACGGCCGACTCGAATCCCGACGGAGAGTGGCAGGAGTGCCTGCACAAGGCGGCCCCGATCGTCGGGTCACTGGCGAGCGCGCAGCACCGCGTCATAGAGCTGACGCCGTGACGGCGCGCCTGGAGTCTCGGCGATCACCTCGGCGCACGCGTCCTTGACCCCGGCCCCCGCCTCGACCAACTCGTTGACCGCCGCCACCAGGGTGTCCAGATCCGCGCGTGGCTCGGCACCGGCCACCACGACGGTGATCTCGCCGAGCACGCCGTCGGCGGCCCAGGCGGCGAGCTCGGCGAGGGTGCCGCGCTTGACCTCCTCGTGGGTCTTGGTCAGCTCCCGGCAGACGACCGCAAGCCGGTCGGGGCCCAACCGGTCGACGGCGTCGTCGAGGCATTCGGCGAGTCGGCGGGGGGACTCGAAGAACACGCACGTGCGGCGTTCGCCGACGAGGGTTCCCAGCCACGTCAACCGCGCGGACTGCTTGCGCGGCGCGAAGCCCTCGAAGCAGAACCGATCCGACGGTAGGCCCGACACCGCCAGCGCGGTCGTCACCGCCGACGGACCGGGCAGGCAGCTGACCACGAGCCCGGCCGCCGCGCAGGCTGCGACCAACCGATACCCCGGATCGCTGATGAGCGGCATGCCTGCGTCGCTGACCACCAGCACCGTCGCCCCCGCGGTGATCTCCTCGACGAGCCACGGGACGCGAGCCGCCTCGTTCTGGTCGAAGAAGCTGACGACCTTGCCCGTTGGCACGACGTCGAGACTCGCTGCCAGCGTCCGGATGCGTCGGGTGTCCTCGGCTGCCACGACGTCGGCGCTGCCCAATGCCTCGACGAGGCGTGCGGAAGCGTCGCCAGCCTGGCCCAACGGCGTGGCGGCCAGTAGCAGTCGACCGGGTGTCACACCGAACAGAATACGATCGCTCACGTGACTGCCCCGCCCATGGAGACAGAGCAGCCGGTGCCGGTCATCAGCCCGGGCCCTCTGGCACCCGTCGGCGACTTCGGCCCGATGGACCGGATGCAGGGCTGGGCGATGACGTCGGTGATCATGGCGCTGGCCGCGCTGACCAGGTTCCTCAACCTGGGTTCGCCCACCGACGGCGGCACCCCGATCTTCGACGAGAAGCACTACGCGCCGCAGGCGTGGCAGATGTTGGGCAACCACGGTGTCGAGGACAACCCCGGTTACGGGCTGATCGTGCACCCTCCCGTCGGCAAGGAACTGCTGTCCCTCGGCGAGGCGCTGTTCGGCTATACCGGCCTGGGCTGGCGATTCTCCGGCGCGGTGTGCGGCGTCGTCCTGGTGGTGCTGGTGGCCCGCATCGTCCGAAGGATCACGCGGTCGACGCTGATCGGCGGCATCGCGGGCCTGCTGATCATCGCCGACGGCGTCAGCTTCGTGACGGCCCGCACGGCCCTACTGGACATCTTCTTGGTGGTGTTCGCGGTGGCGGCCTTCGGCGCGCTGATCGTCGACCGTGACCAGATGCGGGCCCGGATGCACAACGCCCTCTTCGAAGGCCGCATCGCGGAGACCCCGTGGGGCCCCCGCCTTGGCGTTCGGTGGTGGCGCTTCGGGGCGGGCGTGTTGCTGGGCCTGGCGACCGCGACCAAGTGGTCGGGCCTGTACTTCATCCTGTTCTTCGGGGTGATGACGTTGGCGTTCGACGTGAGCGCGCGGCGGCAATACCGTGTCCCGCGCCCGTGGCTGGGAACGCTGCGGCGGGACTTTGCCCCAGCCGTCTACGTCTTCGGTCTGATCCCGCTCGGGGTCTACCTCGCCTCGTATGCGCCGTGGTTCGCCTCGGAGACCGGCATCGACCGCCACGAGGAGGGCCAGTCGTTCGCCGAGGGCGGGCTGATGCCGGATGCGATCCGGTCGCTGTGGCACTTCACCTACGGCGCGTTCACGTTCCACTCCGGGTTGACGAATGCGGCGGGCAACCATCACCCGTGGGAGTCGAAGCCGTGGACGTGGCCGATGTCGCTGCGGCCGGTGTTGTACGCGATCGACCAGGACGGCGTGGCGGGGTGCGGCGCGCAGTCGTGCGTCAAGGCCGTGATGCTCGTCGGCACGCCGGCGATGTGGTTCATCGCGGTGCCGATTCTGGTGTGGGCGGCGTGGAAGTCGTTCGTCAAGCGTGACTGGCGTTATGCGGTGGCGCTGACCGGCTATTGCGCGGGTTTCCTGCCGTGGTTCGCCGACATCGACCGGCAGATGTACTTCTTCTACGCCGCGCCGATGGCGCCCTTCCTGGTGATGATGATCGCGCTGATCCTCGGCGACGTGCTGTACGCACCACGGCAGAACGCCGAGCGGAGAACGCTTGGCCTGCTCGTCGTGTGCTTCTACGTGGCGGCCGTGATCACGAACTTCGCGTGGATGTACCCGATCCTGACGGGTCTGCCGATCTCGCAGTCGACGTGGCACATGCAGATCTGGCTGCCCAGCTGGCGCTGAAACTGCCTCTAGGGTCGTGATTTCGAGTTATCCACAGCCCCTGGTGCAGTCTCGACGGATGGGCGCCGACATGTCGTAGTACGCCGTCACCATCGCGGCATGGAAGAGGTCTTCGTCGGCGGCGAGCGGTTGGCCACCGGGCGACTCACGCGGGGTCAGCTGCGCTGGAACTACGCGCCCCTCTTTCCCGGCGTGTACTCGCCAAAGTCGGCGGAAGCGTCGCTGCGGACGCGCACCGTCGGCGCCTGGCTGTGGTCTGGTCGCGAGGGCGTCGTCGCCGGCCGCGCCGCCGCGGCAATCCACGGAGCTCAATGGGTTTCCGCCGACACGCCGATCGAGGTGATCGCCAAACGGGACCGCTCGCCCACCGGAATCATCGCGCGCAACGAGCGGATCGATCCAGACGAAGTGACCACGGTCGGCGGGCTCCTCGTCACCACACCAGCACGCACCGCCGCAGACCTGGCAAGGCATCTCCCACCTGATCTGGCAGTCCGTCACCTTGATGCATTGGCAGTCGCGACCAATGTTCCTGCCGAGCACGCGCTCGCCCTTCTCGAGCGACATCCGCGCGCACGTGGCAGACGGCGAGCACCCGTGGCACTTGGTCTCGTGGATTCCGGAGGCCAATCGCCGAAGGAGACCTGGCTGCGACTTCTTTACGTAGATGCAGGCTTTCCGCGGCCGAGAACGCAGATAACGGTGAGCGACGGGTTCACCAAAGCGGTCCTCGACATGGGATGGGACGACGTTCTGGTGGCCGCCGACTACGACGGCTACCAGCATCTGACCGACCGCCGACGCTACGTCCACGACATCGGGCGCAACGAGATGGTGGCGCGTCAAGGTTGGTTCGACCTACACGTCGTCGCCGAGCACTCCCGCGCGTACGTCCTCCGGCGGACGGCGGATGCCTTCGCGCAACGCGGGCGGCCGTTGAGACTGCGCCCACGGTCGTGATTTCGGGCGGATCACGACCCTGGGCGCAGTCTCAACACAAACTACAGCGGGTCGCGGGCGACGGGGCAGGACATGCAGCGCGGACCACCGCGGCCGGTACCGAGCTCTGAGGCCGAGATGGGCAGCACCTCGATGCCCGAATCGGCTAGGCGGGCATTGGTTTCCGTGTTGCGCTCGTAGGCCACCACCACGCCCGGCGCCAGCGCCAGGGTGTTGTTGCCATCGTCCCATTGCTCGCGCTCGGCCGTCACCGGGTCCAAACCGGTGTCGATCACCCGCAACTTGCCGATCCCCATCGCATCGGCCGCCGCCTCGACGAACGGCGCCGCGCTGGCAATCGACACCCCGTCCGATTTCTGCCGAATGGTGAACGCCGACAACGAATCGACGATGTTTGGGTACATCACCACCGCGTCGACGTCGACCATCGTGCACACCGTGTCGAGGTGCATCTGCGCACGCTCCTGCGCGATCGGCACCGCCAGCACGGTATGGGCCAAACCGTCGTCGAACAGGCTGCGCGCCAACGCTTCCGCACCGGCTGGCGTCGTCCGCTCCCCCACGCCGACGGCGACCACGCCCGGCGCAAGCAGCAGGACGTCACCGCCCTCGACGGGGGCGGACCGCGACTCGTACGCCCGCCGCACGCCCAGGAATCGCGGGTGGTGTGCGTAGATCAGGTCGGTCAGCGACGTCTCCCGAATGCGCGCGGGCAGCGCCAGCGACGTGATGGCGACCCGCGGTCCGATCCAGAACGACGAGTCGCGGGTGAACAGCAAGTTCGGCAGCGGATCGATGACGAAGTCGGCGTCGTGGTGCATGCGCTGCACCAGCGACAGCTCTCCACCGAGGAAGGGCAGCTCGTTGAATGTCATGCCCGCCATCAGGATTCGCGCCAGCGGTTCGACGTCGAGCGTCCGCAGATAAGCCGAAAGTTCTTGCGCCAGCGGCAGTCCCAACCGCCGACTGTCCACGGCAGCGGAGATGCCCTGCATCCGCGCCGCGCCACTGGCCAGCGCCTCGGTCAGCAGATCCGCGAGCAGCAGCACCTCGACACCACGCGATCGAAGCAGCGCGGCAAACGTGTCGTGCTCCTCCTGCGCCCGCGCCACCCACGGCATCCCGTCGAAGAGCAACCGATCGTTGTTGCGCGGGGTGAGCCGCTGAAGTTCGGGTCCCGGCCGATGCAGGATGACGACCTTAAGCGGCCCTACCTCTGAATTCGCACCCAGCGTCGTGGCTGTCATGCGTAGCACCGTAACGCGAATCGTCACCCCAACTATGGTTTAGGTCATGGACGTGCTCGAGCTGACTCCCGGCGAGTTGAGCCATCGCAGCGGTGTGGCCGTGTCCGCACTGCACTTCTACGAGCGCGAAGGCCTCATCGTCAGCAGACGCACGTCGGGCAATCAACGCCGATACGCCCGCGAGACCCTGCGCCGGGTGGCGTTCATCCGGATGTCGCAGCGCCTCGGCATCCCGTTGGCCCGCATTCGAGAGGCACTCGCCACGCTGCCCACCGACCGCGTACCGACCAGCAAGGACTGGGGTCGCCTCTCCGCCGGTTGGCGCGCCGACCTCGACGAACGCATCCTCCATCTGCAACGCCTGCGCGACAACCTGACCGGCTGCATCGGCTGTGGCTGCATGAGCCTGAAGACCTGCCTGCTGTCCAACCCCGGCGACGTACTCGCCAACAGCGGACCCGGCGCCGCCAGACTGTAGATTCGAACGCCTGTGCGATAAACTGCGACGCGTGACTGGAATCGATCTCGCGATTCAGGATGCCCTGTTCGGTCACGACGAGCGGCGCGAGCTGAGTGACGGCGCGTGGGTCGACGTCCGAGCCGGGTGGCTCACCGGCGGCCACCAGCGCGTCGAGGACCTCTTCGACGACCTGGTGAGCGACATTCCCTGGCGATCCGAGCGGCGCCAGATGTACGACCGGGTGCTCGACGTGCCGCGTCTGGTCAGCTTTCACGACCTGACCTCCGAACCCGCCCCGCATCCCGAAATCGCGCGACTGCGCGTTCGGCTCAACGACATCTACGCCGGCGAACTCGGCGAACCGTTCACCTCGGCTGGGCTGTGTCTCTACCGCGACGGCAACGACAGCGTCGCCTGGCATGGCGACACCGTCGGCCGCAGCAGCACCGAGGACACCATGGTCGCCATCCTCAGCCTCGGCGCGACCCGGGTGCTGGCGTTGCGCCCCCGCTCCGGCGGCCGGTCGTTGCGACTGCCGCAGAGCCACGGCGATCTGCTGGTGATGGGCGGCTCCTGCCAACGCACGTGGGAGCACGCCGTGCCCAAGACCACCAAGCCAACGGGTCCCCGGATCAGCATCCAGTTCCGACCGCGGGACGTGCGTTAACCGCCGCGGACGGCCTTCACGGCCGCCGACAGCAGGTCGCGGGCGCGTTGCGTGTCGACCGGACTGACGGGCTTGTTCGGCTCGACCAGCGGATTGGCCGTGACGATCACCCTGAACGTCGAGAAGTCCGCGAGGTAGTTGTAGATCTCGCCCGTCGCGGGCTTTCCGTTGACCATGGTCTGCACGACGCGGTGGGTGCCCAGGGTGCGAACGCCGTCGATCGCGGGAGCCTCGACGACTTCGACGAGCCCCCGGACTCCGCCACCGGCGAAGGCCACCTTCTTGCAGGCGTCGCCGGGGTCGGGCGTCGTCAACGCCTCGGACGTCTCGACGGCGATCGCGATGAACCGGTTGCCGTCGCCCTCGGCGGTGGTCGCGGCCATGTTGCCCTTGAGTCCTGGGGGCAGGGTCGTGCCCTCGGCCACCTTCGCGCATTCCGGCGGGTCGAAGACCGTGCCCGGCGGAAGCGGTTGCTGCGCAAGCAGACGCGGGTCGATTCCCGTCGGCGCGACCGTGCTGACCTTGAACTCGGGCCCGAAATCCGACTTCACGTCGAGCACCCTTGCAATGTCGGCCTTCGACCCGTCCGCGGCCGGCTGGGCCGAGCACCCGGCCGACGCGGTCGCGACGGCGCAGCACACGAGGGTGGCGAGCAGCGTCCTGAACATCGGCGCCAATCTACCCGGCCGCCGACGTTCAGCTGCGAAGCGCCGCCACCGTCTTGACGAGCAGATCCGACGCGAAGCCCGGTCCGAGCGACGGAGCCGACGAGCCCGGGTCGGTGACCACCGTGACATAGGCGACGTGGTCACCGAGATAGGCGACGAATGTCTCGGCATGCGAATGGGTTTCGGTACCACCCTCGACGGTCGTGGTCGCGTCGGCGGACAACCCCAGCGTCTGCGCACCCTCGACCACCGGTGAGCCGACGACGGTGACGACCCCCGCGGTGTGACCCGCCGACAGGTTCCACGAGCCGCACCCTTCCAGCGAGGCCTGGTCAAGGCCCACCCCCGTGGCGGCCACCACCGCGTAGACGATGTTGCCGGGACCGGAGGCAGACCAGCCGTGCACGGGGCCGTCGCCGGCGGGATCACCCAGTTCGGCGCACGACGCCGGGTCGGCCGTCCACTGCGGACCAAGACCCCACAGCGCGATTGGCGCCACGCGGGCGGGCAGTGGCGTGAACTCGTAACCCGTTGGCAAATCCGAACGGACGCGCTCGACCCGCAACGGGTCTAGGCCAGTGCGCGCCACAGGCGAACTCGTCGCCTCGGTCGGCGCAGGCGCCTGCACGGGCGAGCAGGCCGCAACACACGCTGCGACCGCCAGCCATGACGCGAAGACGCGCATGAATCCTTGGTATCACGGCTACGCTGACGACTCACCCACATCGTGGGTGGACGCGCCGAGAGGATCCCCATGTGTACCCGAGTCTTGTGGAACGACAACGACATCGCCGTCCTCGCCGGCCGCTCCATGGACTGGCCCGAGTCGACTGAGCCGCTCCTGGTTGCCTTTCCCCGAGGTCGTGCGCGCGACGGCGGACTGATGGCCGGCCAGGCCGTCGTCGCCGAGAATCCGCTGCGCTGGACCAGCACTTACGCCAGCCTGGTGACCACCGTCTACGGCATCGGCTCGATCGACGGCCTCAACGAGCGCGGCCTTGCGGCGCACGGGCTCTATCTCAAGACGACCGAGCTGGGCCCACGAAAGCCCGAATTGCCCGGCCTACACACGGGGCTCTGGATTCAGTACCTGCTCGACCAGGCGGCGACGGTCTCCGAGGCGCTCGCGCTGATGGAGGACATTCAGCTGGTGATGGTCAGCGCACACGGATTCGACGCGACCATTCACGTCGCCGTCGAGGACGCCGGCGGAGATTCGGCCATCCTGGAATTCGCCGACGGCGAGCTCGTCGTCCACCACGGCCGCGAGTTCACCCTGATGACCAACGACCCGACCTACGACGAACAGTTGACTCTGCTTGCGGCGCAGGACTTCTCCCATCCGAGCAGAGACATGCCGCTGCCCGGCAACGTCAACGCCGTCGACAGGTTCCAGCGCGCCGCCTACTACTCGGCCTTGCTCCCCAAGCCGGTCGACGAGCGGCAGGCCGTCGCCAGCGTCATGGCAATCATGCGCAACGTCTCGGTTCCGTTCGGCGCGCCCTACGCCGAATTCGGCGTCTACAACACGGAGTACCGATCCGTCTGCGACCTGACGAATCGCCGATACTTCTTCGAGCTGACGACCAGCCCGAGCCTGATCTGGGTGGGCCTCGACGGTCTCGACCTCGCCGAGGACGCACCGGTGACGGCGGTCGACCCGTACGACGAGTCGTTGGCGGGCAACGTGACGCAGAGTTTCACGGCTCGCAACATCGGATTCTGACGAATCGACCCGTTTGACGTGTACCTTCAGTTCGTCGACGAACAGGGGATCAGATGAGAACTCACAGCACGGTCGCAGGTTCCGCAGCCACCCTGATCGCCTTGGGGCTGGCGCTCTCCGGGTGCGGTTCGGACTCCAAGACCGAGGCCACCTCGTCGTCCTCCTCGTCGTCGAGCAGCTCGGCAAGCAGCAGCGCCGCCACCAGCAGTGCCGCACCGACGGCGACTCAGGCCGGCGCCAACCCGACCATCGCCGACTACATCAAGGAGAACGGGATCACCGAGACTCCCGTCAAGCGTGGCGATCCCGGCACGCCGACAGTCGACCTGCCGACCCCGGAGGGATGGGCCGACGCGGGCCCCAAGACCCCGCCGGGCGCGTACGGTGCCATCGTCTTCGCCGACCCTTCGGTGGCCGCCAATCCGCCGACGATCGTCGCGGTGATGTCGAGGCTGACCGGCAACGTGGACCCCGCCGAAATCTTCAAGCTCGCGCCGGGCGAGCTGCAGAATCTTCCCGGATACGAGAGTGCCGGCGACGGTGGTGACGCCAAACTGGGCGGGTTCGACGCGTACCAGATCGGCGCGACGTACGTGCAGGACGGCACCAAGAAGCTCATCGCGCAGAAGACGGTGATCATCCCGGCCGCGGACAAGAACGGGATCTTCGTCCTACAGCTCAACGCCAGCGGCACCGAGGACCAGATCAACCCGCTGATGGACGCCACGTCAAAGATCGACGAACAAACCAAGATCACGCCTTAGCACCATGACCTCGGCGCAGCATCCGCATCCCAGCGAACCCGCGCCGCCGCAGCGCGGGCTGACCCGCGAGGAACGCGGCCGCGACGTCAGCGAGGCTCAGGCCGAGGCGGAGGCGCAGAAGTCGAGGTGGCAGCAGTTCCTCCACATGATGAGTCCGCGCCTCGTCTGGTCGATGGCCGAGGGCTACCCGGTGGTGCTCAAGCAGTTCATCCAGTTCTGCCTGATCCTCATCTACCCGGCGTGGGTGTTCGCGGTCCTGGTCGGCGGGCTGTTCCAGCTCGCCTTCTACGTGACCGTCTACCCGCTGCTGTGGCTGCTGTTCTGGCCGGTGCGCGCGCACCAGAAGAAGAACCACCCGGAGGAGTACGCCGCGAACCGCGCGAAGTACGCGAACAAGAAGTGGTACCAGACATAGAGATTGGGACGTAGTGGGACTCTTCGATCGCTCAGGCGACGCATCGGTCGTCGTCACCCCGACCGTCGTCACCCCACGCCAGACGGTTGAGGTGGCGATCACCACCGACAAGCCGATTCGCAAGGTCCGGTCCGCCCGCCTCGACTGGGGTTACACCAACTTCTACCAGTACCACTGGGCCGGTCGCGTCGACTCAGCGGCAGCCACAGGCAACGACACGATCTGGACGGCCGACCAGGTCGGCACCAACTACGGCGGGGACCGCGACACCGACGACTGGGTGAGTGTCATAGTCGAGGAGTTGCCCGTTGCCGCAAGCGAATTCACCGGCGCGTCGTCGTCGTTTCGCATCCCGTCCTGGGCACCCGCGTCGTCACCGGCGATCGCGCGCTGGGAGTGCCGACTCACCGTCGACCGCGAGGGTCCAGACGTCGAGACCCGCGGTGAGTTCACCGTGCGGATCGGCACCGCGGACGTCGAGTCGTATCTCGAACCGCTCGAACACGTCTCGGGTGCCGCCGAAACCGTCGTCGACGTCTCCTTGTCGAAGCCGGTGTGGCGAGCCGGGGAGACCGTCACCGGCCACGTGACCCTGACACCCACCGTCGACCTGCCCGACGGCGACCTCGCCGTGTCGTGGCAGCGCGAGCGCGAGTCCCACCCGCTGACCCGCACACCCGGCCCCGGCGGCCAGTTGGACGGTCGAATCGTTCAGCTGGACAAGCGAGTTCAGTTGCGGGCCGGCACACCGGTGGAGTTTGCGTTCGAGGTCGAGCTCCCCGACGACGCGCCGCCGACGGCGGCAGCGGTGCACTCCTCTGTCAACTGGTACGTCCAGGCCCGGCTGACGTACGAGGGCTTCAACGGGCACGTGATGGAACGGGTGCGCCGACCGATCACCGTGGTCAACGCGCCCTAGGCGTCACGCCCGAGAGATCGCCGACGCCTCCGACACCTGCTCCGCTGTCGGCCGCACCCCGGTGTAGCGCTCGAACTGCTCGGCGGCCTGCAGGGCGATCACCTCGGCGCCCGTCACCACGTGCACCCCTGCGGCCCGAGCGGCCTCGATCAGCGGCGTCTCCGACGGCAACGCCACCACGTCGAAGACCGTCTTGGCGTGCACGATCGTGGATTCGTCGAACGCCTTCTCGGAGGACTCCGGCGCCCCGGCCATCCCGATCGGGGTGACGTTGACGATGACGTCAGCGACGTGGGCGCCGACCTCCGCTGCGTAGTCGTAGCCGAGCCGATCGGCCAGCGCGCGGCCGCTCTCGGCGTTGCGGGCGATCACGATGCCCGAGCCGAAGCCGTGGTCGCGGAACGCCGCGCCGACCGCGCTGGCCATGCCGCCGCTGCCGCGGATCAACACCCGCCCGCTGGCGTCGAGCCCGTGTTCGTCGATGAGCCGCTGCACGGCGAGGTAGTCGGTGTTGGACGCCCGTAGGTATCCGTCGTCGTTGACGATGGTGTTGACCGAGTGAATCGCCTGCGCCGATGGCTCGACGTCGTCGACCAGCGCGATGACGTCTTCCTTGAACGGCATCGAGACCGAGCATCCACGGATGCCAAGCGCCCGGACGCCCCCGATGGCGGCGGCGATGTCGGTCGTGGTGAACGCCTTGTAGATGAAGTCGAGACCAAGGACTTCGTAGAGGTGGTTGTGAAATCGGGTACCGATGTTGCTGGGACGAGCTGCCAGCGAGATGCAGAGCTTGGTGTCCTTGTTCAGCGGCGGCCGCCCCATCAGCCGACCGCCCGAATCACTTGCCGGGCCGCGGCCCGGATGTCCCGGTACAGCTCCGCAGAGATCGACAGGTCGCGCATCACCGGGACGTCGAAGTCGGTGGTGACCACGCCCATGTCGTCGCGGTGCCATTGCGCGCCGTATCGGTTGAGAATCGCTCGCATCGGAAGATTGTCCGCCAGAACCCTCGCGGTGAACCGCCTTATGCCCTCGCTCCGCGCGGCGACCACGATCGCCTCCATCAGGAAGCTGCCGATGCCGCGACCCTGATAGTCGTCGCCCACGATGAAGGCGATCTCGGCGGCGGTCTGGGTGTCGTCGCGGACATATCTGGCGTCGGCCACGATGGGCGCGTCGACTGCCTTGCCGTCGGTGAGGACCCAGACGAAGTGGTCGACGTAGTCGACCTCGAACAGGTAGGCCATGAGCGACGCGGTCGGCGTCCTCGTCGTCTGAAAGCGCCGGTAGAAGGTCTCACTGGAGAATTGAACGGGTCCGTGCACGGTGCGCTCGTTGTCGCCGGGCAGCACCGGCCGCAGGAACAGCTCCGTGCCGTCACGCAGGGTCACCGGGATCGGCGTGACGTAGGTGGCGAGGCGCTGGCGCGCCGTGCGGACCAGCTTCTCCATCATCCGGGGAACGTCCAGGATGGCGGCGATCGCCTCGCGGCCGCCCACCCATCCGGTCAGCTCCTCGACGACCGTCACCGTCGCCGACCTCGGCGCGTCGCGCAGCAGGGCGATCTCGCCGACGATCAGCCCTGGCGTCACGTCGACCTCGATGACGTCGCCGTCGGCTCCGAGATGCGAGATCCGCGCCCTGCCCGAGCCGATCAGCAGAAATGAGTCGGCGTGCTCGCCCTGACGCATCAACACCTGTCCAGGTGGTGCGGCAAGCGGTTGCAGTTGGCTGGCCAGCGGCCCGAGATTCTCGGCGGGACAGCCCGCAAAGAACGTCAGAGCAGCCAATTCGTCGGCGCTCACGGTCCGTGATCCCGCCACGTCGACGACGTTACGTGACTCTCGGCGGAGAGTCAGCCGATTCAGACGCCGTCCATTGGTGGGCCGTTCAAGTTGCTGACCTGCTTGTGCGCGACGGCCGTGGCGACGGCCTTGCCATCGCGCAGAACGCCGACGATGGACACCTCGTCGTCGACGGAGAACGACGTGGCCGCACCGCCGATGGCGCTGCCAGCCGCGGTGATCGCGTTGGTCTCCGGGGTGATGGCGTAGGTGCGGGCGAAACCGTCGGTGCTCTCCGCGGTCACGGAGGTTTCCGTGACGGCCACCAAACGGCCCTCCTGGCTGACGGGCTGCTGCGGGGCGGCCGCCGTGACCCGGGCGCCCTGCTGTGCGGGGGTGCTGCCGTCGATCACGTGCACGGCCAGCGCCGCCACGATCGCGACGAATGCCACTGCCAACGATGCGACGACCACGATGGTGTTCGCCGACGATCGACTGCGGTCCTGCTTGAGGTGTCTGGGGGCCATGGTCTGGCTCTCACTTTCCCTTGGCTGCCGACGGGTTACCCCCGACGTTCGCCGGCAAAACCCGCATCCACAGCGGGATGACCACCCAGAACGCGGTGAACCCGGCCAACGCGACTCCGCCCGTACCAGGGCGAGAATTGCCCACTCGGAAGCCCGATAAACATGGGAAAACCACAGGAAAGCACCATTGTTTCCACTGGTCAGTCGGTACTACTGTCAAGTTCAGGTTGAATTGACAGCCCCACACGTCACCGGCGCCCGGCAGGGTCCTCCCCCCTTGGCATAAGTCACAGACGCGCGCACAACAGTGGAGGTTCCCCGTGTCCCTAGCTACCGGCTTTCCCACCGACGAACCCGCCCTGCCTCGCGAACGCGTCCGGTTCGCCACCACGACTTCCGCACGCGCCTCGGTGATGATCGTGACTGCAGACGGCGAGCTCGACGCCGCCAACGCACTGTCCCTCGGGAAGCACGTCGAGGGTGAACTGGAGAGCGCCAGCCGCCTGGTCGTCGACCTCCGCGGACTCGAATTCTTTGGTGTTCAAGGGTTTTCGATATTGCATCGCATCAACGTGATGTGTTCGCGATACTCGGTCAACTGGGTGGTGCTGGCAGGCACGGAGGTCGACCGGGTGCTACGGGTGTGCGACCCCGACGGCGGGCTCCCCGTCGCCAACTCGATGGAGGCCGCCGTCGCCACCGTCACGCGGCCGCCGCGCAGCCACCTCCGACTGGTGACGAGCCGCTAACTCTGAGCCACCGCACCGGGGACCCCGGTGCTGACGGCGACCGACTGGGTCGCCCCCTTGCGCAGTACGTCGACGACCACGTCGTCGTCGCGGTAGCGTGCCATCGCCGTCAGGTCGGCGGTCTCGCCGATCATGGCATTCGCCTGGTCCCCCGAGAGGGGATAGTCGGCGACGGCGTGCCGCCAGTGCGCGGCGACGACGGTCGCGCCCGGCGCCAGCAGCGCGCATTCTCGATCCAGCACACGGCGCAGCGTCGGCCCGGACAGGTAGTAGGCCACCTCCGAGATCACCACCAAGTCGACGTCGGCGCCCGGCCACGGCGAGTCGAGTGACGACCGGACGAGGGTGAGATCGGGCCGTTCCCCAATGCGACCCCTCGTGGTGTCGAGCGCCGCCTGGGCCACGTCGTATGACGTGACGTGGTCGCAGCGCTCGAGAAGCCGCTCGGTCAGCATGCCGATGGAGCAGCCGGGCTCGAACGCGTGCCGGTACCGCTGGTCGGGCAACATCGCCATGGTGATCGAGTACTTGCGCTGCTCGTACCAACGCTCGGCCATCCGCCACGGATCAGCCGAGGCGGCGTAGACGTCGTCGAAGTACCCGTCGGGTAGCCGGTCCATCACCGAATGACCGCCTCTCCAACGGCGAACAACCGCTGCAGCACGAACGGTGGCAGCACCACGTCCATTCCGGCCTCGTACGGCACGAGCTGTGACTCGAAGGCCGCAGCGGCGCGCCGCTTCCGCGCCGTGGCCGCCCTGTCGTAGGGCGCAGCCGACATGCGGTGCCACGGCACCGCCGCGTCACCGGGTTTCGCCCAATGCCACATCCACACCGGAAATTCCAGGAGTTCGGCGTCAGCGCCTGCCACCGCTGCGGCGGCACTGCGGCCGACGGCTTCGTGATCGGGGTGGCCGTCGCCACGCCAGGTGGCCGCACACCAGGTACCGGACGGGCCCGCCGCGACGATGTCGGTGAGCATCGCGGTCAGCTCGGCTTCCCGGTGGGCCAGTTCGCCGTCGGGCAGCCCGAGGGCGACCGGCTCACCGAGGCCGAGAACCGTTGTCGCGGAATGTAGTTCGGCACGGCGATCGCGCTCCAACCACCGTCTTTCCATGGGCGACAACCCGGGAACCGAGCCGCCGCCGTCGGTGACCGACACCACGGTGACGTCGACGCCACGCGACCGGAGCAAGGACGCGGTCGCGCCGAACCCGAGCGTCTCGTCGTCGGGATGGGGCGCCACGACAACCAGCGCCGGGCAGTCGGAGAGATCGAGGGTGGGGAGCGCACCGACCCACTCGCGCCAGTCCGCCGCGGGCGTGCCGCCCCCTGCGATGGGCTGCGCCGCGAATCGAAACCCGTTGCCAGGAACCATGGAGGTCACTTGGCCGCCAGCTTCCCGAGCGCTGCGAGATCCCGTTCCGCGTGACTCTGGCGGACGTAGACGGTGAGGTCCGCGACCCTCTTGGCATGCCTGGCGTCGAGCACCAACGGGCCAGGTCCAAGCGCCCGGCCGGTGCGGACGATGGCCTCGTCGACCGCCGATTCGACGACGGCGCGCACCCTCCGCGCGATGAGTTCGGCACGGTCGCCGCGAGGTTCGGAGTCGACGTACCGCGCTGCCGAGACGAGCATGGCCTCCGCGGCGGCGAGCGCCGCGTCGACGGCGCCGAGGTGTGCGCGTGCGTGCTCGTCGGGGGCCTTGCCGTCGTGTTCGGTGGCCACCGCTCGATACAGCGGAGCGGCCACCCCCCGGGCGCCTCCTAGCCAGCAGGCTGCAACCCCAATTGCGCCGTGCCAGAACCCCGGTCGGGACAGGTACTCGCCAGGGCGTCCGACGGGCACGCCCACCGCTCCGTTGAGTCGCACCGACCTGGTGTCCGACTCGTGCATGCCGACGTTGTTCCATTCGTCGGGAAGGGGTTCCACCTCGTCCTGGCCGAGGTCGACGGCGTAGAGGCCGCGTGCGTTGTCGCCGCAGCGAGCGGTGATCAGGGCGTCGGTGCAGATTCCCGCACCCGAACACCATGCCTTCGTGCCGTCGAGCAGCACCCGACCGTCGGCGTCGTCGCGTGCCGTGACGACGGCGTGCGGCGCCTCGGCGGCCCAGACTCCCCACAGTCGCCCGGCTTCGGGACTCGGCCCGCCGAGCTCGGCCAAGATCGCGAGCGCATCGGCGTGCGCCTCGGCCAATCTGCCTGCCACGACGTCGTTCTCGGTCAGGGCGGCCAGCTTCCACCATCGTGTTCCCGTGCGGCCGGAACCCGGCGCGGGAAGGTCGAGTTCGCCGGCGTCGAGCCAACGCCGGACCAGCGCGACCGTCACGCCGCACCGTCGCGTCGAGACATCGACTTGAGGTGGTTCGCGAAACCGCGCGGCGCCCGGCCCTCGCGTCGCGCCGACGTCACCACGGAGAGGCCGACGTCGCGGTGGATTCGGTGTCCGCACCGCTCGAACCGTCGCACCAGGTCGACGTCCTCGTCGGACACCAGTGTCGCGAAACCGCCCGTCTTCCAGTACGCGTCGGCTCGGAAACCCATGTTGGCCCCGTGGACGTGGTCGTGTCCGCCGCCGCTGCGCCGCAACTTCGCGCGGTAGGCGGTCAGGTACCGTCGCACCGACGAAGCGGAGAAGTGCCGCCAATTGGTCACGCGCACGACGCCGAGCACCATGTCGGCTTCGGCGCTCATTTGGCGGACCAACCAGTCCGCGTCGACCTGGCTGTCCGCGTCGGTGGTCGCATACCAGATCCGGGACTCGTCACCCGAGGCAACGCCGCATACCGTTCGCGCGTAGGCGAAGCCCGCGGCACGCGAGGCCCCGACGTTCTTCGCCTCGACCTCGACGAAGTGCACGTCGTCGCCGAATCCTCCGGCCAGCGAGGCACTCTCGTCGGTACAGGAGTCGAGGACGACGACGGTCAGCACCGGTACCGGCGCGCAGGCCGCGGCGGTGACGACGGCCTTGAGACAGCGTGGCAGTTTCTCTGCTTCGTCGTGGGCGGGGATGACTACCACCGCACTGTCGAAGGTCACCGAGATTCGCCTAGCACTGATCTTCGCCAGGTGCTACCCATAAACAGTCCTCTCATCGGCGAAGGTGGCGCGCAGGCAATTGCCTGCTGCGCCACCTTGACCGACTACCCGACCAGCCTCTTCTAAAACTCGGCTTCTACAGGTGCGGGGCTTCCTTGATCTTGGTGTCTTCCTTGCCCGCGGTCTGGCAGAAGGTCTGCACCGAGAGCTTCGTTCCGGTGATTTCGAGCTGCGCCGCGTCGGTGCCCTTTTCGTCCTTGAGCATCTTCGACACGGCCGTCTGCTGGTCTGCGTCGTTGGCCGACATGTAGTCCTTGCAGGACGTGTCACCGCCCTCGACCTTCGCGCCGCAGCCGCTCAGCACGACGCCCAACGTCATGCTCGCCGCTGCCAGACCCGTCATCGCCTTCATGCGCATCAAGTGAAAATCCTCCCGCAAAGTTTGCCGTGGACCGGCATTGTCCCCTTGCATGTGCCCGGTCGGCGGTGCCGTGAAACGTCTCGCTGGTTGGACGGCACCGATCGGGGTACTCGTCGGGGGCACCGAGGAGGTACGACGATGTCCGGACGACACCGCACAGACGATCAGGATCCCGGGAACGAATCGGGTAGCGAGCCCGACGTCGACGACGATGCGCACGTCGCGACTTCGCGCGCAGACCGGCACGGCGGTGGCAACTACGTCGGCGAGCAGAGTTCGGACGACGACTTCGACGCAGGCGAGACGGGCGCCGAAGCGAGAGCGCAGGACTGACGGCGCTCGCATGAACACCGAGCTACGCAACGGCACGCGCACGACCGTCAACTGGATACTGGCAATCCTCACCGCGCCGGCAGCGTTGGCCGTCGTCGTCTACTCCTACCTGCAGGTGCTGGGCACCGCGGGCTGCAGTGCCGGGGAGTGCACCGAGTTCGGACCCAACGAGACGGTCTTCGGCCTCATCGAATACGGCACCCCCGCGGTAGCCGCAGTGGCAGTGGCACTTTCATTCGTCACCGCGCGACGCCGGTACGGGATAGTCGTACCGGCCGTCGCGTGGATCGTCATCGCCGCTGCCGCCGTCGTGCTGTTCACGACGTTCTGAGCCTTACGCGGCGTCGACGGTAGCCGGCGTTCGGCTGTCGATTCCCTGACGGCGAAGGTCTGCGACGACCAGCTGCCGCAGCCGTCGGCCCGCGTCGAACTGCTTGCCGGGCAAGGTGCGCGCGACCATTCGCAGCTTGACCTCGTCGACCCCGATGCTCTCGACGCCCATCAGGGATGGCTTGTCCAGCAGCAAAGTAGGCAAGAGGTCGTCCTCCATGGCCTTGTCCGACACACCCTTGAGCACCTCGTTGACCCGGTTGAGATCCGCCGACGCCGGCACCGGGATGTCCACCACCGCTCGGGCCCAATCCTTGGACAGGTTGAGCGACTTCACGATCTGACCGTTGGGCACGGTGAACATCTCGCCGTCGCTGGTCCGAAGTTTGGTGACGCGCAGGGTGACGTCTTCGACGGTGCCCACCGCCTCGTTGCTCGCCCCGATGGTCAACTGGACGAGATCACCGAAGCCGTACTGCTTCTCGGTGATGATGAAGAAACCACTGAGAAGGTCCTGGACGATCCGTTGGGCGCCGAAACCGAGGGCAGCACCGAGCACGGCGGCCGGGGCAACCAGCGACCCGATCGGAAGTCCGAGGGTGTTGATCACGTCGACCGACACCACCACGTAGAGAACGGCGATCGCCACCGAGGAGATCACCGAGGCCAGGGCTTGGCGGTGTTTGACCGCTTCGGACTGGACGGTGGCGTCCGAGTCGTCACTTGCGGCCAGGCGCCTGCTGATTCGCCCCGCGACGTGGCGGATGATCCTGGTGGCGATGATCGTGGCGACGATCACGAGCACGATGTGCAAGCCGTTGGTGGCGATCCATCGGCCGAAGTTCGACGACCAGAGGCCGTCCCACGCCGTGGCGAACTCGAATGCGTTGTAAGTAATAGTCATAAGCGAACGTCACCGGATCAGAGGTCCCCTCGCGCCGGGTCAACCCGACCTCTACTCCGTGATGTCGTCATCCCTTCACGATTGCCGTTGATTGTCGTTGCCGCCCGGCCGCTCGCCGCTCGCGGCAGCCCATGGCGCGTACATCCCCCGCCACGGCTTCCCGCCTCGCGGCCGAATGAAACACGTCGTTTCACGAGGGTGGGCCTGGGAACCCGTGATGCATGTCCACACCTGCGATCCTGTTCGACATCGATGGAACCCTGGTCGACTCCAACTATCTCCACGTGCACGCCTGGCAACGGGCGTTCGCCGAGGTCGGGGTCGACGTGGAGTCGTGGCGCATCCACCGCGGCATCGGCATGGACGGCTCCTCGTTGCTCGAGGAGTTGATGCCGGAGGACTCGAGCAGCGAGGACACCAAGGACCGCGCCAAGGATCTGCACTCCCGCTTCTATCAGGAGACCGCGCACCTGCTGAAGCCGCTTCCCGGAGCCCGTCGGCTACTGGACCTGGTCGCCGCCACCGGATTGCAGGTGGTGCTCGCGACGTCGGCGCCGGAGGACGAGTTGAAGCTGTTGCGCAAGGTGCTCGACCAGGACGAGATCGTCTCGGCCGTCACGTCGTCGGGCGACGTGGACACCGCCAAGCCGAGACCCGACATCGTCGAGGTCGCGCTGCAACGCGCGGGCGTGGGAGCCGACCGCGCCGTCTTCGTCGGAGACTCGATCTGGGACATTCGCGCAGCAGCGAGGGCGGGCGTCGAGTGCATCGGCGTCGAGAGTGGCGGCGTCGACCGGCTGCGACTGCAGGACGAGGGCGCGGTGGCCGTCTACCGCAATCCGCGCGATCTGGCCGACCAGTTCGAGGACTCACCGATCGGCCGTCTCGCCGCCGGAGTGTCGACCGGCCGCTGAGGCGTCGCTCCTCAGCGGTGTCACCCACCGGAAGCGTTGCCAGGCGTCGACCGCGGCGCGGCGCAGCGGCGTGGAAGGATGACCGCGTGAGCGTGCTCGAAAGGAACAACGTGACGTTCGCCGGGCCCGAGTCGGGGACGACGGTGATGCTGGCCCACGGGTTCGGATGCGACCAAAATCTCTGGCGTCTGGTTGCGGCACGTCTCGAGGATCGGTTCCGCCTCGTCCTGTTCGACCACGTCGGATCGGGACTGTCCGATCCGCACGCGTGGGACGCCGAGCGGTATTCGTCGCTGCACGCGTACGCCGACGACATCCTCGACATCGTCGACGAGCTCGATCTGACCGACGTGGTCTTCGTCGGTCATTCCGTTGCCGCGATGATGGGCGTGCTCGCCGTCGCGAAGGATCCCACCCGCTTCGCCAAGCTGGTGCTGCTGACGCCGTCGCCCTGCTACCTCGACCACGACGGGTACGTCGGCGGATTCTCCCGCGCCGACGTCGACGAACTGCTCGATTCGATGGAGAGCAACTACCTGGGCTGGTCGCGCACGATGGCTCCGAAGGTCATGGGCACCCCGGACCGGCCAGAGCTCGAGGACGAGCTCACCGAGTCGTTTTGCCGCAACGACCCCGCAAAGGCGCGGGTGTTCGCCCGGACGACCTTCCTGTCGGACAACCGCGCCGACCTGCCGCGGGTCGGAATTCCGTCTCGCGTCGTCGAGTGTCTTCACGACACCTTGGCGCCACGCACCGTCGGCGCGTACACCCACGAGCACATCGCCGGCAGCGACCTCGTCACGATCGACGCGACCGGCCACTGCCCGCAGCTCAGCGCTCCCGACGCGACGGCGGCGGCCATCGCCGCGTTCGCGGCACCGGCGTGACGGCGGACCTCGACGCGCTGCGCGACGCGTTCGACAACGCGCCGTGCGGTTACGTCATCACCACGCCCGACGGCGAGATCCGGGCCGTCAACGAGACGCTTTCGGCGTGGCTGGGGCGGGACCACGACGCACTGATCGGCACCCCCTTCACGCGGTTGCTCACCGCCGGTGGCCGCATCCACTACGAAACCCACTTTGCGCCAATGCTGTTGACGTCCGGCGTACTCAGCGGCGTCGCGGTCGACCTCGTCGCCTCCGACGGCAGGCGGCTTCCCGTCCTGCTCACCGCGAACGTCAAGTCAGACGCCCAAGGACGTCCCCAACTGGTCCGCATCGTCGCCGACGACGCCGCCGACCGGCGCTCCTACGAGCGCGAACTCCTGGCCGAGCGCAGACGCGCCGAGGATGAGCGCAGCCGCGCAGTGAGTTTCGCCGAGACGCTGCAACGCTCGCTTCTCCCGCCGTCGCTGTCCCCGCCTCCCGGCCTGGAGGCAGCCGCCCACTACTACAGCCCATCGGCCGGTGAGGTCGGCGGCGACTTCTACGACCTGTTCCCGCTGTCCAGGGAGAGGTACGGCTTCTTCCTGGGCGACGTGTGCGGAAAGGGCGTCGCCGCAGCCACGTTGACGTCGTTGACCAGATACACCCTGCGGGCCGCCGCCGTCGGCGACGACCATCCGGTCGGGGTGCTGCACACCCTCGACAGCGTCCTGAAACAGGACTCCCATGCCGGCCGCGGCTGGTTCTGCACCGTACTGTTCGGCGTGATCACCAGGGGTGCAGACGGTTTCGACGTGGAGTTGGCCACAGGAGGCCATCCCCCTCCGCTGCTCCTTCGGCGTGACGGCAGTGCAGACTACGTGCCGACCGACGGAGGCCAGGCCGTTGGGCTGTTCGCCCAGCCGACGTTCTCCGCGACGCGGATCGCGCTGTCGCCCGGCGACACCCTGCTCGCCTACTCCGACGGCTTCACCGAGGCGCGTACCGGTGCCGGGTCGCGGTACGACGACGACGGCGAACTTCTGCGCTTCGCCGCGGCACACTCCCCCACCGACGCAGGCGGAATCGTGGCGGCCATGCGGACCCTGATCGAGGATCTGGGCACCGGGGTGGAGGACGACGCCGCAACGCTTGCGCTCAGCGTCGCCGAAAACCGTTAGGACAGTTCGAAGTTCATCGTCACCGTGGTGCCCGTCGAGGTGCCGTCGAGAAAGACGTCGCCGCTGACCGCCCGCATCAGCGGCACCCCGCGGCCGCGGGTCCGCGGGTTGGCGTCGGGTAGCTTCCACGAGCCGAAGTCGGTGATGCGGATCGAGATCCCACGGCCCTTCGCCTCGGCGCACACCACCATGCGTCCCGGCGTCGCCCCGCGGTAGGCGTGTTCGATGCTGTTGGTGCACGCCTCGTTCACGACGAGCACGATGTCGCCGCCGAGGTCGTCGGGAATGCCGGTGGCCCGCAGCCAACCGGCGATCTGGGCCCTGATGCCGCTCAGCTGGTCGGGCGTCGCCAGCACGTCGATCTCCAACGGCGCTGGCGGTCTGCGGTACACCACGATCGCAACGTCGTCGTCGAAGCCGTCCTTCGGAACCATCCGTTGCAGCATCGCGTCCGCGACTGCGTCCGCCGATGATTCGATCGTCTCGGCAAGCACCTCACCGGCCCGCCGAATGCCGTTGTCGACCAGCTCTTCTCGGCGCTCGACCAGTCCGTCGGTGTACAGCATCAAGGTGGATCCCGGCGCGAGGAACGTCACCGCCTCCGGCCGAGGACCCGCCTTCTGGACCGCCAGCGGAACCGACGTGGCGCCGGTCAGACGCTCCGGTGACCCTCCTGGCACGGCGAGCAGAGCCGGAATGTGTCCCGCGCTGCTGTAGGCCATCTGCCCGGTGTCCACGTCGACGATTCCGACGAAGACGGTCGTGCAATACGCGCCCGCGATGAGAGCCGCCGCGGAATCCAATTCGTCGAGCAGCCGCCCGGGGCTGGCGCCGTTGACGAGCAACACCCGTGCCGAGCTCCTGAGCTGCCCCATCACCGCCGCCGCCGACAAGCCGCTGCCTACGCAGTCACCGACGACGATGCCGATCTGACGGTCGCCGACCGCGAGCACGTCGTACCAGTCGCCGCCGATCTCGAGCGGAGACGCCGCTGGCTCGTATCGGACTGCGAAGCCGACCGGCGGTTTCGTCGTCGGCATCATCGTCCGCTGCAGAGTCGACGACGCCTCCCTGGCGATCTCGAACTGGCGAACGTGCTGGACGGCCAGGCTCAGATGACCGACCAGGGTGGTGACGAGAAGCCGGTCGTCGTCACCGATGACGCGGGGCTCGGCGTTCTCCAGCCACAGCGCGGTCGAGCCGACGCCCGAGAGCATTGCCATGATGCCCAGCCACGGGCCCGACGGGCCTGCCGTCCCGATCGCCTGAACCGACAACGGCGGCCAGTCTCGCGTCTCGGTGAACCTCGCCTGCAGGAACGGGTCGAGGTCGCCCCAGGAAATCGGCTCCGGCGATCCGGCGACCTGCACCTCGGGGTCGGCTCCCGACTTGGTCCACATCACGGCGACGACCCGGCTCAGGTCGATCGCCGCCCGGAGCTCCTCGAGCACGATGTCGAGCACCTCGGCGACGCTGGTCGCGATCCCGACGGCCGTCGCCAATCGCACGACGGCACTCTCGCGGGCCGCCGACGCCTTGGCCGCCGTGACGTCGCGGATGGTGCCGACGTACGCGTCACCGTCGGCGCCCCCTGCGGTGACCGAGTTGATGCTCACCGCGGCCCAGGTGAGGCGGCCGTCTGACTGCCGGATCTGCGTCTCGGCCTGCATGCTGCCCTGCTTGACCAGCAGGGCGAGCCGCTTGGCTGCCTCGTCCTGGTCGACCAGCCAGGGGTACGGCCAGCGATAGGGCAGCCCCTCTTCCCCGCAGCCGGTGATGACTTCGAACGCCTCGTTGACCCCGACGATGGTGCCGTCGCGGTCGACTACGAAGAACCCCTCCTGCAGGGAGTTCACCAGCGCGGCGCGAAACGCGTCGCGGTCCTCGAGGTCGTCGGCCCTTGCGCGTTGCTCCTCGTATCGCTCGACACCGTCGGCAAACCCGCGGGAGGCGACGTCGAACGCGGCCAGGGTCTTCTTGAGGAAGTTCACGGCAGCCGAACGGGACGCCGCAGGCAGCTCCTCGGTGAGTTGGAAGTGGCAGTCGACGATCTCGACCACGCCGACGCGGGCGTCCAACGCTTCACGGCCGATCTCCCCGGCCGCGGCGAGGCCGGCCTCGCCGCCGGCGTCAAGGTGCCGTCGAAGCGCCGCGGGATAGCGCTGGTGGAAGGGGAGAGCCGCCATCAGCTCGCGACTCCGTCATCGGAAGGATCATCCGCAACGAGTGCTTGGGCATCGTCAGTCACGCGATCCGTCACGCGCGTGTGTTCCCCCAAAACGCGATTTGCAATCGCCACCGTGGGTATGAGGACGACCCCTTGTCTAGGGATGAATGCTGGTGATGCGGCGGGTCCATCTTCTCGCGCCGCACCCCTCTCGGCGAGTCGCCGATCTTGACATTAACCTTAAGCATGACGCGCTCGCCGCCGACTGGTTTAAAGTCCAGCGGAGCTGGGTGCGGACACTAAGATCGACGAAGTTCACTAGGGAGGGATGGCCGTTGTCGACAGCCGATGCGATCTCGACTTCGGTCGAGCGGCGGGACGGGGCCACCGTGTTGATGGTGGACGGAGTGGTGGATCTCGCCACCTCACCCGCCTTGGAGGAGCTGCTCACCGAGCTGCTCGACGAGCGTCCCGACGCCCTGATCATCGATTTGACCGCAGTGTCCTTCCTTGCCTCCGTTGGTCTGCGGATTCTCGCGGAGACCCACGAAAGAGCGGGAGGGACCGGCAAATTCGCGGTGGTGGCCAGCGGTCCGGCGACGGCGCGACCCATCCAGCTGACCAAGCTCGACGAGTTCTTGGCTCTCTATCAGACCGCCGACGAGGCCCTCGCCGCCCTTGGAACCCAGCCGTAGACGTTCAGAACTGGCACGACGGTACTGTCGGATGACTGTCAAGCAGCGGCAGCCCCGTGATGCGACGTTCGAAGGATGTGGTTGCCGGTGGGGGCTCCATCCGACCCTGATCCAACGGCTGGGGCTGGCGTAGGCGCCCAGACCCGCCCCCTGTCGGTCCTGCTGGTTGAGGACGACCGGGGAGACGCCCTGCTGGTCGAGGAACTCGTCGTGGACGCGGACATCGACATCCGGTTGGCCTGGGCTCCGTCGATGGCCGACGCCGAGGTCGAACTGGCCAAGCTGCGGCCGGACTGCATCCTGCTCGACCTGAACCTTCCCGACGCGAACGGCATCGCGGCGCTCGACCGGGTGACCAAGTGCGACCCCACCATCCCGATCGTGGTGCTCACCGGGCTCAACGACGAGCACTTCGGCGTGTCGGCCCTCGCGTCCGGCGCGCAGGACTACCTCGTCAAGGGTCGCGTCGAAGCCGAGATGCTGCGGCGTGCCCTGCTCTATGCGATCGAACGCAAGCGCGCCGAGATCACCTCGGCGGATCTGCGGTCCAGCCAGCTCAGAGCGCAGGAGAACTCCCGCCTCGAGCGCGGCCTGCTGCCGTCGCCGCTGCTCCTCGACCAACCGGGCGTCGAGATCGTGGCCAAGTACCGCCCCAGCCGCGCCAACGCGCTGCTCGGCGG